>NZ_JBEORH010000029.1:0-1206 GCF_040302165.1 Nocardioides sp. NPDC127503 | reverse complement strand
TTCCTACGATTAGTCAAGTACTTATAATTAAAATAAGCATTACTTAACTAAACCGTTCATTTTAATTTTTTTGAATAAGGTGTTAAACTATATTTGATTGTACGTTTGGCTAATGTGGTGACATTTGATAATCGTACAATTTATGATTCATTACAAGATAATGAATTGTTTTTAATAATCGATTTATACAAGCAATGATGGCAGTCTTATGAGGTTTCTCATTAGGCTGCTTTCTTAGTTTGTAGTAATAATCGACGACATGATTGTCATAATGATGCTGCCCTCTTATTATATTCATAATCACCCAAAATAAAAGTTTTCTCGCTTTTTTATTACCACGCTTGTTGATGGTATCTCTACAGTGTGTATGACCTGATTGATATCGTTTGATATCAATGCCAACAAAAGCATTGAGTTGTTTATTTGATTTAAATCGCTTAATATCACCAATCTCCCCAATAATCATAGCTGTGCTTAGCTTACCAATACCTGTTATAGAATGAATATTTTCAAAATAATCGTGTTGTTGTGATAATTGAATCTTGGCATCATCTAATTGTTTGAGATGATGAATAGTTTGTTTTAATTGTTGAATAAGTAAGCGTAATTTTTCGACTAGAAAGGAATGTCTATCGACATTAGGATAGCTTTCTTGAGCAATCACTCTTAATTGTAGTGCATATTTTGTAGCTTTATCCATTGACATTCCCTTATCTGTAGAATTGAAAATATGTGTAAAAAGTACATCCTTGTCGATATCAAGAACCATGTCTGGATGAGTAAAGATTTCTGCGATGTTGAGTGCAATGATTGAATATCGACTACTAAACAATCTTTCTAAACCAGGGAATGTTTGATGGAGTAATTCAAGGATCTGAAATTTAAGTCGATTTTGTTCATTCTCGATTTCTATATGAAAACGGAAGCGTTCTCTTAATTCAAAGAATATTAAATCATGTATAGGTAAGCTGCCTGTTTGTTTAAGCGTCGGTCCTAAACAAGCAAGCTTATGAGCATCTGCCTGATCAGTTTTCCATGATCTTAGTGCGCTCGTTTTAAATTTGGCTTCTAACGGATTCATTTGAATATAGTTAATTTGATTTACACAACAAAATCGTACCATACCTCTTGAATAGATACCTGTAGATTCAATTATGAGTTGTGGGTGGTCTAAGTCATTCAAATACTTGAGTAAATAATTGTAAC
>NZ_JBEORH010000028.1:0-1669 GCF_040302165.1 Nocardioides sp. NPDC127503 | reverse complement strand
TAGAAGATATAGAACTCATATGTGATAGAGCAGTATTTTTACGCGATGGAAAGTTTGTTGAAGATATTGATATGAAAAATACATCATCACAAGAGTATACATCTATCACGTTTAATGAAATTGATGTGGAAAAAGCAAAAAATCATTTAAATTCAAAGTCACATGGTTCGATCAAGAAAAATGGAAACATCTTGATAATTCCAAAGCTCGATAATTATCAAAATTTACTAAAAGATTTAGCTAATATTAATATATTTCCGACTAAAATTGAAGATAAAATAAGTACACTTAGGGATACTTACTTTAATATTAATAAAGGAGAATAAACAATGAGTATATATCATTTAACAAAATTTAATATATCAAGATTGCTAAAAAATCCTTTCAATTATATTGGGTTACTATTTGTTTTAATAATCCCCATATTTTATACAATGACTCAGGTTCATAATAATCATAAAGTTTCTGGAGAAACTATTTTAACTCTTTCAACATGGCTATTTGCATTTTGGGGAGTGATGATTATTACTAGCTTTTTAGTCAGAGACTTTTCTCAGGGTACATCACAATTGTATTTGAATAGTTTTAAAAATAGAGCGAAATACTTTATATCTCAACTGGTATCCATCTTAATTGCTAGTGTCATAGTATTTCTAACATTATATGTATTCGTTTTAATAATGCAGAATATTGGCGATGGTCAACCTATAAAAAATGAAGTGGTTGGAAAAACTTTAGGAATATACATCCTATTATTTTTGTTCTATGGTCTATTTTTATTTCTAATTACTTTATTAGTAAAAAGTTCTTCTTTAGTGTTTTCAATTGGTGTTTTTCTTATATTAATCATACCTATAGCAACCAATTTAGTTCCATTAATTCCAGAATATGGTGATGAAGTTAAAAAAGCCTTAAAATATATACCTTTTAACTTTTTAATTGATAATGTTTGGCTTGGATCTCTCAAATTAAATGGATGGCAAACATTTATCTCAATAGCTTCAGTAATATTACTAGCTATCATTGACTTCTTCACTATTTCTAAAAGAGATTATTAAAAAGTAACAATTCTATATAAACATATAAGAAAAGCTTAAACGTTGTTTAAAAACGTTTAAGCTTTTCTTACTTAATTAACATAAATTACGATTATAGGTAGTTGAAATGTATATCTTATACATTTTCCTTTTTTAATTACTCCCATGATGCAACTTCTAAAAAGGTTCTTAAGAAATAGCTGTAATAAATGTTATATTTAAACTTAAGGAGGAGATGATATTATGAAAAAACTTTCACCATCAGGAAAATTTTTAACTGTTTTTGCTTCAGCCCTATATATCATCTCTGCAATTCTTACTGGGGCTTTTTTTGGGAGTGATTTTTCCAATGTAATGTTACCAATAACGGTATACATACTATTCACTTTATTAATTACACACCGTTGGGAAGGTTATGAAGAAAAGCGTTTGCTTGATTTAAACAATATAGCTTTATTAAGTTATGGAGTTTCTTATATCCTATTCTTATGGTTATCTAAATTTACGGAAGATAAGGTTTATTTAGGAGCAATTTTTTTGGGATCTTTACTAGTTTTTATATTTATTTTTATATTTGCGTTACGTTCTCTTACCAAAAAAAATTGGTGGAAATAAAAAGCATTCCTTAATTA
>NZ_JBEORH010000027.1:0-1906 GCF_040302165.1 Nocardioides sp. NPDC127503 | reverse complement strand
GTCAGCTCGTGATAACGAAATCAAATTAGAAATTTCTTCGATCATACTAAAACATCACGAACAATTATATTGCCAAAAACTTTATATTGAAAAACAGAACAAATGTTCGTATAATGAAACTATAAGGATTGAGGTGATTGAATAATGAAAGATATATTTAATGAAATGGATTACCGTAATATACCACGAGACATGCTAGATAAAAATATTCCTACCGGTCGTGGTATGGTTAAATGGGCACCATTTGATATATGTACTAATCTCATAAAAAATCTAATTTAATAGGGTTCAAACATAATTTATATATGTATTATGTTTGAACCCTATATCTATTTATTTTTTACTAATATCATTTAAAATGTCTCGCAATTCTTCAATTTCTTTGTTATTTAATTCTTCATTTTTCGCAAAATTAAGCACTAAACTTTTCATATCCCCTCCATACAATTTATTAAGAAAGGTTTTAGCAGTTTTCATTTTAATATCATCTTCTTTAATAATTGATGAGTAAAAATAAATATTATTATATTTATATCGTTTTATAATCTCTTTTTTATATAGTCTTGTAATTAATGTTCTAATCGTCTTATCGCTAACTTCTTTATTTTTTTGAATCTCAACTACAATTTCATTAGCTGATACTGATTTTTTATTCCATATTATATTCATAACATCCCATTCAGCCATAGATATTTCAACTTGCTTATTGGCCATTTAAAACACCCATTTCTTTTAATATTTTTTCATTTATTAATTTAGCATTTTCACCAGAGGCTTTTTCATCTGATAAATGTGTAGAAAAATAATACTTATCATGATTTGTAATTACGTAACCTACAAACCACCCATTATTATATTTCCCGTTTACTATACCTGTACCTGTTTTCCCATACAATTCATAATTTTCATTTTTTCTAATCAATAACGAAGAAGATAATTGTTTCTTTTCATTTTTACTAAAATGGTTATTTTGTTCCATCATATTTTTTAAAACTATTACTTGTTCAAGATTAGATATTTTCAAACTATCTTCCAACCAATAGGCTTTATAACTTCCCAAATTTTTATTACCATAATTTAATTGCTTGAGTTGATCAGAAGTATAGTTCTTTGATAATTGATTACTAATACGTTCGAAGTACCAATTAACTGAGTTTTGTATTGCCGTATTTAAATCTTGATCCTTATTCCAAGAATCGAAAGGATAATGATTATGATTCCATGACATACGTGAATTTTTATCACTTATAATATGACGGTCAAGTCCAAACAGTGCTAAATAAATTTTGTAAGTTGAATCAGGAGAATATCTTTTTCTACTTTCTTTTTCATTATAAATATAGTATTTGTCTTTCTTCATGCTGTACATAACGAAAGATCCACTATTTGAACCAAAATTTTTACTTTCATCTAAAATTTGGTAATCGCTTTGCAAGGGCTTTTTATAATTATAATCAGTTAAGGATTGCCCCATTAAAAACTGGCTTTGAATTATCATGATAAAAAAAGTAAAAATACAAATAAAAATTAGAATTAATTTTGACTGCTTTTTCAAATTGGCTTCTTTTATATTAATTAATCTTCTTTTGAGTAATGATTTTTTACCATTAAATGAATGGCTTAATATATTTTTGTTGAAAAATGGGGTTTTTAGTACGGAATCCATAATAGCTTCCGCATAAGACTTAAATTCATTTTTGTTAATATTATTAAGGACAAATTTATCGGCTTCTACTTCATTGTCATGAATCATCTTTCTTTTTACAATTTGTATTAGTGGATTATAACTCATAGCAATAGAAAAAATATTAAAGATAATTAAATGCAAAGTATCTCTGTTTTTAGGGGAGGCAATCGCCCTCCTCCGCTCCCGCCGCAAGTCCGGCGAGATCATCTTCTGAAACAC
>NZ_JBEORH010000026.1:0-2262 GCF_040302165.1 Nocardioides sp. NPDC127503 | reverse complement strand
TTTCGAAAAAGGTAATTATAAGAACACTATTTAAACTTTTTAAAAAGTTTAAATAGTGTTAAGTGATACTACAAACGTTAGCATTATTTAAATTATATATATTATTGTTAGTATCAGAAAAGGAAAATGTATTACTAATTTCATCCTTTTTTAAAATTTTTCCCGTATATTTTGAAATGTTACCGTCTACCCAATATGTGATTGTACATAACTCATCATTTCTAATTTTTACTTGGAAAATCTGATCTAAATTATCTAATGAATCATATGTTAGCAATGGTTTTTCAACTTTATCTTGATACATTATGATTTGCTCTAAAATTTCAAACTGTTTTGGGAGAGTCGCAAAAGGTTGCCATTTGATTTTTCCACGCCCTTGAGGGATTTTAGGGTTTAAATATTTTCTTGGTATTTTTCTATAATCAGTTTCATATTTATATTCATCTGGCGCATTAGGATTTGGAATCATGTTAACCACCTCATCATCATTATAGAACGTATGTTCTTATTCGGCAAGGATTATATAATTTTTTAATGTGATTAATTAATTTAAAATAAGTTATTTTCTATATGGAAAAGTTGAGTAAGATTATCGAGCATTTATAATTACAGTAACTGGAATTATGATGTTTGGTATGTTAATAGTATTTTCTCTTTTAAAAATGTGAACATAAAAAAATAGAACATATATAATAATAAATAATATATATGTTCTTCGATATTATGAAGTTTTATGAAAGATAGAATTATATCAGTTTTTGTAGTACATTTAGACTATTAAAATTTGCTTATTACATTCTTGGCGGTTTCACTTATCAATTTATCATTAGGTTTATCACTTTTATTGTCTTTATTCGTAAAAATGACTAAAATAATAGGTTCAGATTGGTTCTTAGGATAAATAAAAGCTACATCATTTCTAGAAGCATATGTTATTGCTTGACCACTTTTATCAGCAACTTTATAGTCTTTTGGAACACCATCTTTAATTAAAGTGTCTCCGTTTTTATTATTTAACATTAAATCAAGTAAGAAATTTTTATTTTTTTTGCTTAATTTTCCATTTGCGATAAGTTTATTTAAAGTCTTGCCGAAAGCAGCAGACGTTGAAGTATCTTTTTTGCTCTTTGGTGAATAGTAATTTAATTCTATTTCATATCTAACTGGATTTGTTACTTTATCTCCCAATTTTTTTAAACGTTTTTTAATTTTTTTGATTCCACCGATTTCGTTTATAATTTTATTGTTTGCTGTATTATCACTGTACTTCATTGAAGCCTCAATAAGTTCTTTTAAAGTGATATCTTTTCCTACATATTTTTCTAAAATAGGAGAATAAGCAACTATATCATCTTTGTTAATATGTACTTTTTTATTTAACTTATTATAAGGTACTTGTTCTAACAAAATAGCACTATTTATCGCTTTTGAAGTTGAAGCATAGGCAAATCTCTTATCGGCATTAAATTTTACTTCCTTACCACTTTTAGTATCTAATGCATAGACACCAATATTAGCATTATATTTTTTTTCTAAATTATTTAACTCTTTAGTATGTGAACTGGTTGAATTACATGCACTTAAAACTAAAGCAATTGCAATTAAAAGTATTAACTTTTTCAAAATATACCCTCCAATATTACATTTGTAATTTCTATGAATCAATAATATTACAATTGTAATATTGGCGTCAATAGTTTATTATAAATATTTGAAAGAAGGTGTTGAAATGGCTAAGTTATTAATAATGAGCATAGTAAGCTTTTGTTTTATATTTCTATTGTTAGTATTTTTTAGGTACATATTAAAACGCTATTTTAATTATATGTTAAATTATAAAGTTTGGTATCTAACTCTTCTTGCAGGATTAATTCCTTTCATTCCTATTAAATTCTCTCTTTTTAAATTTAATAATTTGAATAATCAAGAGCCCACAGTTGAAAGTAATTCACACAATTTGAATCCTAACATAAATACCACTAAACCTGTTCATGAGTTTACAACAGACATCCATAAGTTTAATTGGGATTCAATAGATAATATCTGCACAGTTATTTGGATAGTTTTAGTTATTATTTTAAGTTTTAAATTTTTTAAATTCTTTATTATATCTTAAGTATTTAAAGAAACAGTCACTTTATCTAAATGAAAAAGAAAAAAATAAAATAAACAAGATACTTTTCAATCATCAATATAAAAGAAATATTGTGATTCGAAAAGCAGAATCTATTCATTCTCCAACAACTTTTTGGTATGGAAAAT
>NZ_JBEORH010000025.1:0-2302 GCF_040302165.1 Nocardioides sp. NPDC127503 | reverse complement strand
ACAGTACAAATCACTAGACAATTCTTGTATACAGATTAACAATTAGTTTGTAAGAGTTGTTCACCTCTTATTATATTTTTCACATAGGTTCTCCGAAACTTACTGACAAATTTTAAGATTTGTGCTACACCACAATTGGTGTAGCTTTTTAAGTTATTATGTTCTTATCTAAAAAAATAAAGTCGCAATTTGTAATTTGTATAACTGCATTTAAAATTATGAGGTAAAAAACTTCTGTTGTGCAAAGAAAGCAATATTATTAAGATTAAGAATGTTTTAAGAGAAACTAACATAAAAGAATAGTATATTTCTAGTCGTTATAGGGCATTAACATTTTATCTTAGATGTTTTAATATTATTTTTCATTTTTAGATGAATTACAGTTTGACGTAGAATTAAACTTCTCTTCTTGACTAGCTATTCTTTTCTTAGATTTATCTTTTTGAAAACTATCGCTATGAGAAGTATTATTTTCATTATACAATCCTTCCTTTTACTCATTGTCATATTTATATAATCAGTAGTATGTTCTTCTAAATTATTTGTTTTGAATATTTTTATAAGTCCACATGCGCCATATTTTTTCTAATGGTCCTTGCTTAAAGTATTTTAACCATACTTTTGTTAATACAGACATTATCAATATCGTTATCACTGATATTAAAATCGATCGACTTGGTGTAGGACAACTAGAATTGAAGAATATTCTAATAATTAAATTTAATAATAGAATTTGTAATATAAAGTTGGTAAATGCGGTTTTGCCAACTTTTTCAGCTGGCTTTAACCATTGTCGAACCCTCTGACTTTGAGTAATAAACATCAGTAAAATAAAGTAAATAAAAGTTTGTAAAGGGGTTATTAAATATAATATTAAATTTTTATCAAAATCAAAATACATCCAATTTAAATCTACTAAAGTGATAATAATAAGTCCTATAATTAATGAGACTAAATATTGACGCTTATATTCCTTAAAATTAGATATTGTTCCACTTTGCCATAAAAATAATCCTAAGAGCATATCCAAAGTGATTGCAATATTAAGATGAAAGAAATTATTCTGATAAATACTGATAGCAATAAAAGATAAAATAACAACTATTAAGAATATTAGTGTTAATTTAGGTTTTTTTAAGTTTTCAACGAACATAATAATTAATCCTATGATAGCGTAAGGAAGAAAGGGGGTTAGAAACATAAAAGTCATAATACCCACAATTAAAAGGAACAACAGTCTCCTAAACATTAACTTTAAGGGTGATAAGTTTTTTCTACGTGCATTATCCATAAATATCCCCATACTAATGCCAAATAGTAGTGAAAATAAACCTATGAACTTATTTTCTATAAAAATTTCTTCAAGATTATAAATGATAGCATCTGTATGTGTCTCTATAATATTCTCACCAGCTACTCTAGGAATTACTTCTAAACTATTCATAAATACGATAAGATATATCGCTAAACCTCTAATAATATCTAAACTTACAATACGTCTTTGTTTCATAAGTTCTCCTTTATCATAAAAAATTTAATGGAATTCTGCATTTTAGTTAGTTTTTATAGATAAGTAATATCTAATAATACTACCCTATAATTTAATCAAAATTCTAAGACCATTAATTAGTGATATACGCTAGATTTTTTTCGAATTGGTCTTTAGATATATCATTGAAAATAGTTTTAATTTCTTTTTTTGAATAATCTTTTATAATCATTTCTAAAGTATGGTATTTTTCTAAAAACTTCTGTCTTTGTACATATTTAAAAACGGGGGGGATGTGACTACTCTTTTTATAATATAAGTAATACAATATAAATTTATGTTGTTCATAATAAGAATTAACTTCGTACTTTCTAGAAAGTAATTGTATTTTTCGTAAGGAATTAGTTTTTTTAAAAGCCTTTTTAATAAGTTTATGCTTATTATATTTTGGCAACGCCACACATAGCATCTCGTATTCAAGAAATGTTAGATCAAAAATTAAACTTTTTAGATAATATGTATCCATTTATTATACCTCCGATAAATTCTAACTTAGCTTATCGTGTGGTTATATTAACGATATGACTACCTTCTCTATTTCTATCTTCAGTATAAATTAATGAATACTTATGGTTAAAGTATTCTGACTATCCATATCCATTTTTGGCAAAAATTTTATATACGATGAAATACTAATATTGTGTGATATATTATCTAAAATCAAAACCACCCGTATGAAAGGGTGGTTTGTTCTACGGCTATAAGCCTTTCTTACTGGCCAGTCCTAAAAGGGCACTGATAGGTCAGCCAACT
>NZ_JBEORH010000024.1:2075-4918 GCF_040302165.1 Nocardioides sp. NPDC127503 | reverse complement strand
TTGCCTGGCAACGTCCTACTCTAGCGGAACGTCAGTCCGACTACCATCGGCGCTAAGGAGCTTAACTTCTGTGTTCGGCATGGGAACAGGTGTGACCTCCTTGCCATTGTCACCAGACAAATGAATGATTATACATTCAAAACTAGATAGTAAGTAAGATTTTGCGTCGCAAAACGTTTTTTAAAAATTGATTAAGTCTTCGATCGATTAGTATTCGTCAGCTCCACGTGTCACCACGCTTCCACCTCGAACCTATTAACCTCGTCATCTTCGAGGGATCTTATAACCGAAGTTGGGAAATCTCATCTTGAGGGGGGCTTCATGCTTAGATGCTTTCAGCACTTATCCCGTCCATACATAGCTACCCAGCTATGCCGTTGGCACGACAACTGGTACACCAGAGGTATGTCCATCCCGGTCCTCTCGTACTAAGGACAGCTCCTCTCAAATTTCCTACGCCCACGACGGATAGGGACCGAACTGTCTCACGACGTTCTGAACCCAGCTCGCGTACCGCTTTAATGGGCGAACAGCCCAACCCTTGGGACCGACTACAGCCCCAGGATGCGATGAGCCGACATCGAGGTGCCAAACCTCCCCGTCGATGTGAACTCTTGGGGGAGATAAGCCTGTTATCCCCGGGGTAGCTTTTATCCGTTGAGCGATGGCCCTTCCATGCGGAACCACCGGATCACTAAGTCCGTCTTTCGACCCTGCTCGACTTGTAGGTCTCGCAGTCAAGCTCCCTTATGCCTTTACACTCTATGAATGATTTCCAACCATTCTGAGGGAACCTTTGAGCGCCTCCGTTACCTTTTAGGAGGCGACCGCCCCAGTCAAACTGCCCGCCTGACACTGTCTCCCACCACGATAAGTGGTGCGGGTTAGAAAGCCAACACAGCTAGGGTAGTATCCCACCAACGCCTCCACGTAAGCTAGCGCTCACGTTTCAAAGGCTCCTACCTATCCTGTACAAGCTGTGCCGAATTTCAATATCAGGCTACAGTAAAGCTCCACGGGGTCTTTCCGTCCTGTCGCGGGTAACCTGCATCTTCACAGGTACTATGATTTCACCGAGTCTCTCGTTGAGACAGTGCCCAAATCGTTACGCCTTTCGTGCGGGTCGGAACTTACCCGACAAGGAATTTCGCTACCTTAGGACCGTTATAGTTACGGCCGCCGTTTACTGGGGCTTCGATTCGTAGCTTCGCAGAAGCTAACCACTCCTCTTAACCTTCCAGCACCGGGCAGGCGTCAGCCCCTATACATCACCTTACGGTTTAGCAGAGACCTGTGTTTTTGATAAACAGTCGCTTGGGCCTATTCACTGCGGCTCTTCTGGGCGTGAACCCTAAAGAGCACCCCTTCTCCCGAAGTTACGGGGTCATTTTGCCGAGTTCCTTAACGAGAGTTCGCTCGCTCACCTTAGAATTCTCATCTTGACTACCTGTGTCGGTTTGCGGTACGGGCACCTGTTATCTATCTAGAGGCTTTTCTCGGCAGTGTGAAATCAACGACTCGAGGAAACAATTTCCTCTCCCCATCACAGCTCAGCCTTATGAGTGCCGGATTTGCCTAACACTCAGCCTTACTGCTTGGACGTGCACTCCAACAGCACGCTTCGCCTATCCTACTGCGTCCCCCCATCGATTAAAACGATACTAGGTGGTACAGGAATATCAACCTGTTATCCATCGCCTACGCCTGTCGGCCTCAGCTTAGGACCCGACTAACCCAGAGCGGACGAGCCTTCCTCTGGAAACCTTAGTCAATCGGTGGACGGGATTCTCACCCGTCTTTCGCTACTCACACCGGCATTCTCACTTCTAAGCGCTCCACATGTCCTTGCGATCATGCTTCGACGCCCTTAGAACGCTCTCCTACCATTGTCCAAAGGACAATCCACAGCTTCGGTAATATGTTTAGCCCCGGTACATTTTCGGCGCAGTGTCACTCGACTAGTGAGCTATTACGCACTCTTTAAATGATGGCTGCTTCTAAGCCAACATCCTAGTTGTCTGGGCAACGCCACATCCTTTTCCACTTAACATATATTTTGGGACCTTAGCTGGTGGTCTGGGCTGTTTCCCTTTCGAACACGGACCTTATCACCCATGTTCTGACTCCCAAGTTAAATTAATTGGCATTCGGAGTTTGTCTGAATTCGGTAACCCGAGAGGGGCCCCTCGTCCAAACAGTGCTCTACCTCCAATAATCATCACTTGAGGCTAGCCCTAAAGCTATTTCGGAGAGAACCAGCTATCTCCAAGTTCGATTGGAATTTCTCCGCTACCCTCAGTTCATCCGCTCACTTTTCAACGTAAGTCGGTTCGGTCCTCCATTCAGTGTTACCTGAACTTCAACCTGACCAAGGGTAGATCACCTGGTTTCGGGTCTACGACCAAATACTCAACGCCCTATTCAGACTCGCTTTCGCTGCGGCTCCACATTTGCTGCTTAACCTTGCATCAGATCGTAACTCGCCGGTTCATTCTACAAAAGGCACGCCATCACCCATTAACGGGCTCTGACTACTTGTAAGCACACGGTTTCAAGTTCTCTTTCACTCCCCTTCCGGGGTACTTTTCACCTTTCCCTCACGGTACTGGTTCACTATCGGTCACTAGAGAGTATTTAGCCTTAGGAGATGGTCCTCCCAGATTCCGACGGAATTTCACGTGCTCCGTCGTACTCAGGATCCACTCAAGAGAGAATATGTTTTCGACTACAGGATTATTACCTTCTTTGATTCATCTTTCCAGATGATTCGTCTAACATGTTCTTTTGTAACTCCGTATAGAGTGTCCTACAACCCCAACAAGCAAGCTTGTTGGTTTGGGCTT
>NZ_JBEORH010000024.1:0-1978 GCF_040302165.1 Nocardioides sp. NPDC127503 | reverse complement strand
ATCTAGTTTTCAATGTACAAAGAATGTTAATAAACATTCAAAACTGAATACAATATGTCACGTTATTCCCTCATCTTCGTAGAAGATGTTCCGAATATATCCTTAGAAAGGAGGTGATCCAGCCGCACCTTCCGATACGGCTACCTTGTTACGACTTCACCCCAATCATTTGTCCCACCTTCGACGGCTAGCTCCAAATGGTTACTCCACCGGCTTCGGGTGTTACAAACTCTCGTGGTGTGACGGGCGGTGTGTACAAGACCCGGGAACGTATTCACCGTAGCATGCTGATCTACGATTACTAGCGATTCCAGCTTCATATAGTCGAGTTGCAGACTACAATCCGAACTGAGAACAACTTTATGGGATTTGCTTGACCTCGCGGTTTCGCTACCCTTTGTATTGTCCATTGTAGCACGTGTGTAGCCCAAATCATAAGGGGCATGATGATTTGACGTCATCCCCACCTTCCTCCGGTTTGTCACCGGCAGTCAACTTAGAGTGCCCAACTTAATGATGGCAACTAAGCTTAAGGGTTGCGCTCGTTGCGGGACTTAACCCAACATCTCACGACACGAGCTGACGACAACCATGCACCACCTGTCACTCTGTCCCCCGAAGGGGAAAACTCTATCTCTAGAGGGGTCAGAGGATGTCAAGATTTGGTAAGGTTCTTCGCGTTGCTTCGAATTAAACCACATGCTCCACCGCTTGTGCGGGTCCCCGTCAATTCCTTTGAGTTTCAACCTTGCGGTCGTACTCCCCAGGCGGAGTGCTTAATGCGTTAGCTGCAGCACTAAGGGGCGGAAACCCCCTAACACTTAGCACTCATCGTTTACGGCGTGGACTACCAGGGTATCTAATCCTGTTTGATCCCCACGCTTTCGCACATCAGCGTCAGTTACAGACCAGAAAGTCGCCTTCGCCACTGGTGTTCCTCCATATCTCTGCGCATTTCACCGCTACACATGGAATTCCACTTTCCTCTTCTGCACTCAAGTTTTCCAGTTTCCAATGACCCTCCACGGTTGAGCCGTGGGCTTTCACATCAGACTTAAAAAACCGCCTACGCGCGCTTTACGCCCAATAATTCCGGATAACGCTTGCCACCTACGTATTACCGCGGCTGCTGGCACGTAGTTAGCCGTGGCTTTCTGATTAGGTACCGTCAAGACGTGCATAGTTACTTACACATTTGTTCTTCCCTAATAACAGAGTTTTACGATCCGAAGACCTTCATCACTCACGCGGCGTTGCTCCGTCAGGCTTTCGCCCATTGCGGAAGATTCCCTACTGCTGCCTCCCGTAGGAGTCTGGACCGTGTCTCAGTTCCAGTGTGGCCGATCACCCTCTCAGGTCGGCTACGCATCGTTGCCTTGGTAAGCCGTTACCTTACCAACTAGCTAATGCGGCGCGGATCCATCTATAAGTGACAGCAAAACCGTCTTTCACTATTGAACCATGCGGTTCAATATATTATCCGGTATTAGCTCCGGTTTCCCGAAGTTATCCCAGTCTTATAGGTAGGTTATCCACGTGTTACTCACCCGTCCGCCGCTAACGTCAGAGGAGCAAGCTCCTCGTCTGTTCGCTCGACTTGCATGTATTAGGCACGCCGCCAGCGTTCATCCTGAGCCAGGATCAAACTCTCCATAAAAATTATGATGTTTGATTAGCTCATAAATACTAAATAGTTTGTAACGTTTCGTTACTGTTTATTGGAATTAACGTTGACATATTGTCATTCAGTTTTCAATGTTCATTTCTAATCAACAAGAATTAATTATACATCTTAAGCATAGTTAAGTCAACAAAAAATTCAAGTTAATTTATTAATATATTCTATTAATCCACAAAAAAATGACCAACAGGTCAAAAGTAGATTGCCTGGCAACGTCCTACTCTAGCGGAACGTCAGTCCGACTACCATCGGCGCTAAGGAGCTTAACTTCTGTGTTCGGCATGGGAACAGGTGTGA
>NZ_JBEORH010000023.1:0-7868 GCF_040302165.1 Nocardioides sp. NPDC127503 | reverse complement strand
GCAGCACGATCAGCGAGGCTGGAGACATGAAGCTCCTCGTACGCCTCGCCGTGATCCTCGGCGGCAGCCTCCTGTTCTCGATCGTGATGACCAACCTCTTCCCGACCGAGGACGCCAACATCGGCGCCGGCCTGATCTACTTCGCACTGCTGCTCACCGTGTCGGGGGTCTGGGGGCTGTGGGACGGCCACCACGCGAAGACCCTCCCGCCCGTCTTCGTACGCTGGGCGCTGATCGCCGGCGTGGTCGGCCTCAGCGGCCCGTTCCGGATCTGGATCGAGGAGGGTCGGGACTTCGGCGTGCTGTGGAGCGACCTGTGGAACCTGACCCCGTTCCTCGCCGGGCTGGTCCTCGCCCCCGCAGCGGTCGGGATCGCCATCGGCTACGCCCTCAATGGCGGCCGCCGGCTTGAGCGGAGCACGCCGCACCACTCGTCCCTCTAGGCTCTCTCCCAGCAGCCGACCCAGAGGAGCCCAGATGACCACCTTCCGTGAGGCGATCGAGGCCAAGGACATGGACGCCGTGGAGGCGATGCTCGCCGACGACGTCGTGTTCACCAGCCCGGTCGCGTTCAAGCCCTACCCCGGCAGGCCGATCACCGCCGCGATCCTGCGCGCCGTGGTGAAGGTGTTCGAGGACTTCACCTACGTACGCGAGATCCACGACGGCGTCCACCACGCCTACGAGTTCACCGCCAAGGTCGACGGCCTCGACCTCAACGGCTGCGACTTCCTCACCTACGACGAGGAGGGCCGGATCGTCGACTTCAAGGTGATGGTGCGTCCGCTGCGTGCCGCCGAGGCCCTCGCCGCCCGGATGGGCGAGCAGTTCGAGGAGATCAAGGCCGCCGCCATGCAGGGCTGACGCCGTCAGTCGACGGGTCGCCCCTGCCGCCGCTCCTCGAGCCGCTGCTGCGCCTCGGGCAGGAACTTCAGGCACGGCGCGTCCGCCTCGGGGTGCTTCTGGGTCAGGTGGAAGATCCATCGGTCCATCGCCGCCATGAAGCCGTTGTCCTCACCGGCGCGATAGGTCGCCCACTTGATCCTGTCCCTGACGACGCACTCCGTGCAGGTGATCTTGTAGACGAACTGATCCTGCGCGTCGAGGTCGATCCTCACCGTGGCCAGGGGCCCGGCCTGCGAGGCGGCCTTCCGCTCACGAGCTGACTTGCTCGCTGTCATGCTGCACCTCGTTCTGTTCGGGAGACGAAGCCTACGTCAGCCTCGCCGGACAGTCCGCCTCGGAGCGGCGCAGGTTCAGGCGCGGGTGAGATAGCCCTTCAACGCGGTGCGGAGCTCGGCAGTGAGCGCGTCGCGGGTTGACGGGTCAGGAGCCTCGGTGATCAGCGGCATCATGCCGCGAACGACCTGGATCGCGACGGTGGCGATGCGATCGACGTCTGCCGGCTCGCGGTCGGTCATGAACCGTGCGATCAACGTCGCGACCGTCTGGTGCATGGCCAGCTGGACAGGGGCGACCGCATCGCGCATGTCGGCCGGGAGGTCAGATCGTGCGAAGAGGGCCTTGAACCCGGGATGAGCGAGACTGAACGCAACCAGCGGACCGACCACGGCGTCGATCGACGCCTCGATCGACGTCCCCTGGCCGACGTCCATGATCGTCTGGCGCACACCTGAGAGCTCCTCGGCGTAGTGCTCGCTGAGCGCGCGGGCGATGTCGGCCTTGCTGCTGAAGAACTGATAGAGCGAGCCCGGCGAGATCCCAGCCTCGGCCGCGATCGCATTGGTCGTCGCCGCCTCCGGTCCTCGTTCGGCGAAGACCACCGCGGCGGCGCGCACGATCTCACGCATCCGCTCTTCCCCGCGCGCCTGCCTCTTGCGGCGTGTCCGGACCGGGCCAACAGGATCGCTCATCTCGCCCTTCCCTTGAATATGCGAGTAGATGCTCGTATCTTTATCGCGAGCATCTACTCGCAAAACTAGCAGGGAGAGCGCGACCATGGTCGAGCCGATCCGCGATTACGCCCCCACTACCTCCACCGCGCCGGCACTCCGCTCGACCTGGCTGGCGAGCCTGGGCCGCTTTGTCGCCCGTCGTCCCGGATGGATCCTCGGCATCGCGATCAGCGCGTTGCTCGTTCTCGGGTTCGTCGCCTCCGGGGCGATGGCATCGTTCGTACTGTCTCGATGGGAGGTGGCGGGCACCGAGTCGGTGGCGGCGCAGGACGAGCTCGCCGAGCGCTTCGGCACCGGCACGGCCAACGTCATCCTGCTCGTCGAGGCGACCGGCGGATCGGTCGATGATCCCTCGGTCGAGCGGGAGGCCATGGCCGTCTCCGCCGAGCTCGCGGAGGAGCCGCGGGTGGCGGAGGTCTGGTCCTACTGGTCGACCGGAATGGACCCTTCGATGCGCAGCGACGACGCCGGCTCCGCGGTCGTTCTCGCCCACGTCGCCGGCGACGCCACGAGTGCGCGCGAGGTGATCGCCGACCTGATCCCCGCCTACACGATCGACGGCGAGACGATCGACGTACGCGTGGCCGGCGGAGAGGCCGCCTCGACCCAGATCAGCGAGCAGGCAGCGCTCGACTTCGTGCGCGCCGAGCTGATCATCCTTCCGCTGATGCTCGTACTGCTGCTGATCATCTACCGCCGGCTCAGCTTCGCGCTGCTGACCCTCGCCGTCGGTGTCTTCGCCGTGGTCGGCACGCTGGCCGGACTCCGCGCCCTGACCGGCGTGACCGAGATAGCCTCGTTCGCCGCGAACATCACCCTGGTGATGGGCATCGGCCTGGGCGTCGACTACAGCCTGTTCGTGATCTCCCGATTCCGGGAAGCCCTCGGCGCGGGTCGATCGGTTCCGGAGGCTCTGGCCGAGACCCTGGACACCGCCGGACGTACGGTGATCTTCAGCGGCCTGACGGTCGCGGCGGCGATGTCGATGCTGTTCTTTCTGCCGTACGACTTCCTGCGCTCCTTCGCTTGGGCCGGCGTCCTCACCGTCCTCGCGGCGGGCGTCGGTGCCATCGTCGTTCTCCCCGCCGCGCTCGCCGTCATCGGCGCACGAATGGCCCGGCGCGGTCGCATCCTCCCGGCCTCCAGGCCGATCGAGACCGGGCGCTGGTACCGGCTGGGACAACGGGTCATGGACCGTCCGCTCGCCTGGGGCGGGATCGCGCTGATCTGTCTGATCGCGCTCGCCGCGCCCGCTGCGGGCGTGCAGATCGGAGTGCCCGACGACCGCGTCCTACCCCCAGGTCATTCCGTACGCGACACCTACGACGAGCTGCGGACCGGCTTCTCGGCCGAACCCAACGACGCTCTTCAGGTCGTCAACACCGGGCCCGCGGCGGCACCCCAGGACATCGTCGCGTACGCCATCGATCTCTCCGCCGTGGACGGGGTCGTGCAGGTCAACTCCCCCGCCGGGGTCTTCGCCGACGGCACCCGCATCGCCGCAGCACCCGACCGCCTCGACCAGGCCGACGGGCAGCGTCTCGAGGTGGTCCCGTCACGCGCCGCGCTCGACGCCGGTGTCCCGTCCGAGCTCGTCGACCGGGTGCGTTCCTTGGACAGCCCGTTCACCGAGCAGGTGGTCGGCGGCGACCCGGCGGAGCTGGTCGACTTCCGCGACGCGCTGATGGAGCGGCTCCCACTGGTCGGTGTCCTGATCCTGGCGGTCACCTTCGTGCTGCTGTTCCTGTTCAGCGGCAGCCTGCTGATCCCGCTGAAGGCAGTGCTCCTGAACATGGTGAGCATCGCCGTGATGTTCGCGGTGCTCACCGTCGTCTTCCAGAACGGGCTCTTCGCCGATCTCCTCGGCTTCACGCCCATCGGCACCCTCGACCCGGCCTTCCCGATACTCATGTTCTGCGTCGTCTACGGGCTGTCGATGGACTATGAGGTGTTCATGGTCTCCCGCATCCGGGAGGAGTACGACCGAACCGGCGACAATCGACAAGCCGTACTTCTCGGCCTGCAACGCTCCGCACCACTGATCACGGCAGCCGCCGTCACCCTCGCGGCATCCTTCGCCGTCTACGCCTCAGGCGAGGTCATGTATCTGAAGATGATCGGCATCGGTACGGCCGTGGCCATCCTCGTCGACGCCACGATCATCCGCGGCGTACTCGTCCCGGCAGCCATGCGGCTGGGCGGCAGCGCCAACTGGTACCTGCCGCCCTGGCTCAACCGCATCTTCGGCCGCCTCAGGCTCCGTGAATCGTGACCGCTCAGCAGGCGGTGACGACGTCGAAGCGGCCGCCCGACGACTCCTGGAGGGTCGTCACGGTGGTGTCGCCCTGTCCGAGGTAGTCCTCCGAGACGTTCGCGTAGAACGGGTTGTAGGGGTTGCTGCCGTAGGAGTGGGCGCGCCCGGCGGCCTCGTGCTGGGCGTTGGTGGCCGAGCCGCAGTAGAGGCCCGGTTCGGTCGGCGGGTCAGTGGGCTCCTCGGTCGGCGGGTCGGTCGGCTCGGTGCCCCGCTCGACCCGGCGGTTGTTGTCGAAGAAGAAGTCCGTGACGTACGCCGGGTAGTCGATCGAGTTCGTCGTGACGTACGAGCCTCCGGGGCCTCCGCCGGCCGGCCAGTTGTGTCCCATCCCGGTGTTCTGGATCAGGGACACGCGCGGACCGCTGCCGTCCGACCACAGCGTGCCGGAGCCGGCGGTGTTGTTGCCGGCCAGGCCGGACAGGGAGAAGGACGACTGCGACCCGGCACCGTAGATCCCGGCCATGACCTGCCCGTTCAGAGTGTTGTAGCCGGGCGCGACGGTGCTGTCGTTGGAGCCGTAGATCACCGATGTGATCTGGCTGCCGAACCCTGAAGAGGCGGAGCCGGCGAAGGTCCGGCAGGTGTTGGTGACCTGTGACTGCGTCACCGCCACGGACCCGATCTGCCCCGAGGTCGTCCCGACCGAAGGGCCCGCGTTGATCCCGATCCCGGCGAACACGTCGGGCGCGAGACAGCCCATCACCATCGTCTCGCCGCCGCCCGAGGAGAGCCCGGAGAGATAGACCTGGTCGGGATCGATGTCCAGGGCCGGGTCGGCGAGCAGATCGCTGACCAACTGGAGGAGGTTGTCGTCGTGGCGCCCCGGCGAGGTCCGGGAGTGGTTGCTGTCGTAGTAGTCCCAGCAACCGAGGAGTACGCCGCCGTTAGGCGCCGCCGGGATCGCCACGACCATCCCGCGCGCGTCCGCGGTCGCGGCCCAGTTGCCGCCGTCACGCAGGGCGGCCGAGGTCTGGACGCAGCCGTGCAGGTTGACCATGAGCGCACGCCCGGTGCCGAGCGTCGGAGCGGTGCTGGGGACGTACAGCTGGGTGGTCATCCCGCCCGCCGTCCTCGCCGTCCACGTGCCCGCCGCGGCCGTGGAGGTCTCGGTCGGTGCGACCGCGACGGCCCCTCCGCCGGCCAGCACCAGGCCGAGGCCCGCGAGCGCGGCACCGATTCGTTGCTGCCGAAACCTGGACGAGATTCGAGACCCGAGACCCATGACCGATCCTCCTGAGCGAGACCAGCCCGCCGCCTCCCGGCAGGCAGACCGACCGTAGATGTGACGCCCACCACAGGTCTATGTCGACCCGGACCACAATCCGGCGCCCGGACGTGTCGATCCGGTGCCGCCGCTCACCGATAGAGCTCCTCGTCGATGCTCGCCAGCCGCGAGGGGTGGACCCGCTCCCCCAGCCCGTAGAACTGCTGGAAGCTCATCACCAGCGGCCGCCAGCGATCAGGATCGATCCGGTGGGCGTGGCCGTCGAGGCGCAGCTCCGGTGCGACCCGCACCGCAGTCACCGAGACCTCCACGGCGAGCAGCTTCGGCTCACCGAGCTCGTGGAGCGCCGCCACCGTCCCCTCGATGTGCACCGGGCACTCCGCGACCGATGTCGGCAGCACCGTGTCGGACCCGTACGGCGTCAGTCCGGCATGCGCGTACTTGTCGGACACGTGCACATACCCGCGCTCGGCCTTCGCCGCCGACAGCACCGCGTTGCCCGTGGTCAGCGCGAGCCGGTCGACCTGGGTGACGAGGTCGACGCTCGGAAGGTTGAGCACGATCTCAGGCCGCTCCCTCACATTGCGCGCCGTCTGCGACGACCCGCCGATCCCGAGGACCGCCGTACGTCCCAGCCAGAAGACCGACGACATCGGCATCAGGTTCGTGGTGCCGTCCTCGTTGAGAGTGGAGAGCAATACCACCGGCGTACCGAAGTAGAGAATGGCCGGATCGATGTCGACATGCGTACTCATGCCCCGAAACTAGGGCGCCTCACCGGCGACTTCCGGCGGGTATCCGACGGCGCAGTCAGGACCGACGGGTGAACCGGATGGTGCCGTCGGGTAGTCGCTCATGGGTGTAGGCAGGGTTGTGTGCCAGGCGGTGATGGTGGGGGCAGAGCAGGGCCCCGTCCTTCAGATTCGTCTTCCCACCTGCGGTCCAGGGTTCTAGGTGGTGGGCGTCGCACCATTCCGGTGGCATGTCGCAGCCCTCGGCCTGGCAGCACTTCTGCTGCAACCGCATCGCCTTGCGCTGGATCGGCTGGAAAAACCGGCTCTCCCTACCGGCGTCGAGGACCTGACCGTCTCCGCCAAGCACCCAGGGGATGATGGTGGCGTTGCAGGCCAACCGACGCGCCTCGGCCGCTGAGATCATGGCCCCGTTGGTCTCGTCATAGCCCAGGGTCGCGATACCGAGGTCCTTGCGGAGCTCCTCGAGGCTGATGACCACGTTGACCGTGGTCGCGTCACCACCGTGGCGAGGCAGGGCGGCCGGGTCGACTGTCTCCAGCAAACGTGAGAATCCCTGTCCCATGAGTCGCTCCCACGGCGGAAGCGGCGCGCCCATGCCGACCAGCTTCTGCTTGCGGGGCTGGGCCCAGGCCTCGACCAGCCGCTTGAACCTCATCCCGATCGAGGTGGGGAGAACTCCGTCGAAGCCGACGGTGCCGTCGTGGTTGTCCCAGACCCGTAGCGCGGTCTTCTGCTGAGCCCGTTCCTCCTCAGCCAACAGCGCCTTGGCTTCGGCGTCCTCGAACCGGACCGGATCGACCTCGCGCAGGATGCGTTTGCCGACGATCCGGAGCTCGTTGGCGGTCAGGCAGGTGGCGTAGTCGACCAGCAGCTTCTCAGCCAAAGCCAGATCCTCAACACTCGCGACCGGGTCGGTCTCGATCTTGTCGAGCGCCTTGGTGATCACCCTCGCCTTGTCTTCAGATACGACACCTTCAGCGAGACCGGCGGCGACGAGGTCGTACTTCGCGACACCAGTTGCGAGCTTGATCTGCGACCGCGCGATGGCCTTGTCGACCAGTAGCTCAGCGCGCATCCACCCCGAGGCGTCCTTGGCACCGGTCTCCTCGGCGATATCGCCGGCAGACGCGAGCACTCGCAGTTTCAGCGCGGCTTGTTGGGCTTGGAGCTTCTCCAACCGCTCCAGCAGGTCCTTCTTCTGGCCCGTGCCCCAATAGGCAGGATCGGTCGTGAGGAGGTCTTGGAGGGCGGTCTCGATGGCCTTCAAGGCAGCGTCGATCGCATCGCCGGGGTTGGTACCCCAGTGGTCGATGTCGCGGCCGAGACTCATCGTTTCCCTCCCCTTCAAAGAGGTGTTGTGATGGGTCCGATTCTACGCCTCCGACTCCTCCTTGACCACCTATTTCCCCTGGTCAACTTGCCATTTCGCGGGGAGCGAACGACCTCGCATCTGTGGATGGTAAGTGGCCCGAAGGGCCACCCTCCCACCCCGCGACTCCAGCCTGCCGCATGACAATTTCTCCGCGCCACACCCCGGCCGCCGCCCCGATAGCCAGCCAAATCTTTCTCGATCTGGTCCGGAGTCCAGGACCGCCGAAGGCGGCCGGCGAAGCCGGCGCCCGAAGGGCGTCCTTGACGCCGGACCAGATCGAGAAGAC
>NZ_JBEORH010000022.1:0-20635 GCF_040302165.1 Nocardioides sp. NPDC127503 | reverse complement strand
CGCGCTTGAGGCTCATCGGGTTCGCGCCGGCGGCAACCGCGCGCAGACCCTCGTGGACCATCGCCTGGGCGAGGACGGTCGCAGTGGTCGTACCGTCACCAGCGATGTCGTTGGTCTTGGTCGCAACCTCCTTGGTGAGCTGAGCACCAAGGTTCTCGAACGGGTCGTCCAGCTCGATCTCACGCGCGACGGTGACACCGTCGTTGGTGATGGTCGGAGCGCCCCACTTCTTGTCGAGGACGACGTAGCGGCCCTTGGGGCCCAGCGTCACCTTGACGGCGTTGGCGAGTGCGTCGACGCCACGCTCGAGGGCGCGGCGGGCGTTCTCGTCGAACTCCAGGATCTTCGGCATTAGTATTTACTCCCTAGTACGCAGAACGCGGCCGGGGCCCCAGGACTTATAAACCCCGTCGGCCCGGCCGCGTTGATGCGAGACGGATGACGTCAGGCGATGACCGCGAGGATGTCGCGAGCCGAGAGGATGAGGTACTCCTCGCCGGCGTACTTCACCTCGGTGCCGCCGTACTTGCTGTAGATGACCTTGTCGCCCACGGCGACGTCGAGCGGAACGCGGTTGCCCTTGTCGTCGATGCGACCCGGGCCGAGCGCCAGGACCTCGCCCTCCTGGGGCTTCTCCTTGGCGGTGTCCGGGATGACCAGACCGGAGGCGGTGGTCTGCTCGGCCTCGACGGCCTTGACGACGATCCGGTCCTCAAGAGGCTTGATGTTGACCGACACTGTGTCGACCTCCCCATTTCTTTTCTACGGAGTCAGACTTCGGTGGGTGTTGCTACGTCTGTGCTTGCGATCTGCCACGTACGCCGTCGCGGGGGTCGCACCCGGCTCGCAAGCGCTGGCACACTCAGGGGGAGAGTGCCAGTGCAGACGTTAGCACTCGGCTGCAATGAGTGCCAGCAAGGCTGGTCTATCGCTGTCCAGGGATCCTCACCATCAGCGCGATCGCGCCGGCGAGCAGACCGACGACGATGATTCCGCCGACCACCAGGAACGACCAGCGATCCTCGCTGTCGTCCTTCTCCTCGAAGGTGGTGATCTGGAGCTTCTCCCCGTCGCTCAGCTGGGACGGCAGCAGCGTGGTCTCCCCCGGGGCGGCCGACTTCTCGGCAGGGGCCGAGCGGCTCGGTTCCGGCTCCGACTCCTCAGCCGTCGGCGTACGTTCCGCCTTCGCCTCTTCCTTCTCCTTCTTCGTCTCCTCGGCCGCTTCGGGCACGCTCGCGACCGGGATCTGCACGTACGTCACCGAGTAGCTCTCCAGCTGCTTGCCGGAGCTGTGCGCGACGACCGTGCTCCTCTGCGGCGTGGACAGGGTGTGCGTCTCCGCGCCCGCGTTGCCGCGGCCGACCACGCAGAAGGACGCGATCCGGTAGCCCTCGGGGGCCGTGGCGGTGACGGAGGCGGCGCCCACCGACGAGTAGGAGCGGTCCCCGGAGGAGCACTTGCCCACGGGAGTCGCGGTGTCGGCCGAGGCCGGCGCGGCGAGCAACAGTGACAGCAGGGTGATGACAGCCGCGGCCGCCGAGGCGGCCAGAGGAGTCAGAGAGGTCATGCGGGGGGATCTACGCACCCGGCGGATCCTAGATCACAAACACCCGGTGGGGTAATGGAGTTTGCCCGGACCGGAAACTGGCCTGAGAGGATCGGTCGCATGGACCTCGACGCCTTCTCCTGGTTGCTCACCGATGACGGGCAGCGGCTGCTGGCGCGGGCTACGGAGATGACGGCGTCGGTGCCAATCGATGGCAGAGGGGACGGCAAGGATCCAGCCTTGGCGGTGCAGACGGCGCTGCGCAAGGACGAGTCGGCCGAGCGCGTAGCCGCGGCGATGACGCAGGTCGACCTGCGCCGGAAGGCGGCCGCCAAGTTCGGCGACCTGGCGCCGAGGATGTACTTCACCCCAGACGGCCTCGAGCAGGCCACCCGCCTCGCCGTCGCCCATCACCGGGCGGCGCGGCTGCGTGCCTTCGACGCGGCGAGCGTCATCGACCTGGGCTGCGGGATCGGCGGCGACCTGATCGCCTCCTCGCGCGCCGGGCTCACCGCCGCCGGGGTCGACAACGATCCGGAGCGGGTCGCCGTCGCCCAGGCGAACCTCGACGCCCTCGGGCTGCCAGGTGCTGTCACCGTCGCCGACGCGACGGGTGTCGACCATTCCCCCTTCGATGTCGCGTACGCCGATCCGGCACGCCGCGGCGCCAAGGGCCGGGTCTTCTCCGCGGAGGGATGGACGCCGCCGTGGTCGTGGGTCGAGACGCTCTTCGCGCGCGATGCGTGCGTCAAGGTCGCGCCCGGGATCCCGCACGACCTCGTACCCGACAAGGTCGAAGCCGAATGGGTCAGCGACCGCGGCGAGGTCAAGGAGGCCGCACTGTGGTCGGGCTCGCTCGCCAGCACGCACCGGCGGGCCACCGTGATCGGCGAGCGCGGCCTGGCGACCCTCACCTCCGAGGACGACCCCGGCGCCGAGGTCGGCCCGGTCGCCGAGTTCCTCTACGAGCCGGACGGGGCCGTGATCCGCGCCGGGCTGGTCACCGCCGTCGCCGCCGGGGTGCAGGGTCATCTGGTCGACGAACACATCGCGTACGTCGCCTCCTCCGCCTCCTTCGAGACACCGTTCGCCCGTGGGTATCAGGTGCTCGAGGAGCTCCCCTACCGGGAGAAGCACCTCAAGGCGGCGCTGCGCGAGCGCGGGATCGGGAAGCTCACGATCAAGAAGCGCGGCGTACAGGTCGTCCCCGAGCAGCTCCGCAAGCGGCTCGCGCTGTCCGGCTCCGAGGAGGCCACGATCGTGCTCACCCGGGTTGCGGGCGAGGGGACGTGTCTGTTGGTGCGACCGTTCTGAGGCTCAGACCAGGACGGTGGTGATCGGCTGGGAGGAGTCAGCCGGGAGATCCAGCGCCGAAGGCGTACGTCCCCTGGCCACCATCTCCGCCCCCAGAGCCGCCACCATCGCGCCGTTGTCGGTGCACAGGCCCGGGCGTGGGACCCGGACGCGGATGCCGAGCTTGGCGGCGCGCTCCTCGGCGAGCACCCGGAGCCGGCTGTTGGCCGCGACCCCGCCGCCGATGATGATGTCCTCGATGCCTTCTGAGGAGGCCGCGTCGAGGGCCTTTCGGACCAGGATGTCGACCACGGCCTCCTGGAAGCTGGCGGCCACATCGGCAACCGGGACGGGTTCGCCACTGCGCTCCTTGGCCTCGATCCAGCGGGCTACCGCGGTCTTGAGGCCGGAGAAGGAGAAGTCGAAACGGTGTCGCTCCAGATCGCGGCGGCTGCTGAGCCCGCGGGGGAAGTCGATCGCGATCGAGCTGCCCGACGTCGCGGTCCGGTCGATCACCGGGCCGCCGGGAAAGCCGAGGCCGAGCAGACGGGCGACCTTGTCAAAGGCCTCGCCCGCGGCATCGTCGATGGTCGCCCCCATCGGGTCGACGCCCTCGGTGATGTCGGTGACCTTGAGCAGGCTTGAGTGGCCGCCGGAGACGAGCATGGCGACGCACGACTCGGGAAGCGGGCCGTGCTGCAGCTGGTCGACCGCGACGTGGGAAGCCAGGTGGTTGACCCCGTAGATCGGCTTGCCGAGCCCGAGGGCGAGCGCCTTGGCCGCCGCCACGCCGACCAGCAGGGCACCAGCGAGGCCCGGTCCCGAGGTGACGGCGACCGCGTCGACGTCGTGGAGCTTGATGCCCGACTCCTGGCAGGCACGCTCGATCGTCGGCACCATCGCCTCCAGGTGCGCCCGGCTGGCGACCTCCGGCACGACCCCGCCGAACCGGGCGTGCTCCTCGACGCTGCTCGCCACCGCGTCTGCTAGGAGCGTGTGCCCGCGCACCACCCCGATCCCCGTCTCATCGCACGACGTCTCGATCCCGAGCACTAGCGGTTCATCGGCCATAGGTGCATTCTGCCGTGTCACCGTCGGGTCTCCTTGAATCGGTCCGGTGGAGGCACTGTCTCTTCCGGTGAAAGAAACTTTTCTTTCACACGTAGAGGTCACGCACCCGAGGGGACGCTGCAGTCCCGCTGCAGCCCGTCATCGCGTCGAGCACAAAGGTCCTTCCCCGTGAAAGAAAGATTTCTTTCACACGCTGCCAGGTTGGTTTCCAGATTCGACCGCGTCGACCCAGATCCGAGAAGCTTTATCAAGATCCATGGGGGCGTGACCGTCGCAGATGCTCACCCAAAGCCCACGTAAGATCACTGCCTCGCGCACGACGTCCGGTCGCCGCATCGCATGGCCGAGAATCAAGTGCAGCTCTCGCCATGCCTCGGCGACCTGCTCCGCAACGGAGTCGTCGGAACGGCCGATCTCCTCGAATGCCAGGAGCGTCCTGATCGGGAGCACCTCGTTGCCCCCGCAGGGCATGAAACCTGCCGCACCCCTGGCACCCGAGCGGTCACGCATGACGTCGAGGATGACGCCCAGATACGCCCCCGCCACCCAAGCGAGCTTCCCTTTGCCACCGCCGAGCCATCGATGAACTGTAGGGACACTGGCGCCATCGTTTCGCCGATCTGCTTCAGAGATGGCGTCCGTAGCCCGTGCAGGGCGATGGCACGTGCCAGCCCCAGGCCCGCTTCCCGTGCGTTCGAATCTGTAGCGAATTGAACCATGGCGGCAGAAGATCATGGATCGGAAATCTCCGCCGAAAGTTATCCACAGCTGCCCACATCGACCTAGCGGACTCAGGCGAGCTCCATGGCCAGGACGATCCCCGTCGCCCCGTCGCGGTAGTAGCGCTCCCGGCGGTCGATCTCGACGAACCCGGCTTGGCGGTAGAACTCGATGGCCCCGACGTTGCCCTCACGCACCTCAAGGAGAAGTCGCTCGGCTCCCTCGCTCCGAGCGAGGTCGATCGACGCGGCGAGGAGCGACCCACCGATCCCGCGACGGCGCTGCTCCTCGGCGGTCGCGATCCGCTGGAGCTCGGCGATCTCGTAGACGACGCTCACCAGCGCATGGCCGACGATCGTTCCAGCATCATCGACAGCGACGAGGATCCGGACGGTCGGCATCTTCCCGTCGATCGCCACCTGCAGGTACTCGGGCGTCCAGGCGTCGTCGGGAAACGCCTCGAGCTCGAGGGCGGCGATCGCGTCGACGTCGTCCGGGCCGGCCGGGCGTACGTTCACTGAGAGACCTTCTTCTGAACCTTCTGCTGAACCTTTTTCTGGGCAGCCTGCTCCACCGCATCAGGCCGGCGCAGGTAGAGCGGCTCAGGATCCATCAGCTCGACCTGCTCCTCGGCCACCGCCCGGGCCAGCCAGCCGGCGGACGGCCGCACCGGACCGAGCGGCGTCGGGAACGCGTCGGGATAGAGCAGCGCACCCTCCCCGACGACCGGCGCCGAGGTGGCGACCTCGGCGGGGCGGGCGACGACAGGGCCCTCGAGGCGTACGCCCTCGGAGTCGTAGGAGGCCAGGTAGACCTCCTTGCGCCGCGCATCCGTCGCCACGAAGAACCCACCCCCGATGTCCTTGGTGGTCGAGCTTGTCGAGACCACGGCCTCCACCGCCAGCACGTCCAGCGTGCAGGCCGCATAGACCGGGATCTCCAGCGCGAAACCGAGCGTCCGGGCGGTGACCAATCCGACCCGCAGGCCGGTGAATGGCCCGGGGCCGGCGCCGACGGCGATGGCGGTCAGATCCTGGCGTACGATCCCGGCCTCCGCGAGGACGTCGGAGATCAGCGGCGCGAGCTGCTCACCATGCTTCATGGTGCGGTCGGAGACGACCTCGGCGACGACGTCGTCGCCATCGTGGAGCGCCACAGTCACCTGGGGCGTGGCGGTGTCAAAGGCGAGAAGCACAACTCACACCCTAGAGCGCGCTGAGGTCCACGCCGCGCCAGCGGTCCCCGACCGGGACGATCTCCACACGCCGAGGATCCGCGCCGTCGGGCGCCTCGACCAGATCCAGCGGAGCCTCGTCGGCCTCGGCACGTACGATCCGGATCTCCAGCCGCGACTCGGAGAGCCCTTCGGCCAGGCCCTCGCCCCACTCCACGACGGTCACCGCGTCGTCGAGATCGGTGTCCAGGTCGAGGTCGTCGAGCTCCTCGATCCCGCCGAGCCGATAGGCGTCGACGTGGACGAGCTCCGGGCCTCCGACGGTGGAGGGATGCACACGGGCAATCACGAAGGTCGGCGAGGTGATCTCGCCACGCACCCCTAGCCCCGCCCCGAGGCCTTTGGTGAAGGTGGTCTTGCCGGCGCCGAGGCCGCCGGAGAGGACGAGTACGTCACCGGCGGCGACCAGGCCGGCCACCCGCCGACCGAGCTCGAACATGACGTCGGCGTCGAGCGCCTCGACGACGTACTCGTTCAGCGGACGATGGAGCCGCACCGCGGGAGACTCACGGGAGATCTCCCGGCTGTGCTGTCTTCGGAAGCCTTGCCGCTCCCAGAACCGCAACGTCTCTGGCAGCTCCTCGCGAGCGATCACCGCGAGATCGCCGAAACCCTCAGCACGCGCGACCCCGGCGGCGTACGTCACCATCTTGTGCGCCACCCCATGACCCTGCTGATCAGGCAGAACAGCGAAACGCCGCAGCCACAGGGTCGAGTTTGCGGGATCCATCAGGACAGTCCCGACACCGACCCCGTCCAACCGCGCCACCACGCCACCGAAGCCGGAGAGGCGTTCCTTCATCGACCCCTCGGTCTCGCCCAGCGCATCCGCGGGCGGATCCAGCGGCGGGCGGGCCGAGAAGGCCGCCCGGACGATACCGAGCACCTCGGTCGCAGCCTCCGGCCCGACCCGCTCGAAGACGAGCGTCATGCCGAAGCCGCATCCCGGGTGGCCGAGGCGAGCAGCTGGTCGAGCTCGGCGTTGACCTGACCGTGCCGCTCGAGGATGACCATGTGTCCGGCCTTCTCGCACTCGACCAGCCGGGAGCCCGGGATGTAGGAGTGCAGCTTGCGGCTGTGGCCGATCGAGGTGAGCCGGTCGTCGGTGCCGCAGATGATCGTGGTCGGCACCCTGCCGAGCATGGTGATCGACGCGAACTTGTCCAGGCTCCGGAAGCTCGGGAAGAACTCCGCGACCACCTCGAACGGCGTCTGCGAGAGCAGGCCGTCGACGAAGTCGACGTATGCCTCGGGCACCTCGTCCCCGAAGGCGAAAACGTCGGTGAAGACGGTCGCCACCGAGGACCCCATGGCGCGGAACCGGTCGACGATCCCGTGCCCCCTGGCCAGCGTCCGCATGGTGCTGTTGGCGATCCCCCCGGACAGCTTGGCCGGAAGTACCGGGATCAGCAGCCGGCTCGGGTCGAGACCACCGGCCGTCGTCGAGATCAGGGCGGCGCCGATGATGCGGCCACCCTCGTTGTACGGCGCGAACAGCTCGGGGTGGTCCTCGGCGAGCGCGGCGATCGTCATCCCGCCCATCGAGTGGCCGACCAGGATCACCGGCCCCTCCGGCACGACCGCGTCCAGCACCCGGAGCAGGTCGTCGCCGAGCTGGTCGATGGTGGCGTTGCCGAGCGAGGAGCGGCCGCTGCGGCCGTGGCTGCGCTGGTCGTAGAAGACCGACCGCACCAGGCCCCGGTAGGCGGCGCGCTGGAAGTGCCAGCAGTCGAGGTTGAGGCAGTAGCCGTGCACGAAGACGAGCGTCACCCCGCTCGCCCCGCCGGGGTGCGAGTGGGCCGGGTCGACCTCGTCGACCTCGACATGAAGAGGTACGCCGTCGGAGGTCACCACGGTGACCGGGCAGGACCGCAGCGTACCGAGCGGGGTCCGGTCCTCGGGCCGTTCCTCTATCGCGCGGCGGCGCTTCCTGACCACCACCGCGCCGCGGGCCGCGGCAGCGACCGCCGCCGCCCCCAGGGTCCCCGCCGCGATCTGGCCGATCCGTGCTGCGATGCTGCTCATCTGTCGTCTCCCTGTTCGGCCTGCTCGGTGTCGACGTAACGCCGCTTCATCCGTCCTCCGATTCTGGTGACGACCTCGTAGGCGATGGTCCCGCTCGCCTCGGCCCAGTCCTGGGCGGTCGGCTCGCCATCGGCACCGGTGCCCCACAGGAGCACCTCGGCACCGCGTTCGACCGAAGCATCCCCGAGATCGACGACGATCTGGTCCATGCAGATGGTGCCGCGCACGGGGTATCGGGCTCCGTCGACCCACACCTCGGCGCGATTCCCGACACTACGCTGGATGCCCTCGGCGTAGCCGACCGGGATCAGCCCCACCGTCGTCGGCTCCTCGGCCACCCAGGTGTGGTTGTACGAGACGCCCGCACCGGCCTCGATCGGCTTCACGAGCGCCAGTTCGGCCCGCACGGTCATCGCGGGGACGAGTCCGAGCTCGGCCCACGGCGATCCCTCGACGCCGGGCGCCGGGTCGATGCCGTACGTCGCGATCCCGACCCGCACCAGGTCGAGCCGCGCACTGGGGCGCAGGAGCGCTCCCGCGGAGTTGGCGAGATGGCGTACCTCCGGGCGGAGGCCGGCCTCCTCGGCGACGGCGAGCGCCTCGCCGAAGACCTTCTCCTGGAGGGCGCTGGCCGGGTCGGCGGTGTTCTCGCTGGCGCTGAAGTGCGACCAGATCCCGGTGACCCGGATCGCTCCCTCGGCCTCCAGGATGCGGGCCAACGCGACCAGGTTCGACCAGTCGGCGAAAGCCGCGCCGCCCCGGGAGAGTCCGGTGTCGACCTTGAGCTGCACCCGCGGCGTACGGCCCAAGTCGTCGCCCGCGGCAGCGAACTTCTCCAGGTCGGCGACGGTGTAGGCGGTGATGTCGATGTCCGCGGCCACGAGCTCCTCGACGGGCTCGCTCGGCATGATCAGCCAGGCCAGCAACCGCCCCTCGTCGCCGGCCGCGCGCAGCGCGAGCGCCTCGTCGGCCGACGCCACACCGAGCCAGTCCGCGCCGCCCTCGCGGGCGGCCCGCCCGGCCTCGACCAGGCCGTGCCCGTAGCCGTCGGCCTTGACCACCGTCATGATCGGCGTACGCAGGTGCTCCCGCAGCCGCGAGACGTTGTGCCGGATCGCGGCAAGGTCGATGACGATCTCGGCTCGCCGAAGCGGAGCCCGAGGCGCTGGGCTCGGTGACATGGTGTCAAGGATAGTTCGTGCTAACTGGAGACAGCAGGAAGGGACCGGATAACGGCAGGTATCGCGGCGGCGACGCCGCTCGCCGTGACCGGCCCGCCAGCGCTGGCGAGAGTGGCGGCCGCACCGTGCAGCCAGGCGCCGGCCGAGGCGGCGTCGATGGGGGCGAGACCGGCGGCGAGGAGCGAGCCGATCAGTCCGCCCAGCACGTCCCCCGAGCCGGCGGTGGCCAGCCAGGAGGTGCCCGTCGTGTTGACCCGCACGGGCGCGTCGGGGTCGGGCGAGGCGATCGTGGTACGCCGCCCCTTGAGCAGCACCACCGCGTCGAACCGCTGGGCCGCGAGCCGTGCGTAGTGCAGCGGACGTGCCTCGACGTCGCCGCGATCCTCCCGGATCAGCGTCGCGAGCTCACCCGCGTGCGGAGTCAGAATCGCGGGCACCCCGAGCGGCCCGGTCAGCGGGCGGAGGCTGTCGGCGTCGATGACCAGAGGTACGCCGCTCGCCCGGGCGAACGCGAGCGCGCTGTTGGCGCCGTCGGCGCTGCCGGAGCCGACCACCCAGGCCTGTGCCTGGCCGTCGCCGACGACCTCCGGGTTGTGCCGCTTGACCCACTCCGAGGCGGTCCCGACGTAGCGGACCATGCCGGCCAGTCCGGTGTTCGCGCCGGAGACGGCCAGGAGCGCCGCGCCCGGATAGGTGGCGCTGCCGACCCGCAGACCGACCACGCCGCGGCTGTATTTGTGCACGTCGGGCGCGGGTCGCGGCATCAGGGCGGCCACATCGGCGGCCTCGAGGCTCTCGATGACCGGGGCCGGCAGATCGAGGCCGATGTCGACCAGCTCCACCTTCCCGCAGGCCGAAGCGGCCGGATCGAGCAGATGGCACGGCTTGTACGTCCCGAAGGTGACCGTCAGGTCGGCGGTCACGTGAGCCCCGTCGACCTCACCGGTGTCGACGCAGACCCCGCTCGGCGTATCGACCGAGACGACCGGGATCCCGGCGAGCAGCGCCAGCGCCGCCTCGGCATCCGGCCTCAGCCCGGGCTTTCCCCCGATCCCGACGATCCCATCGACGACGACATCGAAAGCACCGCTGGTCGAGCCGCCGGAGCCGCTAGGCGGAGGCGTGTCGAGACCAACACAGTGCCCTCCCGCCGCCCTCAGGGCCGCGACCCCACCCGCGTGCGCCCGATCCGACAGCAACCACGCCTCGACCCGCGCCCCTCGACGCGCGAGCAGCGCACCGGCGTACAACGCGTCTCCGCCGTTGTCCCCGCTCCCGACAAGCAGGACGACTCGCTTCCCGTAGGCCCCGCCGAGACCCCGCCCGCGAAGGTGTCCGATGACCGCATAGGCCAGGCCCGCTGCCGCACGCTGCATCAGAGCCCCTTCCGGCAGGCTCGCCATCTGGGCCTTCTCTGCCGCTCTGACCTGCTCAACCGAGTGCGCACGCCGCATGGTCTTAGCCTACGCGCCAATGCGCTGGCGGGGCTGGGCCGAAGGGCTCCAACAAGCCCCGTCAGTCCTCCAGGACGACCATCGCCGAGGCGATCCCGGCGTCGTGGGAGAGCGAGAGGTGGACGGTTGCGACGCCGAGCTTCGTGGCCTGCGCCAGCACCGTGCCGCGCAGCTCGAACCGCGGCTGTCCTGAGGACTCCGAGATCACCTCCGCGTCGTGCCACTCCATCCCCTGCGGAGCGCCGAGCGCCTTGGCGAGCGCCTCCTTGGCGGCGAACCGGGCGGCCAGCGAGGCCATCGGCTTCACCGCCTCCGCAGGCGTGAACAGCCGCTCCCGCAGCCGCGGCGTACGCTCCAGCGACTCCTCGAAGCGCTCCAGGTCGCAGACGTCGATGCCGACTCCGAGGACCGCCATCACTCGACCGTGACGGACTTGGCGAGGTTGCGCGGCTGGTCGACGTCGTAGCCGAGCTCGGTGGCGAGCTGGCAGGCGAAGAGCTGCATCGGTACGACCGCGACGAGGGGCTGCAGGAGCACCGGCACCTTGGGCAGCCGGATGATCGTGTCGGAGACCGAGTCGACCGAGTCGTCGCCCTCCTCGACCAGGGCGATGGTGCGGGCGCCGCGGGCGCGCACCTCCATGATCCCGGAGCGCATCTTGTCGTGCAGGAAGTCGCGGCCGCGCGGCGGCACGATGCACCAGATCGGCAGACCCTCCTCGACCAGCGCGATCGGACCGTGCTTGAGCTCGCCGGCGGCGAACCCCTCGGCGTGCAGGTAGGCGAGCTCCTTGAGCTTGAGCGCACCCTCCAGCGCCACCGGGTAGCCGGCATGGCGGCCCAGGAACAGGAACGCGCGGCGGTCGGCGTATTCACGCGCCAGGTCGTAGACCTGCGGGGCCGTCTCCAGCACCTTCTCGACCGCCGCGGGCATCGCCTCGAGCTGGGTCATCACGCCGTCGATCTCGTCGCCGTACATGGTGCCCTTGACCTGGGCGAGGTAGAGCGCGAGCAGGTAGCAGGCGACCAGCTGGGTGACGTACCCCTTGGTCGAGGCGACCCCGATCTCCGGGCCGGCGTGGGTGTAGATGACCGCGTCGGACTCCCGCGGGATCGTGGAGCCGTTGGTGTTGCAGATCGCCAGCACCTTCGAGCGCTGCGAGCGCGCGTGCCGGATCGCCTGCAGCGTGTCGGCGGTCTCGCCGGACTGCGAGATCGCCACCACCAGGGTGGAGTTGTCGAGGATCGGGTCGCGGTAGCGGAACTCGGAGGCCAGCTCGACCTCGACCGAGATCCGGCACCAGTGCTCGATGGCGTACTTCGCCACCATCCCCGCGTAGAACGACGTCCCCGCGGCGATGATGATGATCTTGGTGACCTCGCGCAGCTCGTCGTCGTCGAGCCGCATCTCGTCGAGGTGCAGAGACCCCGAAGGCGTACGCCGCCCCAGCAGCGAGTCGGCAACAGCACGAGGCTGCTCGAGGATCTCCTTGCGCATGAACCAGTCGTGGCCGTCCTTCTCGGCGGCGGCCAGGTCCCAGTCGACGTGGAAGCGGCGGCCCTCGGCGGGGGTGCCGTCGAAGTTGGTGACGGTCGCGCCCTCGCGGGTGATGGTGACGACCTGGTCCTGGTCGAGCTCCATCGCCTCGCGGGTGTGCTCGATGAAGGCGGCGACGTCGGAGCCGAGGAACGACTCGCCCTCGCCCAGCCCGACCACGAGCGGGCTGTTGCGCCGGGCGGCGACGACCCGGGACGGGTCCTGGGCGTCGATCGCGACGAAGGTGAACGCACCATCGAGGATCGAGCAGACCTTCTGCATCGCGATGGTCAGGTCGGCCCCGCCGACGACCTCACGCTCGAGCAGGTGGGCGGCCACCTCGGTGTCGGTCTGCGAGGTGAACTCGTGTCCGTCGGTCTCCAGCGAGGCCCGCAGCTCGGCGAAGTTCTCGATGATGCCGTTGTGCACGACCGCGACGCGGCTGGTGCGGCCGACATGCGGGTGGGCGTTGCCGTCGGTCGGGCCGCCGTGGGTCGCCCAGCGGGTGTGGCCGATCCCGGTGGTCGACGCCGGCAGCGGCGTGTCCGCGATCGCCTTCTCCAGGTTGGCGAGCTTGCCGGCTCTCTTGTCCACCGCCAGCCCATCGGCGGTGATCAGAGCGATCCCCGCCGAGTCATAGCCGCGGTACTCCAACCGCCGCAAGCCATCGATCACGACGTCCTGCGCCGACCGGTCTCCGACGTACCCAACGATGCCGCACATGGCCGATGATCCTACGGCTCTCGTGGACCCCAGCAGGAAGCGGCGGCGCATGTGCGTAACAATCGTTGCCATGTCACACCCCGGGCCACACGGCGATGACCGCGGCTCCTCGCCCTACGTCGAGCTCGACCGTAGCGCGTGGGCCGAGCTCGCGACCGAGACCGAGAGTCCGCTGACCGAGGCAGAGATCGAGTCGCTGCGGGGCCTGGGCGACCAGATCGACCTCAAGGAGGTCGAGGAGGTCTACCTGCCGCTGAGCCGGCTGCTGAGCCTCTACGTGAGCGCCTCGGACAAGCTCCACGACCAGCAGGAGCTGTTCCTCGGCAAGACGATGCCGGAGCGTACGCCGTTCGTCATCGGGGTCGCCGGATCCGTCGCGGTCGGCAAGTCGACCACGGCTCGTGTGCTCCAGCAGATGCTCGCCCACTGGCCCGAGCACCCCAACGTCGCCCTCGTCACCACCGACGGGTTCCTCTACCCCAACGCCGAGCTCGCGCGTCGCGGGCTGATGGAGCGCAAGGGCTTCCCGGAGTCGTACGACCGCAAGGCCCTGCTCCGCTTCCTCGTCGACCTCAAGTCGGGTGAGGACGAGGTGCGCGCGCCGATCTACTCACACCTGACCTACGACGTCACCGACCAGACCGTGCTGGTCAAGAAGCCCGACATCGTCATCCTCGAGGGCCTCAACGTCCTGCAGCCCTCGCGGGTCCGCGCCGACGGCACCATCTCCCTCGCCCTCTCGGACTTCTTCGACTTCTCCGTCTTCGTCGACGCCGACTCGCGCGACATCAAGCAGTGGTACGTCGAGCGGTTCCTGCGGCTGCGCGAGACCGCCTTCCGCGACCCGTCGTCCTACTTCACGAAATACGCGGCCCTGAGCCACGACGAGGCCATCACCCGCGCCACCGAGATCTGGAACGAGATCAACGGCCCCAACCTCCGCGAGAACGTCCTCCCCACCCGCTCCCGCGCCACCCTCGTCCTCCGCAAGGACCGCGACCACTCCGTCCGCTACGTACGCCTGCGGAAGATCTAGGGTCGGCGTGGTTGGGATACCCGGTTAACCGGGTATCCCTGCACTTAATGGGTGTTGCATTGCCAGAGAAGTGCAGGAATACCCTGTTAACCGGGTATTCCTGTGGCCAGAGTGACGAATGATCAGAGAGCGAGCCGCGCACGTACGACGTCGGCGAGCCGCTCGGCGCAAGCCTCGGCCTCGTGGTGCGTGGGGGCCTCGACCATGACGCGTACGAGGTTCTCGGTGCCCGACGGACGCAGCAGGATCCGCCCGGAGCCGGCGAGGGCCTTCTCCTCGGTGGCGACGGCCTCGAGGAGGCCGTCGTCGGTCTTGCAGCGCGCCTTGTCGACGCCCTTGACGTTGAGCAGGACCTGCGGGAGGCGGGTGACGACGGAGGCGAGGTCGGCGAGGGTGCGCCCGGTGAGGGACATCCGCTGCAGGACGTGCAGCGCGGTGAGGATGCCGTCGCCGGTGGTGGCGTGCTCGCTCATGATGATGTGGCCGGACTGCTCGCCACCGATGGCGTAGCCGCCCCGGCGCATCTCCTCGAGCACGTAGCGGTCGCCCACGGCGGTCTGCTTCACGTGGACGCCCGCGGCGTCCATCGCCTTGACGAACCCGAGGTTGCTCATCACGGTGACGACCACGGTGTCGTCCGGGAGCCGGCCGGCGTCGTGGAGCCCGAGGGCGAGGATCGCGATGAGCTGGTCGCCGTCGACGAGGTTGCCCTCACCGTCGACGGCCAGGCAACGGTCGGCGTCGCCGTCCCAGGCGAAACCGACGTCGGCGCCGTGCTCGACGACCGCCTTCTGGAGCATCTCCGGGTGGGTCGAACCGACCCCGTCGTTGATCGAGAGACCGTCGTTGACGTCGTTGATCGCGATCACCTTCGCGCCGGCCTGGTCCAGGGCCAGCGGGCCCGCGGCAGCGGCCGCGCCGTTGGCGCAGTCGACGACGACGGTCAGCCCGTCGAGGCGCCGCTCCAGCGTGGAGATCAGGTGGGCTGCGTACGTCTCCACGGGGTTCTCGTGGGAGGAGATCCGGCCCACCGACGCGCCGGTGGGGCGGTCCCAGGGCTCGTCGAGGTGTGCCTCGATCCGGTCCTCGAGCACGTCGTCGAGCTTGTGCCCGCCGCGCTGGAGGAACTTGATGCCGTTGTCGGGCATCGGGTTGTGCGAGGCCGAGATGACCACGCCGAGGTCGGCCTGGAGGGCCGCGGTGAGGTAGGCGACCCCAGGCGTCGGCAGCACGCCGACGTCGATCACGTCGCAGCCGGCCGAGGCCAGGCCGCCGGCCACCGTCGCCTGCAGGAACTGCCCGGAGACGCGCGAGTCGTTGCCGACCACAGCCAGCGGCTTGCGTCCGCTGCCGGAGTCACGCAGCTCCTCGGTCAGGACCAGTGCCGCCGAGGTCGCCAGGTTCTGGGCGAGCGAGGCGGTGAGGATCTCACCATTCGCGAGACCGCGAACTCCGTCAGTGCCGAAAAGGCGTGCCACGTCCGTGTGACCTTCTTTCGTACGTCGGCCCCCGCCCGAAAAGTGCGTTGGGGTGCCTCGGCGAGCCGAGGCACCCCAACAATGCTAGGCGATCGCCAGGGCGATCAGCGCTTGCTGAACTGCGAGGCCTTGCGGGCCTTCTTGAGACCAGCCTTCTTCCGCTCCACGACGCGGGCGTCGCGGGTCAGCAGACCGGCCTTCTTCAGGGTCGCGCGGTTGGCCACTTCGTCAACGATGTTGAGCGAGCGGGCCACGCCGAGACGCAGCGCGCCGGCCTGGCCGGCGATGCCGCCGCCGTCGATGCGGGCGATCACGTCGAAGCGGCCCTCGAGCTGCAGCGCAGCGAACGGCTCGTTCGCGATCTGCTGGTGCAGCTTGTTGGGGAAGTAGTCCTCGATGGTGCGACCGTTGATGGTCCACGAGCCGGTGCCCGGGACGATCCGGACGCGGGCCACGGACTCCTTGCGGCGGCCGGTGGCGGCGGCCGGGGCGATGGTCGCCGGACGCTCGGGGGTGTCGGCGGACGGGGAGCTCTCGGAGGTGTACGCGAGGCCCTGCTCGTCGGTCTCGAAGGTCTCCTCGACCTCTACGGTGTTCTCAGTCATGTCCTGGTCCTGGCTCACTGGGCGATCTGCTTGATCTCGAACGGAACGGCCTGCTGCGCGGCGTGCGGGTGCGTCGGACCGGAGTAGACCTTGAGCTTCTTGAGCATCTGGCGGCCGAGCTTGTTCTTCGGCAGCATGCCCCACACAGCGGTCTCGATCGCCTTGCGGGCGTCCTTCTCGAGGATCTCGCCGATCGGGGTCGCGGTCAGACCACCCGGGTAGCCGGAGTGGCGGTAAGCCAGCTTGGTCTTGGCCTTGTTGCCGGAGAGGGAGACCTTCTCGGCGTTGATGATGATGACGAAGTCGCCGGTGTCCGCGTTGGGCGCGAAGATCGCCTTGTGCTTGCCGCGGAGGAGCTCAGCGGCCTGGACAGCGAGGCGGCCGAGACGGACGTCGGCCGCGTCGATCACGAGCCAGGCGCGCTCGATGTCGCCCGGCTTGGGAGCGTAAGTACGCACGTGTGCCTTCTTAGTTCGTTGGACCCGGCGCACGGATGCGCACCGGGATGGTGCTGCGTGGCTTCTGACGAACACGGCCCGGCTTGCCCTGTCCGCTGGGTGGCCCCAGCGGCAGTCATCCGGATCTGCGTCCCTGACCGTGCGAAATGATCAGGACGCGGCAGGAGTCACGACCTCACAAGGTTACGAGCCCCCGCACGGCAGAGACAAATCAAGACGTACGCCGCCGGTCGGGGAGCCGGGCGGCGTACGCGATCTTGGGGTTGGTCAGCTCGACTGACCCTGGAAGGGCCACCCGTCGAACTGGTCCTGTGGCCGACCGAAGTCGCCGGGGCCGCCGTCGCCATGGCCGAAGTCGGGCAGCTGACCGCCTCCGCGCATCTGGCCCAGCTCCCGCGGGCCCTGGTCGGAGCCGCCGTCGACGACGACGGCGACGACTCCCGCTGCGACGCCACCGCCGAGCACGAGACCGACAGCCGCGGCAGCCGCGACGCTCTTCCAGCCGAAGACCCGCTCGGCGAGCTTCTTCTTCGGTGCGGCAGCAGCAGGCGGAGGGCCGTAGGTGGGCGGGGCGTACGCCACGGCCCCCGGCTCGGCTTGCGGCTCCGGAGCCTCGTCGTCCGTACTCTTGTCGCTCATGTTTCCAGAGTCCGCCGGCTTCCTGTGTTGCGGCTGTGCCGGACCTTTGGCGCTCCTGAAAACCACGGACGTACGCCGCCGGGCGGCTGCCCCGCGACGTACGTCTGCGTGTGCTTCTACTCCTCGGCGCCGATCTCGCCCTCGGGCGCGAACGCGTCCTCGTCGAGCTCGGCCGAGCCCGAGCCCGGGCCCTCGCGGGACTCCTGAGGTTGCCCGGTCGTCGGCTTCTTCTCCGGGGCGTCCTCGCCGCCTATGGCCAGGGCACCGATGGCACCACCCAGAAGTAGGCCCAACAGCAGAGCTGTAGCGGCGACGATGATCAGGACCTTCTGGCTGAAGGTCCGGGCAGCCACCGGCGCCTCGACGGGCTTCTCGATCGTGGTCACGCGAGCACCCGGTACTGGATGCCGACCGAGTACTTCCACACGTCGTAGCGCGAGCTCGACTGGAGACCGGAGACCCACCAGATCGACGGGCAGTACTTCGTGGACTTGCGGTCGGCGATCAGCCCGTTCGGCGTGGAGACAGATGCCATGGTCTTCCATTGCACAGAGTTTCCGAACTGGTGGCGCTGCGCCAACGTCCAGTCGCCGGAGGTCTGGGGCCTGTAGACATGGGTCACGAGATAGACGTTCTTGGTGTAGCCCTTCGGCCGCCCGCCGTAGTGCTTCATCGTGAGGTTGCGGTAGTTCCCGTCGAACGACCTGGGCAGGCACGTGACGCTGTCGGTGACCACCCGCGACTTGGCAGTGTCCCCGCCCCGGCACTTGACGTTCGAACGGAAGCCACGCGACTCGGCCCAGTCGCTGCGCGCGGGGGCCTTGAGGGCCGAGCAGGAGCCGACGTACTTGTAGTCCAAGGCGTCCGCGGCGGTGACCTTTTTGTAGTAGGTCTTCCAGGTCAGCTTCTTCCAGGAGACCGCGACCGTGGTCATCTTCGTGGTCCTGTTGCCGGCGCTGTCGCTCAGGGTCGCCTTGATCGTGTAGGTCCCTGCGGAAACCCGCGCGCCCGACCTGTCCAGACCGTTCCAGGACGGCTTCGCATAGTAGAGGAGGTCCGAGGAACCGCTCCAGGTCAGTTCGCCGGAACCGATGGTCCGAATGGAGGTGCCACTGCTGTTCAGCACCTGCACGTTGTAGGTGGCCGGGTCCCAGCCGCCCTTGATAGTCACGCTGAAGAGGTCTCGATACCCGTCTTTGGCAGGGTAGAACGTCGTCAGGTTGCGGCTCCAGGAGAACGCCGGGCCGGTGTTGTCGAGCGAGACGGCGTTCGACGAGAGGTCGTACCCGACCGCACCGTCCGCTGCCGCGGTCACCTGTACGTGGAGGCGGTAGCGGCCCTCAGCTCCCGAGGGTGCCACGACCGTCATGCGCGCCTCGGACTGCGCATCCGTCATCAGGGCCACAGGCTGGGACGGCTCGCCAACCGCGACCGACGACTCGTCCCACCACTGCCAGACGACCTCGGCCGCTGCCGAGGGCCGGTCGTAGACGACGACTCGCGCCGACAGGGACGCACCGGTACGGCGCGCGACTTCATCGATGAAGACGCCCACGTTGACGATCGGAGCCGCCTCGGTCGTGGTGGGCGGGGTCGGCGTGGGTGTCTCCGTGGTCGTCGGATCGGCCGTCGCGGTCGGGTCCGACGTCGTCGTGGGGTCGACGGTGGCCGTCGGATCCGCCGTGGCCGTCGGGTCGGCCGCGGCCGTCTCCGACGGGTCCGTGGTCGTCGACGGCGTCTCCGTCGCGAACGCCGGCACCGCCGGCACAATCAGGGCGACGGCAGCAGCCGCCACCAGTGCGCGGATGCGCATCTGTGGTTCCTCCGAGTCTTCTGCCCGAGACGGTCTGGGTCGCTTCGCTGTCAGAGAACGCGAGGCGGGCGGACGAAACCTATACCCCCGGACGCACCGTCGACACCGGGATTTACCGCCGCGTTACCGACCGGGAGACAACGATGAGACATCTGGCGTAGCCTGATCGTAGGATTGTCTGACAATCAGATGATCTTGGCTCAGATCACCGAGAACGCCCCACAGATGGAGGAGTGCGATGACCCTGCTCAACGAGGCTCAGGCCACCGCTGCGACCAGCTTGACCCCCGCCGCCTTCGCGGCCGCCGAGGCGCACTCCGCGCACAACTACCACCCCCTCGAGGTGGTGATCAGCCACGCCGAGGGCGCCTGGGTGACCGACGTCGACGGTCGCCGCTGCCTCGACATGCTGGCCGGCTACAGCGCGCTGAACTTCGGTCACGGCCACCCCGCACTGCTGTCCGCGGCCCGTGAGCAGCTCGACAAGGTCACCCTCACCTCGCGTGCGTTCGTGCACGACCAGTTCGCCGAGTTCACCGCCCGCCTGGCTGCGATGTGCGGCAAGGACATGGTGCTGCCGATGAACACCGGCGCCGAGGCGGTCGAGACCGCGATCAAGGTCGCCCGCAAGTGGGGCTACGACGTCAAGGGCGTTCCTGCCGACCGGGCCGAGATCATCGTGATGGCCGGCAACTTCCACGGCCGCACCACCACGATCGTCGGCTTCTCCGACGACGCCGACGCGCGCGACGGCTTCGGCCCGTTCGCTCCCGGCTTCGTGATGGTCCCCTACGCCGACCTCGCCGCGATCGAGGCCGCCATCACCCCCAACACGGTGGCCGTGCTGGTCGAGCCGATCCAGGGCGAGTCCGGCGTCGTCATCCCCGCCGACGACTTCCTGATCGGGCTGCGCGAGGTCTGCACGCGCGAGAACGTGCTCTTCGCCGCCGATGAGATCCAGGCCGGCCTGGGCCGTACGGGATACACCTTCGCCTGCGACCACGCCGGCGTGAAGCCGGACATGTACATCCTCGGCAAGGCCCTCGGCGGCGGCATCGTCCCGGTCTCGGCGGTTGTCGCCGACCGCGACGTGCTGGGCGTCATCGGCCCCGGCCAGCACGGCTCCACCTTCGGCGGCAACCCGCTCGCCTGCGCCGTCGGCACCGCCGTCGTCGACCTGCTCGAGACCGGCGAGTTCCAGGCCCGCGCCGAGGCGCTCGGCCAGGTCCTGCGCGACCGTCTCCTGGCGATGGTCGGCAAGGGCATCGTCGGCTTCCGCTCCCGCGGCCTGTGGGCCGGCGTCGACATCGACCCGGCCATCGCCAGCGGTCGCGAGATCTGCGAGCGCCTCCTGGCCCGTGGCGTACTCGCCAAGGACACCCACGGCTCCACCATCCGCCTCGCGCCGCCCCTGGTGATCGCCGAGGACGACCTCCACTGGGCCCTCGACCAGCTCGAGGCGGCCGTCAGCGCCTGACGGTTCAGCCCTTCGGCTGCCACTTCCCGTCGCGTACGACGCCGACGGCGCGGTCCACCAGGATCGCGCTGTCGGCGGAGACGCTTACGAGGTGGACCTATATATTTCTCAACCTGCAGTTACTCAACGTTTAAGGCAATTGAGGCTGCATTTGGAGTTGAGATTTTTATTCGTACAAAAAAACAGCTCATTACTACGACTGAAGGTTCAATGATTATTGAACATGCGCGTGATATGCTCAAACGTGAACGTTTATTTTTTGATAAAATACAAGCACATATTGGTGAAGTGAACGCATTGTAGTTACGATATTTAATGCTATTAAAAGCTTTTCTATTAAAGTGTG
>NZ_JBEORH010000021.1:0-41200 GCF_040302165.1 Nocardioides sp. NPDC127503 | reverse complement strand
TGTTTACGTAACTTACGCCACTGAGAACTGTTGTAGAACGATGTATACTCTTTGTTGCGCTTATTATGCCTAACCTCTTGGTTATACCTTTGTACATTGGCTTTCCTATAGTCTTGTAGCTCGCTTTGACTATAAGTTCTGTTTCCTAATCTAACTTTTGGTTCTTTAAACAAATTTTCTTTTCAACTTCTTTCAAAGAATTTTACTTCAATTACAAATATAAAAAATAAAAGACAAAACGAAATAAGATTTATAATCTCAAATCATTCTGTCTTTTACATAAAAAATATTTTATTATTAGAATGTAAACAAATTAAGAAAACTTTTTATTCATTAATACAAACAACAAACTTCATTTCGTAATAATCTTTTTGTTTCATTCAATCTTTTAAACTAAAGAAACTTTTTAGCTTCATTGAATGTTTGTTACACATAAGAATTTACTTAAATTGATATGATAACCTTCAAAAGATATATTGAAGGTTATATACAACACATGCACTTAAGCACTGCTTTATTAACATAAGCCCTTAAATATAGGTGCTAAGAAACACAAGGTCTTTATAATTGAGGGGTAAATAACCATGTGTTTATATTAGGTACGATACAAGAATACCCTATTGACAACCCGCAATTCACTATACGCCCAATTGCGACTAATCGAAGTATATCCATCCAATCCTTTTTGCTACATCTCTCATTATTTGATTACGCATTCTAATAGCCGAATGTTGACTAATCACCTTGCCATCTTCTCTACATTTAGTTAACTCGTGAGCGATATCTTCCCACTCATATATTAATAAGTCCTTTTCCCAATATCTGTATTCAATAATAGCTTTCTGTTCAGGTGTCGCATTTCTATACACATCTTCAACCGCTGTGATAGTTGCCTGTAAGTTACGATATTTATCATCTTTATGTAGCTCAATTATTTCATTTTCTACAGGCCTGCTTGGAAGATTAGATTTACCCCCACCAGTATTTGTATCTTGAGGCTGATATAATAATTCGTATCGTCTGTATAATAACTGTCCTTTCATATCTTCATAATTACGAAAGAACTGTTCTAACTTTGGTATGTCTTCTTTACCTAGACTCATAAGAAACCTCCGATACTTATTTTCTATTATCTTTAAAATATTTAATCTGCTTATTCAATAATTCATTAAGTTGTTTATGCTCGCTTAGTTTAATTCTCAATCCAGTTTGAACACATAATGATATTAAGAGTGCAATAGCTAATATAATCGAAATGATAATCCACATTTAAAATTCATCGTCCTTTCGTATATAATTTTCTATATCTATTTAATCGTTCTTTTCATAAAAATCTTTAGGTACTTTGACACTATCATATGAGGTAAGCTTATAATATATTTCTCTTCCAATCCATTTACCTAGTTCATACATAGCGATAGTAAACCATATTCTCATTAATCTCTTAATCATTTTATCGACTCCTTTAAAATTACAATTTTGTAAGATTAAGAAAAACTCCTATAAATCTTAAAATTATTGCGTTATATTTGCAGTATAAATTTGGAGGTGTAGCTATGGACAAATCAGCAAATAATATTCTTTCTTCATTTTGTTATTTCAGTGTGTTTTTTGCACCATTTATCTTTCCACTCATAGTTTGGATATTGGCAAGTGGAGATACTTCAAGACATGCTGGAAAAGCTTTACTTTACCATATTTTGCCAATCATCTTTTTCATCGTGTCATTTCTAATCCTTTCTGCATATAGTTACGATCACAATAATATAACGCTGACAGTAGGTCTGATTACAGCCTTCCTTACATTTTACTATATAATTAAAAATTTATATTTAGGAATAAAATTACTTTTCGCATAAAAATAAAAAGTCTTTATAGGCTTTTTATTTTTCTTTTTTAATTATTAATTTATTGCATTTCTTACCCCACTTTTCATTACTCTTTGCGAAGTATTCTTTTAACCTCTTCTAATACGTCTTTATTCTCCTGTGCTTCCATATGCACCTCTATCACTTTCGTTTTCGAACCAATCCACCTGCTTAGGTTTAGGATATACAACGGGAGCTATAACCAATTGTGCAATTCGAGTGCCTTTTTCTACTGTGATAGGTTCATCCCCAATATTGTCAGTAATAACACCAATTTCTTTATTGTACGTGTAGTCTATAGTCCCAAAGTTAACGCGCAATTTAGTTTTTAATGTTTTACCAGATCGTGGTCTTACCTGTGCTTCATAACCAAAAGGTAAATCAATTGCTATATCAGTTTTAACCACTTTAGTTGTGTTTGCAGGTATGTGAATCGTTTCTGATACATAAAGGTCTAATCCGCTATCTGTAGGATTTGCTCTTTTAGGAATTGTCGCGTTCACAGATAATAATTTAATCTCTAAGTACTTCATTCTTATTCTCCTATTCTGATATAATTAACCTATATAAAGATAAGGTGGTCTTAGCTTTGAACATTTCAATGTTTTTGAAGTTGCGTACTTGCGTAAGAGAAGGCAGTGTTAAAATGCCATCTGACTATAAGCACTTTGAATATATGCTATCCAAAAATTGGATTGTTCCAACGATTGTCTACTATAATACTGATTTAAGTGAAAATACTCCTTTAATGACTCCAAAATATAGTGACTATGTTGAAGCAACAAGAGAAGGCGAAGAAAAGTATTATTCAGTAAAAGACTTTTGGATTAAATGGATACTAATTTTCATCTTCTCTTTTTTTGGAACATGCGCAGTTATTACTGGAATATTAATAAAATTGTTATAGTAATAGATAATCAGAATTCATCTCAAGCACTCCCTATTTGTTTTTATATCTTCTATTTTAACTTTCATTTTTACTTTTCTAGATGTCATACCAACTATGAATCCTTTGACACCCAAATTTCTCAATTCATGTTGTACCTCTGTAGGTGTTTTACCCTTAGTTTGGTACTTGTATGTCTGATTAATTGTGTCAGATAGTTCTATTGAGTTATCTGCCATTCTCTAGAGCTCCAACAAATCTATTAGCATATTCTTCCAATTTCTTTTGATTTTGAATATCATTTTCTTTTCTCCCTGTTCTAAGTGAATATCTCATCTGGGTGAATTTCATCGCACCTCTAAATTCCTCTTCAGTGAATTGTTGACGGCAAAATTCGATTAAGTCTATACCTTTCTCACTATTGTAATGTGACGGGTGGTTAACCTTATCATCTAACGTCTTTTTAGTTTCTTCATTTCCATTAGGTAATGAGTAAAAATCATAACAATCATCAATAGTCCAAGTTCTCTCGTCAATTGCTTCTACATCAGCAACCCATTTATCTATATCAAGACTTGACTGAACTAAACGATAAACATTTTTTATTTGCACTGTAATTTCAACACCGTTAACTTCTTGGATTCTGATTCTATCGCCTATAATCAAATCTTTAATACTCATGATCTAACCACCCTTTTTGGAAAAATATCGTACTTCATAAGGTGTACACACCATTCTCTTCTAGGATGTACTTGAGGCACTTCAAATAAGTGCGGTTTCTTGCGTTTCAATTCCTGTAATCTGCGTTGCTCCATTCTCTCTTTATAACTTGTGATTTCGTCCTCTTTAGGTTTCAAACTATCCCACTCACTACGTCTTACTCCAATAGATGCTTCTATTGCATCTTCAAACTTCCAACCAGAAGCCAATCTTTGTCTTAAGATATCTGAATTGATATCTGCTTCTTTCATTTTCTCTACTACATCTGGTGTAATAGAGAAGTATTTATTTTTAACTCTCATTTTTGTCGCTTCCATTTAATTCAACTCCCATCCAGTTTCATCTATATCTACTCTCACAAATTCTGCTTCTGACAAAAACTTGTCTTTATTATCGTGGTATAACTTGTTATAGAATTCTTCCTCTTCATACATATCGCTTACTCTGTTGACTTCAACAGGAACTTTTATTTTCATATCAACTTTCGCTTTAATTTCTATTGTCCCTTTGTACATTCACTCCACTTCCTCTACATTCATGATTATTTTTGGTTCTTCTGCATATTGCTTAAAGCTTTCAATGTGTGCAATTTGGTTATCATCTTTCCATAAGTGATCGTTAGCAGCGTCTAGCACTGTTTTGATTAAATTGTCTATATCTGGTTTCGTACGTTTGTATTGACCTATCGATATTAACTTTTGATTCTTTGTCCAACTCTTAGGTGGTGCGAAGTAAAAATATATTGATACTTTCAATCTACTGTTCAACATCTTTTTAGGTAATTGACTCTGTATATATGCTTTATGCTTCGTATAAGACGTTGGCATGTATGTTTGAATGAATTTACCTGCATTTCTAAAACGTGGACGAGGAGAGCCAATAGGTTCCTTATACGTATCATTGAAATTAATCTCTATTTCCATAACTCACCTCAAAATAATAATTCGTTAATTGTCATTTGTTGTTGCAGTTCTTCTTTTCTGAACAACTTGTGTTTACGTTTGAGTTTTTCTAGTTCATCTTTCGTTACCGTTCCTGAAAATGTGTTTCTAAAGTGTATCCCTGCACAGTTACCTAATTTATAAGTATCTTCTCCTAGCGGCGTTACACTACACATCTTCCAACCGTCAATTTGATACAACATGTATTGCTTTTTAAGTCCGTCGATAAGTCCCATTAGGACACCTCCGTTATTGCCTGTCTGTTGCCTTTTTCTTCCAATTTGTCATTGATTAACTTGATGAGTGCAGCTTGATTCCCACTGCACCAATCAATCATTTTTTTAGCATACACATCGGAACACTCAAGTATTTGCATAACATTCTCTTTCGTTACCATGTGTCACGCTCCCTGTAATCATCTCCTAGTACCTTTACAGTCCTAGCGTTATGTTTCATTCTTGAATTGATCCGTTGCCAATTCATATTTTGATTGAGTTCTTTATCACTAAAATTTGTAGTGAAAATATTATTCTTTCCAACTCTGTTATCTACAATGCTGAATAGTTTATTTAATGTGTGTTCAGTGTTTTCTACACCTATATCGTCGAGTACTAACAAATCTATGTTGCTTAGCAGTTGTACAAGTTCATCTGTTGTTTCTGCAGCGTTCTTGTTGTATGTCGCTTTAATACGCTCCATTAACATTGGAATGTGCATAAAAGCCACTGAATATCCTTCGTTTTTAATTGCTTTAGCTATGGCATACGCTATATGGCTTTTTCCGGTACCGTATGAGCCTTGTAAGATTAAAGACTTAGGTTTATCTACAGAAAAGGTTTTAACGTACTCTATAGCTGTTTTTTTGGCGTATATTTGTTTTTCGTTTTGGGGTTTGTAATTGTTTACTGTTGCATCTCTTAGCGAACCATTTACAGTAGATTGATTGAAGATATTATTTATATATTTTTGCTTACGTTTCTTCTCTGCTTCTTTACCAGCTTGTATCATTGAACAGTCACAACCATGTCTGAACTCATGCCCGTTACTAAACTTGTAATAGTCGTATGTGTTTCCACACTTATTACATTTAAGGTTGTGTTGCTCTTCTACGATGTTTTTACTAGGTTTGATATTTCTAGCTAAACTTTCCATTGATTGCATTTATAATCACTCCTAGTCCCAATAACTCTCGTCATACTTCATACGTTCTAACTGATCCATACCAGTTGATTTTGTCTTTTGATTTAGATAACCTTCAAATTTAGTACCGAATAACGTTTCAGGTCGAAGGTACTTATCACTGTCTGTGTTTAACCACTCATCAGTTTTGACATCAATTACCTTTTTAAAATCGTCCAATCTAAAATCTTGGTTCCATCTTGCTTCAATAAACTTTCTTGTTTTAGCTGTTTTATGCTTGAAGTTTTTACCAGTTTTCTCATTAAGGTAATCAACAATTTCTTTATAAGGTATTCGAGACACAGTCGGGTTGCCCGACAATATATTATTGTTAGTAGTCTCTGTAGTAATGTCTGTGTAGTCTCTGGTATTGGTTGTATCATTTTGATACACTCCATCGTTTCTTTTTGATACGCTCGTCGTATCATTTTGATACGATGGTCGTTTCACATCCTCTAACTTTCCATAATTAATGCTATACCATTTTGTTTTATCGAATTTAGCTTTGTTGTAGTTACCTACATGCAATAAATCTTGTTTTTCTAAACTATATACAGCACGCTTAATTGTCATCACAGACCAAAAAGGAAAGTGTTTTTGCCATTCAGAAAATGAATTGTATATCCAGCGTCTACCATCGTAGTTATGATTGCTTTTCTTTAACCAATAGTGCATTTGTTGTAATACAATTGCTTCATTAAGTCCTATCTCAGTAGCTAACTTTGGTAAAACTAATATAGGATAATCATCAATCAATAAGTTGTTCATCTACTCAACTCCTTTTTGATATAATATTTTCGAGGTGATAAAAATGAATTGGATTTCTTTAATTGCGTTAATAGTTTCAATAATTTCTTTATGTTTAACTGCTTATAAATACTGGCGTGACTACAAAGAAAATCAATTAAATATTTCAGTAGATTTAAAAAATCATTTTGTTTCTGGCGAAAGAAATGTATTTGAACTGAATGTAGTAAATGAAACTAAAAACCCAGTTTCTATTACTAAAATAGTTTTAATAGACGAAAATAAAGGCTTAAAATTCGAGTGTATTCAAAACAAAGTGTTATTAACTAAAGGTAAACATATTAGAAATGAAAGCAGTTTGTTACCAATTAATTTAAACGCTTATGCTTCTCATAAGATGTTTATTGTTTTTGATTTAAAACAAATTTTAGATATTTATAATTTTGAAATTTATACTAGTAAAGGTGTTTATATTACTAATTACAAAGAGAAACAATTGAAAGAACAACCGCTATTAAACTTAGGATCAGTATCGATAAATAAATGATATGATCACGTTTTTTCATACATTTTTCTCTCCTTTCAGGATGGCGTTTAATTTATCATCAACTTTTATCCAACTATCTTGTAATTGGTAATATTTGTTAAAACTGTCTATCCCCATCTGATGTTGAATTGTATGGTGCTTACGACATAACGCTAATACGTATTTATCGTAGTGGTCTATCTTGTTCCTGTTCATACCTCTACCTACTGTTTCAAAGTGTGCTAAGTCTGAATTAGGTTTGCCGCATATCACACAATTTCTGTTAATCGTTGACCAATATAGATAACTCTTATCTTCTTTCATCAACTTACTCGTCTTTAATCTCATAGGAACTTGATGATGAAACATAAAAGCAATAATCATTTCGATTAATTCTCTTGCTATTTTTTTAGAACAATTCTTTAAACTAATAGAATCATAGCCATTCATTATTTCTAATTCGAATTGAAAATCTTGCCTCATAGCTTCTTTAGGTTGACCTAAATGTAATTCAATATCTTCGCATAACAAGAAAATTGTTCTGCGTTGTTTATGAGTTATCTTTTCGTGGTCTGGCACTTCTATATCTGCGTTGAGTGAGTAACCATTTTCCAACAAATCGATATGACTTTGTTCTAATTCAACACCAGTAGCAACGACGGAATAAGTACCGTCGTTATCTCGCTAGTATCTTGTAATAAGCTGCATTTAATCACGTCCTAGAAAGCTAAATCATCATCACTAATATCAATTGGTCCATTAGCATTTGCAAACGGATTATCTTGTTTTGTCATTGGCGTTTGCTGTCCGTTAGCTTGTTGTTCACGTTGTTTCATTTCATCAGTTTTAGGTTCGGGTTTATTTACGATTTCGTCACCTTTGTTCCAAACTTTTACAAAAGATAATCTAACGAAATACTTTCCTTCATCTTCGTTAAATTTATTTTTAAGTACGATTGTTCCTATTTTGTTAATTAATCTGTCTGTATCGAAAGTTAAATCAGGTAAATTAAGTTGAATTCCTAGTCTGCTTAATAATTCAATGTACTGTCTTTCTTGGAAGTCTTGTTGGAATGGTGGTACAAATTGATTATGTTTGTATTGTTTACCTTCGTTATTTTCAAATACGATAGTGAAATATCTTCCTTCTTTGTCATTAAATTCAACATCTTTAACTTTAACTGTGAATTCTCCTGCTCCTAAGAAGTCTCCACCTTTTATAAATGCTTCTTGATTAGTTTCTTTAGTGTGTTGTGATTGTCCTGTGATTTTCATAATTTTATACCGTCCTTATTAGTTATTTTTAATTTCCATTTCTGATTGCTTGTACAACGTCTGTAATGCTTGGGTTTACAAATTTCTTATTGTTAATTGTTATATTGCTTACATGTCTTATTTTGGTTTCAAATAAATTAGAGGGTTCAGCATTAAGTACATACTCATATGACTTTTGTCCGTTTTTCTCATGCTCCTCAATTGTCATTCTTGCTAAAACATCTGATTGACTTACAACTGCTTTTCTTATTTGATCTTGTGCCTCAATCGTGATAGTGGGATTAATCGTGCTGCCCTCATCGTCTTTATCTTTGTTGATACCTTCATGACCGCTTATTGCTAAATGGAATTGATATTGTTCTTGTAACTTAGAAACATATCTGTACATATGCACAATACGTGTCGCACATTCTCCCCAATCATTAAATGTCGGTTTCTTAGTCTTACCGTTCATGATGTCATCTATAGTGATGTCACGAAGTTTTTGTATCGTTTCGATTACTATGACATCGATTTTCTTTCCGTTATCTCTAAGTTTTTCGATAATTTGAGGCAACATTTTTATTACATAAGCAAAGTGTTTGTAGTTTTTGATTTGTACTACTGCGCCATCTTCTGTAACTGTTGTTCCATCTTCATTAATATCAAGCACAAGCGCGTTGTTATCTTTGGTTAAAAAGGTCGTTTTACCTGTACCGAATTTTCCGTAGATAGCGAATTTATAAAACTTGTTAGCATTTTGTTTGCTGATATCTTTAACCCCTAGTTGAGTTAGGATATCTTGCTCTTGTTTTTCTTCAGTCATCTATCTTACCCTCAAACTTCTACTTTGTTTTAGTTCTACTCCTTTGAGTTCTAAACCGCCTTTTATAGCTTTCAATAACTCTTTTTTGTCTAGCTTTGGTTGCTGTTCGATGTAGTATTGTTTAGGTATTAAACTTTCATCTGTAACATCTAAACTAGGTGGATTGTTAGCGATGCTGTACGAATTAAGCGCAGTTTTAAACTTCTCTTTACCTGTCTGCTCCATAACTTCCTGTAAACTTTCTTTTAAACGTTTGACACCGTTTTGATTAGAAGTTTTACGTTGTCTTAAACGCTTTATTTCTTCGTCTATAGCATTGTTATCTGCTTCTAAAGACTTAATAACTGCTACATATCCATCTGCTTTTTCTTCGATTGCATCGTTTATGCTTGCTAGCGTATCTTTTAAAATTTGTTCATCTTCTTGTTCAGCGATAAGGTCATAAACTTGTTGATAATTATCTTTTAATTCAAATAAGTTGCTCATCGATTAGACACTCCCCTGCAATTACTTTTTTAGCAACTTCTAGCTTTTGTTTCATTTTATTAATAGAATCAATGTTTCTAAATTTAAGACTTTGACACCCATATTGATAATGGCTTGAATAGTGCCAAAACTCACAAACTACATTACCGTCATTGTATTTTTTAAATTCAACTTCCACATTTTGATTGCTATACATAACAAGTTCATTCAGTATTCTCGATGTATCTAATAATAATTGTGAATTCATAATTGACTTATCATCACCTTTTTTGGTTTAATTAATTCATAGTATTTTAATACTGTCTCTTTCTCTTACTGGTAGACGTTATTACGTCTACTAGTTTTTTTAGTTACATTTAGCCATTTCTCCCAAAAGAACGAACTAAAAATTAAAGCGAACATCGAAATTCCTAATACTGTCGTGAAACCAGCACCTAACATTAATGTTATTATCATTGCGTTAAACATCGTCATGTAACTTAGTAAGTACTTCATTTTGTTCTCTCCAATTCTTTCAACACCTCATCAGAAATATTATGATAAGGAAATTTTTCTCTAACTAATTGAATAGGTATCTTTCCTCTTATTGCAATGTAACCTTCTTCTTCTAGCTCTTGATTGAGCTCTCTGATTATTAATGATGCTTTTGATTTAGAAACTGATAATATTTGCGCTAACTCTTTTGCTTGAAGTGAGTTTTTAATCATGTTTATATCTCCTAATCTATTATTATTCTTTCGTCTAAAATTAATTTTTAACTCGATTATTACTTCTTTATCTTTTCATGTATAATGAATGGCAAAGGGGGTTTTATAATGAATAAGATTACGAAAGAAGAATTATCTGAGCTGATTAATCAAAGAAATGATTATGCCGAAGAAACATTTGCTGAAATGTTTCTAGAAAGGGATAGTGAAAACCCTAATGTCATAGCAAATAACTATTTTGAATCTTTCGCACTTGCTAATGACAAGATGATTGAAAAATTGTTAAAGAATCTTGATTTATTAGAAGATTAAATTTCCATTAGAGTTTCCTCTTCACTTGTAAAAGTGTGATTAGGAATCTCTTTTTATTAGGTAAATCTTATCCTCTAAAAATTCTTTTCTTTGCCCCATAATTCATTTCTATATCAAACCAGGGATATTCCAACTTGCTTTATCTTCAAGTTCGTTGGGCTTGAAATCTTTAAACGCAATCATTATCAAAAATTGTTTAGTACGGTCATAATCAACTTTTTGAATTGCTGTGTATCTCGGGACGTTGAAATACTCTTTTAAGCGTGTCCACATTGCACGAATAAATTGTCCTTTTTTCTTTTTGAATAATTCATTTTGGTACTTCATATCTACTGGAATACCATTTTTGTAATACTCTCTTGTAAATTGGTTTGCTTTTGACTGAACAATTGACTGCAGTTCCTTTTGCTGTTCATAAGTTATAGGTACTTCTTTCTTGATTTCTTCTACCATATCTTCTACATATGACACTCGATTTTCAACGTGATCTTCCATATCTAACATTCTTTCAATGATTTGTTCTAACTGTTGCCCTTGTTCATTCGTTTGTTTAATATGATTTTGTAAAAAAATTAATTCATCTTTACGCTTTGCCATTTTGAATTCCTTCTTTCTGTTATAATTTTTCTATATACATTCGGTATCTATTCCAGTACTACAACAGCTCGCTACATCTGTTGCTAAACAAATGTTTGGTTTACAGTAATTTGAACTCTAATCCATTAATTAAGACATATAAGTTTTTATTAATTTGTGGAAAGCGTTCAATCAAGTGGTCATAATTATCTACTAACTCATTAGATACAAATATTAGTCGTCTATTACCTTTCTTGTCATAGTAGTAATAGATGACTTTTTGTTTTTCTTCTTGCATTGCTTTCCTCCTAATTTACGACGATTCTTCCGTTTAACATTGCTTCTAAATTGGTTGTAAATTCTTTCAGTAATGCTACATTTTCTTGTAGTCTTTCTTTCGATTTCGTATTCGCTTTGATGACTGTATCTAGTCTGTATGTCTCAACCGAATTTTCTTTGATGAAGTTCTGAATACTAATTGATATCTTGTGTGCGTTGATACTTGATTCACGTTCTAACCTCGTTAATTCTTTTTCTTCGTATGCTTGGTTAGGGTCGCTGAAACTGTTTCTATATCGCTGCAATTCATCTCTAAGTTCATTAGCATTGTTATTTTCACGTTCGAATTTTTGCTTGAATTGTTCGAGTTGTTGCTGAATTTCATCAGGTATAACCTCTTTGATAACCTCTCGCTCAATCACTTCAGGTTCTCTATTCTGTTCATCTTCGAGTTTCTTACGTGCAATTGACTCTGAACGTTGTGCTTGTTCCACTTGTGATTGGAGTTGTGCGTTTTGTTCATCACGTTGTTTGAGTTGACGTTTTAAGTCTTCTAATTCTCTATTTGTCATATCTATAGGTTTTTTCATTTCGCCAGAAGATGTTTCAAATTCTTCCTCTCGTTGTTCCTCGGGAATGGTCGCTAAAGAATATAATGCTTTAATCCCTAAATGGTTCACCGGTGAATCATTTGAGAATTCATCACTTACTTTTATAAATTTAGTTGCTTGCCCTCTACTCATATTTATTGATTGCAACCATTCAGACCACTCACCATGTGCTAAGTCATTTTCTTTAACATGTTTCAATCTTCGACCAATCTCGAAAATAGACTGACCTGCAATATTTTGATAACTCTTGATTTCCGTTTCTATTGTGGTTAAGTCGTTGCTGAGTTGTAATTCTTTCAATCGTTTATGCTCCTTTTTGCTATACTCCTTATAAAAGGAGGTGATATTGTGAACATTGATAACATCCGACAATTTCTGGATCGATACGAGGATATGTCTTTAAAACTTCACTTAGATAATGGCGATAAAGTTGAAGTTTTAGAAAACACACCTTCAATCGCAGGTATTCTTCAAGTCGAAAAACCTGAAAAGATCATCGTTAATTTAGACAGAGTGGTTTGGATAGAATATTTTAATACTAGTTCTGAACCACCAAAATTTATCTAGTGACTTCTTTGTAAGCTAAGACCAAATTCGCAGTTGCCTCAATCAACTGTGGGTTTGGGTTTTTTTGTATTACTTTTAATAAAACGTTAATTGTTCTGAACATTTCAATTGGATCATTTTGTAATTCGTTCAATTAATCCACCTCCTCCAATGTGTCTTTTATGACACTAATTCTTCAAAAAAAAATATCGTTCATTTGGTCTCTAGTTAAATTTAGAACTTTAACTATAGTCTTAATTTCTTTAATGTCGAATTCTTGCTCTCCTCTAATCCTGCTATAATAGGCACTTTTAGAAAGTTTCAGTCCATGTTCGTTTAACTCTTTTAAAAAATAATTTACATGCATCTCTTTCATCGCCAAAGCAGAATAAAGTTTTGCTTTGTTCATTGTTTAACACCTCCGTGTCTTTTAGGATACTTTAATAATACATACTATGAATCTTTAAGTCAACACAAAAGTGTCTAAAAATACATTTTTATTTTAATTTCCTATACAAGTGTTGCTTTTAAGATACTTAAGTGCTATATTTAGTACATACCAATTAGGAGGAAATTTAACATGAAACCCGACATTAAAAGTAGACGTAAAGAATTGAATTTAACTCTAGAACAAGTTGGAGATTTAGTAGGTGTTGGAAAATCAACTGTGAGAAAATGGGAAACTGGCGACATAGAAAATATGAAAAGAGATAAGATTGTAAAATTAGCAAAAGCATTGAGAGTATCTCCTTCATATATTATGGGAATAGAAGAAGAACAACCTCAAATAGAAACCCTACCAGTCAAAAAGATACCAGTCGTTTCTAAAATATCTGCAGGCTTACCTATCTATAGTGAAGAAAATTTAATCGATTATATATACTTTGCTACTAACAAACTTAATTCTGATAAAGAAGAATTTGGCTTAAAAGTGTCTGGCGATAGCATGGATAAAATATTTCAAGACGGCGATATAGTTGTGGTAGAGAAAGATTCTATAGTAGAGAATGGTCAGTTAGGCGTTGTTATGATTAATGGTTATAACGCGACTGTTAAACGTATTAGATACAATGGTGACCAAGTTATATTAATTCCAGAATCAAACAATACAAACCACTATCCACAGGTATATGGCAAAGATGACGAAGTAAAAATAATTGGTAGAGTTGTAGCAAGTCAAAAGTTATTTTAATGAAAGGTCAATTTAATAAACTACATACAAAAGGGGTCTATGAATGAAAATTTTAAATTATCATATTAGCTATGATCATATTGAAGATTTATACACTGTTACAGCCGAAACTGATAACGGAAAAACTTTCTGTTACACATTTTCAGATATGTATACTTTAAAAGATGTTAGAGAAACATTAGAGAGAATTGCAAGTGAAATAGATAAATAAACCATGAAGAAGGTATGTAAATTGAAAAAGATAATAGCTATAGTTTTTTTTAGTCTATTAGCAGTTATAACTATAATATTTGCTGAAATTGACACCCACTTTAATCATGAAAAAGTTTCTTTTGTTGCAGTTGGAGATAATTTAATTCATCCAGTTGTATATAACGATGCAAAAACCCGTCACAATGACTATGATTTTTCACCAATGTATAAAAACGTTAAACCTTATATAAAAAAGTTTGATATTGCTTACATCAACCAAGAATCCCCAATGGGAGGGGATGATATACCTTATTCAGGTTTTAAAAGGTTTAATACTCCTAGCGATTTGTCGAAATATTTGGTTGAATCAGGATTTAATTTAATTAACGGATCAAATAATCATGCTCTCGACAAAGGTACACATGGCGTTAATCATAGAGTTAATCTATGGGAAAAGTATAAAGAAAAAGGAGTTATGTTCACTGGTGTATACAAATCTAAAAAAGATAATGAGAAACTTCAAATTATAAATAAAAATGGAATAAAGATAGCAATACTTAATTATACATTTGGTACTAATGGACTTAAACCAGAAAATAAATATCAAATTAATTATTTAAATGAAAATAAAATAAAGCGAGATGTCAAATACGCTAAAAAAAATAGTGATGCTGTTATCGTTTCAACTCATTGGGGACAAGAGAGTCATCATTATCCAAATAAAAAGCAAGAAAGATATGCTAAAGTATTCGCAAATTCAAATGTCGATGCCGTAATAGGTATGCATCCCCATGTAATTCAACCGGTAAAATGGGTAAAAGGCAAAAATAATCACAAAACACTGGTAGTTTACTCATTAGGTAATTTTTTAAATGGTCAAAATACTGGTAATGAAAGTAATAATCTTTGTGGTAGCATAAATTTTGATATAACAAAAAAAGGGCAAAAAATTGTAATTAAAAATGTTCATTGGAAATCCCTAGTAAATTTCTATAGAGAAAGAATACCAGGCAATAAAGATTCTAGATATGATTTTACTGTTTACCCACTAGACAAATATAACGATAAAATAGCAAATGAACATGGTATGCAAAGTGGTGAAAACAAGGATATGACTAAAGAACATATGGAAAGAATTACTAATGAAATTATTGATAAAGAATTTTTAAAATCTAACTAAATTTGTTGATAGTTTATGAAATAAAAAAGATAACCCCAGGCACATAGTAATGCTCAGTGCTTATGCACTTACTCCTTTTCGGGACCAGCGTTAATCCTTCTCGAGTTATCTTAATTAAATTATAAGTAACATTGACTATTATTTAGAGAGCATATTATCGGGTAGCCCGTCTACCCTTATTATTTTTTACTTTTTTAAGGAGGAATGAGTAAAGATGCCAGTATATAAAGATGAAAGTACAAAAAAGTGGTATTTCTCTATACGATACAAAGATGTTTACGGAAATAACAAACGTAAATTGAAGCGAGGATTTGCCACAAAGCGTGAAGCGAAGAGTGAAGAAGCAAGATTTTTAAATGAAGTTAACGAAGGTTATAGTGACTCTAGAACTTTTGACTATGTTTTCAATCATTACCTGGAAAATAGCGATCTTCGACCTAAAACAAAAAAGCGTAAACGAAACGAATATAATAAACATATAAAAGATAAATTCGGACACATCAATATGAATAAAATAACTCAAAATCAGTGCCAAGAGTTCCGTAAATACTTAATGGAAACTGTACCTTCAACTAATACAGCACGTACCATATGGTCTGGTTTCAAAGTAGTTGTTAACTATGCTAAAAAGTATTTCGGGTTGCGTATAGATCCAACTATATCCATCAAACCTATTCCACGTGTAAAACCTAGACCGAAGTATATGCTAAGAGAGGAATTTGAAGAACGTGTAAAAGATATTAAAGAACAAGACTATAGAGAATTGTTTACTTTGATGTTTTATACAGGATTAAGGGTCGGAGAAGCAATGGCGCTAGTTTGGACTGATTTTAATAAATATAAAAAAGAGATATCCATTAGTAAAACAATGGACATCTCTAATAGAACAATATATCCACGACCTAAAACAGATAGCTCAGAAGATATTGTTCCCTTACCTAAGTTCATCAATGAAATGTTAACTCAACGCTATCAACGTGAGAAATCAGCAAACAAATACTTTGATGAACGTAGTTACTTTATTTTTGGTGGAATGGCTCCTAAGCACTACCAGCATGCTCAGAAGAAATTCCAACAAGCTTTCCCTAATTATAACATACACACGTTAAGACATTCTTACGCATCTTACCTTGCAAATAACGGTGTAGATATTTTTGTTTTACAATCGCTTATGAGACATGCTCAAATCACTGAAACGATGGGCACTTACAGCCATTTATATACTCAGAAAAAACACGATGCAATAGCAATATTTGACGAGTAAATGGTATCAAAATGGTATCAATAGCTGTTTTCAGTGATAGAGAATGGCTCAACCACGCCTTTGAAGGCTATCCAATTGCACCTTCCATTTCGTGTAAAATATCTATTTTCTGTATTTTTCAGATACTAAAAACGTTGATTTTAAGCGGTTTTGGTATCTGAAAATTTTACAATATTTTTAGTTTTAAATTAAATTGGTATCAATTATGGTATCAAAAAACCACGTTCTGTTAAGAACGTGGTTATTAAATAAATACATGAAAATTTGAGAGGAAAGTTAAATTGTATACTTATAAATTAGCACATTTAAAGATATAAAGAAAGTGGTTTAGAATATAGTATTAATATTAAATTAGGGCAAGGGTTATTTTAATATAATGGCCACCTCGAAGTCGAAATAGTTATAGTTTTATCTTAATTGCAAAATCATATAACTTTTCACATTGTTTTAACCCTAAATTATCAAGTGTGCGTTCTCCAAATCTTAGTCGATGAATAGTACTTTGTTCTACACCTGTTTCTGTTGCTATGCAATTGCTTGTTAGATCACTCTTTAATAACTTCTCTATTTCTTTTCTCATTATTCACTTTTCACTTCTTTGATATGATTTTATGTAAATAGTGTTCCATTTGCCTTCAACATAAACATTATGACTTTTGTACTTTTTAGTCATTCATACCATTCAAGTACTTTTCACTAGCTCCCCATAAACAACACACCAGTCTTCATTATAATTGTATTCTATCCTTATTATAATACTTTGTAGCATATTCATATAGTTTTTTGCAGTATGTTATCAGCTTCTATATTTTCAAGTCGTAGTTGTGAGATGACAAATTGTTTTATGCTTGCTCTTTGAAAATCTGATATCCTGTTATAATACTACTAATCAATTCAAGTATTTTTGATTTATACTCGCTCAAGTTTTCTACGTCTATTCTTTTTATCTAAATAATAAAAATGGATCTCTCTTCCTATAAAAGTAGTAATGGTACGCTTAATATTAATAATACAAATATATTTGTTCTTTCATAATTGAAAATATCCCAAAAATATTTTATCATATGATATGGAGAAGTTCTGAAGCTCCAGGTATAATCCTTTCTTTGTTATTTGGCCTTACGGTTTAGTTACCGAGAGGCCATTTTCTTAGTTGCATAACACTTCTTGAATAACCAGTACTGACAATACTGGATGTTCTAGGAGTGTTTTTATTATGTCTAGCATGAGGTTTTATGAAAACTTTTACATAAAAAAAAGGATAGCCGTTAAGACTACCCTTCTGTGAAATGACTTGCAATTTAATTATAACATAGTTACGACAGAAATTGTTGGCGTTCGCAAAAATAACCACGCTCACAAAGAGCGTGGTAGCAAAAAAGTTATAAAGGAGTATAAAAAATTAAATTGTATGTAATTTAATTATAGCACAGACCGTGTAACCAATGTAGTGTTAAACTATGTTTTTTTAATATCAATCTAATATCTTCATATTATAGACATAATTAATTGTAATTTATGAGAGGTAGCCATAGCGACTACCCTTGTATAATGACGTGGTAATTTTATTATAACAGATTAATTGATTGTACCCCACAATTTACCTAAACTATCATTTGTTTTATTCCATGTTCTCACAGCTAACCAAACGTCATTACCATTATAAGCTGTATAACTCACCCAAACGTGACCGTCTTGTTTACATACAGTGTCATATTTTATTGTTTGACCTGGCTGTAATACACCGCTCACAGGACAACTTCTAAACGGTCCAACATAATGAGTTTTAATAGGAGTGTTTGGCGTAAAGTGAGCTATTTCTGATTTATAATAAGTTCCATACTTATTGATTTTCCAACCGTTCATATCTCGTCTATTAGCTGGAGTGGATGCACTGCCAGGTTTGTTTTTAACTGTAGTAACTTTAGGTGTACTACCTTTCATATATGCCCTAATTTGCTTAATAAAGTAATCTTTTAACTCAAGCTGTGTTGCCTTAGTCCATGCTTGTTTTGTTGGATCAATGCCAGCATGTAATTTAGCAGAACGATGAGGACAAGCTGTATAACTAAATTCATTGTGTAAACGAACAGTATTTCTGTTAGCTGGTAACCCCCACTTTTTAAGTTTATGCGCTGCGAATTTAAGCGCAACTTGTTCATTTTTAAGAAAATCTTTATCTCCGGCATACATCGATTGGTTAACTTCGATTCCGTAGAATTCAAAATTACCTGAACCTGGTTGGACACCATCTGATACATGCCAAGCAATTCTATCTTCTGATATAGATTCCCAAATACCGTTTCTATCAGCGTATGCGTGAGCTATGCCTCTTGCTAATCTATTGTAATCAGCGTTTACTAGATTGTTGTAGTATTGTTTTGAATTCATTGTGCCGGCATCGTTATGAATGACTACACCTTTAGGTTTACGACCTCTCTTAGTCATAGTCCAACTTTTTATATGATTAGTGTTGACTTTGATGCTACTATTTTCCTTAACTGACTGTTTAGGAGCTGATTTTGCATCTTTTTTAGGTTCTTCTATTTCTTTCGCTATAGGTGGAACTATAAAGTGTGTTAAACCATAATAATTATCCCATCGTAAGCTAGGTTTTTTATTAGCCCAGCCATTCCAATTTTGTTCTAAAATTTGGAAACTGGTAGTATTACCACCATCATATACTATACCTATATGCCCATAACGTGAATAGGTTCCAGCTGTATATACAGCTATCCAACCTTTTTTGGGTATCGTTGACGGTTTGTTTTCTACAATCTTCCACCCTTTAGGGAATTTGTTTATTATAGAGCTTTTAGCATCGCCCCACATCTCTGTTTGATTATCAGTTAACCACATTACATAATCTATCGCCAAGTCCATACACTGTGCGTGATAAGCACGGTCTTTATCAATGCAACCTGGTTCCATAGCACCAAAGGAAGCGTCATAACTCGTCCAACGTTTAACTCTGTATGGACTATCTACTACACCGTTTTTATAATCTCGTAAACGTTTATTGATTTGAGATTGCGTTTTCATCTGGAGCTCCTCCTCCATCATTATTAAATTCGAATTCTTCTTCATCAGAATCATCAGTAAACGATTCGTTAGTGTCGAAAACTTCAGGTTTCACTGCCCCTGACTCACTTTTAAACTGTACAGGGTGCGTTTTTTGATTACGCGGTTTATTTAGTTCTAGGTCAATACCAGCATCAGCAACGCCTTTAGTGTTAGGGTTTGTAACAATACCTAAAGCTACAAGTATTGTAATAATACTTCCCAGAATACTACTGATTGTTTCAAGTTCACTTGATATATCTATACCAAATGCTTCGGTTACTTGTTTAGAAAATAATAATACTGCACCAACTAAAGCTGTGAGTGTTGTTCCGTTTTTAAAACGATTAATCCAGTTAATTTTCAAAAAATACATCTCCTTTATAGTAAAATAAAAGAGCCTAGGATTCATGTCCCAGACTCTAAGATATTAATTTAAATGTTTACGTGCTTCTTTAGGAATGTCATCTTTTTTAACTTCTTCATAACTTTTAACTGTATCTAATTTTTGTTTAATTTTTAAATAGTGATTGAGTTTTAGTCTTTTCATTCCTACATATTTGATTTTTTTACTGTTACCTTTTTTATCATAACCTGTTGTTTCGTATTCATGAGTTTGATCTGCCTCTTTTTTAGGCTTTTCTTTTACTGGTTTAGTAGTTTTTACATAATATTCTTTTGTCGGCTCAAGAGGGTTCTTCATATTCAAACTTTTTACATTTTCATTACTTGGATGATAATCACCGTAAATTCTCAATCCGAAAAGTAATCCCATTACTAATAATATAATGATTATTATAGGAATTAATAAAATTTTTAAATCTCTCATTAATGAACTCTCCTTCAATTTAATTACAATTTAATTGTAGAAGATTCTAATGAAAATTACTTTTATCTATTCTTACAAAATGACATCTTAAACTTACAAAGTTGAAAGATTTTAAAACTATATATGCCTTACTATGATTTTTTCTTTAAATACCACTTTAATTAATCACATTTTTTAAAAAGTCGAACAATGGGTGGATAAGCCAAGCCACACCGCCTCCACCAACAAATATACCGGTAGCTTTTAAAATAAACTCTTTATTTTCTTTACCTTTCTCTTTTGCTTCTTGTTCTTCTTGACTTAAATGTTTCCTAAACATTTGAGCATCCTTTTCGACGACAGACAATCGATGGCCTTGTTCTATGATTTGTTGGTTTGTCTTTTTCTGTTCAGCACTCATCTCTTTAGTTGCTTCAACCATTTGATTAAGTGTAGGTTTAAATTCTGCTAATAGCACACTTAAATTGTTATAATTATTCGTATGTTTTTCATCGACTTCTCTTATTCTTTTATGAATAGCATCCCTATCGTCATAATAACTTTGGGGTAATTCATTGTTTGGCATAATGCAACACTCCAAAGTAAGCATAACCACCACACGTTAAAGTAGTTAAAAAGTAAATGAGAGGTGACATCCAATTTAAAGAATCACTAATACCAGCTAACGTGATTACAAAGAAAAACACAGAACAAATAATCCCTCCTAAAATAAGAGTGATACTATAGACTTTGTTAATATTTCTATAAGGTAAAGCCATAGCTGCAATAGCTAAGCATAAACCACCTATAAAGAATGGAATACCCCAAATACTTAAGGGTATTATTTCATTAATACTGCTATACAATGGACTTTTATCGACTTGAGTTTCAGAAGCAAATATAAAAAAAGACCCACGAGCCATACCTATTGTTCCAATAAATAATAAAGAAATAACATTAATATATTCCATTTCAGTCATACTGTGTGTTTTCTTCATGTTTCTACCCACTTTCTATCATTAAGTGCAGCACAAATAGCATTAGCATAGTAATACATATCTTCTGTCCAATTATGTGTATTTTCTCTATTCTTTTGACTAAAATCGTTTCGACTAAAAAATTCTTTTCTTTGTTGAGTTGATATTTCAATCTGTACACCCATGCCATAGGCATTTTTATTAGTTATATTATTAATTTCTCTGCCCGCAATTCTGTCAGAAGCAGCTTCCACATTAAAACCTGAAACTTTTAAATTGTGAGTAATAAGAGATATAAGTCTTTCATCTAGTCCACCAATATAACTATTCGCTTCACTGCTTGAATAACCATGTATGGCTATCGTTACATTCATAAATTGATTCCAATATAGTAAATTGGGGTTATCATAATTTGTTGAAGTGACGTGTAGAGTTCTATTGTTTTTCGGTTTTAAACCTTTAAAAGTGAAATAGTTTGAATTCGATAATTCTGCAACCAATAACGCTAATTCAGAAGTGCCGCACTCTATACCACCTCCGTGTATAGCAGTTATAAGTGATTTACTATTTCTATCTTGCGTCTCAATCATCCAATCTTTTTCATTTCTCACAAGTTCAGTCATAGATTTATAAGTATCCATCACTTTATTCACCTCCTTTATCTATCATTCTAATTTCTCCGTAAATATAAGCTTCACGACTTACTGACCACTGATCGCTCTGAGAAATATAAACTTTAACATCTCCATTAGGTTCAATAGTTAATTGAGCACCACCAGCTTTAACAGGCACCGCTCTTAGGAACGCAGTTTGCGTACTTGTAATTAATTCACTCGGTAACTTCGCTATAACAGTTCCACTTTTAAAGTTGTCAGCGTTAATTCTTAAAATCACTTCCTTGTAGTCTTGATGTTGAATGATTTTATAAGCGCAATTAAAACCATTTTGTCCTTCAGCTTTATAATGCCTATTTTTTATAGCTCCATTAATCAAATCATATTCAATCCAATCTGAAGATTCAGGTAACTTTTCTTGTATTTCAGTAATGATTTTACGATGTTCATCAATTGTGACGTATCCCTCTTGACTTAATATATTTTCAATATTCCTAACTTCGATTCTTAAATCTTTCAAATATTGACTTCCTTTTGTGTCAATTTCGTTGTCATATTCTTCATAAAGATTTTGAATTGTATTTTTAGCCGCGTTAAGAGATTCCTCGACGTCTTTTACACTTTTACTATGTTGTTGATTAAGTTTGTCCAATCCTTTTTTTGTTTCAATCTGAATCTTTGTAATTCCTTCATCACTTGCATCTTTCACTTTAACAACGCAATCTTCTAAATTATCTAATTGTTCTTGTATTTCAGTGGCTCGTGCATTAATTTGTCTTTTTAATTCATCAAACATACGGATATATTTAATTTTAGTTGCACCATTAATTTTATTTATTATTGCGTCACCCACTTCGAATTCAAATTCAGTTAAAACTGCAGTTGATGATTTATCGCTATCTACCTGATTTTGATGGTTAATCGAAATATATATTTGACCTATAACAGTTGTATTCGTTGAAGCTTGTAAGAATTCAATAGGTATAGTTACTTCAATAACACCATTTAAAGGGTCAATAAAACGCACATTTTCTACTACTTGATTAGAACCGTTAGAGGACTCAAGATATATGTACGTTTCAGTGTTTTCTTCACTAATTAATAAAGGCTTTTTGTTTTTAGTCACATAAAACCTTAAAACAGCAGTTTTATCATCTAAATTATAAAAACCGATACCTTCATCAGATATCGGTTTTAAGTAAGGCTCGTTTTTAACTTCAATTTTACCAATCTTTTTTAATTCCATTATTTATCCTCTCCATTTATAACGTTTCTTAAATCATCATCGTATATAGTATTAGGGTAAATTTGTGTGAACGTATCTTCTTTAAGATTACCGTATTCTCCAGATTTTAATATCTGAATAGAATTAGCAGAATGCGTAGGAGTGAACTTCGCAAATAATTTAATTTGTTTGATTGTTACAATACCAGCACCTTTTTTCTTAACATCTAATACTGGCATTACTGTATCAGTACGTTTTGTACCTGGTTCAGTAATCGTCGACATTTGAACTCCAGCAGCAGCGTAAATAGGGAAAGTTGTATTTCCTTTGTTGAGTCTATGTTCAATTGAAAATAGATTACGTTTTCTACTTTTATTAAACCCAAAGAATGGATGATAATTCTGAACAATATTAGGACTAATCCCGACTGTGACATCTCTATCAACGTTTATAGTCACATATCCATAGAGCTCTACAAATCCATTCGCTAAAACTTTGAAACGCTGCTGACTCATCATTATACGTTGCCATTCATTCCTTTCTGCACGTAGGGTAATGACTTCAGACGTTTTATTGTTAAATCTATCATCATATACCATCACTTTAATGAAAGGATCTAATGATGTTTGACCATTTTGATAAGATTCAAATTGTGCCATTCTGAAAATTACATTACCAACCCAGCGTACTGAACGTCTCATTTCTTCGGGACTTTTCTTTTCACCGACACGTTTTTCATTTATTTCTGAAAGATATGACGTTGTTTTATTTCGGATTCCTACCCAATTACTAAAAGATGATAATGTACTGGAACCCCAAACAACGAGATCTCCCTTACTTTTTAAATTGTTAATAAGATGAGTCATATTATTATTTTTTTGATTAGCCCAACGCGGATAAAATAAACAGTAATCATTATTTACTGAAATAATATCATGCAAATCTAAGTGAGCAGTTAAATTATCTATACGTTGAACTAAGCTACGCATATTTTGTGATTCTTTTTCAGAAAAAGGACTTTTACCTTTGAAGTTAGATTTATCAGGATCTGTCCCTTTACCTGCCTTCCAGTTATAATCAAAATTTCTGTTTAAATCTACATTGTTCACATTCTCTCTTTTTTGATTTGCGAATCCCCACGGGTTAACCATAGGAACATAAATTAAACGTACATTTTTTCTTAAGTAAGTTAGTTGAGGATACTTTTCCCACTGATTGACCAATAGGTTGAGTATATGGCACATATCAAAAAATCCAGTAGTTTCATTACCGTGTATACATGAAGTAATAAGTAGCGTTTTATTGTAATTTTGTGGTTCAAACGTAAATTTGTACACATTATATTTTCCTGATGTATCTTCTCCTATAACTTCTTTTGTAACGTATTGATTATCAACTAAAGGGTTTAAAAATGCTTCAATATGGGCTTCTGGTTCCCAATTATTTGGTGTCCCATTTTCTCCTAATCTATTTCCTGATATATATGGAGGATTCCAAATAAAGTCAACTGCACCATTAGAATGTATTTCTTTATCTAATTTTCTGTTAATTCCTAAAAAGTCATGAAGCAGTCTTTCTTGCAACAAAGGATGTACGGTACCATCTATTGATACTCTGGCTTGTTTTGTTTCAGCTATACCGTCTCCATTTGCTCCTAAAACAAGCCCATTAATATTACCGTTAAGATAATCCAAAAATGCAGAAACGTTTGTATTTCTATAATCAACCTGCATGGCTTGATGTGCATGAAGGTTAGTTTCTGTGTGTGCGCGATGCTGATGATCTAATTCATTATAATAATTAAGTATTGTTCTAAAATTATTTATCATCTTGGTTCTAAATGTGTGTCCTATTTGAATAGGAAAGTCTAAAGTTAATAACATTTTATGAACCTCCTTTTATTCCTTCTCTAAATGAGATATTCTCTTTTTAAGTTCTTCATTTTCTTTTTCCAAAATTTCTATTTTATCTAAGTAAACACCTAAACCGATGACTGCCTCTATGTGCGTGACTGGAAAATATTCTTCTCCATCTCTATCTTGTAGATATCTTATCGATACTTCTTTACTCATCAATCAATACACTTCCTACTGTTTCGTTATATTCCTCTAACACATTTAAAGAATAGTCACTAGTTTTGAATCCTTTTTTCATAAGATTATTAACCTTTCTTAACCTACGATTGAACTGTGATTGCATTTGTATAATATCTTTCTGAGCATTACTGAATTCCACTTCAATAGGCTGCGAAACAAGGGGGTGATATTCAGTAAGTTTGACAACTTTTAAATCAGTATTAAATCCGATAGGTTTGTGAATAAATCGAATAGTATTATTTTCATGAATACTTTCTAATCCTAAATAATTCGTTGCTACTTCGATTGTTGGAATATCATCAAGCGTTTCTTTTAATTTCTTCTTTAACTCTGATTGATTTGTAATATTATCATCATATATTGTAGGGGCTTCTGATTTACCATATTGCTTATAATATGGAGACTTATATTCAGCATATACATGATAAATATCTTTGCCTTTAAGAACTGCAGTTAGATTTAAAACACTACTTTTACTCGTACCAACATACATGACTGGATTAGACTTCTTATAATCAATACCAGGTTTTTTCGATTTAAAAACGCCTCTAAAAGAATGTTTACCTTTTGATAATCCTTTAGCTAAAATAACTTTTTGCGTCGAAGCATGAGCGCTGTAACAATCAAAAGTCCCTTTCGACTTATCATCAATAAATACTTCGATAATTCCACCTTTAGGTCCTTTTTTTAGATTCCAAGTTAAGGTTTCATTCCCCCACTTACAATCAAATGTCTTATAAAACGAATCTCCTATATGTTCAGTAGACCAAGTCCCTTCTTTATTAAAATTTCCAGAGTATGAGAAATCTTTAGGTTTTATAGGTTTATAGTTTTTCGTTTCGGATTTTGACTTTTTCTTTCCATATCCTTGAATATAGGTGCGTAATTCAGTTGTGATTGTTTTAGCCGAAACCGAACTATTATTATATTTATAAACTAATATTTCATCTGATTTTTTATAAAAATTATCAGGTGTATAAATATGGAAAGTTTTATTATTAGCAAAAAATATATAGCCAAAATACTCAGCACCTTCAATAAGATGTTCTAAACCATTTTTATCTCCTAACTGTTCAATATATTTACTCTCATTAAATTTTCCATGTAACTTATAATCGAAATTAAGTTTATTATTTTTGAATGCAAAATCAAGGTACTCTTTAACTTTCATGGAAATTTTTGCTTCAGTCTCATCTTCATCATTCAGTGACTCATCATCTAAATCTTTAGGTACATAATGATTTTGAAATTCCATAGAAATATGCTTAGCCTCAATTTCATTAAGTATTACACCTTCTTCATACTTAAGCTCAGTCGATTTAATAACATATTTCTGGCCCTTCCAAATTAAATAATTTTCATTAATCAAACTATCGAATATATCGGCGTTAACATTAGTTTTATAAGCAGTGAGAGATATGGATCGCTCATTATTTTGTTCATATTCATATTTAAAGGAACCAAAATCAAAGTCATTAACAATTTCCGAAAATGTCCCTTCTCTATTCATAAATATTAGATTTTCCAATATTCTCACCTACCTATAGATGTAATTAAATATAAATTCTGTTTTAGGACTATTGGATATATTGTGACCTCTAATTAAAATTTCATTCCAACCCGGCGCTAAAGTAATAAAATCATAATTTGTGTCTTTACCAACTCTTTTATTATTAATATAAGGATGCACTCCTATAATAGAAACCGTATTACGCTTTTTGAGCGGTTTTTTATATTCAAATATATCATTTGTGGTTAGATTAACGATTTCAAATCCATAAGGTGCTGTAAGTGTGCAATTAATATTTAATTTGTGTCTTAATAAAGGGTTAATAGTATCTTTAGAACCGTTAAATATTTTAAAGTAACGAATATTGTGTTTATATTTAACTTCATCACTTCCTATAACACCTTGTTCAAATTGCCAACTTTCATCAGTCCAACTAAATTCAGAAGTATCTTTTAATGATTCTGCATATCCTTTGTAGACAGAATAAGTCACCTCAATAAGTCCAAATTGACTTGTTAAATTTTCATTACTGACACCCTCTGGTATAACTGCATATTTTTTACCTGGCATATCTGAATGCCATACGAAATAAGGATCTCTCCTATTTATCAATTGACGTAACTTTTCTTTTGCTAATCTATATTCTTTATAATCCATGCCTTTATATGAAAATCTCAGTATCAAATTAAAAGGACCGAAATTCATCGGTCCTTGTAAAACGCCATCGCTACCATTAACTTCAATCTGATTGGACTTCCTATCTAAATCCTCTTCTTCAAATTCTAGAAACTTAAGATGAGGAATATCCGTTAGTGTTTCTTCGAAATGATCGTTAAATATTTTTACTTTTTTATTTTCCAATTTATAAACCTCCCTGGCTATAAGCAGCGAGTCTTAACCTTGAACCTTGTGCCTGACTTACATCGCGTTCTGAAAAACCTTTCGGTTGTTTTTCAATAGTTTTATTACTTCGTGCTATTTCCATTAACACGTTTATTTGTTTCTGTTGATTTTCTATCATTTGTAGTAGTAATTCTGCATTATCAACTGTATTACTAGTAACATTAGGTGTACGTAATTGGTTAGGTCGTTTATTTCTGTTATTTCCACTAATTTTACTTGCAGCAAGATGTAACAATTTCATCGCATCTGATTGTCTGCTTGGATCTGTAGGGATTACTATCTCAGGGTATCCATCTTCTGCCAAATTATATAATCCAGCAGTGTTAATAACCCCGCCTGTAGCATAAGCATAATCTCCAGCACGTTTAAATGCACTTCTCCAACTCCCCATAATAGGAACCCACTTACCTACAATGTAACGCATAGCAGATATAGCTTCGTCAGTTGGATTTAAGATGTTTCCGTGTCCTGGTTTAGCATATGCTCTAAAAGATGGTTCAATCATTTGGAACATACCTTTAGAAGGCGTTCCTTTTTGTGCGTTGATGTCCCAGTTATTAACCGCATCTGATTGGAAGTTAGACTCACGTTTGGCAACTCTCATCATTTGTTCGGTAATATAAGACGATTTATAACGTCCACCTAAAATAGATTGTGCTTTTTGAATTGCTCTACGTGCGTTTGCAGAACCACTACCACCAACTTTTCCGCCACCGCCATGACCTTTAAGCCATTTAGCAGGGTTTACTGTCCCTCTGTTTGTGATGTCATCATGGCGACCTCTTTCAACTTGGAAGTGTACGTGTGGACCAGTAGTCCATTGACCTGAATTACCTGTTTTAGCCATTGGTTCTCCAGCTTTGATTTTACCTTGTTTTAATATTTTAGATAAGTGCATAAAGAACAATGTGAACTGACCTGTTAAAAGTCGTGCAACAAGTCCTCCACCTAAGTTGTGGATAGCTTTTACATTTCCATCATTGGTAGCATTGATAGTTGTACCATATGGAGCGCCATAGTCAATACCAAAGTGAGCACCACCATTAAAACTATAACCAGGAGCACCACCATTAGGATAATACCCCGTAGTAATTGGGAATTTAGTGAACGAAGAACCATCTCCACCGCCTGCAGAGTCTAAACCTTCATTAAAGAAGTCTTTAATACCATTTTTAAGTTTCTTAATCATAGCTGTCATTAAATCAAATGGTAATGGTGCATTTTTCATAAAGTCTAGGTTAAAACCAACTTTCTCAAAGACTTTATTTACCAATTTCATAGGATGACCTACATAATCAAAAACATCTCCAATACCCTTGATAACAGTGCTAGACACATCTTTAGCTTTATCAAGTGCTTTTGTACCTATGTCTTTTGCTTTGTCAAACGTAGTACCACCTATGTCTCTTGCTTTACCACCAATGTCTTTTACTTTATTAACATCATTTTTTACACCAGAGCTAATAACATCTAATATACCGTCTTTCTTTTTAGTACCTTTACTAAATTTAGGTAGTTTTTTCTTCTTAGTGTCATATCCTGAATTAGATAAAATAGCATGTGTTTGGGCGCCATTATAAACTTCTGATTTCTTAGGTAAGAATGTTAAAGTATCTTTATTAGGAGTTAAAGCTAGTTTTCCATTAGGGTAACGAATCATTTCATTTCTGAATCCATTAGGACCATTACCTTTACCTTTGTCCCCTACTGTTGCCATTGTACCTTTATTGATTTTACCGTTGGTAATATAACTTTGTGTATGCGTAGATTGAGTACCTGTAGATAATTTAATCTTAGGTATTTTATCCATACCTAATTTATCTGCGACCCAGTTAACACCTTTGATTAATCCATTAAGGCCTTTTTTAACGCCTTTAACCATTCCGCCAAAAAGATTCCCAATTTTACCGGTAACTGTTTTGATACCGTCTCTCATTTTATTCATGGTGCCCATAACTTTCGATTTCATGCCATTTACTATAGATACAGTAGTACTTTTAATTCCATTCCATTTCTTGCTCATGAAGCCACCTACAGCATTCATGGTGTTATGAGTACCTTTTTTAAGTGATCCCCAAGCACCTTTGACGCCTGACCATAGAGCTTTCGCTTTATTAACAGTACCTTTTTTAATACTGTTCCATTTAGAACTCATGAAACTGCCAACTGCTTTAAATATGCCAATTGTACCTTTTTTGAGTGCATTCCATGTATTTTTAACTCCAGACCATAATGCTTTTGCTTTATTCACTACTGATTTTTTTATAGCCGTCCAGATTTTAACTGTGGCATTCTTTACAGCATTAAATATTACAGAAACACCTTTTTTTAATGCGTTAAATACAGATAGAACACCTTTGCGCAAAGCTCGAACGATTCCTAACACACCATTTTTTAATGCAGTCCACACTTTAATAGAAAAGCTTTTAATAGCATTAAATATCGTAACTACAATGCGTTTAATAAGGTTGATATTAAATTTTACTTGCGCAACATATGCTTTAATAATTGCTATAACGCCGTTCTTTAAGGCGGTCCAGATTTTAATAGCAGCATTTTTCATGCCATTCCATAAAGCTGATAAGACATTTTTTAATGCTTGAATAGGATGTTGAACAGCAAATTTAATAGCGTTCCATATTATTACAGCACTTCTTTTAATCGCGTTCCAAATGGCAATTGTAGAGTTTTTAATTGCGTTCCAAATATTAATAATATAAGGTTTGATAAAACCAAATATAGCTATTGCAGCATTTTTTATTGAATTCCAAATGCCGATAACTGCATTTCTAAACGAGCTATTTGTTTTCCATAAATGAATAAGCCCTGCTACTAATAATCCGATGGCTGTAATAACTATACCGACTGGTCCAGTCATAAATCTTATTGCTAATCCCAAGCCTTTAGTTGCTAAAGTTGCACCTTTAGTAACTGTAGTCCAAGCTGTTGTTGCAGCTGCAGCAATTTTAGTTTTCATAGCCTGTATTGTCTGAGAAGTGGTTAATGCAGCCACCGCATATCTATAACCATTTGCGATACCACGAGCAGTGGCAGTAACGCCATTCCAAATACCAGTCGCTGCTGCACTGGTTTTAGATAAAAATGATAGTGTTCTCATACTCGTCATTAAAGATCCTAATACTGTTATAGCAGTGCCAATTGTTGATGCCATAACGCCAAAGACCATTAGTAGTGGACCAATAGCTGCGGCGAGTAATCCTACAACTGCAATCGTTTTTTGAACGCCAGTAGGTAAATTAGAAAACTTATTCGCTAATGATGTAATCCATTTAGCAGCTTTATATAACATTGGGGCTAATGCATCACCTAATGAAATCGCTAAACTTTCAATTGCCGATTTCATTTTACGCATTGCGCCACCAATACCGCCTTCCATTTCTTTAGCCATTCTTTTTGAAGCACCTTTAGAGCCGTCTATGGATTTAGTTAGCTTTTTATAATCTTCGTCTGATGCATTGATAACTGCTAATGCACCACTCATAGCCTCTTTACCGAATATTGTACTAGCTGCGGCTGCTTGTTGATCTTTGGATAAACCACCCATTTTAGTTCTAAGCTGGTCCATTACATCTCTCATAGGCAGCATTTCACCGTTGCTATCAGTAATAGATATTCCCAGTTTATCCATTTCGTCTTTCATTGCTTTTGTTGGTTTAGAAAGGTTGGTAAACATTGTTCTTAATGCTGTGCCGGCTTTTTCACCTTTTATCCCAGCATTAGACATCAAACCAATAGCTACTGATGTATCTTCTATCGTGTAACCTAACGCACCAGCAACTGGAGCAGCGTATTTAAACGCTTCACCTAAACCACGTACATCAGTATTAGCTTTCGAACTCGTTTGAGCCAAAACATCAGCAAAGTGAGTACTATCTTTAGCTTTCATGCCAAATGCAGTTAAGTTGTCGGTTACAATATCAGACACGCTTGCCAAATCTTCACCAGATGCGGCAGCTAAATCCATTACACCACCAATACCTTTTAGCATATCTTTGGTGTCCCAACCTGCAAGTGCCATGTAGTTCATCGCTTCAGCAGATTCCGAAGCAGTGAATTTAGTATCTCGACCCATTTGAAGTGCTTTTATTCTAAGTTGGTTAAACTCATCGCCAGTAGCACCAGATGTGGCTTTTACTTTGCGCATAGTATCATCGAAGTCTATACTTTTCTTCATCGCAGCACCAAAACCTGCCACAATTGGTGCGGTAACGTGTAAACTCATGTTACGCCCAACCGACTTCATTGAGTCACCAATAGATTTTATCTTAGGTCCTATTTCAGAAAATGTTTGCCCAAGTCTACCGACAGACGATTTACTTACTGCAATCATTTCTCTATATTTATCTCGCGTTTGGTCGAGTTCGTTTTGTAAATAATTAAGATTGTCAGCTTGTCGACTATATTCCTGCCTTAATTGAGCAGCTTTTTTGCTATTCACACCAGATGCTCTTGCTGCTTCTTGGTATTTTGCTTTCAACGCTGCAACGTTAGCTTTAGATTCTTTGACTGCTTGCGATAATTCTCTAGTTCTTAACTTATATGAATTTAAACTTTTTTCGGAATACTTAAAGTTGTTGTTAGATAGTTTTAAGTCAGCGTTTAATCCTTTGAAACTACGTTTTATTTCCGAAATACTACGTTGAACGCCCATATCTTTCATAGATAGGTCAATCTGCAACCCTTTTATTCTTTCTGGCATCACTCCACCTCCTTACTTATAAAATGTATTACATGAACGCGTCGATCATACTGTTTGTTTTCTTGACGTTTTTCTTATTACTTTCGTCAACTAACTCCATGAAAAAAGCAAAAGGCATATCTAAAATATCGTTAATATCCTTACCGCCTTCTTCCATCATTTTCAACATTAACTTCTTCATATTTTCCTTATGTTCTTTATAATTGATAGGTTTTAAATCATTTTGGCTAGTTGCTTTTTTCTTTCTTCATCCATTTGACCTTGTGCAATAAATTGAATTTGTTGTTGTAACTCTTCTACAGCATCTGGTGCATGCAATCTGTCTAGTAAATCATCTTTTGTAAATTGATTGTTGTAAATATCAACTACCATGTCTAACATTTGATCGATATTTTCTTGCGCAGAAGTGTTCTCATCTGATGCACCGTCCATTAAATCAGCTGCATCATAGATTTTACGAAAAGGAATTTGTGTAGGTGTAATATAAGTGTCGAATTTTGCGTTACCTTCTGAATCAGTTACTGCGTTACCCTTTTTATCGATTTGAATTAATTTAATAAAATTACGTTTAGCCATATTTTAATTGCTCCTTTAATTTTGATTTTTATTTGCAAATAAAAAGAGGACACGAAGTCCTCGATAATAGTTATTCTTCTAATTCTTTGATTAACGCTTTTCCACGTCTGTTGTTGCTTGTAGAAAGCTCTGAAATACGCTCATCAGAGATTTTTTTGTTCGCTGGTTTAGGATAAGTATCTCCAGTATCGTAAACTTTCTTCTTATCCTCTAAATCAATGAATTTGTGTAAAACTTCATACTTATTTTTAGCCATAATCAAACCTCCTGTATGTTATGCGCCTAGTTCTGATTCTGTTCCACTAGATTCTTTTGGATCACTGCTTGGTGCAGATTCGCCAAAAACAGCCTCCCAAATAGCGTCTTTCATAACGGATGTACCTTTAGCATCGTGACCTAATAACATTGCTTTTTCTTCTTCGAAGCCTTTAACTTTAGCTTGCATGAATTCAGCAGTAGTAGAGTCAGAACTGAATTCTACGCCATCTTCTTTTGTATTACCTTCTAATTCAGGGAATGTGAATAATCCTTTAGGTAATCCCACATACTCGCGTGAACCATCTTCCATAGTTTTCGCAAACATAACAGCTACATATGGTGGTGTATCGTTACCAACTGACACGATGCCGTCCTCTGATTTTTCTAATCCGAACAATGCAACTCTGTCCTCTAATGGTAACTTATGGAAACCAGCTTCTACTTCGATTGTTCCGTTAGCAACTGCCATTTCTGCTACTTGGTTATCACCATATGCTTTTTCGATGTCTTGATCTTTGGATACTGAAATTTCTTGTAAATATTTAATGCGTTCTGGATCAGCAACTTTTTTAACGCCACCTTCACCATGCACTTTATAATAAAATTCTGTTAACCCTGTAAATGAACGATAGTTTTTCTCTGCCATATTAAAACACTCCTAAATTTTAAAATATTGTTTACCTTCAAACCTTTTAGTTTGTCGGTAGATACTAAATTCTTTGATATATTCGGGTTTTATTGATGATGTCTCTCCAAAACCTAATACTTCCCACATCATTCGTTGTATTAAAAAAACGAGTCTATCTGATAAGACTCGTCCGTTTACTCCTTGTTTTTGTTTTACAAATACATCTATTTGATAAAAATATTCGTAAGTGAGATTATCATTATCACCAAAATCAGTAGGTGTAGGTGTATCTAATGGATCTATGACAATCACTACATCTTTAATTTCTTGTGCGTTTGGATAATCAAAGAATTTAATATTGTTCTTTTGAACATGATTCATAATTTCTTTGTTATCTATAATCGCTTCGTATATTTTCATTGTGATGTCATCCAATAAATTACACCCTCTTTCTCATTTCTTCTTTTACTGTTCTGAAATACGTTTCTCTGCCTTCACGCATAGCGTTTTCAATAACACCTTTACCAGCTGTATTAACCCACTTTCCAGAACGATCAAAGTGACCATATTCATTTAGGTGGATAATACGATAACGTTGTTTAGGACCTCGCCAATGAATTTTAACGGCCCTTACTCCTTTTATCGTCATCGGCTTTGAAAGTGTAGTTTCTTCTACTGATTCTCCAGTATCTTCAAAACTTTTCATATTACCTTTGATAATACTTACAACTTTATTGCCAGCTTTAGTTAGTGTAAAGTCAGTTATGCGTTTAGTAGCAGATTTACCGTATTTCGTTTCTAAATAGGCGATTATTTCTTTATCACCTTTCAATGTCATAGTCATTCTTCTTCACCCACCACTTTGACATAGTTAGGCGACTTAGCAGGTGCTACATTTTTGACATTAAAAAACAACCCTGCATACATACCATTTTTTATCTCAAATACGTGTTTTGAGCTTGGTATAAATTGAGGTTGTGCATCTCTAATATTTAATGTAACTGACCTTTTACTAAGTTCTAAATTACCTAACTGTACATCTTTTTGTGTTGGTTCGTACATTCCAGCGAAACAACTGTATATTTCTTTTTGTTCATTCATTCCTGCTTCTGGACCATCATTCACAACTTCATAAAAAGTAACTCTGTAATCTAATTGGTTAAGGTTCATCGACTATCACCTCAATGTTATCCTTACGCCATTTAATCAAGCTACTTCTTAATGTCTGAACGAGCTTTACAGAAGATGCAGGTACTTCGAAAGTTTGTTCGTTGGAAGTAGTTGAACGGTTATCGTAGTGATGTGCTACAACATTCAATACTGCAAGGTTAAACAATCCGTTATTTTCATAAAAAGGTTGATCTTCTTCCCTTAAAGATACAGCTGTTTTAATTTCGTTAATCGCACCTGGTAAATACACTTCCATAATTAAGTCATCATCGAAATCATGGTCGACGCGTATCGCTTGTTTAATGGCTTCAACGTCATCTATTTTGAACATTGAAATCACCTACTTTACTTATGCTCCTAGATCCCCACTAGGTTCTGTTGCATCTTCAAACGTTACGAAGAAACCAGCATTTTTATCAGCCTGTTTCACATCGAAACGGAAAGCACCCATTAAGTATTTACCGTAGATTTCATTTTCAATCCATTGAACAGAAACATCTGTACGGTCTGCAAATAACACACCACGTTTTACATCACCGATAAATGCTAGTGCATCTCCATTTTTACCTAACAAGTCATCACGCACAACTGTTACATTCATACCTAACACAGTATTACCTGCAGTGTTGATAATACTGTCTTGTAGTAAATAACGACCGTTACCATCTTTTAATGTATCAAGTTTTTGATAGAAACTTTGTGTACAGATGATTTGGCGGTCATAACCAGGATCTAATTTAACGTTGATAATTTCTTTTAAGTCGTCAACATTAGAAACACTAGTAGGATTGAATGCTTTTAAAACTTCACCAATACGTTCATTTAAAGTGTTGATTTTTTGTTCGTTAATATTTTCAGAAACAATAGCAGTTAAGTTAGCAACTGAATCATCTAATGCTTCTTGTGAAATCGGAATAGATCCACGATAAGTGTCTACTTCCCAAGTGATTGTTTCGAATTCCGGACGAGCTAACTCAGGGTTTTTCTCTAATTCAGCCACAGTGTTGAATTTAGCGTTAGCACGTTTTAAGATCGGGTATTTCCCACTTGCAGTTGATACTGAAGTTTTTTGTACCAATTCTGATAAGTCTTGGACTGTCTTAACTTCTTTTTCAGGAATATATTTAATATCCTCTGGGATAGTTACGCCAACGTCATCAGATTTAACATTGTCACGTTTAGCCCCTTTTGATTTCATGTACTGTTCAAATGCTAGAACTTCTTCGTTTGTTTCTGGGTTTTGGTTTAATTTCGCCATAGAACGTTTCGCTCCTTCTTTTTTGTCTTTTTCTTTTTTTAATTCTTCTTCTGTTGGCTCTTCCACCTTCTCAATTGTAGGTGCCTCTGGTTTCGGTTTTGCTTCAGATTCAGGTTTGTCATCTGGTTTTGGTTTATCATCAGGTTTTTCTTCGTCAGACGGTTTCTCCTCTTTGTCATCAGATGGTTTACTTTCTGACCCTTCTCCAGTGTCATCACCTTTGTTATCTTCGACTTCTGCACCCTCGTCTTTGGGTGGTGTTTCTTCTAACTTAGGTGCTGATGCTTCAATTTCTTTTGAAAGTTGTTCGAGTTCTTCGTACTCTTTCTTTTGAGCATCAATATCAGCTTTTAAATTACGAGCAGTTTCGAGGTCGCCCTTTTCGACTGCTTCTTGCGCTTTAGAAATCAGATTAGCGATTTCTTTTTTGCGGTCATCTAAATTGGCCATGCAATATCACTCCTTATTAAATTTGGGTATAAAAAATAGCCTCACGTTTCAAAACGAAGGCTTTCTAAATCCAATGCTATCTTCATTTGTTCCAACTGTTTGAATTTCTTTAAGTCTTTCGCACGTTGACCGACTTCAACCGATGTATCTTTGTAGGCTGGCACTGTAACAATGCTAACTTCAATCAGTTCATCAATTTTATTTATGGTTTGAACATACTCATTATCTAGGTTTTGCCATGTACGAGCTGTTGAATCATTAGGAGGTAATGTATAGAAGAAACTACACTGATTTACGTTGCCCGCCTTAATATTTTCATAAATATCTCTGGCGTAAGATGTGTTAGGTAGGTGACATTTAAAGTACAAGCCTTTTTCATCTACTTTTAACTCAAGTGTTCCAGCCTGTGTGCGTCCTATAACGTAATTGAAATCATGATTGATTAAACATTTCACATCGCTTATATCTACATCATCTAAGGCGTTAGGTGCTACAATTTCTCTGAACCCACCCAAGTCATCACTCATTATATTAAAGATAATTGCGTACCCCTTAATAACCATATCTTGTGGTCCAGTGTCAACGTTACTATTCGTCATACTCATCACCCCCTTTAATGGAGTTCTTTTCAACTTCTTTGTCAATTTTCGATTTTTGATAATTTTCTAAAGTGTTAAGTGGCGCTCTGTTAAGGTCAACCAATGGTTGTTCACCATGTTCAATAGGTTGATAACCAAATACACTTCTTGCTTCGTCTGTTGAAATAATTCCTTTACTATGCAATTCGGTAATACGTTGTAATTGTAGCTCTGGATCAATGTCGATGAGACGTGATGAATCAAACTCTAATTCGTAACCCGAATCAATAAACTTAAATATTTTTGTTTCGAGTTCTGCAATCATCATTTTAAATATTGGATCTAATGTACTTTGCAAATATTCTAGGTTAGCTTGTGTGATAGATGTGTTTACTGTTTCAATACCTAGCTTCGATACTGGTAAACCAAACGCTTTAGCAACTTGAGATGTACTGAACTTATAACTATTTAAGAAGTTCAATACTTCGGTAGGAATTTGCAACCTGCTGAATTCCATTGTGTCGTCGATAGCAACTAAGCCACTATTGTTTTTTAATTGGCTTTCTGAGAAATTCTTTTTCAAATCTCTTAATTGTTCAGCATTGATTTGCCCTTTTCTATACTTCAATACTGATGTCGAAGTCCCACCATTATCGAAGAAGTTACGTAGGAAGCTCTTAGAACCTTGAGAAATACCAATTTCGTGTGCTAAAGCATACAAAGGACTATAACCCACATATCCATCTAATGTAATGTATCTAAAATGCAATATATCCTCACTGGTTATCTTTGCAGCGTTACCTTCCACATCTTCGCTCACGTTGTAGACAATATCTCCGTCTTTTTCCTCAACTCCTACTAAATCATTATGTAAGAAATAGAAGCCTACGGGGAAATCGTTTTTATCACGTACAATTTCAACAAAAGATTGACCGTTAAGCAGCATATTCGCGATGATTATAAACTTAAAGTGCCAACCCGGTAAGTCCGAATACGGATTGTTATTAAATAGATCCAGTATTTGGTCCATCACTGTATTTGTTTCGTGACCTTTAACTTTCAACTTGGTGCTTGCAATGTCTGCAGATATAATACGTGTAGCAGTAAATACATCACTGTTACGTAGCGCGTTTATACCAACATAGCTTGCATGTGTGCCATGTTCTTGCCAATACAATAATCGTTCTAAATCTCTGTTCATCTTTTCTTGTTTGCTTGTAAATCCTAAATCAAGTAATGGCATCTTTAACTGTCACCCCCTTTCTGACTTATCGAGGTATTGTCGTACGCTTGATTTAAAACGCCTGAGAGGCCTATGAGCAGCAAGCCACCAATAATATATAACGGCTTCCAAAGTATAAATAAGCCATAGAATAGACCTATTAAGCCCACAACGAATAATAGTATTACTACAAGTGCGTATAAGAATTTTTTCATCATCACACCTCCTATAAGAACAATGGCATTAAAGTTTCACTATCCCATTCATGTTCACAAGCCATCACATAAGCGAATATAGTCGACATGAGCGGATCTATCTTTTCTCTATTCATTTTCTTTTCAATCATCAATGAGTCATTAGTATCTTTAGCTACTGCATTTTTTATCGCAATATCTAGTAACGGATTTTTATGATGTTTAATGTCGCCATTAATTACTTTCAATCTAAAATCTAGTATCGGATTAGATAACGTTTGTGGTCCTTGTCTGATTTCTACTAAATCATAAGGCCAATCTCTACGCTCAATTTCTGCAATAACACCATGTATTGAGTAAGGATCATAACATAACGCTTGTACGTCTAATTTATATTGGTCGATATAATCCTCTATATAATTCAAAACTTGATCAGTATTGATAATTCCACTTTGTAAATCGGTAATCGTACAATAACCGTTTTCTGCAATTTGTCTATAATCTATAAAATCTCTATCAATTTTTCCATCTAGTCCACCTTTAGTAGCCACAAACGAATGACTGGTTACATAATACTCTTGATTATCTTCATTAAGATGAACGAACGACACTGCGGTTAAGTCATCAGCACGTGATAAGTCTAGGCCGATATAAGTTTTAGACCCATGTATATCAAAATCTGTTTCATTCTTTTTCCAATCATTGAAATCTAAGTAAGATTCTGTACTTGCTTGTAACCAATAATTGAAGTTTTTAACAAGCACCTTGAACATAGATCCTTTTTTATTAGCCTCTGATACGCGTTTTTCCAAATACTCTTCAATTTGTTCTTTTAAGTCGTCTGATTCATTGATTAATGGATTGGACTTGGCCCATGTTGTTTTATCTTGCCATTCATCTTCCGAGTCTTGTTCATAGATAATCGCAAAGTATTCTGGATCATCATAAATTTCAGCTAAAATATCTTTAGCATAAGGCCATTCATTTACAAACATCGGTGAATTTAAGTTAAAACCTGCGGTACTGATGATAAATATAAGTGATTGGTATAAGTTACCTTGACCTGATTGGATTAATTCGACCATTTCATCTGTTTTCGCTGCATGGTATTCATCAATAACTGCTAGGAATGGTTCGAAACCATCGACTGCACTTGTATCACGTGATAATGGCATAACGAAAGAGTCATCACGCAAGTTATTAAGCAACTCGCGTACTTTTTTAACGTCTTTCTTTAATTCTGGTACTTTTGATACTAAATGCATAAGTTGTTTAGTTACCATGTTGAATACTACGCTTGCTTGTTTCTTGTCATTAGCTGCACAAAATATCTGTCTGCCTTCTGCTGGTTCCCTATCGAATAAAAAAGAATAAAGTACAAGTCCACTTACTAAAAGTGACTTACCTCCTTTTCTTGACATTGAGATAAAAGCTTTTCTAAATCTCAGCATATCTCTGTCTTTCGTGAACCAACCTCTGACATTTGCGACAATGAACTTTTGAAACAATGTCAATTTGTGTATCTTACCTTTTGTATCAGGTAGTGTTTCCATGAATTTAATAACCTTTTTGGCACGTTTAGGTTTATAGATATAATTCCATTCAGGATTATCTATTGACTTGTGTATGTCTTTTAAATGACGAATACAGGCAAGTCTAGTATCCTTACATGTAATGTATGCACCAGATAGAACCATGACACAGTATTTGTATGCATCATCTCTTAAATCATTGGGTATATTTAGAAGCTTTTCATACACTTTAGGTATTTTAACGTTAGTCATCTTCATCAACACCAAATTCATCGTAAACCGATTTTGCTTTATCCTTTTCAACCGGTACAACTAAACGCATACGACTATCAATTGTCATACCCAATTTGCCACATATGCTTATAATTTCTCTTGTAGTATCCATGAATGTGACATATGGTCCTGTTTTACGATGGTTATCTGGTTGATACGTACCAACTTGTTGCATTTCTTGGTATGCTTCGTCACTAATGTCGACTAACTGGCAATATTTCTTGATTAAACCATAATCTAGTTCTGCAATTGGTAATTGTTGTAAAAGAGGAACAACACGCACCCATTCTTTAGCCGCACCTTCGGTTAAATCTTCAGGTAATTTTTTTGCATCAATCTGATCAAACTCATAAAGCCCATTTTCAACGTTTTCTGCTTCTTGTAATTCTTCTTTGGTACGGTGCCCTTGTTTTTGTAGGTTCAATTTACGTGGTCTAGCCATCTGACCACCTCCTTTTGTAAAATTACAACATTAAGTTTTGGGAATTTGGTCGGAAATGAGGCCGGCTCGTTTAACTCGAAACTTAGAGCCACAGGGGGTTTAGAACGCCCCGTTAATTTTATAAGAACATATATTATAAAAATTATTTTTTGTGAATTTTATTGTGACACCCGATACAGACTACCTCTAAATTATCCATATCCAGTCTTTTACCCCAGTCCTCTTTTAGTTCTACCTTATGGTGAACAATCAAATCTTTATCATTCACTATGCCCTTATTCAAACAGTGTTGACACAAGTAATTATCACGTAATAATACTTGTTTACGTAACTTACGCCACTGAGAACTGTTGTAGAACGATGTATACTCTTTGTTGCGCTTATTATGCCTAACCTCTTGGTTATACCTTTGTAC
>NZ_JBEORH010000020.1:0-51275 GCF_040302165.1 Nocardioides sp. NPDC127503 | reverse complement strand
CCCTCAAGGCCCACAAGACCGGCACCATCACCGGCCTCAACGCCACCGTCGGCGAGACCGTCGCCAACGGCGCGGTCATCGCCGAGATCAAGTAGTCGCCGAGTAGTCGATTTTTGACGGCGAGAGGTCACTCCGGTGACCTCTCGCCGTCAATTTTTGACTTCGCGGCGCCAGAAACTGACTACTCGGCTAGGCCTAGGGAGTCGGCCAGGGTCGTCAGGTGGAGCTCGAAGAGGGCGGCGGGGTCACCGAAGCTGTCGGGGCCGAACTGACCGAAGACCTCGAAGCTGACACGGCCGAAGAGGCTCGTCCAGACGAGTACGCCGCGGGTGAGGCAGGCGTCGGGCAGGTCGAGGCCGAGCTGGTCGCGGATGCCCTGGAGCCCCATCGCGAGAGCAGGTGAGACCTCTGCTGGCTCCTCGGGCACGCGCAGCCGACCGGCCGCCATCGCGCCGGCGGCCAGACGCAGCATCGCGGTCGGTACGCGGGTGCCTGGCACGCTGGTGCGCTCGTCCGGCGCGGCATAGCCGGGGACGGGCGACCCGAAGAGCAGGGCGTACGTCGCCGGCTCAGCGAGCGCCCAGGTCCTGACCGCGCGCCCGAGCGCCACGAACTGGGCTCGGTGGTCGTCCTCGGGGGCCGCGGCGACGGCGGCGTCGACGGCGTCGCCCAGCTCGTCGTACCCGGAGACGAGGAGCAGCGTCAGCAGCTCGTCGCGGTTCTTCACGTAGCGGTAGACCGCCGAGGAGACCACCCCGAGATCGCGGGCGACCGCGCGCAGCGAGAGCGCGGCGGCGCCGTGGATCGCCAGGTGCTCGCGGCCGATCCGGACGATCTCGTCCATGGTCTGCGCCCGCGCCCGCTCGCGGGGCGTGCCGTCTCGTGAGGTGGCTGTCATGGCTCCATCGTGACCCGACCCAGAGAGCGCTGTCAACAAAAGTGAGCAGTGCTCTTGCTTTTGCCGACGACTCGCGCCAGACTCATTCCGAGAGCACTGCTCTCGAAACCCTCGAACTCAGGAGACAGCCATGAACAGCACCTACCTCGTCATCGGCGCCGGCCCCGTCGGCTCGACCATCGCCCAGCAGCTCGCCGCCCGCGGGGATCGCGTACGCCTCCTCACCCGCTCCGGCAGCGGCCCGGTGCACGCGAGCATCGAGCGGCTCCGCGGCGACGCCACGGAGCTCGACACCGTCACCCAGGCGGCCGCGGGGGTCAGCGCCGTCTTCCACTGCATGCACGGCAGCGCCTACGCCGCCGACACCTGGCGCGCCGAGCTCCCGCGGGCCGAGAAGGTCGTGCTCGAGGCCGCCGGACGGGCGGGTGCCGTGGTCGTCTTCCCGGAGAGCCTCTACGCCTACGGCCACGTCACCGGGCCGATGACCGAGCAGACACCGCGGAACGCCGACTTCGGCAAGCCCGCGGTGCGGGTCGAGCTGCTTCGCGCCCGCGATGCCTCACCGACACCGACGGTCAGCGTCGCCGCCTCGGACTTCTACGGCCCGCTGGTGCGCACCGCTCACGCCGGCGAGCGCATGGTCCCCACCGTCCTCGCCGGCCGCACCATGCGCGTCCTCGGTGATCCGGACGCGCCGCACTCCTGGACGTACGTCCCCGACCTGGGCGCCGCGATGATCAAGGCGGCCGACGAGAAGACCCTGTGGGACACCTTCCTGCACGCGCCCACCGCACCCGCGGTCTCCCAGCGTGCGCTGGTCCAGCTCTACGCCGACGTGGCCGGGGTCGCGGCGCCCCGGGTCGGCCGCATCCCCACCTGGACGATGAAGGCGATCGGCACGGTGCACGCCGGCACCCGGGAGCTGGCCGAGATGGTCTACCAGTTCGACAAGCCGTTCGTGCTGGACTCCTCGGCCAGCGAGGCCCTGCTCGGCCTGGCCCCCACCCCGCTCGAGACCGGGGCCAAGGCGACGGTGGACTGGTGGCGTACGCAGGCCTGAGCGCGGCCGGGCTGGAGCTACCGGGCGCTCCAGCCGCCGTCGATGGCCCACGAGGCGCCGGAGACCATCGATGCGTCCGGGCCGGTGAGCCAGCCGACCAGGGAGCCGACCTCGTCCGGCTCGACCAGCCGCTTCACCGCCACGTCCTGCAGGAGCACCTGCTCGACGACCTCGGAGGCCGGGACACCGTGCACCTCGGCCTGGTCGGCGATCTGCTTCTCCACCAGCGGCGTACGCACATAGCCCGGGTTGACGCAGACGCTGGTCACCCCGTGCGGGCCGCCCTCGAGGGCGGTGACCTTCGAGAGTCCCTCCAGGCCGTGCTTGGCCGAGACGTAGGCGCTCTTGAAGGGGGAGGCGACCAGGCCGTGCACGGAGGAGATGTTGACGATGCGACCCCAGCCGTTGGCGTACATGTGCGGCAAGGCGGCTCTGACCAGCAGGAACGGCGCGACCAGCATGATCGAGTGGATCCGGCGGAAGTCGTCGGGATCGAACTTCTCGATGGGGCTGACCCGCTGGATGCCGGCGTTGTTGACCAGGATGTCGACCTCCAGGGTGAGGTCGTCCAGCTCCTCGGTCGCGGTCAGGTCCACCACCCACGCCTCGCCGCCGATCTCCTCGGCGAGGGCCTGGGCGGCATCGCCGGCCACGTCGGCGACGACGACCCTCGCGCCACGGGCGGCGAGCTCGCGGGCCACCGCGGCGCCGATCCCCGAGGCGCCGCCGGTGACCAGGGCGCGCCGGCCCCGCAGCGTACGTCCGGAATCGACCGACGCGGGCGGGGCCGTCGTCGCTGAGCTCACGCCGGGCTCACCTCGCGCTCGGTACGCTCAGCGTCGGCGCGGTCCAGGGCCCGCAGCGAGGTGCCCTTGGTCTCCTTGAGGGTGAGCACGACCAGACCGGTGATGATGCCGGCCACGGCGAGGTAGATCGCGGTATTGGTCCAGGTGCCGGTGTCCTTGAGCCAGGCGATGGCCAGCAGCGGCGCGAGCGAGCCGGCGAAGATCGAGGTCACCTGGTAGGAGATCGAGATGCCGGAGTAGCGCATCCGGGTCGGGAACATCTCGGCCATGATCGCGGGCTGCGTGGAGTACATCAGCGCGTGGATGGCCAGACCGGCGATCAGCGCCGCCACGATCGCGAGGTTGTTCTTGGTGTCGAGCATCGGGAAGGCCCAGAAGCCCCAGGTCGCGCCGAGCACCGCACCCCCCAGGTAGACCGGCTTGCGGCCCACGCCATCGGCGATCCGGCCGACGGCGAGGATGAAGAAGAAGTGGCAGGCGTGCGCGACCGCGATCAGGCCGAGCAACGCGCCCTGGTCCATCTTCTGGTCCTCGACCAGGTAGACGATCGAGAAGGAGACCACCAGGTAGTACATGATGTTCTCCGCGAACCGCAGGCCCATGCCCTTGAGCACGCCCAGCGGGTAGCGGCGGAGCACCTCGAAGACGCCGTAGCCGGTCGAGGCGGACTCGGTCTGCTCCGCCTTCGCCTCCTCGAAGATGGGCGAGTCGGTCACCGAGCGGCGGATGAAGTAGCCGACGACGACCACCACGGCGGAGAGCCAGAACGCGACCCGCCAGCCCCACGCCAGGAACGCGGCGTCGGAGAGCGTGATGGTCATCAGGGTGAGCACCAGCGTGGCGAGCAGGTTGCCCACCGGCACGGCGGCCTGCGGCCAGGCGGCCCAGGTCGCCCGCCGGTCGTCGGGGGCGTGCTCGGCGACCAGCAGGACGGCGCCGCCCCACTCACCGCCCAGGGCGAGGCCCTGCACGAACCGCAGCACCACCAGCGCGATCGGCGCGAGGAGGCCGATCTGGTTGTACGTCGGCAGGCAGCCCATCAGCACGGTGGCGACACCGATCAGCATGATGGTCAGCTGCAGCGTGTACTTGCGGCCGAGGCGGTCGCCGATGTGGCCGAAGACGACGCCGCCCAGCGGGCGGGCGACGAACCCGATGGCGTACGTCACGAAGGCGGCGATGATCGCGTCGTAGGCGTTGCCGGTGGCCGGCATGATCACCTTGGCGAAGACGAGCGCCGAGGCGGTGGCGTAGAGGAAGAAGTCGTACCACTCCACGACCGTGCCGGCCATGGAGGCCGCCACGGTCCTGCGGAGCAGGCTCTGGTCGTTGGGGGCGGCGGTGGCGCCCGGCTGTGTCGAGGACATGGCTGGGAGTGTGACAGCGATCACGATGTGCTCGCAACGCGCATGTTGGCACACGGCGTGAACGCAAATGCACATTGCCGATAGGCTGGCCCGATGGCCACCTCCCCGTCGACGCCGCCCTCCGCCGACCAGCTGCTGGTGCTGCTGGAGGTGGCGCGCAGCGGCCGCTTCACCACCGCCGCCCGCTCGCTCGGCCTGACCCACACCACGGTCAGCCGCAACATCTCCGCCCTCGAGCGCGCCCTCGGCGGCCGGGTCCTGGTGCGCGGCTCCGACGGCTGGGCGCTGACCGCTCTCGGCGAACGCGCCGCGCGGGCCGCCGAGGGAGTCGCCGAGTCGCTGGCCCGGCTGGCGGCCGACGAGCCGGCCGACCCGGTGGCCGGCGTGGTCCGGATGTCGACGACCGACGGGTTCGCTGCGTACATCGCCTCGCCGGCGGTGGCCGCGCTGCGGCAGGACCATCCCGAGCTATCGGTCGAGATCGTCACCGTGACCCGGCAGGCTGCGCAGCACCGCTCCGGCGTCGACATCGAGGTGGTGGTCGGCGAGCCCGCGGTGAACCGCGGCCGGGCGATGCACCTGGGCGGGTACGAGCTCGGTCTCTACGCCTCCCCCGGCTATCTGGAGCGCCACGGCGCCCCGGGCACGATCGAGGAGGCCGTACGCCACCGCCTGGTCTACTTCGTCGACTCGATGCTCCAGGTCGACGACCTCGACATCCCCCGGCGTCTGCTGCCCGGCATCCGCGATGCGGTCACGTCGACGAACGTGTTCGTGCACGTCGAGGCGACCCGGGCCGGGGCCGGTCTGGGCCTGCTGCCCTGCTTCATGGCCGACCGGCACCCCGACCTCGTCCGGCTGCTCCACGAGGACATCCACCAGCGGCTGCCCTACTGGGCGGTCGTGCATCCCGAGTCCTGGCGCCGTCCCGCTGTGGCCGCCGTCGTGGGTGGCCTGCGGGAGCAGATGGACGAACAGCGAGATGCCCTGATCGGCCGGTGACGTCCGCGGATCGACCATCAGCGACAATTCACGGGTGCCACATTCGACTCGGGCAGCCGCCGTGCGCCTGGTGGCATTCTTCGTGGCCGGGATGCGGCTCGCGACCCTCGCGCAGATGGCGCCGTCCCTGCTGGCGGCGATGCCCGCGCTCTCCCGCGTCGACCACCCCTGGCTGACCGGAGCCAGCTGGATCCTGGCCACCGTCATGCTCGTCGCGATCGCTGCGATCACCCTGGCCACCAGGCGGCCGCCGGGAGTGCCGTACGCCGTGCTCGACGTCGCCGTGGCCGTGGCCCTGCTGATCGTGGGGCTGTGGACGGTCCCGGTGGAGCTGCGTACGGGCACCTGGGTGGGGTTCCAGCTGGGCTACGCGCTGTGCGTCTCCTGCGGGCTGTCGGCCGTACGCTCGCGGTGGCTGTGGATGTTCCTGCTCGCCTCGCTGGCGGTCGCCGAGGCGGTCTACATCGCGCCGACCGTGGACGACTGGGCCGACCTGACCGGCGCACTGAGCACCTGCCTGACCCTGCTGGTCCTCGGGCCGCTGGCCTGGTTCGGCTGTCAGACGATCGTGCGGATCGGGACCGAGGCCGATGAGGCGCGACGCTATGCCGCCGAGGCCGCGAAGGCCGAGGAGGAGCGGCGTGCCCGGCTCGCGATCCACAACGGCACCGCGATGATGCGGCTGCTGGTGGAGACCGACTCCGCCGGCAGCAACGGGGCGCTGCGGTCGCAGGCCGAGGTCGAGCTCAACCGGATGCGCGCCTATCTGAGCGGCCAGACCCCGCCGCCGGTGAGCGAGGCGACCAACCTGGCCGCCGTGGTCACCGCCGTCGGCGCGGAGTTCGATGACCTCCCGATCACGGTGGTCGCCGACCTCGCCCAGGACGTCGCGCTCCGACGCGCGCTCGCCGACGACCTGGCCGCCGCGCTGCGCAGCCTGCTGCTCAACGTACGCCAGCACGCGCGGGCGGGCCGGGTCGGCCTGCACGCCGCCGAGGACGAGGACGGATCCGGCTGGGAGGTCACCCTGCACGACGACGGCATCGGCTTCGACAGCTCCACGACGACGTACGGGTTCGGTCTGCGCGAGGTGGTCGTCGAGCAGCTCGCGCGCTCGGGCGTCGACGTCGCGATCAACAGCATCCGCGACCTCGGCACGACCGTCACGCTCGCGCAGACCACTGCCGCGGAGGTGTCGTGATGTCCGCCGCACCCTCCGGGCCGCGCTTCAGCCATGTGGACGACGCGACTGCAATGCGCGCCTCGCTGAGTCTGCTGCTGCCCGACCTCACCTTCGTGTCCAGCCACGAGAACGTCGAGGACCTGCTGACGGCGAGGCCGGAGGCCGACGTGGTGATCCTCGACCTCCACCTCGCCAACACCGGCCAGCCCGACGCCTCGCAGGGCACCACGGCCATCCGGCGGATCGTCGAGGCCGGCTACCGGGTCTGCGTCTACTCCCAGGAGGAGCGCCGGTTCGTGCTCGCGGCCTGCCTCGCCGCCGGAGCGACCGGCGTGGTCTCGAAGGCGGCCTCGCTGGCCGAGGCGGAGGCGGCGTTCCGCGCGGTCGCCGCCGATGAGCCGGTGATCCCCCCGGGTATCACCGGCCTCATCGAGGTCCTCGTACGCCGCCGCAGCATCACCGTCCTCACGCCGAGGCAACGCGAGGTGCTCGCCCATCGCGCCCGCGGACTGACGTACGCAGAGATGAGCCGGTCGATGTACCTGTCCGAGTCGACCTTGCGCGGCTACTGGATGGAGCTGGCCCAGCTGGTCTCGCAGTATCTGCGCGAGACCTCTCCCGGCGACATCGAGCACGCCCTCGGGCTGCGCCCGGGGGACCTGCTCGACCTCTGGCCGGGATGAGGGTCTAGCTGCTGATCCCGCTCCACTTCCATGAGCCGTCGGTGCCGACGCGGGTCGAGGCAGAGAAGGTCGTGCTGTGCCCGATGCCGCTGCTCTGGCGGATGCGCACCGCGTTGCCGGTCGTCGGGTTGATCAGCACGATGTCCTTGGCCGCGACCGAGCCGTCGGCGTCGTAGCAGTTGTGCACCGACATGTAGCGCCATCCGGTGCCGAGGCTGCGGACGACGTACTTCTTCGCCTCCGCCGGGCGGTCGGGACGTACGACGATCTGCTCGAGCTTGTTGGTGCTCGGGTTGATCGAGTAGAGCAGGTTGTACATCACCCCGTTGTGGCTCGTCCACACGCCCGCGACGGTCGTGGTGCTCGGCAGCGTGACCGGCAGATTCGTGACCGTGCCGAGGCGCGTGCCGGTGCTGGAGTAGGAGAGCGCGGTCTGCTGAACGACGCCGGAGGTGGTGACGCTGTAGACCGCCGTCGTGGGGCCGTTCACGACCTTCTTGGGACTCCAGCCGGTCACCGCGGTGCCGTTGGAGCGGTAGAGCTGCACGGCCTTCGTCTCGGTGAGCACGGACTGTCCGTTGGTCCCGCCGATGGTCACGGTGCGGCCGGTGCCGTCGGTGCCGGGCACGATGTAGCTGGTCTTCCAGGTGGTCTCGTCGCCGGCTCCGCCGATCTCGATCCAGGCCCGTGGCGACCAGGTGACGGTGCCGGCGCTGCGGTAGTTGCTGGTCACCGTGCTGTTCTTGATGCCGCGCTTGCGGATGTAGCCACCGGCCTTGCCGTTGATCGAGCCGGAGCAGCTCACGGTGCCGGCCGCGGCGGCCGGCGACCTCGCCGCTCCGAGCGCGGTGAGCGATCCGGCCAGCAGAGCCGTACCAGCGATGGCGACCAGAGCTGAACGGCGCTGTCGAGTCTTGATCTTCATGCCGCCGAGGGTATGGTCCGCGACCCGCTCAGCGGTCCCAACGAATCCGCACAGTTCGCGACTTCTTAACGTCCACTAACTGGGCGAAATCGTCCCATAACCTGGACGACGCGCTTCGGATGGGTAGCGTGGCCGCCATGTTCACGAAGGTGTTGGTTGCCAACCGCGGTGAGATCGCGATCCGAGCTTTCCGCGCAGGCTTTGAGCTCGGGGCCAAGACGGTCGCCGTCTTTCCCTACGAGGACCGGGGCTCAGAGCACCGGCTGAAGGCCGACGAGGCCTACCAGATCGGAGAGCTCGGTCACCCGATCCGGGCCTATCTCGATCCAGACGCGATCGTCGAGGTCGCCAAGCAGAGCGGCGCGGACGCCATCTACCCCGGCTACGGGTTCCTCTCCGAGAACCCGGCGCTGGCCGAGGCCTGCGCCCGGGCCGGGATCACGTTCATCGGGCCGTCGGCGGAGGTCCTCACGCTCACCGGCAACAAGGCCACCGCCATCGCGGCGGCGAAGGCTGCCGGCGTACCGACGCTGCAGTCGGTCGAGCCGTCGACCGACGTCGACGCACTCGTCTCCGCCGCCTCCGCCCTTCCCTACCCGCTGTTCGTGAAGGCGGTCGCGGGTGGCGGTGGGCGCGGGATGCGGCGGGTCGACTCCCCCGACAAGCTGCGCGAGGCGGTCGAGACCTGCATGCGCGAGGGCGAGGCGGCCTTCGGTGACCCGACCGTCTTCATCGAGCAGGCCGTGGTCGAGCCGCGTCACATCGAGGTGCAGATCCTCGCCGACGGCACCGGTGAGGTGATCCACCTCTTCGAGCGTGACTGCTCGGTGCAGCGCCGCCACCAGAAGGTCGTGGAGATCGCCCCCGCCCCCAATCTCGACCCTGAGCTGCGGGAACGCATGTGCGCGGACGCGGTGCGGTTCGCCAAGGAGATCGGCTACTCCTGCGCCGGCACCGTCGAGTTCCTGCTCGACCCCGCCGGCAACTACGTCTTCATCGAGATGAACCCGCGCATCCAGGTCGAGCACACCGTGACCGAGGAGGTCACCGACGTCGATCTGGTCCGTTCGCAGATGCGGATCGCGTCCGGCGAGACGCTGGCCGACCTCGGGCTCACCCAGGACTCCGTGCAGCTGCGCGGTGCCGCGATGCAGTGCCGGATCACCACCGAGGACCCCGCCAACAACTTCCGCCCCGACACGGGCATGATCACCACCTACCGCTCCCCCGGCGGTGCCGGGATCCGCGTCGACGGCGGCACGACGTACGCCGGGGCCGAGGTCTCGCCCCACTTCGACTCGATGCTCGCCAAGCTCACCTGTCGTGGGCGCACCTTCGAGGACGCCGTCACCCGCGCCCGGCGGGCCGTGGCGGAGTTCCGCATCCGCGGGGTCGCGACGAACATCCCGTTCCTGCAGGCGCTGCTCGACGACCCCGACTTCATCTCGGGCTCGATCACGACCTCGTTCATCGAGACCCACCCGCAGCTGCTGACCGCGCGGGCCTCCGGTGACCGCGGCACCAAGCTGCTCACCTACCTGGCTGACGTGACCGTCAACCAGCCGCACGGCGCCGCGCCGGTCTCGCTCCACCCGGTCGAGAAGCTGCCCAAGCTCGACCTCTCCGAGGCTCCGCCGGCCGGGTCGCGGGATCTACTGCGTGAGCTCGGGCCGGAGGGCTTCGCCGCCGCACTGCGCTCCCAGGAGCCGGTCGCCGTCACCGACACCACCTTCCGCGACGCCCACCAGTCGCTGCTCGCGACCCGGGTGCGCACTACCGACCTGCTCGGCGTCGCCGGCCATGTCGCCCGGCTGACGCCGCAGCTGTGGTCGATGGAGGCATGGGGTGGGGCGACGTACGACGTTGCTCTCCGCTTCCTCTCCGAGGATCCGTGGGAGCGGCTGGCGCACCTGCGTGAGGCGATCCCGAACATCAACCTGCAGATGCTGCTGCGCGGTCGCAACACGGTGGGCTACACGCCCTACCCGACCGAGGTCACCGACGCGTTCGTCTCGGAGGCCGCCGAGACCGGCATCGATGTGTTCCGGATCTTCGACGCGCTCAACGACGTGTCCCAGATGCGTCCCGCGATCGACGCGGTGCGGGCGACCGGGACCTCCGTCGCCGAGGTGGCGCTCTGCTACACCGGTGACCTCTCCTCGCCGGACGAGAAGCTCTACACGCTCGACTACTACCTGGGGCTGGCCGAGGAGATCGTCTCGGCCGGGGCGCACGTGCTGGCGATCAAGGACATGGCCGGGCTGCTGCGGGCACCCGCCGCGCGCACCCTGGTGACCGCGCTCCGGGAGCGGTTCGACCTGCCGGTCCACCTGCACACCCACGACACCGCCGGCGGCCAGCTGGCCACGCTGACGGCCGCGATCGAGGCCGGTGTCGACGCCGTCGACGCGGCGACCGCGTCGATGGCCGGCACCACTTCCCAGCCGCCGCTCTCCTCGCTGGTGGCGGCGACCGACCACACCTCGCGTGCCACTGGCCTGTCGTTGGCGGCGGTCAACTCGCTCGAGCCCTACTGGGAGGCCGTACGCCGCGTCTACGCGCCCTTCGAGTCCGGGCTGCCTGCGCCGACAGGCCGGGTCTACCGCCACGAGATCCCGGGCGGCCAGCTCTCCAACCTGCGCCAGCAGGCGATCGCGCTCGGGCTGGGCGAGAAGTTCGAGCAGATCGAGGACATGTACGCCGCGGCCAACCAGATCCTCGGCCGCGTCCCCAAGGTCACCCCGTCGTCCAAGGTCATCGGCGACCTGGCGCTGTCGCTGGTCGCGGCCGGTGCCGACCCGGCCGCGTTCGAGGCCGACCCGGCTGCGTACGACATCCCGGGCTCGGTCATCGGGTTCCTCAACGGCGAGCTCGGTGACCCGCCGGGCGGCTGGCCCGAGCCGTTCCGCAGCAAGGCGACCGCGGGACGCACCTGGAAGGCGGCGTCGCCGACCCTGTCGGCCGAGGACGCCGCCGGGCTCGCCTCCGACCGCCGTGGGACGCTCAACCGGCTGCTCTTTCCCGGACCGACGAAGGACTTCACCGAGGCCCGCTCGAAGTGGGGCGACGTATCGGTGATCTCGACGCTCGACTACCTCTACGGCCTTCGCGAGGGCGAGGAGCACGTCGTCGAGCTCTCCGAGGGCAAGACCGTCATCTTCGGGCTCACCGCCGTCTCCGAGCCCGACGAGCGCGGCATCCGCACCGTCATGGCGACGATCAACGGTCACCTGCGCCCGATCGGGGTACGTGACCGCTCCGTCGCTGCCGAGGTCGCCGCCGCCGAGAAGGCCGACCCCGCCGTTCCGGGTCAGGTCGCGGCGCCGTTCCAGGGTGTCGTCACCATCTCGGTCGCGGCCGGTGAGTCGGTCAAGGCCGGCGACACCGTCGCGACCATCGAGGCCATGAAGATGGAGGCCGCCATCACCGCCCCCGTCGACGGCACCGTCTCCCGCCTCGCCTTCTCCGGCACCCAGTCCGTCGACGGCGGCGACCTGGTCCTCGTGCTCGGCTGAGCCGAGACGTCAGCCGCGTCGGCCGAGATGGCACCCGAGTGCTATCTCGGCCGACGCGCGCGACTTCTCGGCGGGGTCAGACCGATGCGTACGCCTCGACCCAGTCCTCCGCACGCAGGTCCCGCGGCAGCACCGGCGCCTGAGATCGTCGGCGCCTCCGGGCGATCTGGCCGGCAGCTGCATCGGGTACGCCGTTGCGGCGCAGGATCTCGGCGACGCCGCGGCCACGGCTGCTGAAGACCGCCGCCACCCACGGCTGGAATTCGCTGAGCTCCGACTCGGGCAGCAGCGGCTCGCGACGTCGGTCGATGAGCAGCAGGCCGCCGTCGACATTGGGCCGTGGGCGGAACGCGGTCGACGGGACCCGGCGGTCGAGGGTGAAGGTGAACCACGGCCACCACTGCGCGGTGAGCTGGGTCGTGCCGCCGACGCCCGCACGCTTGCGGGCGACCTCCCACTGGGTGAGGAGTACGGCATGGCGCCACGTCGTCGAGGACAGCAGGTGGCGCAGGATCGGCGTGGTCAGGTGGAACGGGACGTTGGAGACGACGACCGCGTCCTGCGGTGGCGCGTGACGCAGGATGTCGCCCTCGGCGATGCACACGTGCGTACCGGTCCGTCGGCGCAGCTCGGCCGCCCGGCGGGAGTCGATCTCGACACCCTCCAGCGGACGACCGAGCTCGGCCAGCGCCAGGGTGACGGCACCGTTGCCGGTGCCCCACTCCACCAGCGGACCCTGCCGCTGCGAGACGAGATGGACGATGCGGTCGAGTACCGACCTGTCGGTGAGAAAGTTCTGGCCGAGCTCGTGCCGGCCAGGGCGTACGTCGGACATGGATGCTCCTCGAGACAGAAGGAGCCGGGCGGCATGCGGGTAGCACTCGGAGCCGCCCGGCAGGGTTGCCAGGTGGCGGCGCGAATGCGAACGAGTGCTTCGGGTGGGATCCGCGCCGTCAGCGGCGGCGGATCCGAACGATCATCGTCATGCAGCAGTTACCCATGGCGCTCACGCTAGCGAAGGCGTGGCGCTGCTCGCACACCGTTTTCTAGGTGCCTACTCGACGTGGTGGAGGCGGCGGGCGACCTCGGCGGTGGAGCCGGAGATCGACGGGTAGACGGTGAAGGTGTTGGCGATCTGGTCGACGGTGAGCCCGGTGGAGACAGCGAGCGCGATGGGGTGGATGAGCTCTGAGGCGCGCGGGCCGACCACGACGCCGCCGATGACGACGCCGGTGCCGGGGCGGGAGATGAGCTTGACGAAGCCGTCGGAGATGCCCTGCATCTTCGCCCGCGCGTTGCCCTTGAGGTCGAGGCGCAGGGTGTCGGCGACGACCTCGCCCGAGTCGACCTGAGCCTGCGAGTAGCCGACCGTGGCGATCTCGGGCGAGGTGAAGACGTTTGCCGCGACCTCCTTGAGGTCCATCGGGATGACCGCGTCGCCGAGGAAGTGGCGCATCGCGATCCGGCCGGCCATGGCGGCGGTCGAGGCGAGCATGAAGCCGCCGGTGCAGTCGCCGGCTGCGTACACGCCGTAGGCGGAGGTGCGCGACACCTTGTCGGTGCGGATGAACCCGCCCTCGTCGAGCTCGATGCCGGCCTCCTCGAGGCCGAGGCCCTCGGTGTTGGGGATCGAGCCGAGCGCGAGGACGCAGTGGCTGCCGGTGACCTCGCGACCGTCGGTCAGCTTGACGGTGACCACGTCGCCGGAGCGGGTCACCGACTCCATCCGCGACTTGCTGAGGATGTTCATGCCCTGCCGCTCGAGCACGTCCTGCAGGACCGTCGCCGCGTCCGCGTCCTCACCGGGGAGAACACGGTCGCGCGAGGAGACCAGGGTGACCTGGGAGCCGAGGTTGAGGTAGGCGTTGGCGAACTCCACGCCCGTGACACCCGAGCCGACCACGATCATGTGCGAGGGCAGCTCGTCGAGGTCGTAGACCTGCTCCCAGGTCAGGATCCGCTCGCCGTCGGGCTGGGCGGTGGGCAGCACCCGCGGCCGGGCGCCGGTGGCGATCAGGACCGCGTCGTTCTCGATCGCCTCCTCGCTACCGTCCTGGGCCCGGGTCGCGATCACCTGACGCTTGTCGGCGTCGATGCGCCCGGCGCCCTTGACGATACGGATCCCGCGGCGGGTCAGCCGGTTCTCGATGTCGCTCGACTGCGCGAGCGCGAGCGACTTGACGCGCTTGTTGACCAGCTCGAGGTCGGCGTAGAGCTCGGTGGCCGGGTCGCCGTGGTGGTCGCGGAAGTTGATGCCCAGGTCGCGGGCGAGCGTCATGTCCGACATCAGCTCGGAGGTGGCGATCAGGGTCTTGCTCGGCACGCAGTCGGTGAGCACCGCGCTGCCGCCGAGGCCGTCACGGTCGACGACCGTGACCTCCGCCCCGAGCTGCTGCGCGACCAGCGCCGCCTCGTATCCGCCAGGACCCCCACCAATGATCGTCACTCGCGCCATGGGCCGCATTCTTCCACGCCCCTGGAGCAGCAGATTCAGCCCATCGTCTTCTGACCGTCGATGGTCTCCCGGATGATGTCGGCGTGGCCGGCGTGCTGGGCGGTCTCGGCCAGGATGTGGGCGAGGGCGCGTCGGTTGGACCAGCGCGCGCCGGACTCGAACCAAGGCGCCTCGGGAAGGGCGTGGTCCTCGTCGAGGTCGACGGTCCGGATCAGCTCGTCGGTGGCGGCGGCCACGCCCTCGTACGCCTTCAGCACACCCTCCAGCGTCTCGTGCTCGGCGAGGACGAAGTCGGCGGCGAACTCGGCGTACTTCTCCGGGGTGAGCTCCTGCGCCACCGCGCCACGGACGATGAAGTCGGCCCAGCCGCGCTCGCCGGCTGCCACGTGCTTGACCAGGCCGCCGAGGCTGAGCGCGGAGGCGGTCGGCGTGAGCCGGGCCTGCTCGTCGGTCAGGTTGCGGACGGCGAAGCGCAGGAAGTCGCGGTGCTTGGCCAGGGTCTCGAGCAGGTCGGTGCGCTCACGGGACAGGGTGGCGGTGGCGCTGGTCTTCATGGCGCTGGCGGCGGTTGCGGTCATGGCATGGACTCCTTGGTGGTGTTTCCCGCTGACACCCACAACGCTATGAGCCATTCAGGTCAGTTTCGGTCCGCATTGGACCGACGACCGAAGAAGATCCGCAGGCGATTACCCTGCTGGGATGACGAGCCCCGCCAACCCGACCCGAAGCGACGCGGTCCGCAACCGTGACCTCCTGGTCACCGCCGCCCGCGAGGTGCTCGCCGAGCAGGGTCTCGACGCCCCGATGTCGGCGGTCGCCAAGCGCGCCGGCGTCGGCCAGGGCACCCTCTACCGACACTTCCCGGACCGGCTCACCCTGGCGACGGCGGTGCTGGAGGAGAACGTACGCGACATCGAGCAGGTCGCCGCTCGCCCTGATGCGACGCTGGCCGATGTGCTCGGCGTCGTCACCTGGCAGATGATCCACTCGACCGCCTTCGTCGGCATCATCCGGCTCAGCGGCGAGGAGAGCTCCCTCTTCCTCGCCGATCGCGTACGCACCGCCATCGGCGGGCTCCCGAGGGAGGCCTACGACGCCGACGACCTCATGCTCGCCGTCGCGATGGTCTCCGGCGGGGTGCACGGACCGACCCCGGAGGCGCGCGAGACCGCCGCCCGCCGGGCGTGGGCCCTGCTCGGGATCGAGATCGGCCCGGTCACGCCGGGCGTCTGAACCCCCGCGTTCTAGGCGGCCGACCAGCCGCCGTCGGAGGCGACCACGGCCCCGTTGATGTTCACCGAGTCGCGCGAGAGCAGGAAGGTGATCGACGCGGCGAGCTCCTCGGCAGTGGCGATCCCGGGGATCGCGACGCGCATCCCGGCCGTCCGGGACGAGCCGTACGGCGCGCCCTCGGGCACGTGGATCCCGGTCGCGACCGCACCGGGAGCGAGCGCGTTGATGCGCACCCCGGTCCCCGCGTACTGGAACGCCGCCGACTTCGTCAGCCCGACCAGGGCGTGCTTCGAGGTCGTGTACGCAGCACCGGCCGCCGAGCCGCGGAGACCGGCCTCGGAGACGACGTTGACGATCCGGCCCTCGCCCGCGGCGAGCATCCCGGACAGCACCGCACGCATCAGCCGCATCGGCCCGTCCACGTTGACCGACATGCAGCGCGCCCAGATCGTGTCGTCGATCTCGTGCGGCGCGGCGTCGTCGTCCATCACGCCAGCCACGTTGGCCAGCGCGTCGATGCGATCGCCTGCAGCGGCCAGGACGGCGGCCGCGGTCTCGGGCGCGGTGATGTCCGCGGCCAGCGCGTGGAACCTCTCGCCCAGCTCGGTCGCCGTCGTGGAGAGCTTCTCGGCCGATACGTCGATGCCGACCACCTGCCCGCCCTCGCCGACGATACGTGCCGCGACTGCCTTCCCGATCCCGCCCGCGGCGCCGGTGACCACCGCGGTCTGACCGGCGAACCGGCCGCCAGTGAGCACCTCGGTCCAGGGTTGGGGCGAGCCGATCTCGATGCCCAGGTCAGCTGCGGGTGCCGTGGCGGCGCTCGCCGGGGCCCGGTCGACGGTCGGCACACCCTCCGGGATCACGCCGGTCTCGGCGACACCGACCAGCAGCCCGACGACCTCGGCCGGGAACCTGCCGCCGGACATCTCGACGAGCTTGTCCAGCGGCAACCCGAGCGCCGGAGCGAGCGCCTCCTCGGTGCCGCCGCCGGCCGCGATGATGCCGCGCAGGACCTTCCCGGCGACCGGATGGTCCAAGAAGCTGCGTACGGGCGAGGCGGGGGTGAGGTTCGACATGGCGGCGGCCTTTCGTCGGAGCGATCCGGACAGGCTTGTCCGTTTCGGCTATCGTAACCGCGAATGCCGCTCGGGGCACTTCGCGACCCTCGTCGGCGCACCGGGCACACCCCACCCCACGAGAGGAGCCGCGCGATGACCCTGCCGCGCTGCGAGAACCCGGTCACCCCCGAGCGCGCTGCCCAGATCAGGGAGCGCTACACCGCCGAGCGCGAACGCCGGGTACATCCCGACGGATCCGCGCAGTACCGACCCACCGAGGCCGAGTTCGGCTACTTCGCCGAGGACCCCTACACCGAGCGCGCCGAGCGCGAGCCGGTTCACGACGTGGTCGACGTGGCAGTCGTCGGCGGCGGCTTCGGCGGCATCCTCGCCGGCGCGCGACTGCGCCAGCAGGGCGTCGGGTCGGTGCGCGTCGTCGAGAAGGGCGGCGACTTCGGCGGCACCTGGTACTGGAACCGCTACCCCGGCATCCACTGCGACATCGACGCCGCCGTCTACCTGCCGCTGCTCGAGGAGACCGGCTACATCCCGCGATGGAAGTACGCCCCGGGCGAGGAGATCCGGCAGCACGCCGTACGCATCGCCGAGAAGTTCGACCTCTACCAGAACGCGCTCTTCTCGACCGCTGTGACCTCGCTGACCTGGGACGATGCCGACCAGCGCTGGCTGGTGACCACCGATCGCGGCGATGAGTTCCGGGCGACGTACGTCATCACGGCGACCGGCACCCTGACCGAGCCGAAGCTGCCCGGCATCCCCGGGATCGAGTCGTTCGCGGGTCACACCTTCCACACCTCGCGCTGGGACTACGGCTACACCGGCGGCACCCCCGAGGGCGGCATGACCGGCCTCGCCGGCCGGAAGGTCGGCATCGTCGGCACCGGCGCGACCGGCATCCAGGCGGTGCCGATGCTCGCCGAGGACGCCGAGCACCTCTACGTCTTCCAGCGCACCCCCTCCACCGTCGGCGTACGCGGCCAGCGCCCGCTGACCGCCACCGACCTCGGGGCGGACCGCCCCGGCTGGGCCACCGAGCGCCGCGAGAACTTCCTTCGGATCGTCTCCGGCGAGGCCGTCCCGGGCGTCGACGAGGACCTCGTCGACGACGCCTGGACCGAGTCGGCGGCGCTGCTCGAGAAGCTGCTGCCCAGCTTCCGCCGCGACGAGGCCGGCCAGGACAACGAGGAGTTCGAAGCAGCGTACGAGGCCCTCGACCACGCAACGATGGAGCGGATCCGCGCCCGGGTCACCGAGATCGTCGAGGACCCGGCGACCGCGTCGGCGCTCCAGCCCTGGTACCGCTATGCCTGCAAGCGGCCGACGTTCTCCGACACGTACCTGCCCGCGTTCAACCGCGACAACGTCACCCTCGTCGACACCGCTGACTCGCACGGCATCGAGCGGATGACCGAGCGCGGCGTGGTCGTGGCCGGGGTCGAGTACGCGGTCGACGCGCTGGTCTTCGCGACCGGGTTCTCCGTCGGCGTCTCCGGGATCACCTCGGGCAGGCTGCCGGTGACCGGTCGCGACGGTGTCCAGCTCCTCCAGGCGTGGGCGCAGGAGGGCCCGCGGTCGCTGCACGGCTTCGCGTCGAACGGGTTCCCCAACCTGATCAAGATGGGCTCGCTCCACAACGCCAGCAGCGTGAACTTCAGCCACATCCTCGACGAGCAGGCCGTCCACGCCGCGGCGCTGGTGGTTGCCGCCGAGGCGCGCGGCGCCCTCATCGAGCCGTCCCGCGAGGCCGAGGACGCCTGGGCCCGCCGGCTCTCCGAAGGCGCGCCGCGCCATGCCTGGTTCCACGCTGAGTGCACCCCGGGCTACTACAACGCCGAGGGCGTCGGGCGCCCCGACGTCCCCACCGGCTACCCGGGCTCCGCCGTCGCCTTCCACGAGGAGCTCCGCGCCTGGCGCGAGACCTCCATCGACGAAGCCCTCACCGGGCCGCGGCTCAGTCCATCTTCGTGGCCATCTTCAGACGGTCGTGGCCGGTCGGAGGAGTGACGTAGGGAAAGTCGAAGGTGACCTCGTGGATCTTTCCGGTGAAGGGGAACGGGGATCGGTCCTCGTACTCGTTGCAGACCGGGGAGACGCAGTCCATCCCGACGTCCATCGTCTCGGTTCCGCACCGCATCGGAATCTGCTCGGGGAGCTCGAGCCGTCCGGCCTTGGTCCCGTCGATGGCCATCGTGACCTCGGCCGGGCCACCTGGCTGGGCTGTCGACGGCCTGATCGTGACCTCGATCGTGTGTGCTCCGGGAGGCAGTGCCACCTCGGACGTCAGGTCGTAGCGCCGGATCCCGAAGTAGTTGTAGTGGAACCTGGCCTTTCCGTCCCATCCGAACAGCGCCCATCCGGCGGCGTCGCCGCCGACTGCGAAGATCACTCCTTCGGCGCCCGGGTCCGGGACGTCTATCGACGCGGTGAGCGTGAGCGGGACGCTGACCATCCGGGGGCCGCTCCCCTCGGGCAGGCGGACCATGCCTTCGCGGAACGTGACGCGGTCCCGTCCGGCGAAGTAGCTGGGACGTAGCGTGACGTCGAGACGCTCCGCGAAGCGGTCGTCGAGCGGCAGGACGTTGTAGCGTGCAGCGTCGGCCATGAACATGTCCTGCAGCTCACGCAGCCGCTCCGGCTGCTGACTCGCCAGATCGACCGCCTGGCTGAAGTCGTCGGCGATGTTGTAGAGCTCCCAGACGTCGTCGTCCCAGGAGTACGTTCCCGAGGTCTCCCACGGGAGGCGACCGTGTCGGCAGGAGGCGATCCAGCCGTCCTTGTACATCGCCCGGTTGCCGAGCATCTCGAAGTACTGCCGCGTGTGCCGGCTGGGGGTCGCGTCCTCCCCTGCGCCGAAGGTGTAGGCGAAGCTCGTGCCCTCGATCGGCTTCTGCACGACCCCGTTGACCACGCTCGGGTGAGCGACGCCGACGATCTCCAGCAGAGTCGGCGCCACGTCGATCACGTGGTGGAACTGTGGGCGTACCTTCCCGGTATCGGCGATGTGGTCGGGCCACGACACGATCATGCAGTTACGGGTGCCGCCGAAGTGGGAGGCCACCTGCTTGGTCCACTGGAACGGGGTGTCGCCGGCGTGTGCCCAGCCGACCGCGTAGTGCGGCGAGGTGCCCGGAAGACCCCAGGTGTCGTAGAAGCCGATCGCCTCGTCGATCGAGGGTTGGCGCCCGTTGAGGCTCATGATCTCGTTCGGGGTGCCCACGAGCGAGCCTTCGGCGCTGGAGCCGTTGTCGCCGAGGATGTAGATGACGATCGTGTTGTCCAGTTCGCCCAGTTCTTCGATGGCATCCACGACGCGGCCGACTTCGTGATCGGTGTGCTCGAGGAAGTCCGCGAAGTTCTCCGCTTGGCGTGCGAAGAGTCGGCGGTGGTCCTCGGGCTGGCTGTCCCAGGTGGGGATCTGCTCGGGCCGGTCGGTGAGCTGGGTGCCCGGAGGAATGACGCCCAGATCGAGCTGGTTCTGGTGGACAGTCCGCCGGTATTCGTCCCAACCCATGTCGAAGCGACCGGCGTTCTTGCCCCGCCAGTCCAGGGGCGGCTGATGGGGCGCGTGGGCAGCACCTGGCGAGAAGTACGCCAGGAACGGCCGGTCCTCAGCGATCGTCTTCTGCCGTCCGATCCAGCCGATGCACTCGTCGGCGAGGTCGCGAGTCAGCTGATAGCCGTCCTCGGGTCGGGAGGGCGGTTCCACTGGTTCGGTGCCGCGGTAGAGCGAGGGATAGAACTGATCGGTCTCCCCGGAGATGAACCCGTAGAAGTAATCGAAGCCCTGATGTGTCGGCCAGTTGTCGAACGGGCCGGCCGGGCTGGTCTGGTTGTCCGGAACGTTGTGGTTCTTGCCGAACCAGCCCGAGGTGTAGCCCGCGTGCTTGAGCAGCTCCGCGAAAGTCGCTGTGCCCTTGGGAATGATGCCGCTGTATCCGGGATACCCGGTCGCCATCTCCTGGATGACCCCGCTTGCCACCGTGTGGTGGTTACGCCCGGTCAACAGGGCCGCTCGCGTGGGTGAACACAGTGAGGTCGTGTGGAACTGGTTGTAGAACAGCCCCTTCCGAGCGAGGCGCTCAGCGGTCGGCGTCCTGACCAGTCCGCCGTTCACGCTCGGCCACCCGAATCCGACGTCGTCGAGCAGGACCAGGAGGATGTTCGGGGAACCCGCCGGCGCCTCCTTGGGTGGCGGGAAGTCGGGCTGTGATTCGGTGGCGTACATGCCGATCTCGGCGTCGTCGTAGGACCACTCCGGTTCGGGCAGGTGATTCCTGTCGACGTTCGTCGTGAACGAGCCTGCTCCGTGCGCCATGATCCCTACCCCTTTGGTCTGCCACGTCTCGCGGCCTCACATGCCGCCTTGGGCTGCTGCGATCGTCGCGCGAACCCCGATCGGTCGCGCTCCCCCGAATCAGGTGAGACCCTCGCGCCTCGGGCGAGGGTCGACAGGACGCAAGAAGGCCCGGAACCACGGGACGTGGTTCCGGGCCTCTGGCCAGGTGCTTCGGCTGGCGGGCCGAAGCGGTCGATCACAGGTTGATCATGTGACCCGCGATGCCCTCGATGGCTTCCTTCATCGCCTCCGAGAGCGTCGGGTGGGCGAAGACGTTGCGGGCGACCTCGTCGGCGGTCAGGTCCCACTGCTGAGCGAGCGTCAGCGCGGGCAGCAGCTCGGTGACCTCGGGGCCGATCATGTGGGCGCCGAGGATCTCGTTGTGCTCGGCGTCGGCGACGATCTTCACGAAGCCGACACCCTCGGCCATGCCGCGGGCCTTGCCGTTGGCGGAGAACGGGAACGACGAGGTCTTCACGTCGTAGCCCTTCTCCTTGGCCTGCGCCTCGGAGTAGCCGAACGAGGCGATCTGCGGCTGGCAGAACGTCGCCCGCGGGATCATGTCGAAGTTGATCTCCATGGTCTCGGCGTCGGCGATGGTCTCGGCGGCGACGACACCCATGGCCTCGGCGGTGTGGGCGAGCATCAGCTTGCCGGTGCAGTCACCGATCGCGTAGATGCCCTCGACGTTGGTGCGGCCACGGGCGTCGACAGCGATCGCGCCCCGGTCGGTGAGCTCGACGCCGGCGTTCTCGAGGCCGAAGCCCTCGACCCGCGGCGCGAACCCGAAGGCGGCCAGGAACTTGTCGGCCTCGAGCACCTGCTCCTCGCCACCGGCAGCCGGGGCCACGGTGATCTTCACACCCGAGCCGGTGTCCTCGGCGCCCTTGACCGCGGTCGAGAGCATCACGTTGACGCCGAGCTTCTTGTACTGGCGCAGCAGCTCCTTGGACACGTCGGCGTCCTCGGTCGGCACCATCCGGTCGAGGAACTCCACGATCGTGACGTCCACGCCGAAGTTCTTCAGCACGTAGGCGAACTCGACGCCGATCGCGCCCGAGCCGCCGATGATGATCGAGCCCGGCAGCTCCTCGGTGAGGATGTGCTCCTCGTAGGTCACGATGTTCTGCCCGTTGGGCACGACACCCGGGACCGAGCGGACGGTCGCGCCGGTGCCGATGATGAGGTTGTCGAAGGTGTAGTCGGTCGAGGCGCCGTCCTTGCCCTTGACGGCGATCGACTTCGGCCCGGTCAGGTTGCCCCAGCCGTCGATCTCAGTGATCTTGTTCTTCTTCATCAGGTAGTGCACGCCCTTGGCGCTGGCGTCCGCGACGCCGCGGCTGCGCTTGAAGGTCGCGCCGAAGTCCATGGTCGCGTCACCCGAGATCCCGAAGGTCTTCTTCTCGTGGGTGATGATGTGCGCGATCTCTGCGTTGCGCAGCAGCGCCTTGGACGGGATGCACCCGACGTTGAGGCAGACACCGCCCCAGTACTTGTCTTCGACGACGGCGACGGACTTGCCGAGCTGAGCGGCACGGATGGCGGCGACGTAGCCACCGGGGCCAGCGCCGAGGACGAGAACATCAAAGTGGGTCACGTACCCAAGGGTAGACCGCCAATAACAGATAGATCCCAAGCGGGTGAGGACTGGGCGGTAACCTCGTGACCCGTGACTCTCTATGCGGCCTATGGCGTCAATCTCGACCCGGCGCTGATGAGTGAGCGGTGCCCGCATTCGCCGTTGCGTACGACCGGGTGGCTGGGTGGTTGGCGACTCACCTTCGGGGGCGAGGACAACGTGCTCGGCGACGGGCCGATGGCCACGATCGTCCAGGACCCGTTCGAGCAGGTCTTCGTCGCGGTCTACGACGTCGTGGACCAGGACATGGAAGCCCTGGAGAAGTGGGAGCTGGCCGACATCGGCCTCTACTTCAAGACCAAGGTGCGGATCTCGGCGCTCGCCGAGGACCTGCTCTGCGAGACCTATGTCCTCGACACGTACGAGGGTGGCATCCCGGACGCCCGCCACCTGGGCGCGCTGGCCGATGCCGCCGAGGCTGGCGGAGCGCCGGACGACTACGTGCATGCGCTGCGTACGCGCCCGTGCCGGTCCAACGACTGAGCCGGGTCTAAACTCGGCGAGTGACCACGCCTTACGAACTCGCCAAGGAAGCCGCCTCCGCGCTCGCGGAGAAGACCGGCATCGAGAAGCACGACATCGCGTTGGTGCTGGGGTCGGGCTGGCTGCCCGCCGTCGACGCGCTCGGCGAGGACTACACCGAGATCGCCACCACCGACCTGCCCGGCTTCAGCGCCGCCGCGGTCCAGGGGCACAGCGGCAAGATCCGCTCCATCCGGTCGGCGAGCGGCCGCAACCTGCTGGTCTTCCTCAGCCGCACCCACTACTACGAGGGCAAGGGCGTCGACGCGGTCGTACATCCCGTGCGCACCGCCGCGGCCGCGGGCTGCTCGACCATGGTGCTCACCAACGGCTGCGGCGGACTCAACCCGTCCTGGTCCCCTGGCACCCCGGTGCTGATCAAGGACCACATCAACCTCACCGCCACCTCCCCGCTGGTCGGAGCCAACTTCGTCGACCTCACCGACCTCTACTCCGCGCGTCTCCGCGGTCTCGCCAAGGAGGTGGACGCTTCGCTCGACGAGGGCGTGTACGTCCAGTTCCCCGGGCCCCACTACGAGACCCCGGCCGAGGTGAAGATGGCCGGCATCATCGGCGGTGACCTGGTCGGCATGTCGACCACCCTCGAGGCGATCGCGGCTCGCGAGGCGGGCATGGAGATCCTTGGTATCTCGCTGGTCACCAACCTTGCCGCCGGCATCTCCGACCAGCCGCTCAACCACGCCGAGGTTCTCGAGGCTGGTCGCAACGCCGCTACGCGGATGGGTGGGCTGTTGAGCAACCTCGTTCCCAAGATCTGAGCGGTCTACGGGGCTGGGCTGGGCCGCCGACCCGTTCTTTGAGGGTCTCTCGATCTGGACCGGCGTCAAGGACGGGCCTTCGGCCCGCCGGCTTCGCCGGCCGCTTCGCGGTCCTGGACTCCGGACCAGATCGAGAAAGATTTGGCTGGCTATCGGGGCGGCGGCCCGGGTGTGGCCACGGCACACTCACCCGGCAAGTGACCGATCCACGCCTCGGCCAGACATGGGGTCTTTACGTGAAAGAAAAGTTTCTTCCACGTGCCAACCCCGCCCCCGGCCGAGGCGGCATCTGCGGCGAACGAAAATTCGTTCGCCTACCCGACCCCGCCTGCCGAACTGGTCTCCGGGCGGAAAGAAAATTCCTTCCACCGGTCGGACCGACCACCCAAGCTCCCAAGCCCCCGCCCAACCCAAATCTCCGCGCCAAACCCCGCCGCCGACCCGATATACAGCCGAAATTCTCGACGGAGCCCGGTGTCAAGGATCGCCGAAGGCGACCGGCGAAGCCGGCGGCCGAAGGCCGTCCTTTACTCCGGGGTTCGTTGAGAACACCCTCCAAAAACGGGTCGGCGGCAAACCCCAGCCACAAAACGACAGAAGCCCTTCGATCTTCCGGCACCCGATGACCTAGGGTCAGATCCATGGTCCCCACAGATCAATCTGCGCTCGTCGTCCAAGCCCGGGAATGGCTTGCCGATGACCCAGATGCACAGACCCGAGCAGAGCTCGAGAGCCTCCTGACCTCCACGGCCCCGGGAGCCGCAGCGGAGCTGGCCGACAGGTTCTCCGGCACGCTGCAGTTCGGCACGGCCGGGTTGCGGGGCGCGCTCGGGGCCGGCCCCAACCGGATGAACCGGGTGGTCGTGATCAAGGCGGCCGCGGGGCTGGCCCGCTACCTGCTCGCCACCGGTGCGCAGGGGCCGGTCGTGATCGGCTACGACGCCCGGCACAACTCCGACGTCTTCGCCCAGGACACCGCTGAGGTGATGACCGGGGCGGGCCTCCACGCGCTGGTGATGCCGCGCTCGCTGCCGACGCCGGTGCTGGCGTACGCGGTCAAGGCCCTGGGCGCGAGCGCGGGGGTGATGGTGACGGCCAGCCACAACCCGCCGCAGGACAACGGCTACAAGGTCTACCTCGGTGACGGGTCGCAGATCGTGCCGCCGGCCGACGTCGACATCGCGAAGCGGATCGCGGCGGTCGACAAGGTGAGCTCGGTCCCGCAGGGCCCGGCCGGCCACACGATCAGCGAGGACCTGGTCGACAGCTACCTCGACACGGTCGTCGGTCTCCTCGACGAAGGCGGCCCGCGCGATCTCAGCACGGTCTACACGCCGCTGCACGGTGTCGGCGGCGACCTGGTGAACCTGGCGATGAAGTTCGCCGGCTTCCCCGAGCCGTTCGTGGTCAAGGAGCAGGAGCGGCCCGACCCCGACTTCCCGACCGTCGCCTTCCCCAACCCCGAGGAGCCCGGGGCGATGGACCGGGCGATGGCGCTGGCGAGCAAGAAGGGCGCCGACCTGGTCATCGCGAACGACCCCGACGCCGACCGCTGCGCCGCCGCCATCCCCGTCGGCAAGAAGTGGCGGATGCTCACCGGCGACGAGGTCGGCGCCCTGCTGGCGACCCACCTGATCCGCAAGGGCGTGACCGGGACGTACGCCGCCTCGATCGTCTCCTCCTCGCTGCTCGGCAAGATCGCCGCGGCCGCCGGGCAGGCCTATGCCGAGACGCTGACCGGCTTCAAGTGGATCTCACGCGCGCCCGGGCTCGCGTTCGGCTATGAGGAGGCGCTGGGTTACTGCGTCGACCCCGAACACGTACGCGACAAGGACGGTATCTCGGCGCTGCTCCTCCTGTGCGAGCTGGCCGCGTCGCTGAAGGCGGAGGGTCGTGACCTGGCCGACCTGCTCGACGAGCTCGCGGTCGAGCACGGCCTGCACGCCACCACCCAGCTCTCCATCCGGCTCGAGGACCCGGCCCAGATCGCGGGCGCGATGCAGCGCCTCCGCGACCGGCCGGTGACCGCCCTGGCCGGGGCCACCGTGCAGCAGCTCGACGACCTCACCACCGGGATCGGCGGACTGCCGCCGACCGACGGGATCCGCTACCAGCTGGCCGGCGGGTCACGGGTGATCGTGCGGCCGAGCGGCACCGAGCCCAAGATCAAGTGTTACCTCGAGGTCGTCGAGCCGGTCGACTCGCTGGAGGCGCTCGCACAGGCCCGGACCGACGCTGAGATCGCCCTCGGCGCGCTCAAGGTCGACATCCGCGCCGCCCTCGGCGTCTAGCCCCTGCCGAGTCGGGATGGCTAGATCACGAGCAGGACGACGAAGGCGACGGCCACTACGCCCGTGATGGCGATGAGCGGCCAGTCCCAACTGCGGCGTACGTCCTCGGCGAGGGCGAACTGCTCGTCGGAGTCCCGCTTGATCCGGCGCCGGTCGCGGGCGTCCTGGGCCAGCGCGTTGAGGCGGTCCTCGATGAAGTCGGCGTGGTTGCTCAGCGGCTTGTGGTCGCGCTTGCCGCCCTTGACCGCCTCCCGCATCGGACGCCCGACGGCGCCGCTGACATAGGTGCGGCCGCCCGCGTAGGCACCGAGGGTGCGGCCGACCGCGACGCTCTCGAGTGCAGCCATCGGGAAGCGCACCGTCGAGTAGAGGTGGTGGAGCACGAAGTCGCCCTCGCTGACCCCGACCTTGGTGCGGATGAACGCGGCGTACGCCACCAGCGCGAAGAGGACGCCGCCCGCCGTCGTCTCAGGGTGCCAGCCGGTGACCGCGTCGATCACGACGACCGCGATCGCGGCCCCCGCCGAGAGGAATCCCCACATGGTGCTGCTGGAGTTGCGGAACCACTCCTCGGGCTGAACGTCATTCACGGCGCAAACCTTAGCCCTCCGGGGCTAGATGCATATGCTGAGCCCGTGCCTACCCCCGCTGACATCGCGAAGCTGATCGACCACACCCTCCTCAAGCCCGAGGCGACCCACGCCGACGTCGAGGCGCTGATCCTGGAGGCCGCCGAGCTCGGCACCTACTCGGTGTGCGTCTCTCCCTCGATGCTGCCGGTCAACGCGCCGGCCGAGCTGAAGATCGCGGTCGTGTGCGGTTTCCCGAGCGGCAAGCACATCTCCTCGATCAAGGCCGCCGAGGCGAGTGCCGCGGTCGCGGCCGGTGCGGACGAGGTCGACATGGTCATCGACGTCGGGGCGGCGAAGGAGAAGCGGTTCACCGACGTGGAGGCCGACGTCGCGGCCGTCCGTGCGGCCGTTCCCGCCCCCACCGTGCTGAAGGTGATCATCGAGTCCGCAGCCCTCGACGATGACGAGATCGTCGGTGTGTGCCAGGCGGCGGTCCGCGCCGGCGCGGACTTCGTGAAGACCTCCACCGGCTTCCACCCCGCCGGCGGCGCCACCGTCCACGCGGTGGAGCTGATGCGGCAGACCGTCGGCCTCGATGTCGGGGTCAAGGCCTCGGGTGGAGTGCGGACGATGGAGCAGGCCGAGCAGATGATCGCCGCCGGGGCGACCAGGCTCGGCGTCTCGGGCTCGCGTGCGCTGCTGGCCGGATCGACGGGGTCGACCGGCGCCGGCTACTGACTTCGGCCCGGCACAGGCGAGAATGCTCCGGTGCATGCTCAGGTCATCGTCCTCGCCGGCCCCTCGGGTGCCGGGAAGTCCCGCCTGGCCGAGCGGCTCGGGCTGCCGGTTCTGAGGCTGGACGACTTCTACAAGGACGGCTCCGACCCCTCGCTCCCCCGGATCACCGAGGGTCCCAACGCGGGCCTGGTCGACTGGGACCACCCCGACTCCTGGCATCCCGACGACGCGATGAAGGCGATCACGGCGCTCTGCGAGACGGGTACTGCCGACGTACCCGTCTACGACATCGCCCACGACGGCCGTACCGGCTGGCAGTCGCTGACCCTCGGCGACGAGCCGTTCTTCGTCGCCGAGGGGATCTTCGCCCAGGACATCGTGGCCGCGTGCCGCGACGCGGGGCTGCTGGCAGCCGCCTACTGCGTCACCCAATCACCGACGGTGACCTTCTGGCGCCGGCTCACCCGCGACCTCCGCGAGCACCGCAAACCACCGTTCGTGCTGGTCAAGCGGGGCCTGGCGCTGAGGCGCGCGCAGCCGCAGGTGGTCGAGGACGCGGTCGCGAAGGGCTGCACCGCGGTCTACCCGAAGCACGGCTACGTCGCCATCGAACGACTCACAGGGCCGCGTACGCGTCCTTGATCTCGTGGATCAGGTCGACCCGCTCGTCGTAGGGCAGGAACGCGGACTTCATCGCGTTGGTCGTCAGCCGCTGCAGCTCGGGCAGCCCCCAGCCGAAGGCCTCCACGATGCCGGCCATCTCTGCCGACATCGAGGTGCGTGACATCAGCCGGTTGTCGGTGTTGATCGTGACTCGGAACCCGAGGTCGTAGAGCAGCCCGATCGGGTGCTCGGCGATCGACTTCGCCGCTCCGGTCTGCACGTTGGAGCGCGGACAGAGCTCGAGCGGGATCCGCCGGTCCCGGACGTACGCAGCGAGCCGGCCGAGCCGCGGCGCCTCGCCCTCCTCGAGGGTGATGTCGTCGACGATGCGTACGCCGTGACCGAGCCGGTCGCAGCCGCAGGGGTGCACCGCCTCCCAGATCGAGGGCAGCCCGAAGCCTTCGCCGGCGTGGATGGTGAAGCGCATGTTGTCGGCGGCCAGCTGCTCGAACGCCGCCAGGAACCGGCTCGGCGGAAAGCCCTTCTCCGGCCCGGCGATGTCGAACCCGGCGACCCCGCGGTCGCGCCAGGTCACCGCGAGCTCGGCGATCTCGGCAGCGCGGGCGGCCTGCCGCATGGCGGTGAGCAGCTGACGTACGACGATCTTCCGACCGGACGCCGCGACCGCCGCCATGCCCTCGTCGAACCCGGTCTGGACGGCCGCGACGACCTCGTCCAGCTCGCGACCATTGGCCAGATGGAGCTCCGGCGCCCAGCGGACCTCGGCGTAGACGACGCCGTCCTCGGCCAGGTCCTCGACACACTCCCGAGCCACCCTGGTCAGCGCGGGCAGCGTCTGCATGACCGCCAGCGTGTGCGCGAAGGTGTCGAGGTAGCGCTCCAGCGACCCCGAGTCCGCGCTGGTCACGAACCACTCCTCCAGCGCGACCGGATCGTCCTGGGTCCCCTCCGGCAGCTGGTGACCCACCTCAGCGGCGAGCTCGACGAGGGTCGAGGGACGTACGCCACCGTCGAGGTGGTCGTGGAGCAGCACCTTCGGGGCGGCCTTGATCTGCATGTCGGACGGTTCCATGGGCCCATCATTCCGTATGCCGCTAGATTCCGGGTGTGCGCACATTCACCACTCTCGAAGAAGTCTCCGACGCCGCAGGCACCGAGATCGGCACCGGCGAATGGCTCCTGGTCGACCAGGACCGGGTCAACGCCTTCGCTGACGCCACCGGCGACCACCAGTGGATCCACATCGACGAGGAGCGGGCCAAGGAGGGTCCCTTCGGGGGCACCATCGCCCACGGCTACCTGACGCTGTCGCTGATCCCTTACCTCGGCGTGAGCGTCTACTCGCTGGAGACCCCCGGCGCGAAGCTCAACTACGGCCTCAACAAGGTCCGCTTCCCCATGCCGGTCCTGGTCGGCTCCCGCATCCGTCCGATCATCACCTTCGGCGAGGTCACCAAGCTCCCCACCGGCCTCCAGCTCGTCGTGAAGACGACGATCGAGATCGAGGGCTCCGCCAAGCCCGCATGCGTCGCGGAGTCGGTCGTCCTGCTCCTGGAGGACTGAGCCCGGCTCAGGAGTAGTCGGCCCACAGCTGCTGGGTCGTGCCGTCGACGGTCATCTCGCCGCCGTACGGCACGATCCACTGAGGTCGGGTGTGCCCGAACGGCGGGCCGACGACGACCACCGCGTCGGGGTTGTAGCGGGCGACGGTCTCGATCGCCACGTCGCGCTGCTCGGCGCGCTTGGCGGCACGCTCCTCGGCGCTGGGCTGACGCTCGCTGGTCGTTCCAGGCATGGCCGACGTCGGCGGGCGGGCGACGACGACCGCGTCGATCGCCTCGAGCAGCCCACGCTCGCCCAGCGACCGCGTGATCCAGCCGAACTCCCGCGCCGGGATGAGCTCCTCGGAGGTCTCCAGGAGGAGTACGCCGCCCTCCAGCACCTCTGGGTCGGCCGGGAAGCGTCCGGCGGTCAGCGCCCACTGGAGGATCTCGATGCAGCCGCCCCAGGTGCGGCCGGTGATCTTCCGTTCGGGACCCGTCCAGGTCCACGGCTCGGTCGCCTCACGCTCACCGTATTCGGTCAGCGCGCGCGGGTCCTGCCAGTCATGCCCGATGTCCTCCGACTCGCCCGGCTCGGTGATCTCGAGGGTCTCGCCGGTGAGGAGCGCGGCCTTGAGCGAGGCCTCGTGGACGGGATCGAGCCCCGGCCCCGGCCCCAGGTGGACCTGGGTCGAGCCACCGTGGAACGCAGCGACGCCGTTGGTCCACAGCCAGTTGAGCAGGTTGGTGTTGTCGCTGTAGCCGAGGAACGGCTTCGGGTCGGCCCGCACCAGGTCGGCGTCGAGGTGCGAGATCACGGTGATCTGGTCCTCGCCGCCGATGGTTGCCAGCACCGCCCGGATCTCCGGATCGCCGAACGCGGCGTTCAGATCGGCCGCCCGCTCCTGCGACGTCGCACCGACCTTCCGCGTCGTCGGATACTCCACCGGCACCAGCCCGGTCACCTCGGTCAACCGAATCAGCGCCTGCTCGTGGATCGCCGGCGCCACCCCGGGCGCGGCGAACGAGGGTGACAGCACGGCGACCTTGTCGCCCGCGACGGCCTTGGGTGGCTTGACGATCTCCATGGGTGAAGTCTGGTTCCCAGCAACCGTGCGGCGCGAATGGTTATCCGCGCTCCGCCTCCGTCAGCCGATGCGGTCGAGGATCAGCGGCGTCGCCTCGTACGCAGCCCCGTCCTCGATCTCGTAGCCACCCTCCAGCGCGGCCAGCGCACGGTCGAAGCGCTCAGGCGTGTCGGTGTGGAGCGTGAAGAGCGGCGCACCAGCAGCGACGGAGTCGCCCGGGCGCGCGTGCCAGGTGACCCCGGCCCCGGCCTGGACGGCGTCCTCCTTCCGCTCCCGCCCGGCGCCGAGGCGCCAGGCGGCGAGCCCGACGGCCATCGCGTCGAGCCGGGTGAGGACGCCGGACGCCGGCGCGGTGACCACGTGGGTCTCACGGGCGACCGGCAGCGGCGCCGACGGGTCGCCTCCCTGGGCCGAGATCATCGCCCGCCAGGCGTCCATGGCCTTGCCGGAGGCGAGTACGTCGGCGGGATCCGGGCCGGACACACCGGCAGCGGCCAACATCTCCCGGGCAAGCGCAACCGTGAGCTCGACGACGTCGGCGGGCCCGCCGCCAGCGAGGACCTCGACCGACTCGGTGACCTCGATGGCGTTACCGGCGGTCAGGCCGAGCGGGGTGGCCATGTCGGTCACCAGCGCGACTGTGTTGACGCCCGCGTCGGTGCCGAGGTCGACCATGGTGCGCGCCAACTCCTGCGCAGAGGCGAGCGTCTTCATGAACGCCCCGGCGCCGACCTTGACGTCGAGCACCAGCGCCCCGGTGCCCTCGGCGATCTTCTTGGACATGATCGAGGAGGCGATCAGCGGGATCGACTCGACGGTGCCGGTGACGTCGCGCAGCGCGTACAGCTTGCGATCGGCCGGGGCCAGCCCCTCACCGGCCGCGCAGATCACCGCGCCGACCGACCCGAGCTGGGACATCATCTCCTCGTTGGAGAGTGACGCACGCCACCCGGGGATCGACTCGAGCTTGTCAAGGGTGCCGCCGGTGTGGCCGAGCCCGCGCCCGGACAGCTGCGGCACCGCCACCCCGCACGCGGCGACCAGCGGCGCCAACGGCAGCGTGATCTTGTCGCCCACGCCTCCGGTGGAGTGCTTGTCGGCGGTCGGCCTGTCCAGGGAGGAGAACGACATCCGCTCGCCCGAGGCGATCATCGCCGCCGTCCACCGCGCGATCTCGCGCCGCGACATCCCGTTGAGCAGGATCGCCATGTTGAGCGCCGACATCTGCTCCTCAGCCACGACCCCGGCCGTGTAGGCCGCGATCATCCAGTCGATCTGGGAGTCGCTCAGTTCGCCACCGTCGCGCTTGGCGAGGATCACCTCGACCGCATCATGTTCCGCCATGCGGACAGCGTAAGGCGCGACTGCCGCAGCTCCCCTACCGGACGACGCACCTCACCGGCGACCACCCGGAGAAGTGGTCATTTTGGGCCTCCTCGAGCCGCCGACGACGGCCCAAAGTGACCACTTCTCGTCCGAGTTTCAGGTCCGTAGCGCCTGGACGACGTCGACTCCGAGCTCTTCCAGTCCCTCGATCTCGACACCGGACCGGAGGATGGTCACCTGCACGTACGAACTGCCCCCGATGTGCTCCACCCTGTTGTGAATGGCGCCCGCCCCGGCCTCGGCCTCGGCACTGTCGTTCTCACCTGCCCGGACCTCGGTGGCCGCACACCACTTGTCGGGCACTTCGTCGTAGCTCCCCTCCGGGACGCCAGGCGCCTGCGGCATCTTGGTAAACGCTTCGAGCCCACCGCAGCGGAGCGACACGAAACGCTCCGGGTCCTCCTCCATCCGCGCGGCGGGCCCGGTCTCGCCGATCGTCGTGAGGCTGACGAGAACAGAGGTGTCTCCTGCCGAAGTGGCACCCCGGAATGAACACAGCACCACACCGTCGACCGAGTCCGTACGTCGTACGTCGCCGACCTGACTGAGCTCCGGCGGCAGCGCGTCAGACACCTTCGAACAGACGTCGGGAGGAGGAGTCGCGGCCTCGCTCTCGTCCGGTCCGAGCAGGGCGACCGCGCCACCGACCACCCCAGCGACCACAGCGATGGCGACCGCTGCTCCGCCGACCAGCGGAAGCACGACCCGTGACATCGCAGAGCTTCCCGAGGTCATGACAGCTCGCTCTCTGCGGCGTCGAGGATTTCGACCAGGCGTACGTCGAGACGTGGATGCTCACTCCCGTCGGGACTCACCGTGAGACTGAGCGAGTCCGAGAGCATTCGGCCAGCCCACCCGATCCTGCTCCTGGATGCCGTCACGACGCAGGTGTCATCGTCCTGCTCACCCGGCAGAATCACAACGCCCGTTGCGCGCTGGTCACCATGGCAATCGCGCGCCCAGTCGATGAGGGGATGGAGATTTCGCAGCTCGACCTCGAAGCTCGCCTCGGACCTGTGCCCGAAGTCCTCAGAGGGAGGGTTCGCCTCGGTGAGAGTGCAGGTGCCGCCGTAGTCCAGACCGAAGGCATCGCCCGACAGGTCGTCGCCGACGTAGTCCATGCCGAGCTTCTCGGCGATCCGGTAGCAGTAGTTCTCTCCGACCAGCGCCTCGATGTTCGGCCGCTCGTCGTCGCTGCCACCGCTCGCCGCGCGCGCGAGCGCGAAGATCCCTGCTCCGATCAGACCGACGACCAGGCCACCGGCGATGCCGATGACGAACCAGACCCACCGTTTCGGTCCGGACGACTGCGGCCCAGTCGGCGGTGGATGGGCGGGCGTTGCGTACGTCATGGTGACCTCCGAGAATGTGGCCGTTCAACCTGGCAGCACGCAGTTCGGTTACGCGAGGTTCTCCGGGCCGAAGGCATCCGGAAGGACCTCGGACATCGGCCGTACGCCCGAGACGGTCATCAGCAGCAGCTCGGGGCCGCCGTTCTCCCAGAGCAGCTGACGGCAGCGGCCGCAGGGCATGATGACCTCGCCGGAGCCGTTGACGCAGACGACGTGGGTGAGGCGGCCACCGCCGGTCATGTGCAATGAAGAGACGAGGCCGCACTCGGCACACAGCGTCACGCCGTAGGCGGCGTTCTCCACGTTGCACCCATGCAGCAGGCGTCCGTCGTCTGCGTATCCGGCCACTCCGACGGGGTAGTTGGAGTAGGGCGCGTACGCATGTTTTGCGGCCTCCACCGCTTGCGCACGCAGGCCTTCCCAGTCAAAGCCCTCTGCGGCGTACGTCTGCTTCTCGGTCATGGTTCGACCTTAAAGCCTGTCCGGACAACCAAGCACAAGGTACGAGGCTTAGGCTTCGTCGAGATCAAAAGTTGGTAACCGTTCGCGTAATCCCTGGCAATGCTCGGTCTTTGGGGAGAACGTTCGGACATGAATGTCCTTTGCGACGCGCTTCGCGGAGCAACGACCTGGAGGCACCAGTGAAGAACAACATCAAGAAGGCCGCCACCGGCGGCTTCGCCGCGGTCCTGACCGCTGCCGCGCTCGCCGCGTGCGGAGAGGCGCCGGCCGAGCGCGCTGGGGAGGGGAACAGCGACTACCTTCCCTGCATCGTCTCCGACGAGGGCGGGTTCGACGACAAGTCGTTCAACCAGCTCAGCTACGAGGGCGTGAAGGAAGCCGCGGACGAGCTGGGCTCGAAGTTCAAGGACGTCGAGTCCAACAGCCCCAACGACTACACCTCCAACCTGGAGGGCCTGGTCGGCCAGAGCTGCGACACCATCGTGACCGTCGGCTTCGCACTCTCGGCCGCGACCATCGAGTCCGCCAAGGCCAACCCCGAGACCGAGTACGTCCTGATCGACGACGCGGCCGACGCCGACTTCGACGGCAAGACCGACGCGGAGAACATCAAGCCGATCCTCTACGACACCGCTCAGGCCGCGTTCCTGGCCGGCTACGTCGCCGCCGACTACACCAAGACCGGTGTCGTGGGCACTTACGGTGGCCAGCCGTTCCCGACCGTGACGATCTTCATGGACGGGTTCAAGCAGGGCGTCGAGTACTACTCGAAGACCAAGAACAAGGACGTCAAGGTCGTCGGCTACGAGGGTGGCGAGAAGGGCTCCTTCACCGGTGAGTTCGTCGCCAACGAGAAGGCCACCAACACCGCCCGCCAGATCATCGACCAGAACGCCGACGTGATCCTGCCGGTCGGCGGCCCGATCTACCAGGGCGCGCTCACCGCGATCGAGGACTCCGGCAAGGAGGTCGCCCTGATCGGTGTCGACGCCGACTTCTACGAGACCGACCCGAACACCCAGGACGTCGTTCTGACCTCCATCCTGAAGAACATGAAGACCTCCACCACGGATGTCATCCTCGCCGCGGGTGAGGACAAGTTCGACGCGACGCCGTACGTCGGCACGCTCGAGAACGACGGGGTCGGCCTGGCGCCGTTCCACAACTTCGAGTCGAAGGTCTCGGAGACTCTCCCCGACGAGATCGAGGAAGTCACCGCCGGCATCAAGGACGGCTCTATCAAGGTCAACTCCTACCTCGCGAAGTGACCCACCCGGTGGTCCCGCCCGTCGGGACCACCACGACGAGGGGGCCGGATGCACCCGGCCCCCTCGCCACGTACTTCCGGAATTTCTCCACCCCTGCAAGGAATGATCCGTGCCATGAGACTCGCGCTTCGCGACATCACCAAGCGCTTCGGCTCCCTGGTCGCCAACGACCACATCTCCCTGACCGTCGAGCCGGGCGAGATCCACTGCCTGCTCGGTGAGAACGGCGCGGGCAAGTCCACGCTGATGAACGTGCTCTACGGCCTCTACCAGGCCGACGAGGGCGAGATCGTCATCGACGACGAGCCGCAGCGCTTCAAGGGTCCCGGCGACGCGATGGCCGCCGGCATCGGCATGGTGCACCAGCACTTCATGCTCATCCCTGTCTTCACCGTCGCAGAGAACGTCATGCTCGGCCACGAGGCGACCGGGTTCGCCGGCAGCCTCGACCTCGACGCTGCCCGCAAGCGCGTCCGGGAGATCTCCGACCGCTTCGGTTTCCAGGTGGACCCCGACGCGCTCGTCGAGGACCTCCCCGTCGGCGTGCAGCAGCGGGTCGAGATCATCAAGGCGCTCTCGCGTGACGCCGAGGTGCTCGTCTTCGACGAGCCGACCGCCGTGCTGACGCCGCAGGAGACCGACGAGCTGATGGCGATCATGCGCCAGCTCAAGGAGTCGGGCACGGGCATCGTGTTCATCACCCACAAGCTTCGCGAGGTGCGCGAGGTGGCCGACCGGATCACGGTCATCCGCCGCGGCACCGTCGTCGGCGAGGCCTCCCCGGAGGCCTCCAACGCCGAGCTCGCGGCCCTGATGGTCGGGCGCCCGGTCGAGCTCAAGGTGCACAAGGACCCGGCGCAGCCGGGCGAGCGCGCGCTCGTCGTCTCCGACCTCACGGTGGCCGACGAGGACGGGCGTGTCCACGTCGACTCGATCAGCTTCCACATCGACGCCGGTGAGATCCTCGCCGTCGCCGGGGTCCAGGGCAACGGCCAGACCGAGCTCACCGAGGCCATGGTGGGCCTGGCTCCGCATGTCGAGGGCTCGATCAACCTCGACGGCCGCGAGATCGTCGGTCGCTCGGTGCGCAAGGCGCTCGAGGCGGGGATCGGGTTCATCCCCGAGGACCGCCAGGTCGACGGCCTGGTCAGCAACTTCACCATCGCCGAGAACCTCATGCTCAACCGCAGCTATGACAAGCGCTTCGTCTCGCGCGGCTCGCTGAACCTCAAGAAGCTCGACACCTTCGCCAAGGAGAAGCTGGCCGAGTACGACGTACGCGCCCCCGGGGTCTCGACCCTTGCCGGGCAGCTGTCGGGCGGCAACCAGCAGAAGGTCGTCGTGGCCCGCGAACTCTCTCGTGACCTGCGACTTCTCGTCGCGGCGCAGCCGACGCGCGGCGTCGATGTCGGCTCGATCGAGTTCATCCACCAGCAGATCGTGGCCGCGCGCGACGCCGGTGTCCCGGTGCTCGTGGTCTCCACCGAGCTCGACGAGATCGCCGCCCTCGCCGACCGGATCATGGTCCTCTACCGCGGGCGGGTCGTGGGCATCGTGCCCGCCGACACCTCCCGCGACACCCTCGGCCTGATGATGGCCGGCGAGTCTCCTGAAGGGAGCGACGCATGAGCGAGCGCCAGCGAGCGGCAACAGGCCTCAGGCCGCCGCATCCGTACTCTTCGATCTGCCCAACGGAGGCGGCGGCATGAGCGAGAAGGGGCCGGAGAACGAGCCGGCCGAGACGACAGAGCCCACCGAGCCGACCGAGCCCACCGGACAGGCGGAAGGCGCGGCGACGACCTCCGACGCCGACCGGGTGCCCGAGGCGAGCCGTTGGCACGTGGCGATGCGCGAGATCACCACCGGCAACGCGCTGGTCGCGGTGCTCTCGGTGCTGCTCGCGATGTTCTTCGGGTCGCTGATGATCCTCTTCACCGACGAGGACGTCCGCTACGGGCTCTCCTACTTCTTCGCCCGTCCCTCCGACACGTTCTTCTACGCGTGGGAGGCAATCTCGGGGGCGTACGTCTCACTGTGGCGGGGTGCGGTCTACAACGACCTGGGCAGCACGTTCACCCAGCAGATCAAGCCGATCACCGAGACGCTGAAGTTCGCCGCGCCGCTGACGCTGGCCGGGCTCGGCATCGGTCTGACCTTCCGCGCCGGGCTCTTCAACATCGGTGGCCGTGGCCAGATGCTGCTCGGTGGCGCCGCCGCCGCGTTCGTGGCGGTCAGGCTCGACCTGCCGATGATCGTGCATCTGCCGCTGGCGATCCTCGTCGGAGCTCTGGCCGCCGCGCTGTGGGGCGGGATCGCCGGCCTCCTCAAGGCGCTCACCGGTGCCCATGAGGTGATCGTGACGATCATGCTCAACTACGTCGGCTACTACCTGGTCTTCTACGCCCTGACCCGCAAGTCGCTGCTCCAGGCGCCCGGGTCGGGCAACCCGAAGTCCTCCCCGATGCCGGAGTCGGCGGTCCTGCCCGACCTGCTCGGACAGCAGTTCAACCTGCATGCCGGCTTCCTGCTCGCGTTGCTGGCGACGGTCCTGGTCTGGTGGATCCTCAACCGCTCCTCGCTGGGCTATCGGTTCCGTGCGGTGGGTGAGAACCCCTCGGCAGCGAAGGCTGCCGGCATCAACGTCGGGGTCGCCTACCTCAGCGCGTTCCTGATCTCCGGGGCGCTCGTCGGCCTGGCCGGTGTCAACCAGGTGCTCGGCTCGGTGACCGACGGCGCGACCAGCGGCCTCGACGCCGGGATCGGCTTCGACGCGATCACCGTCGCGCTGCTGGGACGATCGCGCCCGTTCGGCATCCTGGCCGCCGGGATCCTGTTCGGCGCGTTCAAGTCCGGCGGCTTCTTCATGCAGGCCTCCGAAGGCATCCCGGTCGACATCGTGCTGGTCATCCAGTCCCTGATCGTGCTGTTCCTCGCCGCGCCACCTCTGGTGAAGGCGATCTTCCGACTCCCCACGAAGGAGGCCTGAGGACCGTGTCCGCTGTCGATCTTCCGGTCAACTCCGACGCACCACCCGTCGCCGAGCGCATCCCGGGCCTGTGGAAGACGCCCATCGTGATGGCTGTGTTCACCGTGCTGGTGGCGCTGCTCGTCATCGTGGCTCCCCGCACCGGTGACTCCACCTTCAGGTGGAGCCGCGACGGTGACTGGTTCGCCATCCCCGACATCACGCTGCCGGCCAACGGCGTCGTGTGGACGGCCGTCGTCCTGTGCCTGCTGTGCACGGCGTACGCGGCCTGGAACGCTCGCGCCGGCCGCAAGACACCCCTGGTGCTGGTCGCGGCCTTCGCCGTGATCGCGGTTTCCGGGTTCCTGGCCTGGGCGGTCGCGGGCAAGACGCTTCCCGTGGTCGGCCTGCTCGCCGGCGCGCTGGCGTTGGCTGTGCCGCTCGTGTTCGGTGCGCTCGGCGGCGTACTCGGTGAGCGGGCGGGCGTCGTCAACATCGCCATCGACGGCCAGCTGCTCTTCGGCGCCTTCGGCGCGGCGATCGTCGCCTCTCTCACCGGCAGCCCGTGGGCGGGCCTGGTGGCCGCAATGGTCGCGGGGATGCTGGTCGCGCTGCTCCTGGGCCTGTTCGCGATCACCTACTGGGTCGAACAGGTCATCGTCGGTGTCGTCCTCAACGTGCTCGTGATCGGCTTCACCAGCTTCATGTTCTCCCAGGTCCTCTCCGAGAACGCCGGGGCGCTCAACAACCCGCCCCACTTCCCGCGCCTGGAGATCCCGCTGCTGTCCGGCATCCCGGTCCTCGGCCCGATCTTCTTCCGCCAGACGGTGCTGGTCTACCTGATGTACGTCGCGGTCTTCCTCGTCGCCTGGGCCCTCTACCGCTCCAAGTGGGGCCTGCGAGTGCGCGCGGTCGGCGAGCACCCGAAGGCCGCCGACACGGTCGGCATCAACGTGATCGCGACCCGCTACCGCACCATCGTGCTGGCCGGCGCGATCGCGGGCATCGGCGGGGCCACCTACACGCTCGTCTCGGTGCCGTCCTTCGGGCGTGAGATGACCGGCGGCGCTGGCTATATCGCGCTGGCCGCGGTGATCTTCGGCAAGTGGGATCCGATCAAGGCGACCCTGGCGGCGCTGCTTTTCGGCTTCGCGTCCAACGTCGAGTCGGTGCTCTCGGTGATCGGCTCGCCGGTGCCGTCGCAGTTCATGCTGATGCTGCCGTACGTCGTGACGATCTTCGCCGTCGCCGGGCTCGTCGGGCACTCCCGTGCCCCGGCCGCCGACGGCGTGCCGTACCGCAAGGAATAGCCCCGAGTCAGACCAGCGCGCGGTGGGCGGCGGCGGCCAGTACCTTGGCGCCGACGCCCACCGCGCGTTCGTCGATGCGCAGGTCGCCCTGGTGGAGGTCGTAGGTGGGGCCGCCGGGGGTGCGTACGCCGAGCCGGAACATCGAGCCCGCGACCTGCTCCTGATACCAGCCGAAGTCCTCGCCACCGAGGCTCTGCGCCGAGACGACGGCACCCCGCTCCCCCAGAACCTCGCGGACGGTCTCCACGAGGATCTGGTGGGACTCCTCGTCGTTGCTCACCGGCGGGACGCCCCGGGTGTAGTCGACGGCGGCGGTCACACCGTAGGGCGCGATGATCTCGGCGACGACCTCGCGTACGACGTGCTCGACCTCGCTCCAGGCGTCGCTGTCGAGGATCCGTACGGTGCCTCCGACGGACCCGTGTGCGGGGATCACGTTGTGGATCTGGCCGGCGGTGACCTTGCCCCAGACCACGCTGACCCCGGCCCGCGGGTCCATCCGCCGGCTCAGGATCACCGGCAGCTCGGTGGTCACCTTGGCGAGCGCGAAGACCAGGTCGCCGGTCAGGTGCGGGCGCGAGGTGTGACCGCCGGTGCCGCTGAGGTGTACGTCGATCAGATCGGCCGCACTGGTCAGCGCGCCGGAGCGGATCCCGACGCGGCCGACGTCGACGGTCGGGTCGCAGTGCAGCGCGAAGATCCGCTCCACGTCGTCGAGCGCACCCAGGCTCATCAGGTGCAGCGCGCCGCCCGGCATGACCTCCTCGGCGGGCTGGAACAGCAGGCGTACGCCACCGGGCAGCGGTGACTCGCGATGCAGGTCGGCCAGCGCGAGGCCGGCACCGAGCAGTGCCGTGGTGTGTACGTCGTGGCCGCAGGCGTGCGCGACCCCGGGGACGGTGCTCGTCCAGATGTCGGTGGTGACGTCGTCGACGGGCAGGGCGTCCATGTCGCCGCGCAGCGCGACGACCCTCGACTTCTTCCCACCACCGCCCAGGTCGGCGATCAGGCCGGTCGCCGACGGCCGGTCGACCTGCCACCCCGCCTTCTCCAGTCGCTCGGCGACCAGCTCGGTGGTGCGATGCTCTTGCCAGGAGAGCTCCGGGTGCGCGTGGATGTCCCGACGCAGGTCGATCAGCTCGGCGTCGTAGGCATCGACTCGCTCGGCGAGGAAGGCAGCAGGCTCCAGCATGGTCCCGTCAGACTAATCCTTGTCGTAGGCGGCCAGGATCCTGTCCGCGGCTACGGTCGCCGGAAGTTCCCCGGAGAGCACCTCGGCACGCACCTCGTCACGGATCGCCTTGACGCCCGCGGAGTGCTTGAGCCGCTGGTCGAGCTCGTCGCGAACGAGCGCCCAGGTGAAGTCGAGCTGCTGCTCGGCGCGCTTGGTGCGCAGCCCGTCCTTGCCGAGGTGGGTGCGGTGGGCCATCACCTGCTCCCAGACCGAGTCGACCCCGTCGTCGTGGAGCGCCGAGGCGGTGACCACCGGCGGCGCCCACTCCTCGCGCGAGCGCACCAGCCGGAGCGCGCCGGCGAGCTCGCGGGCGGCCGCGCGCGCCTCCTGGGCTCGGTGGGGGTCGTTGGGGTCGGCCTTGTTGACCGCGATCACGTCGGAGATCTCCAGGATGCCCTTCTTGATCCCCTGCAGCTGGTCGCCGGTGCGCGCGATGGTGAGGAACAGGAACGTGTCCACCATCCCCGCCACGGTCACCTCGGACTGCCCGACACCGACTGTCTCGACCAGCACCACGTCGTAGCCGGCCGCCTCGAGCACCGCCATCGCCTGCACGGTCGCCCTGGCGACCCCGCCGAGCGTTCCTGCGGACGGGGAGGGCCGGATGAAGGCGTTGGGGTCCACGGAGAGCCGCTGCATGCGCGTCTTGTCGCCCAGGACGGAGCCGCCGGTGCGTACCGACGACGGGTCGACCGCCAGCACCCCCACCTTGAGGCCGTTGGCGGTCAGCCGGCTGCCGAGCGCCTCGATGAAGGTCGACTTGCCGACCCCCGGCACCCCGGAGATCCCGACCCGCACGGTGTCGCCCGCCGGGAGCTTGGTGAGCAGCTCGCGCGCGATGTCGCGGTGCTGGGGCTTGGTCGACTCGACCAAGGTGATCGCCCGTGACACCGCCGCCCGCTTGCCGTCGCTGATGCCGTCGAGAAGGTCTTGTACGTCGGGCCCTGGCATGGCCAGCACCTTAGCCAATCGCGAACCGGGTCAGCGAGCGCGCCGCAGTACGTCGCGGACGACGCCGTGCAGCTGACTCGAACGTACGTCGTCCAGCGGCACCCATGAGACACCCATCTGCACCGCATACCAGGCGGCCGCGGCGGCGATGATCGCCAGGCCGACGACGGCGACGACCCAGCGCTGTGACGGCGAGGACGCGGCCCGGGCGACCGGTCCGACCGTGTCACGGACCCGTTGCGAGGCGAGCCAGGCCGCGGACATGAAGACCATCGCGGCGACGTAGAGCACCACGGTCAGCGGCAGGTCGAGGGCGAGGCAGCCGACAGCCACAGCGGCCGCGATCACTCCCGTCAGCGCGGTCAGCGCCGCCGTGCCGGGGATCGCACGCACCAGGTCCCACGGCGAGCGGACGAGCGCCCACAGGCCGTCGTACCACTTCCGGCCTCGCGCCTCGCGACGCTTCGACAGGTGGTCGGCGGCCATGGAGACGGCCCGCAGCAGCCAGACGCCGAGACCGAGAAGGGTCGCGCCCAGGAACGGGTACGCAGCCACGACCCCGGCGAGGATGGCGGCGAGCGCGACCAGGACCAGGAAGTGCATCGGACCCGGCCAGCGCTTGAGGTTGGCGTGCTTGCTGGGCGGGCTCCAGCCGGGCTCGGGCGACGGAGCCGGTGGCGGAGCCTGCGGATCGAACCGGCGCACCACCACGGGCTCGGCCGGCGCGTCGGCGACGGTCACCGCAGTCGGCGGCACCGCCTCCACCTCCGTCACGGCATCGCCGGCGGCGTCCGGGTCGACCAGGGTCGGCTTCAGCTCGGCATCCACTGGTGCGGCGGCGAGCGGCATCGTCACCGGCAGCACCTTGGTGACCGCGGAGGCATCGGCTCCGGACCACGGCACCTCGGGCTCCATCAGCCACTCCCGCAGCTCCTCCAGACCCGGCCGGTCCGCAGGATCCGTCGCCAGCGCGGCGGTAAGGACCTCCCGCATCGACCCCTCGATGCCGTCGAGATCGTGCTGGCCGCGGCGTACGCGATCCAGGACGGCCATGGACGGACCGGTCCCGAACGGCGGTCGGCCCAGCAGCGCATAGGCGGTCGTGGCGGCCCAGGAGTGCACGTCGCTGGCCGGCGACGAGGGCGTACCCTCCAGGATCTCCGGCGCCAGATAGCCCGGGGTGCCGACCAGCCACCCCGTGAGGGTGATCTTGGGATCGTCGGCGACCCTGGCCAGCCCGAAGTCGATGAGCACCGGCGTACGTCCCTCCATCACCACGTTGGAGGGCTTCACGTCACGGTGCAGCACGCCGGCGTCGTGGCAGGCGGCGACACCGCCGGCCAGGCAGCGCGCCAGCCAGAACCGGTCCTCGCCGACGACGGGTCCGTCGTCCTTGATCCGGTCGTGCAGCGTCGGACCCGGCACGTAGCGGGTCGCGACGTAGGGAAGATCCGCGTAGGGGTCGGCGTCGACGATCTCGGCGATCCAGGGGCTGCGCACCTGCCGCAGCGACCGCACCTCGCGCTCCAACCGGGCGCGGGTCTCCTCGTCCCCCACGACATGCGTACGCAGCACCTTCAGCGCCACCCGCTCGCCGGTCTCCTCGTGGCGGGCGAGGTGGACGACACCCATGCCGCCCTCACCGAGCTTGTTGAGGATCTCGTAGGCGCCGACCCTCATCAGCCCGTCCCCGGATGCCCGCCCGGGGCGTAGGTCCGTCACAGCTCTGAGGCTAGACGAGCCCGACGCCCCCGGCGAGGACATACTCGGAACGGTCAGTGATCAGTGATCGAGCTGCTCCCGCAGGCGACCGAGCAGGTCGATCGCGGAGTCGGCGATGACGGTGCCGGGCAGGAAGACCGCGGCCGCGCCCATCTGCTCGAGCGTGGCCACGTCGTCGGGCGGGATGACCCCGCCGATGACGATCATGATGTCCGGGCGACCCTGCTCCTCCAGCGCCGCCTTCAGCGCGGGGAGCAGCGCGAGGTGACCGGCAGCCAACGACGAGACCCCGACGATGTGTACGTCGGCGTCGACCGCCTGCTGCGCGACCTCCTCGGGCGTGGAGAACAGCGGGCCTACGTCGACGTCGAAGCCGAGGTCGGCGAAGGCCGAGACCACGACCTTCTGGCCACGGTCGTGACCGTCCTGGCCCATCTTCGCGACCAGGATCCGCGGGCGGCGCCCCTCGGCCTCCTCGAACTCCTTGGTCGCCTTCAGCACCTCGGTGACCTTCGAGTCACCTGACGTCGTCGCCTCGTCCCGATACACACCGGAGATGGTACGGATGACGGCCTGGTGCCGTCCCCAGGCCTTCTCCATCGCGTCGGAGATCTCCCCGACGGTCGCCTTCGCACGGGCCGCGTCGACGGCCAGCTTGAGCAGGTTGCCGTCCAGGTTGCCGGTGCCGCTGGGCTCGCTCGTCGAACCGGCCGCGTTCGTGATGGCCTCCAGGGCCCGGCGTACGTTCTCATCGTCGCGCTCCGCGCGCAGCCGCTCCAGCTTGGCGACCTGCTGCTTGTAGACCTGGTCGTTGTCGACCCTGAGCACGTCGAGCGGATCCTCGGAGGGGAGCCGGAAGGTGTTGACGCCGATCAGCTTCTGGGCACCGGAGTCGAGGCGCGCCTGGGTGCGAGCGGCCGCCTCCTCGATGCGCATCTTCGGGATGCCCTGCTCGATCGCCTTGGCCATCCCGCCGGCCGCCTCGGCCTCCTGGATGTGGGCCCAGGCGCGCTCGGCGAGGTCGTGGGTGAGCTTCTCGACGTAGTAGGAGCCGCCCCACGGGTCGATGATCTCGGTCGTGCCGCTCTCCTGCTGCAGCAGCAGCTGGGTGTTGCGGGCGATGCGGGCCGAGAAGTCGGTCGGCAGCGCGATGGCCTCGTCCAGCGCGTTCGTGTGCAGCGACTGGGTGTGGCCCTGGGTCGCGGCCATCGCCTCGATCGCGGTGCGGCCGACGTTGTTGAAGACGTCCTGGGCGGTCAGTGACCAGCCGGAGGTCTGCGAGTGGGTCCGCAGGGACAGCGACTTCGGGTTGGACGGGTCGAACTGCGAGACCAGACGCGACCACAGCGCGCGGGCCGCGCGCATCTTGGCGACCTCCATGAAGAAGTTCATCCCGATCGCCCAGAAGAAGCTGAGCCGCGGCGCGAACGCGTCGACGTCGAGGCCCGCGGCCAGACCGGTCCGCAGGTATTCGACGCCGTCGGCCAGCGTGTAGGCGAGCTCGAGATCGGCCGTCGCCCCGGCCTCCTGCATGTGGTAGCCGGAGATCGAGATCGAGTTGAACCGGGGCATCTTCGCGGCGGTGTAGGAGAAGATGTCGCCGATGATCCGCATCGACGCCACCGGCGGGTAGATGTAGGTGTTGCGGACCATGAACTCCTTGAGGATGTCGTTCTGGATGGTCCCGGCCAGCTTCTCCGGCGGGACACCCTGCTCCTCAGCGGCCACGATGTAGAGCGCCAGCACCGGCAGCACCGCACCGTTCATGGTCATCGAGACCGACATCTGGTCCAGCGGGATGCCGTCGAACAGCGTCCTGGTGTCGTAGATGGAGTCGATCGCGACGCCCGCCATGCCGACATCGCCGCGTACGCGCGGGTGGTCGGAGTCGTAGCCACGGTGGGTGGCCAGGTCGAAGGCGACCGAGAGGCCCTTCTGACCGGCCGCCAGGTTGCGGCGGTAGAACGCGTTGGACTCCTCCGCGGTCGAGAACCCGGCGTACTGCCGGATCGTCCACGGCTGGGTCGTGTACATCGTCGGGTACGGCCCGCGCAGGAACGGGCTCAGCCCGGGGAAGGTGTCGAGCGCGTCGAGACCCTCGAGATCCGCGGGCCCGTACGCCGGCTGGATCTCGATGCCCTCGGGGCTCAGCCAGCCCTCACCGGACGGACCGGTCGAGTTGTACGGGACCCCGTCACTGTTCAGCGGGATCCCCTTGAAAGAGCCGGGAATCGTCATGAGAGCTTCTCCCTCGTAGCGGTCAGGAAGGCGAGTGCGTCGACACCCATCGAGGCGGCGTCGTCCACCTCGGCGTCGACGGCGTCGGGCTTCCCGGCGATGATCACGTGCGTGGCGCCGGCCTCGCGGAGGGCCGCGATCGCGGCTGGGCCCCACTCGGCGTAGGTCTTGTCAGACCCGGCCAGGCAGACGACCGCCGGCGCACCGGCCGCGCGGTACTTCCCGGTGAGGTCGTCGGCGTCGCTGGTCGCGCCCGCGACCTCGACGCCGATGCCACCGGCGGCGAGGAGGTTGGTCGCGAAGGTCGCCCGGGCGGTGTGCTGGGCGACGGTGCCGATGGTGGCGAGGAAGACCTTGGTGGTGGCGGGAGTGTCGCGCAGAGCCTCGAAGGAGGCGCCGTAGCGCACCACCCGCTCGTTGAGCGGGTCGACCGGCCGCTCGGGGAGCGTCTCGGCGAGGTTGGGGAACTCGGTGAGCCCGGTGATCGGACGCTTGCGCCGCGCGATCGCCTTCTCCCGCGCGGCCGAGACCGCGGCGATCCGGTCACGGAAGGGCGAGAAGTCGTGGCCTCCGACGGCGTTCGCCCCGGTCCACTCCTCCTCGAGCTGGATGAACGCCTCCCAGCCAGCGGCGGCCATGTCGGCGGTCAGCTGCTCGACGGCGAAGGAGCCACCGGCGGGGTCAGCGACGGCCGCGACGTGGGACTCGTCGATCAGCAGGTGGGACACGTTGCGGGCGATCCGGCGCCCGAACCCGTCCGGTACGCCGTTGGCGGAGTCGAAGGGCAGCACGGTCACCGCGTCCGCACCGCCGACACCGGCGGCGAAGGCGGCGACGGTGCCGCGCAGCATGTTCACGTAGGGGTCGTACTTCGACAGCATCGGCCGCGAGCTCACCGCGTGGATGCGCATCTCGACACCCTCGGCCCCGGAGAGCTCGAGGACCCGCGTCCACAGCTGGCGGGCGGCCCGCAGCTTGGCGATCGTCGGGAACTGCTCGTCGGTGGCCGCGAACCGGAACTCGATCAGGCTCGCCGCCACTGCGGGCGAGAAGCCCGCCTCGGTCAGCGCGCGCAGGTAGGCGACGCCGACCGCGATCGACCAGCCGAGCTCCTGCACGTCGGACGCGCCCAGATCATGCGCAGCCGTGGCATCGACAACGATCGCGCGCACCCCGATCCCCTGGGCAAGACGAGCGAGGTCGACCAGCTCGGCGAACGCCTCATCGGGCGCCAGCGGCAGGTCGCGCAGCAGCGCGCCCATCGGGTCGGCACCCAGGTTGGTCGCAGCGTGCAGCCCGGCGCCGCGCTCGGCGATCAGCGCGAGCAGGTTCTGGGCGACCTTGACCGCACCGATCGGCGCGTCGAGCACGATCGGCGCCAGGTCGAGGAGCACCTTGTCGAGGAGCACCGCGAGGTCGGTGGTCTCGTCAGCGGCCACCCACAGCGAGGAGACCCCTCCGTCCAGGTCGACCAGCGCGGCTTCGTTGGCCGCCTTGGCGTCCAGGCCGGAGAGACCGGAGACGAGCGAGCGGATGTCCCAGGCGCCGGCGCGCGTAGGACGGGCCGCGTCGGCGAAGGACGTGTCCGGCAAGCCGAGCGGGGCGATCCGGAGTCCGTCGAGAGAGGTGCGGGTCAGCTTGTCCCAGACGAGCGAGTCGGCGTCGTCGGCCGTCAGCCGACCGGTCTTGCGGAGGACGGCAGCAGTCGCCGCCTCCCACTCTGCCTGGGAATGGGCATCCGCCGGCTGGGCAAGGCGCAACGAGTCGTCGCGAGCGGCGTCGTTCATGGGTCGAACCTTAGGCCGATGAAGTGGCGGTGACCACAAAGTGTGAGGTTTACAACCGCTAACTGAGACGCGCCGTTAGGTTGACCGCCGTGAAGGTACGCACTCCGGCCGGACAGGTCTATCGGATCACCCGGCGCTGGGTCCCATGGCAGCGGAAGTCGCGCCGCATGAGTCTCGACGCATTAGAGGTCCCCATCGGTGCGCCTTCCGGCGACGATCCGATCAGCATGATCCTCATGGTGGTCTGGCTCATCATCGCGCTGCCGATCCTCGTCGTGGTCGTCGCGGTCATGCTGCTGACCAGCATCGAGCTCCTCCTCCTGCTCGCGATCCTCCCCTTCGCCGTCGGCGCCCGGGTCGTCTTCGGCCGCCACTGGACCGTTGAGGTCCGCCGCGCCTTCACCCCCATCCACGAGGAGCGCGCGGGCAGCTGGACCGCCAGCGGCGTACGCATCACCGAGCTGGCGCGGGAGATCGAGTCGGGCAACGTCCCCGCGGACACCCTCGCCAAGCAACCTCAGGAGCGCCAGTCACCCATGGCGTGATCTGCGCTCCTAGGGGTCAGTGGCAATCGGGCAGTCGCCCGAGCAAGGCCTTGGGTCTCCCGGCCAGCCGCGGGATGTCAGGATTCGCGCCACGGCATGGGCGGTGCGACACGGAGTGCCGAACACCTGGTGCCAGCGCAGTCGAGCCGTGACCGTTCCCGACGCGGCGAGGTCGTCGAGGGCGCGGTCGGCGTCCCGCGCCTGGTCCCGCCACGCGTCATGACCGAGCGCACCGTCGAGCTCGACCACGAGCCCGTACGCCGCGTACTCGACATCGCGGAACTGGTTGCCGCTGGGCGTCGTGCGCGGCACTTGCCGCTCGGCGGGCGGGAGTCCGTGCGCACGCTCGACCTTGGTGAGGTAGCCATGCTCGAGGACCGAATGACTCCCAGACTCCAAGTCGTCGATGATCGTGGCGATCCAGGCGCGCCGACGTAGCGACGGGAATCGGCCGAGCGCAGTCTGCAGGCTCGCCGGCGTGACGTACGACCGCCCAACGACCTGCGCAAGACACGCTACGGCGTCGATCTCCGAACGCGCTTCGTGCGCCATCGCCAACGCATTGTCCTCGAGTTTCAGGCGCGGCGGGGTGCCGCCAAAGGCATGGCTCTCGAGATTGGTGAGCCGGTGGATCACGATGCCGGGCTGCGCCTTGATCCTGCGAGTCTGGTCGATAGCGACGTGGATCGGATCGGGGACGAAGCCAGGCCGCGCCAGCTGCTCGGTCCTCGGAGATTCCGCGCTCGGGCCGTACAGATAGGCGGGATCGGCATAGAGGACCGCCGCCCATGCCCGCTGATGCCAGTTGAGAGGACCGGTGTGGTCGACGTAGATCCGGGGATGCACCCGCCGCAGCTCCTTGCGCCGCTGCATCCTCGCCAGTTCGGCCCGCGCCACACCACCAGCCACCAACTGAGCGTGGGTGAGCACCCCGTCCTGCATCCGTCGCTGACTCTCCAACCGCAGGCGGACCCGCTCACGCTCCCACGCGTCGTCGTCCGCACGAGACCCACCCGAGACCCCCATGATCCAGTTATCCCACGAAGACCGTCCGAACCCTAGGAGCGCGAGGCACGTCAGGTGTGACTGGCTCTCCTAGGGTTCAAAATCCGCAGGAGGGGCAGGCCGGTATAGACCAGCACCCAGACCGGCCAGAAGAAGCCGCGGCCAGTGAGGTGCCACACCGCGACCGCGACCGCGCCGCAGATCAGGAACACCAGCAGATCGCGTACGTGACGGGGGCCTGCCCCACCAGGCCGAGCCGGATCCTCGCGCAGGTCGTCGACGACCGCGGCGAGCTCGGCGGACCGGGCCGCACCCCACACCGTCTCGGCACGCGACTCCAGCTCGGGTGCGTCGATCCTCCCCGCGGCGTACGCCTCGACGAGCCGCGCCCGCGCGGCCTCGCGCTCCAGGTCACCGACCCTCGTCACAGCGCCTCCAGATCGAGTGCCCGGCCAGAGGCGTACAGGCCCTTGGGGCAGGTCGAGGCGGCGCAGTTCCGGTAGCGGTCGGCGAGCCTCGCGAGCGCCTTGACGGTCTCCGCGACCGCCGGCTCGGCGGCGAGGTTGTGCTGCTCATAGGGGTCCGAGGAGCGGTCGTAGACCTCGACCTGGCCGGTGTGCAGGCGGGCGTAGGTCCAGGAGCCGACCCGGACACCGGACCACAGCTGCCTGCTCCCGTCGCTCACCCGCCAGCCGCTGATCGGGATGGCGCGGACCTGCTCGGGCGCGCGCAACCACGGCATGATGTCGATCCCGTCCGGCGCCCGAGGTGGCCGAGCCCCGGCCGCCGCCAGCACGGTGGCGGCGAGATCCGGGTTGGTGACCGGGGTCCGCACCGTCCGGCCGCGCGGCACCCCGGGGCCGCTCACCAGCACCGGGATCCGCAGCGACTCGTCGTAGTGCCACAGCTTGCCGTTGAGGTTGTGGTAGCCGTTCGAGAAGCCGTTGTCGGAGGTGAACACGACCAGCGTCCGCTTCAGCTCACCGCTGCGCTTGAGCGAGCCGATCAGCGAGGCGATGTTGCGATCCAGGCTGCGGATGGCCTCGAGGCGGCGCTGGTAGGCGATCCGGAGCGCGTCCTTCTTCCGTGGGTTGAACTTCCCCCGCCCAGGCGAGCCCTTCGCATAGCCGGAGGTGTCCTCGGGAAAGAGGTTTGGCCGCTCCGGGATCTGCACGTTGTCGTAGAACCCGCGGTCCTGGGTGTCGGGCACGGTCACCGACAGTGCAGCGTCGGTGCCCGGGTAGACCTTCTTCGGATCACCGGGCCCCGACGGCGCTCCGTGGTGCGGCGCCACGTAGTTGACCCAGGTGAACCAGGGCTTCCCGCTCGCGCGTTCGGCCGCGATCCCGGCCTTCGCGTGCTCGGTGATGACGGTCGAGGAGTAGCCCTTGGACTTGATGATCTCGCCGTTGACGTTGAACTTCGGCGACCGGAAGTTGTACGTCGACGGGTCGACGGTCGCGCGCCACTGGTCCCACCCAGGGGGCACCTCGCCACGGGTCGCACCCTCGCCGTAGCCGTTGAGGTACTTCCCCGCCAGGATCGTCGAGTAGCCCGCTTCCTGCAGCGACGTGGCGACCGTCGAGGAGTCGTCGAAGGCCTGATACCCGCCGTACGGCCCCTCGATCGTGCGCGCGCCGTGGTTGTGGGCGTACTGCCCGGTCAGCAGCGAGGCCCGCGCAGGTACGCAGATCGGCGTCGGCGCGATCCCGTCGGAGAAGGAGACCCCGGTCCGCTCGACCAGCTTCCGCACGCGCGGCAGGTAGTCCATGTCGAGTGCGGAGAGGTCGTCGACCGTGACCATCAGCAGGTTCGGCTTCTCCGCGGGCCGCTCCAGAGCAGGCGTACGCGTCGGAGCCGCCGCCATGGCGGCCGGCTCGTGCACCAGGCCGGTCACCGCGAGGGCGCTCATCGCCACCGTCGCCACAGCAGCGCGCTTGCGACGGGTGAACAGGTTGCCGACCGGCATGACTAAACACTCCCAAGTAAGATGAGTTATTTAGTCTACTTTAACTCGCTAGAGTCCTGCCAGGTCGAGCGGGCGGTCGGCGGCGTACATCTTCTTGGGGCAGCTGTCGCCGGCGCAGTCGCGATACTTCTCGGTCAGGTCGGCGAGGCGCGAGACCGTCTTGGCGTGGGCCGGGTCGTCGGCGAGATTCTTCATCTCGTACGGATCCTTGGTGCGGTCGTAGAGCTCGACCTCACCGGTCGTCAGCTCGACGTAGGTCCACCGCCCCACGCGCACCCCGGACCAGAGCCGCGAGGTGCCGTCGGACGTCGGCCACGCCTCGATCGGGACGACGCGGGTCTGCTCGGGCGCACTCAGCCACGGCAGGATGTCGATGCCGTCGGGCTCGTGCGGGTCGTCGGCGCCAGCCGCCGCGAGCAGCGTCGTGGCGATGTCCGGGTTGGTGAGCGTGGTCCCGACCTCACGCCCCTTGGGTACGCCGGGACCGCTCATCAGCACGGGGATCCGCAGCGACTCCTCGTAGTACCAGAGCTTGCCGTTGAAGTTGTGGTAGCCGCTGGAGAACCCGTTGTCGGAGGTGAACACGACCAGCGTGCGCGCCAGGTCACCGCTCTTCTTCAGCCCACCGAGCAGGGAGGCGATGTTGCGGTCCAGGCTGCGCGCCGACTCGATCCGGCGCTGATAGGAGAGCCGGTAGGCGTCCTTCTCGATCTGGGACGGGTTCTTCCGCGACGGCGACCCC
>NZ_JBEORH010000019.1:0-51809 GCF_040302165.1 Nocardioides sp. NPDC127503 | reverse complement strand
TCAGCACGCGCTCCGCAGCGGCAGCGAGGACCTCGTCCTCCGACCCGAGCGAGGTCACCTCGAGACAGTTGAGGTAGGTCGGCGGCATCATTGCCAGCTCGCCGGCCTCGACCTGGGCGACCGCCTCGGCGGTACTCAGCCAGAGCACCGAGGACGACTCGCTGGACACGTCGCGCGTCACCTGCCCTTCGGGGAGGCGCGCGACGAAGAACCAGGTCGCGAAGCGCTTCGGCTCGAAGATGGGCGTCGTCCAGGCGGCCCATGGCGCCAGCAGGTCCGTACGCAGCACCAGCCCGCGCCGGGTCAGCATCTCGGTCAACGACAACGAGCGTGACTCCAGGGCGGCCCGGTCGGCCTCCCAGTCGTCGCCCGAGACGTCGTCGACGACGGAGTCGCCGGAAGCCCCGGCGAGCAGCACCCCGGACTCCTCGAACGTCTCCCGTACCGCCGCGGCGACCAGCGCCCGTGCGCGGGACTCGTCGACCCCGAGCCGGCGCGCCCACTCACCGGCCGACGGCCCGGCCCAGCAGGAGTCGGGCAGCTCGGCGTCGCGTACGTCCACACCTCCGCCGGGAAAGACAGCCATCCCGGCGGCGAAACCCATCGTCAGCTGCCGACGGAGCAGGTAGACCTCTGGGGCAGAAGAGGACCCGTCGGAGCCCGGCCGCAGCAGCAGCACCGTCGCCGCATCGCGCGGCTCGACCGGGGTGCGTACGCCCTGGGCGTACTCCCCGGCCAACGCCACGATGTCGTCACCAAGCCGGACTGGAGGGATCGGGATACGCACGTTCGTCACTGTAGCGACGCTCACACCCGGCCCCTACCCCCGTCCGAGGCTCAGATCTCGACGACGATCTCCACCTCGACGGGAGCGTCGAGCGGCAGGACGGGCACACCGACGGCGGAGCGCGCGTGCCGGCCGGCGTCGCCGAAGACCTTCCCGAGCAGCTCCGAGGCACCGTTGGCAACACCCGGCTGGCCGGTGAAGTCGGGGGTGGAGGCGACGAAGCACAGCACCTTCACGACGCGCTTGACCTGCGAGAGGTCACCGAGCTCGGCCTTGACCGCGGCCAGGGCGTTGAGCGCGCACTGCTGCGCCGCCGCGTAGCCGTCCTCGGCCGACACGTCCCCGCCGACCTTGCCGACGGAGAGCAGGGCGCCGTCCTTCATCGGGAGCTGACCCGAGGTGAAGACGTGGTTGCCCGAGCGCACCGCCGGAATGTAGGCCGCCACCGGCGGCACGACGTCCGGCACGCTCAGCCCGAGCTCGGCGAGGACCTCCTCGGGGCCGCTCACTCCGAGACCGCCCGCTTGAAGAAGCCGACGTAGTTGCCGGTGCCATTGTCGAGGATGGAGACGAGCTCCCACCCGTCGGCACCGAAGTTGTTGAGAATCTGCGCCGCAGCGTGGTTGAGGATCGGCGCTACCTGGTACTCCCACTTGGTCATATCGGCACCCTACTTCGCGGACCCGCGGACCGGTTTTCCGGCGACATGGTTTGACCTTCCAACCGAGGACCCGGCCCACTATCGTCAGGTCCGTGACTCCCGCAGAGCAGCTGAAGACGTACGTCGACACCTGGTGGTCTTCCGTCCAGGACCTCCTCACGCTCCTCGAGGAGCTCTCCGACGCCGACTGGGACCAGCCCACTGATCTCCCCGGCTGGGACGTACGCGCGATCGCCTCCCACGTCGCTCACCTCGAGGGCCTCACCGCCGGCGCGCCCCGCGAGGACGCCCCCGTGCCCGAGTCCGCCCACATCAAGTCGCCGATGGGCCAGTTCACCGAGATCGGCGTGCTCACCCGCCGCGACGTCCCCACGGCGAGCATCATCGACGAGATCCGCCGCTACACCGCCGTACGTCACGACGAGCTGCTCGCCTCCCCGCCCGAGGACCCCGCGACGCCGGCTTCCGGCATCTTCGGTGCGCTCGGGTGGACGACCGGCAAGCTGCTCCGCAACCGGCCGCTCGACCTCTGGCTGCACGAGCAGGACATCCGCCGCGCCACCGGCCGCCCGGGCAACCTCGACAGCCCCGGCGCCCTCCACACCGCCGACTACCTCCTCGAAGGCGTCGGCTTCGTGCTCGCCAAGAAGGCCGCCTGCGCCCCCGGCACCTCCGTCGTCGTCGAGGTCGAGGGCCACGCGCCCTACGCGTTCACCGTCACGAAGGAGGGCAAGGGCGTCCCGGTGGCCGACCCGGTCGCCGCGCCCACCGTCACCCTCTCCACGGACCGGGAGACGTACGTCCTCCTCACCGGCGGCCGCGCCTCCGGCGACCCCGCCAAGGTCGAGATCAGCGGCGACACCGCCATCGGCACCAAGATCGTCGAGAACCTCAACATCACCCCCTGATGGCGCGACCCCGTTAAAGTCACTCCCATGAGTTCCGACTGGCCCCACGTGCAGCTGCATGTGGTGACCGGCAAGGGCGGCACGGGCAAGTCGACGGTGGCTGCGGCTCTGGCTCTCGGGCTGGCCTCCCACGGGAAGAACGTCCTGCTGTGCGAGGTCGAGGGCCGCCAAGGGGTGGCGCGGATGTTCGACGTCGACCCGCTGCCCTACGCCGAGACCCGCATCGCGACCGGGCTGCGGCTGCGGGCGCGATCCGGTGCCGACGCCGAGCCGGGCAACGTCTACGCCCTGCACATCGCTCCCGAGGAAGCCCTCCTCGAGTACCTGAAGATGTACTACAAGCTCGGTCCCGCCGGCCGCGCCCTCGACCGGTTCGGCGTGATCGAGTTCGCGACCACGATCGCGCCCGGGGTCCGGGACGTACTCCTCACCGGCAAGCTCTTCGAGGCCGTCCAGCGCAACAGCCGCAACAAGGGCGCGCGGACCTACGACGCCGTCGTGCTCGACGCTCCCCCGACCGGCCGGATCACGAGTTTTCTCAACGTGTCCGAGTCGGTGGCCGGCCTGGCCAAGGTCGGCCCGATCAAGAACCAGGCCGACACGATGATGACCCTGTTCCGCTCCCGGCGCACCGCGGTCCACCTGGTCACGCTGCTCGAGGAGATGCCGGTCCAGGAGACCGCCGACGGCATCAGCGAGCTGCGCTCCGCCGGACTCCCGGTCGGCGGCGTCATCGTCAACCAGGTACGCCCCCGCGACCTCCCCGACACCTCCCTCGCCCCCGCGCTCGCCGGCTCCCTCGACGAAGAGCTGATCGCCGAGGACCTCAAGCGCGCCGGCGTCGAACCCGACCCCGCCCTGATCTCCGCCCTAGCCGACGAGGCGAAGGAGTACGCCGAGCGTCGAGCCCTCGAGGACGCCCAGCGTGACCTCGTCGCCGGCCTCGGGGTCCCGACCTACGAGCTCAACCGGATCGCCGGCGGGATCGACATGGGCGGGCTCTACGAGCTCGCGGCCGAGCTCAAGGACCAGGGGCTCGCATGAGGATGGAATCCCCGGTTAACCGGGTATCCCTGCACTTCTCGGGCATTGCAACACCTGAGAAGTGCAGGAATTGCCTGAGCGGCGTGACGGAAGTGACGAGAGGGACGGCCCGATGAGCGCTCACCCACGCGTCGGCCCGCTGGCGGCCCACGCCGACCGCACCCGGGCCCTCGAGGTCGACCGGCTGCTCGACGACCGTGACACCCACATCATCGTCTGCTGCGGCAGCGGGGGCGTGGGCAAGACGACGACGTCGGCGGCGCTCGCACTCAGAGCAGCCGAGCGCGGACGCAAGGTGGTGGTGCTGACGATCGATCCGGCGCGACGGCTCGCCCAGTCGATGGGCATCGAGCGGCTCGACAACACGCCTCGCCAAGTGACCGGGATCGGCCCTGGCCGACTCGACGCGATGATGCTCGACATGAAGCGCACCTTCGACGAGGTGGTCGAGTCCCAGGCCAGCCCGGAGAAGGCGCAGCAGATCCTCAACAACCAGTTCTACATCGCGTTGAGCTCCAGCTTCGCGGGCACGCAGGAATACATGGCGATGGAGAAGCTCGGCCAGCTCTACCGCGACGCCTTCGCCCACAACGGCGGAAACGGCGACTACGACCTGATCGTCGTCGACACGCCCCCGAGCCGAAGCGCCCTCGACTTCCTCGACGCCCCCGAGCGCCTCTCCAGCTTCCTCGACGGGCGCTTCATACGCCTGATGCTGGCCCCGGCCAAGGGTCCGGTCAGGCTCATGTCGGCCGGGATCAACATCGTCACCAACGCGCTCAAGAAGGTCCTCGGCGGGCAGATGCTCACCGACCTGCAGACCTTCGTGACCGCGCTCGACACCGTCTTCGGCGGGTTTCGGCAACGGGCGCAGGAGACGTACGCGCTGCTTCAGGCCGACGAGACCGCCTTCCTCGTCATCGCTGCCCCCGAGCCCGATGCGCTCCGGGAGGCTGCCTACTTCGTCGAGCGCCTCTCCGGTGACCGGATGCCGCTCCAGGGCCTGGTCGTCAACCGAGCCACCCTGCCCGACGACGCCTCGCTCACCGCGGCCGCGGCCGGGGCCGCCTCCGAGCGTCTCCCCGACGCGCCTCTCACCGCCGGGCTGCTGCGGCTCCACGCCGACCGCGCGCTGCTGGTCGAGCGCCAGCACCAGCTGCGCGAGCGCTTCGCGGTCGCGCATCCCCAGGTGCCGACAGCGGTCGTGCCGGCGCTGCCCGGTGACGTACACGATCTCGACGGGCTCCGCGAGATCGGCCGACTGCTGGCCCAGGAATGAGTCGAGCCAGGACGTACGTGACGTACGTCCTGGCTCAGACCAAGATCTTCAGCGACTCACTCGAGTAGGGGACGAGTGATCACTCCACGGAGGCACGGGTGCGCGCGGCCTCGAGCACGGCGCGCCAGGAGGCGTTCGGGCTGCGGCGGAGCAGCGCACGACGCTCGCGCTCGGTCATGCCGCCCCAGACACCCCACTCGATCTGGTTGTCGAGCGCCTCGGCGAGGCACTCGGTGCGGACGACGCAGCCTGAGCAGACCATCTTGGCCTTGTTCTGCTCGGCCCCACGTACGAAGAGCTCGTCGGGCTCGTTCTCACGACAGGCGGCCTGTAGCGACCATTCATCAACCCACATGGTGTGCCATCCCTTCATCGGAGCGCTTCGCCCTCCCCATATTGATGACGTGGCGCCCGTGCGGACTAAAGGTTAAGGACTCGACCCGGTCGAGTGACACACCCTTCTGGCCCAAAGTACGTAGTTCGAAATGACTAGGAGGGGTCCTGGGACCCGTTTTTGCCTCCCTGTCCGGCTCCGATTGCGAATCATGTGCTATTAGCCGCGATCACCTACGATGACCAGCATGTCTTCGCCGTCGCTGCGCCCGCAGACCGTGCTCAAGCATCTCGCCGTCATGTGCGGGGTCGCAGCCGTCCTCGGCGTCGTCGCCGCGGGTCTCGCCATCCCCTTCGCCGGCGTGGCCGGGATCGCGGCCAAGGAGACGGCCGAGAAGATGGATTCGCTGCCGAAGGCCTTCGAGGTCGACGACATGTCCCAGACGACCAAGATCGTCGACCGCAAGGGCAACCTGATCACGACGCTCTACGACCAGAACCGCGTCTACCGTCCTCTCGACCAGATCTCGTCCAACATGACGAAGGCACTCCTGGCGATCGAGGACTACCGCTTCTACCAGCACGGCGCGATGGACCTCAAGGGCACGCTGCGCGCGCTGATCACCAACCAGGCCAGCGACTCGGTGCAGGGTGGTTCCTCCATCACCCAGCAGTTGGTGAAGACGACGCTGGTCTACTCCGCGAAGACCGAGGCCGAGCGCAAGGCGGCCATCGAGAAGTCGACCGCCCGCAAGATCCGCGAGCTGCGCTACGCGATCGCGCTGGAGGAGAAGCACTCCAAGGACTGGATCCTCGAGCGCTACCTCAACGCGGCCTACTTCGGCGACGGCGCCTACGGCGTCCAGGCTGCCGCCAAGCACTACTTCAACGTCAACGCCTCCGAGCTCAACTGGCAGCAGTCGGCGATGCTGGCCGGGATGGTGAAGAACCCCACCGGCTACGACCCGACCAACTACCCCGACGCCACCATCGCCCGCCGCAACGTCGTCGTCGACCGGATGGCCGCCCTCAAGGTCGTCTCCCGCCCCGAGGCGGAGAAGCTGAAGGACGCCAGCCTCGGCCTGAACGTCCAGAAGCAGCGCAACGGCTGCCTCGGCTCGTCCGCGGAGTTCTTCTGCGACTACGTGCTCAAGTGGCTGCTCAAGGACCCGGCCTTCGGCGAGACCGAGACCGACCGGCTCGCGCTGATCAAGTCCGGCGGTCTGACCATCAAGACCACACTCGACCAGCGCTTCCAGGACGCCGCTCAGGAGTCGGTCGAGGATCACGTCTACGCCACCGACCAGGCCATCGGCGCCCTGGCCATGGTCGAGCCCGGCACCGGTCGGGTCCGGGCGCTCGCCCAGTCCCGTCCGATGGGTGACAACAAGAAGAAGGGCCAGTCCTACCTCAACTACCTGGTCCCGAAGGAGAAGTCGGGCGACTCCAACGGCTTCCAGGCCGGGTCGACCTTCAAGGCGTTCACCCTGGCCGCGGCCATCGAGCAGGGCTTCCCGCTCAAGCAGAAGGTCAACTCGCCCGAGGAGCTCACCCTCAACGAGTCGACCTTCGCCGGCTGCCCGGGCGACGGCAACCGGGTCGGCAGCCACACATTCCACAACTCCACGACCTCGGGCAGCAAGGACGCCTACACCGGCACCCGGGAGTCCGTGAACACCTTCTACGCCCAGCTCTTCCAGCTCACCGGGATGTGCACGCCCTACAAGATGGCGCAGAAGATGGGCGTCAAGCTCACCGCCCCGTTCGGCATCGCGCGCGAGGACGGCCACGTCTGCAAGGCCGGCGAGGTCGCGCAGTGCGATGGCGCCGAGCGCGTGCCCACCTTCACCCTCGGCGTCGTCGACGTCAGCCCGCTCGAGATGGCCGAGGCGTACGCGACGTTCGGCGCCCGCGGCAAGCACTGTGACTCGGTTCCGGTCAACGAGATCCTCGACGCCAACGACAAGTTGGTCAAGAGGTACGAGCCGACCTGCCAGCAGGCGATGGCCAAGGGCACCGCCGACGCGGTCAACGACATCCTTCGCGGCGTCATGGAGCCCGGTGGCTTCGGCCAGAACCTGGCCCTGTCGGTGCCGAGCGCTGGCAAGACCGGCACCACGCAGGAAAACAAGGCCGTATGGCTGATGGGCTACACGCCGCGGCTCGCGACCGCGTCGATGATCGCCGGCGCCAACTCGGCGGGCACACCGCTCAGTCTCAACGGCCAGGTCGTCGGCGGCAACTACGTCTACGAGGCGGCGGGCTCGACGACTGCCGGTCCGATGTGGGGTGGCGCGATGCAGGTGATCGACAAGTACCTCAAGTCGGTGGACTTCCAGGAGCCCGACCCGAGCGTGATCGCAGGAAACACGGTCGATGTCCCCTGGGTCGGCGGCATGACCGTCGAGAAGGCGACGAAGGTGCTGAGGAGCGCCGGCTTCCAGGTCCAGCTCGGCCCGGAGGCGTACTCGGAATACGACCGTGGTCTGGTTGCCTTCACGACCCCGTCCGGCGATGCTGCCGAGGGATCGCCGATCACGATCTACACCTCGCTGGGCCCGGAGCCGAAGCCCGACCCCAAGCCCGACAAGAAGAAGCAGCCCGAGAAGAAGCCCGGCCGCGGCGATGAAGAGAGACCTGCCACGGTCGAGGAAGAACCCGACTTCGGCTGGGAGTGGCCGACCGGCTGACGCCCGGCCCAGCAACGACGCGTGGCCCCACCGATCCGGTGGGGCCACAGTCGTTCTCGGGCTGCCGTCAGGCGAGCTGCTTGCGCACCTCCGCGGCCACGGCGCCGCCGTCGGCACGGCCCTTGGTCTGCGGGGTCAGGATGCCCATGACCTTGCCCATGGCGCGCATCCCGTCGTCGGCGGCACCTGTCTGGGCGATGGCCTTGCTGACCAGGTCGGAGATCTCCTCGGCGCTCAGCTGAGCGGGGAGGTACTCGGTGATCACCGCGGCCTCCGCGGTCTCCTTCTCGGCCTGCTCAGCGCGACCGCCGTCAGCGAAGGCAGTGGCCGCCTCGCGGCGCTTCTTGGCCTCGCGGGTGAGGATCGTGATGATCTCGTCGTCGGTGAGCTCCTTGGCCTCCTTGCCGGCGACCTCGGCCTCGGTGATCGAGGCCATGACCATGCGCAGCGTTCCGGCGCGCTCCTTGTCACGGGCCTTCATCGCGGAGGTCAGGTCGGTCCTCAGCTGATCCTTCAGAGTGCTCATGGAACCCATTGTGGCAGGGTTGAGCCATGCGGCTCGCCTCAGTAATCGGCGCAACCCTCGGCACCGGTCTCGCCACCGGCGCGGCCATGACGGCGTACGCCCTGTGGGAGGCCCGTCAATACACGCTGCGTCACGTCGGACTGCCGGTGCTCCCCGAGGGCGCGGACCCGCTGCGGGTGCTGCATCTCTCCGACATGCACGTGGTCCCGTCGCAGCACAAGAAGCTCGACTGGATCGCGTCGCTGGCCACGCTGAAGCCGGATCTGGTCATCGACACCGGCGACAACCTGGCCCACCAGCGGGCGGTGCCGTCGATCGTCAACGCCCTCGGCGGGCTCCTCGACGTACCAGGTGTCTTCGTGCACGGCTCCAACGACTACTACGAGCCACGGATGCGCAACCCGATCGGCTACCTGCTGCCCGACAACGGCAAACGGCAGACGAACGTGCCCGAGCTCCCCTGGCGTGACCTGTCCGCGTCCTTCACCAAGTCCGGCTGGCTGGATCTCACCAACACGCGCTCGTCGCTGACCGTCAAAGGCATCGAGTTCGCCTTCGCCGGCGTCGACGACCCCCACCTCCGCCTCGACGACCTCTCCTCGGTCGCCGGCCCCGCGGACCCGGCTGCGGACGTACGCCTCGGGGTCGCGCACGCTCCCTATCTGCGGGTCCTGGATCAGTTCACCGCCGACGGTTACGACGCGATCCTGGCCGGCCACACCCACGGTGGTCAGATCTGTCTGCCCGGCGGACGAGCGCTGGCCACCAATTGCGATCTCGACCCTGCCCGGGTACGCGGCCTGCACACTCACACCCACGGTGGACGGCAGGCGTGGCTGCACGTATCGGCCGGCCTCGGCACCTCGCCCTACACCCGGATCCGCATCGCCTGCCGCCCCGAGGCGACCCTCCTGACGCTCACCCCGCGCGGGGCGTCTCGCGGGGCGTCTCGCCGGTAGGGGCCGATTACGGCTCAGGGGAGTCTCTGGGCTATGCTCATTCCTCGTTGGACCGTTTGTTCGGTGCAGCATTCGGGTTGTAGCGCAGCTTGGTAGCGCACCTCGTTCGGGACGAGGGGGCCGCAGGTTCAAATCCTGTCAACCCGACATCGAGTTCAGGCTCGGAGATCGCAGATCTCCGAGCCTGAACCCGTTTTCCGGCGCAGTAGTGTCGACGCCATGAGCTTCGACACGCGCAACGGCACCCGCGGCGCCAAGCAGCCCTCGGCCAACCTCCTCCTGAAGCTGGGCAACAAGCTGATGATGAGCCGGGCCCGCAAGAGCAACGCCAAGATGGCCGGGATGCGGCTGCTCGTGCTCACCACGATCGGCAAGAAGAGCGGCGAGCCCCGCTCGACGCCGCTCGCCTGGTTCCCGGGCGACGACGGTACCTGGCTGATCGCCGCATCGGCGGCCGGCGGACCGAAGAACCCGGCGTGGTACTACAACCTCGCCGCCAACCCCGACCGGGTCACCATCGAGCTCGGCGGCGAGACCATCCCGGTCGTCGCTGACCAGCTGCACGGCGAGGAGCGCGCCCGCGCGTGGGCCGCGATCGTCGAGTCGTCTGCCAACTTCGGGAGCTACGAGGAGAAGACCGACCGCGAGATCCCGGTCATCCGTCTCACCCGCGCCTGAGTTCCATGGTGATGCGCGGCATCCCGAAGAAGGGAGAGACTGAGGTCACGCTGCGGCGATGTCAACGGCGAGCTCCTGTGCGCGCTCGTGGGCGCGCGCCATCGACGCCTCGTGCATCGGCAACAACGACTTGAGTGCCGGGGCGTGCGGGACCATGGTCAGCTCAGGGATCACTGTGGTCACGTCCAGGCCGAGCAGGTCGTCATGGCCGAGGATCGCCTCCAGCACGGGAACGACGTAGTCATAGCCCTCCCTGGGGGCACCGGGACCGTACCCGCCGCCGCGGGCAGAGATCAGCACTGCCGGGCGCCCCGCGGCCGGCGACTGTCCGGAGTGACTGAAGGTGCGGCCATCGACGACGATCTGGTCGAGCCACGCCTTGAACACCGACGGCATCGTCAGGTTGTACATCGGCACGCTGAACAGGTAGGCGCCGGCACCGAGGAACTCCTCGATGAGCTCGTCCTGCACCTTGGCCGCTTCGGCCTGCTCGGGAGTGTGTCGGGCCCGTTCGATAGCCCGGGCAGTGATGCCCGCGCCACTCAAGTGAGGCACTGGGGCCGCGGCGAGGTCGCGGTGGACGACTTCGCCCGACCACGCCTGGCGGAAGGACTGGGCGACCTGACGCGAAACCGACGCCTCGCCGAGCGACGAGGAGTCGATGTGCAGCAGATATGACATAGCTGGTTCCTTTCAAGGTGGTGGATGCGCCTTCGCGACGCGCGGCCGCAGCCGGTTCACGAAGGTGCGTTACATACCGCTGGTGCGGTAGATTCGGGTTGGGAGAGGTGTTGCAAATGGCGGAGAGAACGATCAGCGGGCCGTGCCAGGCTTGGCCGGAGGAAAGCAAGTTCATCCGGGAGGTTCTCGACCGGATCGGCGACAAGTGGACGGTGCTGGTGATCAGCACCCTCGCCGATGCACGGCTGCGCTACTCCGACCTCCAAGCGAGCATCCCGGGCATTTCGCAGCGGATGCTGACTGTGACGCTCAAAGCCCTCGAGCGCGACGGCCTGCTCCTGCGCACCGCCTACCCCGAGATTCCCCCGCGGGTGGAGTACGAGCTCACCGCTCTGGGACGCTCACTGCTGGACTCCGTGATGGCGCTCGCAACGTGGGCGGCAGCCCATCACCAGGACATAGCCGCCAGCCGTAGCACTCACGAGCAGACCGGGGTCGGCCGAGAGAAGGCCCGCACCGCCTCCGCCGAGGATTCCCGTGCGCGCTGAGTACGGTCTCAATCACCATCGGCCATGCCTAGCATCTTTCCACCTCACTATTAGTACGTAACAACATCGTAGGTGCGTCGAAAGAGGCGTACAAAAGGCACTTTCAAGTGCGCAGCGCACATTCGGAGTCATGCTCAGAGATCGCAAAGATCTCCGAGCCAGAGTTCATTGTGGGGCCCGCCACATGCGAAACTGCCCGTCATGAGCAACGACCCCGCCGACAAGCTCGCTGCGCCGTCGTTCGGTTTCAAGAAGAAGCGTGGGGGCACGAAACCGGCGAACGCCAAGCCCGAGAAGACCCAGCCCCAGAAGTCCCAGCCCAAGACCCAGCCCCCGACGGCTCGGGTCGAGAAGGCGCCAGTCGAGACCGCTACGGTCGAGACGGCCTCAATGGAGAAGACCCAGGTGCTGGAGAAGACGGCACCACCCGTCGTAGCGCCCGAGCCGCCCGCTGAGAAGGCCGCCAAGAAGCAGAAGGCTCAGAAGCCGCCCAAGCCGGCAAAGGAGCCGAGGGCTCCCAAGACGCCCAAGGAACCGATTCAGCGGCGGATCAACCTCGGCACCCCGTCGGGCCTATCCGCGGCGGTCATGATCGGGGCCATCGTCGGTGCGTTCATGGCCCTGGCCGTCTGGTTCAGCGGCACCGTGAGCCAGTGGACGCGAGGCACCTCGTCGCTGGGCGACAAGGGCGCGATCATCCTCATCGCCGTCTTCGCCCTCGCGATCATCGTCGGCGGCTACCTGCTCCGCCTGGCCGGCGCCCGCTCCCCCTTCACGATCAGCTTCCTCGGCTCAGCGCTCGTCGCCGTACTCTCGATGCTCTTCCTCACCGACGTCTTCGCCCACCCCTGGGGAGTGATCATCGTCGTGATCCTCGCCGCTGCCGCGTACGCGCTCTCCTACTGGGTCACGACCAACTACATCGACTGACAGACCCGGCCGAGGCGTCGCCCACGTCGGCCGAGGCGTCACTCCGGTCGGCCGAGTTGGCACAGTCGTGCCAACTCGGCCAGCGCGCCTGACGTCTCGTCAGAGGGCGGCGGCGACCAGCTCGGCGAGCTGGACGGTGTTGAGCGCGGCGCCCTTGCGGAGGTTGTCGTTGGAGATGAACAGGGCGAGCCCGCGGTTGTCGGGGACACCCTCGTCCTGGCGGATGCGGCCGACGTAGGAGGGGTCCTTGCCGGCGGCGTACAGAGGCGTGGGTACGTCGCGGAGCTCGACGCCCGGGGCGTTCGCGAGGATCGCGGTGGCGCGCTCGGGGGTCAGGGGCGAGGAGAACTCGGCGTTGACCGCGAGCGAATGGCCGGTGACGACCGGGACGCGTACGCAGATGCCGGAGACCCGCAGGTCGGGCAGGGAGAGGATCTTGCGGGACTCGTTGCGGAGCTTCTGCTCCTCATCGGTCTCGTTGAGGCCGTCCTCGACCAGCGACCCGGCGTAGGGAAGGACGTTGTAGGCGATCGTCTCGACGTACTTGTCCGGCTCCGGGAACGTGATGGCGGACCCGTCGTAGGCGAGCTCGCGGGCCTTGTCGCCGGCAGCCGCGACCTCGCTGACCAGCTCCTCGACGCCGGCGACGCCGGAGCCCGAGACCGCCTGGTAGGTCGAGACGATCAGACGCTCGAGACCGGCTTCGTCGTGGAGCGCCTTGAGGGCCGGCATCGCCGCCATCGTGGTGCAGTTGGGGTTGGCGATGATGCCCTGGCGGGCCTCGATGACCCCGTCCATCGCCGAGGGGTTGACCTCGGAGACGACCAGCGGGATCGACGGGTCCTTGCGCCAGGCCGAGGAGTTGTCGATGACGATCACGCCGGCCTCGGCGAACTTCGGCGCCAGCGCCTTCGAGGTGGCGCCACCGGCGGAGAAGATCGCGATGTCGAGACCCGACGGGTCAGCGGTGGCGGCGTCCTCGACGACGACCGAGCGACCACCGAACTCGATGGTCTTGCCGGCCGAACGCGCCGAGGCGAAGAAACGAACCTCGCCGAGCGGGAAGCCGCGCTCGAGCAGGATCTGGCGTACGGCGACGCCCACCTGTCCGGTCGCTCCCACAATTCCCAGGTTGATGCTCATCGGCCGGTCCCTCCATAGACGATGGCCTCTACGTCGCTGTCGAGGCCGAATGCTTTGTGTGTGGCGCGCACAGCGCGGTCGAGGTCGTCGGCGCTGACGAGCACCGAGACGCGGATCTCCGAGGTCGACACCATCCGGATGAGGACTCCCTCGGCGGCGAGCGCGGCGAAGAACTTCGCCGTGATCCCCGGATGCGTACGCATCCCAGCACCGACGATCGAGAGCTTGCCGATCTGCTCGTCGGCGACCGGGTCGGCGAAACCGACCTCACCCTGGATGTCGGCGAGGGCCGCGCGGGCCCTCTTGACGTCGGTGCGGGGCAGCGTGAACGAGATGTCCGTGCGCCGCGTCTTCTCCGCCGACACGTTCTGGACGATCATGTCGATGTTGATGCCGTTGTCGGCAAGGGTGTCGAAGATGCGGGCGGCCTCGCCGGGCTCGTCGGTGACCCCGGCGACGGTGATCTTGGCTTCACCGCGGTCGTGGGCCACGCCGACGATCTCCGGGGTGTCGCCATCGGCCTCGGCGCCGTAGGAGACCTTCTCGACCTCCACGTCGCTGAACCTCTCCGCGGCGGCCTGCACCGCGCGGTCGACCTCGTCGTCGCCGACCACGACCGAGACCCGGACCTCCGAGGTGGAGATCATCTGGATGTTGACGCCGGCCTGCGCGATCGCCGAGAAGAAGTCGGCGATCTTCTTCGGCTGGGTGCGCAGCCCGGCACCGATCAGGGAGACCTTGCCCATCCGGGGCTCGGTGTTCACCCGCTCGAAGCCGAGCTCAGCACGCGCCTGCTCCAGCACCTTGCCGGCGCGCTCGGCGTCGTCGCGGGGCAGCGTGAACGTGATGTCGGTGCGGCCGGAGCCGGCCGCCGACGAGTCCTGGACCACCATGTCGACGTTGATGCCCACACCGGCGACGATCTCGAAGACCTTCGCGGCGGCGCCCACCTGATCGGGGGCGTTGACGACGGTGATCTTGGCCTGGCTGCGGTCGTGGGCGATGGCGGCGACGATCGGCGCCTCCATCCCGGCGTCGCCGCCGAGCTGGTGGTCGGCGTGCGGCGAGACCGCGTCGATGCTGCCCTTGACCACGGTGCCGTTGAGGGTGGAGAAGGAGGAGCGTACGTGGATCGGGAGGCTGTGGCGACGGGCGAACTCCACCGAGCGCAGGTGGAGCACCTTCGCCCCGGAGGCCGCCAGCTCGAGCATCTCCTCGAAGGCGACCGAGCTCAGCTTGCGAGCGGTCGGGACGATCCGCGGGTCGGCGGTGAAGACGCCGTCGACGTCGGTGTAGATCTCGCAGACGTCGGCGTTCAGCGCCACCGCCAGCGCGACCGCGGTGGTGTCGGTGCCGCCACGGCCCAGCGTGGTGATGTCCTTGGTGTCCCGGGAGACTCCCTGGAAGCCGGCCACGATCGCGATCGCGCCGTCGCCGAGCGCTGCCTGGATCCGCTCCGGGGTGATGCTGAGGATCTTGGCGCGCCCGTGCTGAGCGTCGGTGATCAGGCCGGCCTGCGACCCGGTGAACGACCGAGCCTCGTACGCCAGCCCGCGCTCGTTCGCGACGTCGTTGATCGCCATCGCGAGCAGCGCCATCGACTGCCGCTCACCAGAGGTGAGCAGCATGTCGAACTCACGCGCGTGCGCGGTCGCGTCGGGCGAGACCTTGTTGGCCAGGTCGATCAGCTCATCGGTGGTGTCGCCCATGGCAGAGACGGCCACGACGACGTCGTGGCCCTGCTCTTTGGTCGCGACCACTCGCTGAGCAACGCGCTTGATGCCTGCAGCGTCTGCGACCGAGCTGCCACCGTACTTCTGAACGACGATTCCCACGGCGGGAAAGTCTACGTTGCCGGTGCGGGCGTCTTCTCCAGCATCTCATCAGCGGCGGCCAGGTCCTCGTCCTCGCCGGTGAACGGCTCGGAGTCGAGGCGGTCGTGAGCGACCACGGTGAGCAGCGCGTTGAGCACGGCACCGGCCAGGTTGCCCCAGTTGTTGACGTAGCTGAACTGCCACCACCACAGCGCCTCGTCGACGTCGCCGAGGCGGTAGTGCCGCAGGCCGTACTCCAGGTCGGTCACCAGGCTGGCGACGTCGTCGGAGATCTGGCTGTCGACCACGTCCGGGCTGTACGGATCGAACACGAAGCTGTAGGTGTCGATGTCGCCGAACATCTCGGCCAGCCCCATCCGGAGCTCGTCGACGTCGGCTTCCATACCCACGTCGGGCTGGAACTCCTCACGAGGCTCGAAGTCCTGCTGAGCGCCCAGTCGCGCTCCCGCCAGCAGGATCTGGCTCACCTCCAGCAGCAGCATCGGCACAGCGCTGCCACCATCGCCGTCTGCAGCGATCGCACGCACCGAGAGCAGGAAGCTCTCCACCGAGTCGGCGATGCTGGTGGCGAAGTCCTTGCCGGTCAAGTCATTCGTCATGACGGCCCCCTTCCCGAGGTCCCTTGAATCGTCAGGCTACCGCCGAAGTCGCGGCCTGACGAGGGTAAAGAGTCGGCTCTTAGGGATCGCACAGGTAACGGCTACTCAGCCGCGCGGCGTCCCGCGAACGCGCGACCGAGGGTGACCTCGTCGGCGTACTCCAGATCGCCACCGACCGGGAGACCGCTGGCCAGACGGGTGACCTTCAGCCCGAGCGGGCTCAGCTGACGGGTCAGATACGTCGCCGTCGCCTCGCCCTCGAGGTTGGGATCCGTGGCGAGGATCACCTCGGTGATCCCGGGGTCGTTGAGCCGCTGGACGAGCTCACGGATGCGCAGCTGGTCGGGACCGATCCCGTCGATCGGGCTGATCGCACCGCCGAGCACGTGATAGCGCCCGCGGAACTCGCGGGTCCGCTCGATCGCGACGACGTCCTTGTACTCCTCGACCACGCACAGCACCGACTGCTCGCGACGCGGGTCGCGGCAGATCCGGCAGGTCTCCTCCTCGGAGACGTTGAAGCAGACCGAGCAGAACTTCACCTTCGCCTTGACCTCGTTGAGGATCGAGGCCAGCCGATGTACGTCGGCGGGATCAGCCTGGAGCAGATGGAACGCGATCCGCTGAGCGCTCTTCGGGCCTACGCCCGGCAGCCGTCCCAGCTCGTCGATGAGGTCTTGGACCACACCCTCGTACAACTTGGTTATCGCCTGTCTCTAGCTGTGCTGGTTTCAACTGTGTCTGTTTCAGAAGCCGAGCTTGAACGGCGGCTCGCCGCCGCCGGGGGCACCGGGGCCGCCGAGGCCGCCCGCGAGCGGGCCCATCGCCTCACCGGCGAGCTCGTCGGCCTTGCCCTTGGCCTCGCGGTAGGCGGCGACGATCACGGCGCCGAGGTCCTCGAGGTCGTCGGGGTTGCTTCCGTCGAACTCGCCCTGCTTGATCTCGACGCCGACCAGCTCGCCGGTGCCGGTGAGCTTGACGGTCACCGCACCGCCGGCGACGGTGCCGTCGACGATCGTGTCGGCGAGCTTCTCCTGGGCATCGACGATCTGGCTCTGCAGCGCCTGGGCCTGCTGCATGATCGCGTTGAGGTCGAAGCCGCCCTCGCCGCCGAGGCCTTCGAGTGGGTTCGTCATCTGTGCCGTCCTAGTTGTGAGGAATCTCTTCGATCATCGTTGCACCCAACTCCTGAGCGAGCAGCGCCTCGGCGCCCATCGCAGCAGGCCCGTCGTAAGCCTGGTCGTCGGGGTTCACCGCGGCATCCGCCTCCGCCAGGCGGGCCACCGTGTCGTCGACAGGGGGCTCGTAGTCGGCCGCACGCGTCGGCCGGATGGCCTCACGAGCCAGCGCGATCGCTCCCGGGTCGGCCGGCTGTGTCGATGACGTCGCGGGCGGCTCCGGCGGAGCCGGCGGCTGGTCGGGTGGCGGCGGCTCGGCGGCCCAGTCGGGTGGCGGCGCCTGCTCGTTCCAGGATGCCTCCGGCGGCTGTTGCGGCTGGGGCGGCTCCTGAGGCTGGCTCGGCTGCGGCGTCGGCGGCGCCTGTCGCTGCGGGGACCCCTGGCCGCCGCCCGCGACGATCGCCTCGATCTTCGGCTGGATGCCGATCACGTTGACCAGTGCCTGTCCGAGGATCGGCTCGTGCCCGCCGGTCGCGAACCGGTCACGGAGGCCCGGCGACGCGAACCCGAGGGTGAGCACACCGTCGCGGAAGTCGACCACCTGGGCGTTCTGGCCCACCAGCGACCAGGTCGCCCGGCGCAGGCCCTTGGTCTGGGCGATCACGTCGTCCCACAGGCGACGGACGTCCACGTTGCCCATCCCACCCGGCGACTGCGACTGAGGCTGGGTCTGTGGCGGCGTCTGTGGCTGGCTCGGCGGCTCGGGAGCGGCCGGCGCCTGCTGGGGAGGCATTTCCACGGCCGGGGCGGGCTCGCGAGACGGCTCAGGGGCTCGCTCGGGGGCCGGGGCGTACGCCTGGACGGGATCGGGCTGCGGCGTCGCCGGAGCGACCGTCTCGTGCCCCGGCGCACCGACGGACGGCTTGAGCACCGGCCGGTCCTGGGCGGGGGCGGCCGCCGCCGGAGCAGCGGTCACCGTCGGCGTACCGCTGATCTCGATCCGCCTCTCCAGACGGTCCAGCCGGGCCGCGAGGCCGTCGGCACCGTCGGCCGCGGGCAGCAGCACCCGGGCACAGATCAGCTCGAGCAGAAGTCGGGGTGCGGTGGCGCCGCGCATCTCGGTCAGGCCGGTCGCGACCGCATCGGCGGCCCGCGACAGATCGTGTGGCCCGAAGCGTCCTGCCTGAGCGACCAGCCGCTCGCCGCCGTCCTCGGAGACGTCGATGAGCCCGGTCGCGGGCGCGTCCGGGACCGCCTTGACGATGACCAGGTCACGCAGCCGCCGCAGCAGGTCCTCGGTGAACCGCCGCGGGTCCTGGCCGGTCTCGATGATCTTGTCGATCACGCCGAAGACCGCGGCGCCGTCATGGGCGGCGAAGGCGTCGACGACCTCGTCCAGCAGCGCGTCCGGGGTGTAGCCGAGCAGACCGGCGGCCAGTTCGTACGTCACGCCCTCAGGCCCCGAACCACCGAGCAGCTGGTCCATGACCGAGAGGCTGTCGCGCATCGACCCGGCGCCCGCGCGTGCGACGAGCGGCAGCGCGGCCGGCTCGACGTTGATCCCCTCCTTCTCGCACAGCGTCGAGATGTAGTCGGAGACCAGCTTCGGCGGGAAGAGGCGGAACGGATAGTGATGGGTGCGCGACCGGATCGTCGGAATGACCTTCTCCGGCTCGGTCGTCGCGAAGATGAACCGCAGATGCTCCGGCGGCTCCTCGACGAGCTTGAGCAGCGCGTTGAAGCCCTGTGTCGAGACCATGTGGGCCTCGTCGATGATGTAGACCTTGTAGCGGCTCTTCACCGGCGCGAAGAACGCCTTCTCCCGCAGGTCACGGGCATCATCCACACCACCGTGCGACGCCGCGTCGATCTCGATCACGTCGATGCTGCCGGGCCCGCCGCGGGCCAGGTCCCGGCACGACTCGCACTCCCCGCACGGATCCGCGATCGGCGCCTTCTCGCAGTTCAGCGCACGCGCCAGGATCCGCGCCGAGGTCGTCTTGCCGCAACCACGTGGCCCGGAGAAGAGGTACGCATGGTTGACCCGGTTGCCCGCAAGCGCATTGCGCAGCGGGCCGGTGACGTGATCTTGGCCGATGACCTCGGCAAACGTCTCCGGCCGGTAGCGGCGGTAGAGAGCTAGCGGTGCGTCCACCCCATGAACCCTAACGATCCCCACCGACAGTCGGTAGCCGCCGGGCGCCGGCGAGCCCGGCGAACTGAGCAATGTGGTCATCTCGCCGTCCCCTCGGCTCCGATCGTGACGCGTTCGTGACGGCATCGGCGGTCGCCACGACGCCCAGGGCGCACCCTGAGGTCACCGAGCCATGTTCAGAAAGGACGCTCGATGAGCAATCCGTACGGCACTCCACCACCCTTCCCGAATCAACCCGTACCCGCCCCGTACCAGCAGGTCCCGACCGGTCCTCGTGGTCTGGCCACCGCCTCGATCTGGCTGGCCATAGCCCTCACTGCCGTCGTGGTCATCACGGCCGGGGTCTCGTATCCCGTGTCCATGGCAGTCAACGACACGATGATGAGCGCGACCCCGTCGACCTCGACATGGATCTGGATCAGCACGTCCATCGCACTGGGATTCGCGCTGATCGCGGTCCTGCTCTCGCTCTACATCGTGGGGTGCCTGTGGCTGCTGCGAAGCTATGACTTCGCGAAGGTCATCAATCCCACGTTCCACATGAGGCGCAGCCGGGCATGGGTATGGCTTGGCTGGTGGGTGCCGATCGTGTCGCTCTGGTTCCCGCTCCAAGTCGTTGATGACGTACGCCGCGCCACCGCCAAGAACCAGGCCCGTTCCTCCCTCGCCATCTGGTGGACAGCCTGGCTGGTTGCCATCTTTGCGACAAACCTGTCGGGGAGGATCTTCAACAGCGACGACGTCCTGTCCCGTGACGCGATCATCATCGTCGCGATGATCGATGCGCTGTCCGCCGTCGCGCTCGTGATCGCCTGCGTCAACTGGATCTCGATCATCCGGGGCATCACTCGAGACCAGGAGATGGCTCGGGGCTGATCCAGGCATGAAAAGGCCCCCCACGTACCCAACAGAGCTCGCTTATCCTTGCTGCCTTCCGGCCCTGGGGAGGTTCGACAAGATGTCGCCACATGGGGGGTTGCGGAAGAGTCTAGACGAGTCCGCTCGCCGATCCCAAAGCACACCCGTTGGCCGTCCGCCGATTTCCCCGATGCTCGCGGAGCCGCGTAGGATCCCTCACGGATCTGTCGCCTAGTGGCCTATGGCGCACGGCTGGAATCCGTGTTGGGTTAACGCCCTCGGGGGTTCGAATCCCCCCAGATCCGCCAGCACAAACCGGCGCCTGACCTGCTTTCGAGCTGGTCAGGCGCCGTTCATTTATCCAGTGTGCGCCGGCCGCTGCGCGCGAAGCAGCGCGATTCCGAGGATCAGCCCTCCGGGCACGATCACGATCGGCGCCACCGGGTCCTCGAATCCGGCACCGACCAGAGCCACGACGCTGACCACGCCGAGCAGGATGCTGACGATCGTGGTCGCCAGCGCCGCCCGGCGGACGACACCGCTCCCGCGCAACGCCTCCGCAGCGAAGACCATCGACCCGAGCGCGAGCAGCGACAAGGCGGAGACGAGCGGGACCGTCAGCACGTCGAAGTCCCGCACGAGGGGCGGCAGGTTCTCCGGGTCGGCGAACAGGCCCAACCCCAGAGCCACGTACGTCCACCACACGACCAGCGTGGCCAGCGCCGACCACCAGCTGAGCTGGGCGAGCCGTACGGGCGCTCCGGTGCGGATCTGGCCGACGGCGCAAACCAGGAACACCGGGGACACGAAGAGAAGCAGCCCCGTGACCAGCGCGTAGACCGGATGGTCCTGGGTGATCTGGGCCTGCGTGGAGCTGGCCAACGCGTTGACCGCCACGCCTTCGCGTTCGGCCGCCGCCACGAGATCCTGCTCGAAGCCGGCCCCGATGGTGACGGCAACCACGACATACCCCGCCAGCACCGAGACCGCGCCGACGTACGCCCGGCCTGTCGAGGCCGCCCACTGCGGCGGCCGCTCGCGGTCGACGCGGCGTACGGGCTGGTCGCCGCGGGCGGTCCTCTTGACGTTCATCGCCTCTCAGCCCACCGTCTGCTCGGCCCGGGCCGCGGCCTTGAGCTTGGCCGCCTGCACCGGGTTGTCGACGACGAGAACGTCCTCCGGGTCCGGTTCGGTGTGGTGCTGCACCGTGTAGAACCGCACCTCGTGACCGTCCGGATCGTGCAGCAGCGGCAGGATCCAACCGAGTGTGGCAGGCTGCACGCCGGCGTGCCGCTCGCCGAGCTCGGTCAACCTGTCCGCGAGCGCCCGGAGGGTGCTCTCGTCGGCCACTCCGATCGAGAAGTAGTCGAAACCGGCGGCGGCACGGGCGCGTTCGGGGTCGAGCCGCAGGCCCAGGTCCGGGCCACCGTTGGGGTGCACCAGGCAGATGCCGTCGAGCTCGCCGTCCGTCTGAAACTCCACGACGAGCTTGTACCCGAGTCTTGATTCGTACCACCGCTGGGATCGCCGAAGGTTGGCGACCGGCAGCTTGAGGTGGTGGACGCCGGCGAGAGCCGGTGCTTCGTGATCGCTCATGCCCACTCCTGACTTGCAGTGTGACTGCAATTTCCTAATTACAGTTAGACTGCAACTCGTGCCTTCAGAAGTCAATCCCCCCGCTAGGGGATCTCGTGCCGAGCGGACCGAGCAGGCGATCGTCGCCGCGGCCCACGAACTCTTCGCCCAGCGCGGCTATCGCGGCACCGCGCTGACAGACGTCGCCAAAGCCGCGGGAGTCTCTGACCGAACCATCTACGTCCGCTTCGCCACCAAGGCACACCTGCTCAAGCGGGTGGTCGACGTGGCCCTCGTCGGTGACGCCCTGCCGATCGCCCTGGCCGATCGCGACTGGATCCACGCGGTGATGAACGCCCCGACGCTCGAGGAGCGACTGGCTGCGGACGCGGAAGGCACCGCGCTGATGCTGGATCGCATCGCGCCCGTTCTCGCCGTCGCCATGCAGGCCGAGGCGGACGAGCCGTTGATCGCAGCGGCAGCCCAGGCGGCCCGCGAGTCGACGCTCGAGCAGGTGCGCGCCTTCTGGGAGAAGCTGCACCGCGACGGGCTGATGAGCCCCGATGCCGACCTCGAGTGGGTGATCGCCACCAGCGCCCTGCTGGCCAACGCGGAGACGTACGTCCACATGACGCGCACACTGCGCTGGACGCCCCCCGAGTACCAGGCGTGGCGGCACCGCACCTGGCGCCACCTCGCCATGGCCCCGGCGACGTGAGCTGCGAGGCGCCTCAGTCCAGCACGGCGTACGCCTCGACCTCGACGAGCACGTCGGGCTCGAACAGGTAGTCCACGCCGATCGCGGACAGCGGCGGCAGCGGTTGCGGGATGCCGAGCTCGTCGATGACACTCTCGAGCCCGGCGACGAACGCGTCGTACTTGTCCGGGGTCCACCCGGTGACGAAGAACCGGAGGCGTACGACGTCGGCGAATGTCGCGCCGGCGCCGGCCAGGCCGCGGGCGGTGTTGCGGAGGGCATGGGCGAGCTGGCCGGCGAGGTCGCCCGGGGCGACGCCACGACCGAGCTCGTCCCGGGCGATCTGTCCGGCGACATGGATGTGGCGGGTGCCGGTGGCAACGGAGACGTGGTGGTAGGGCACGGGCTGGAACATGCCTTCGAGGGTGAGCAGATCGACGGACACGATGAGATTCCTTTCGAGGGTTAAGGTTTCTCATGTGTACTTGGTATCCAGAGGACACTTCAACGAGACTAGGTGTCATGCCGGATACCCCGGGCCCCTTGCGCCTGACCCAGGAGCATCGTGAGCTCCTCGACCAGCTCCTCGACAAGTGGTCGCTCCAGGTGCTCGACACGCTCTGCGAGCGGCCCCGCCGCTTCAACGAGCTGCGTCAGGCGATCCCGGCGGTGACCCAGAAGTCACTCACCACCGCGCTACGCCGCCTCGAGCGCAACGGCATGGTCGAGCGCGTCGTGCTCAGCACTCGCCCGGTCGCGGTCGAATACCGCATCACCCCACTGGGCAGCACTCTTCAGGACCTCATCGACCGGCTCTATCACTGGACGACCACGACCCTGCCCGAGGTCGAAGCGGCACGCGAGGCCTTCGACCGCTCGGTCTGACTCGCTACATCGAGCTCTTGCGCCGCGAGAACAGCGGCCGCAGGACCAGCCCGAGACCGAGCGCCCCGCCGCCCGCGATGCCCCACCAGATCGCGTTCTCGCGAACGGTCGCGAGGGGATCCGCCTTCTCGCGCGCCATCGGCGCCTGATCGACCTCAGGCGGCTTGGCGGCTTCCTCGACCGCCGGTCGGGTGAGCGCGTCGTACGCATTCACCACACCCGCACCCCAGAAGCGGCCACCCTGGCCCTCACGGCCTGACGTGGTGCTGTAGAGGCGATCAATGACCTGGCTGGCGCTCCAGCCCGAGTTGGTCGACCAGATCAGAGCGAGCACCGCCGAGACCTCCGCGGAGGCGAACGAGGTCGAGATCGAGTCGACCCAGCAAGGCTGGCCGAAGAGCGTCGTCGACGGAGCACCGTACGTCGGGGCAGCGACGTCGGTGTTGGAGTTGGGCAGCACGGTGAAGTCGGGGTCCGAGGCCGAGGTGCCAGACGCACTGACCGTCACCACCGAGTCGTTGGCATTGGGGAAGACCTTGGGGGCGATGTCCCGGTCGGTGTCGGTGGTGATGCCGGACCAGTCCGAGGCCATCACCACGATGGCCCCCTTCTTGATGAGCGTGTCGACCGCCGTGTCGAGCCCCGACGCGTCCTGCGTCGCCGGGAGACCGATGTCAACGATCAGCCCTTTCGCGTTGCCCTTGGCAAGCGAGTTGAGCTCGGCGGTCATCTGCTTGGCGTCGACCGTGGACTTCTCCTGACCGACCTTGAGGACTGGGTGGTCGCTGAGCTTCGCCTTGGGCGCGATCTGGGAGATCAGGCCGGCCGCGACGGTGCCGTAGTAGGCCTTCGCGCTGCGGCTGTAACCGGAGTCGACCACCGCGACACGGATCCCCTGGCCCTGCTTGCTCACCTGCTGAGCCTCAGGGATCCGCATGATCGCGAACGGAGCGACACCGTCGGGAACCGGCGCCGTCTTGGTGTCCGCCTTCTGCGGGGAACCGCCGGTGTTGGTCGCATAGGCCGAGCAGTCGGACCTCTCCTCCGCTGCGTACGCAGGTCCCGGACTGGCCAGCAGCGACAACCCACCGACGACGGCAGCGAGCGCGATGCGGCTACGCACCAGCTTCACTCGGTCGCCACGCACTTGCTCTCCTGGACCTCGTCAGAGTTGGGCGGGCACAGCGCCAGCTCGGTCGAGAGCGCAGCTCCGCCGGGGAGCAGCCGCAGCCAGGTGCCGGGCACGATCGGGCCCGAGTCGGTCTTCAGGCCGAGCCGCTCGACCGTGACCGGCCCGTCCAGCGTGTTGGCGGTGCCGCGGGCATCGATCAGATATGGCGTCGCGCTCTTCTTGTCGAGCTCCTCGCCGTTGGCGGCGTAGACGAAGGCTCCCTTGCCGGGATCGACCCGGGCCGAGGTGAAGTCGCCGGCGGCAGGAGGCTCCGAAGTCGGCCAGGCCGTTTCGCCCGGATCGATGCCGAGCCGCACGGTCGTCTCGTCCTCGGTCTCGAGCTCGGCACATACGCTGCCGGTGCCGGCCTCGAGGGACTCGTCGGGCCAGAAGGTCTCCAGACGCTCGCCGTTGATGTTCGGCTGCGAGTCCAGCGACTGCTGGTTGCCCTTGCTGCCGAAGACGACGTCATAGACCTCGCTGGTGAATTCGTCCATCCGGATCCAGCCGGACTCCGTCATCAGGTAGTTGTTGGCCTGAAAGTTGGCCTTGGTGCCGATCGGGTAGTCCTCACCCTCGACCGTACCGCCGGCCTTGGTGAACGCGCCCCCGAAGGAATCACCCGACAGCGGCGCGCCGGCCGGGAAGAGGTTGACCCATGCCTGGGGCACTGTCGGCGTCGAGACAGGGTCGCTGAAGATACGGTCCGCATAGGTCTCCGCGTCACCCTCGACCTTGTAGCTGTAAGCCTGGGCGTACCCCTCGCTCTCGTGCTCGGCGATGAGGTAGGTGCCGTCCTCGGTCTGCACCATGAAACCGGTGTCCGTGGCCGGCTGCACGTCGGGTTTCGCAGAGATGTTCAGGTGCGTACCTGCACCGTTGGCGGTGCATGCCGTCCAGCCGGTGTTGATGAAGTCGGACTTCAGCGGCAGCTCCTCAGGGACGTCGGGTCCGCCGAGGCCGATCGTGCCCTTGGGGAACTCCTTGTCGATCTCCTCCTGATCGATGACCTTGGACTTCTCCTCCAGGTCGAGCCCGAGGATGAGCTGGGCGCTGGCCAGGTTGACGACTGGGTACAGCGCCCTGTCGTTCTCGGGGCCGATCACGACGTACCGCGCCCCGCCCTTGGTCACGATCAGGCCGGGCTGGTCTGCCCAGCCCGTCGCAGGCCGGGGAGCGAGGAAGTGGGCGACGGCGCCGCCAGCGATGAGCAGCACCGCGAGTACGACGCCACCGAAGACCGAGCGGCCGGGTCGAGCCGGCTCCACCTCGCGCCCGCCCGGGGCGCCGGAGAGGAACGCGGAGACGAGCCGGCGGCGGCTGAAGGCATGGGCCTCTACGAGGTCCTTCTTGCTGGCCATCAGAAACCAGCCACCGCGGCACCGAAGAGGCCCGAGGCGAGCACCATCAGCGGCAGCATCGCGAGCAGGCAGGCGGTCTCGGCGACATCGGCCAGCCGACCACGACGGATCGAGCCGACGTCGGGGACCAGCGTCAGGACCAGGAGTACGCCACCCGCAGCCGCCAGCACGACGGCGGTCGTCGGTCGCCACGACTCGTGGTAGACCAGCAGCGCGGCGCCGATCGCGAGCAGGCCGGCGATCCCGGAGACCAGCCCGACCAGCACCTCCGACCCTGTCCGGTACTGCCGGGTGCGAAGCATCAGCACGACACACGCGGCGAGAGCCAGCAGCGTGCCGAAGAGCCCGAGCCGCACCACGAACGGCGAGGTCAGCACGACCAGGACGCCGACGGAGAGGGAGATCGCGACCAGGATCTCGTGGGCGACCTTGGCGTCGACCCTGACCTGGTCGGCCCGGATCTCGTCCGGGTCGAGGTTGATGTCCTCGTCGGAGTAGAGCTGGGGGACGTCGGTCTTGGTCGTGCTCAAGGCGAGCCACGGGAAGAAGCTGCCGGCCAGCACCACGACGACCAGCACGATCCCGAGCACCACACCGGCCTTCCAGCCGGTCGCGCTCAGCAGCATGCCGGCCACCAGGAAGACGCCACCGACCAGCGCGCCCGGCATCGCCAGCATCCGGGCCTCACCGAGGCCGAGGAAGCCGATCGCGGCGGCGAGCATCGCGCCCGCGCCGGCGAAGGCCAGCGGCATCCCGACGCCACCATCGAGGGAGGCAGCGCCGATCAGGAAGCCGGCGACCGCGCCGTAGACCTCACCGATCCACACCGCGGCGATCGCGGCGTCGTTCTCGGCCTCGAGCCGGGAGAGCACGATCGCGCCTCCGGCGAGGACCAGGCCGATCACTCCGGCAGCGACGCCGGCGAGCATCGACGGCGCCTGCGTCCACAGCGCACCGGCACCGAGGAGCAGGAGCAGCGCGGCGGCCAGCAGTGACGTACGCCGTCCTGCTTCCGGCTTCCAGGGGGCCATCTCGCTCTCGACGACGTCGGTCATCGCCTCGACCACATCGTCGTAGACCCGCGGCGGCTTGTCGTCGATCCCGGCGCTCACGGTGAGCACGCCACCGTCCTCGACGCCCTGCGGGATCAGACCGAGGTCACCGGTGAGCTTGCGGCCGTCGGCGAGCACGACGCGGTAGCCGGCGTACGCCGTCTGCGGGTCGAGCAACCCGACGCTTCGCGCAAGCTCCGGCACGAGCTCCGCCACCGGTACCGAGCCCGGCAGCACCAGATCCATCCGGCGGGTGCCGGAGGCGACTGTGACCCGGACCAGCCCAGTGGGCGCCACCTGCGCCTGCGTCATTTCACGAACTCCTCGCGTCGTGCCTGTGCCCGAGACGAACCGACCGAATGTCCCGAGAGTTAGACCTACATCGCGCCCGCTGAATCAGACAGCGAACATCAGCGCTGACTTTGCCATAAAACAAGCACCGAGGGGACCGGTGCCCCGCACCGATCCCCTCGTGTTGCCTGTGTGCTGAAGAACTCAGCCGCCGAAGCCGCCGGCGCCGCGCTGGTCAGCGCGGTGCATGTCAGCGTTGGCCTCGTTGACGAACTTGCTGCCGCGGTCCAGAGCCATACCGAGCTCGCGGATGCTCTGGTTCCACTTGGCCTGCGCACGGTTGTAGGCGTCAGCCGCCTGGCCGGTGAAGTTCTCCTGGAGGCCCATGATGTGACGCTCGAGCTCGTCGAGCTCGCGGTCCATGTCCGCGACGCCCTTGAGCAGGACGTCGGTGATGGAGCCCATCTTCCCGTGGTTTACGACAATCTCTTCACCCATGTCAGTTCCTTCCAGTCCTGTGCTTGAAATGCGGGCTGACCGGGTGGTCAGCCACCCATCTTGTAGGAGATGCTGTCCATGCTGGAGGTGACGGAGCTGGACTGCCCGGCAACATCCTCGTCGGCCTGGCTACCGACCTTGCGAGCATTCTCGAGACCCGCGGTGAGCTCGTCGAGCGCGTTGGTGATCTCGCGCGACTTCTCGTTGTAGGTGTTCATCAGCTGCTGGAACGAGGTGCCGCCGGCACCCTTCCAGCCCGATGCGCCCTCCGCCTGGGCCTCCGAGACGGTGCGGCTGTTGACACTCTGCAGCTTGGCCTTGGTCTCGTTGATGAAGTTGACGGCGGTGTTGATCGCCTGGCCTTGCTTGATCTCACTGCTCATGGTGCTGTCCTTCCACCGGCGGAACCGGTTTTCCTAGGTTAGATACCTGTTGGAGCCCGGCTCCCGATGGGCTCCCCCGAGGTCCGGACAATGTGTTCATACCCCGTCCCCGGAGTTCTAAACACAAATCTCTGAACTTTTTCAGCCCTGCTGCCTAGCTGTTGAAACCCGATTCCCACAGGTGTCGGAAGAACCCTGAGGAAACCACGAACGACGCGATGACCGCGGCGCCGCACAGCGACTCCGCCCAGTCGGCCCGAGACGCCCACTTCGCCGAGCGCCAGCCCCGGCCGGTCGCGATCGCCGCGATGATGACGGCGAACCCGATCACCACGACTCCCAGACCGAACCAGGAGACCAGCTCCGGGTCGGCCCAGCCTACGAAGGCACGAACCCCGACCGCCAGCGCAATAACCCCGGCAACCCGGAGTACGCCACGAGGCAGCCAGTAGCGATAGCTGCGCGCCGAGAGCAGGATGACGAAGGCACCAGCCAGCGTGATCAGCCAGCCACCGATCCGGTCCACGTCGTCCGTCGCGGTCGCCACCAGCGCCGGTCCGCTCACCGCGACCACGGCGAGAACCGCCCAGGAGGCCGCCGCCAGCGTGCGGGCGCCGCGCTCGGCCACCTCGGTGACCTCGTCGATCGGGACCGTCGCCTTGCCGGAGGTCGTCTTCGCCCGTGCCGACCAGGCGGTCACCGACAGCTTGGAGACATCGAGAAGATAGGAGTCCGGGACGTCGACGGCGTACGACGGGACGATCCGCGCCGCCAGCGCAGCAGCGGCGAACAGGATCGACCACGGCACCTGCGGCGAGGTGCCGAGCAGCGCGCACAGCGCGGTCACCACGAAGGCGACGACGCCGGTCGCGGTCCAGATCTTCAGCGCGGCATCGACGGTGTCGACGAGGGACCGCGAGACGGTCGCGACGACCGCGGCACTCAACCCGGCCACACCCACCGCCATCGGCAGCGTCTCGGGCGCCGGGTCGACAGTGATGACGAACGCAGCGCCGGCGGCGAAGGCCGGGGCAGCGATCGCCCGGCGCGCTGCGTACGGCCCTGCGGGGATGATGCCGACCAACGCGCCCAGCGCGAGCAGAGCGGCGATGGCCAGTCGCTGCCAGCCGTCGGCCTGGGCGCCGAACCCGGCCGCGGCGACGGCCAGAAGAGTGGCCAGACCGACCCAGTAGATAGAGAAGCTGCCCGCTCGGACCGGCGCGGCCGTCTCGACGACCTCACGCCGCGCGTAGGCCTGCGTCGGCGGCGAGTCGGCGGCGAGCAGGGCGCCTGAGGTGATGCCGCGCGAGGCGAGCGATGCGTCCGGCTGGATCACCTCGCCGCGGCGGTCCCGCAGCACCGGAGCCGCGGGAAGACCGACTGCGGTGGCGTACTCCCGAGCCAGGTCCGAGGCGTGCGCATCGGACGGAACGACGATGTCGACCACTCCGGCGGTGCCGTGGACCGTGACCGCCAGGCCGCCTGCTGCGAGCGCCGGCTCAACGGCATCGGCCGTCTGAGTGGGCATGACACCTCCCGGATGCGTGATGACCCTGTGACAGAGTTCCACATCGGAAGCTCCACCGCCCGTTTTACCCGACCGGCACGGTTAAGGGTAGTAGCCGGGTGGCGGGCACTCTAAGATCCTGACCACCTGCGGCATCCGGGACCGTGGGGCACTGAACCAGTCTCAGGGGGACACGTGACCATCGCTGCGACAGCCGGCGGTACCCGCACCGAGGAGCCGGAGGTCCCCGAGGGGGAGTTGGCTCTGAATGCTCCGCCGGCTATCGAAGAGGGCGAGGGTGTCGGCGGCATCCTGATGAACGCCATCCCGATGCTCGGTGGTCTCGGGTCGATCGTGCTCATCGCGACCATGCAGTCCGGCGCAGGCGGTTCCCCGCCGATCCAGCGCTACATCGCAGCCGGCATGTTCCTCTTCGCGACCCTCGGCTTCATCTTCGTGCAGATCGACCGTCAGCGGAAGCAGAAGCAGAAGCAGGTCGGCGGGCAGCGCACCGACTACCTGCGCTACCTGGCCGGTGCTCGGCAGTCGGCGCGCAAGGCCGGTGAGCAGCAGCGCAAGGCGCTGACCTGGCACTACCCCGCGCCGTCCTCGCTGCCGGCGATCGCCGAGGAGCGCAGCCGGCTGTGGGAGCGCTCGAACACCCACAAGCGCTATCTCGACGTCCGCTACGGCGTCGCGCACCAGCCCCTGGCCCTGACCCTGGTGCCGCCTCAGCAGACCCCGATCGACCAGGTCGACCCGGCCTCGGCGAGCGCGCTGCACCGGCTGCTGACGGTCCACCGGGTCCAGCCCGACCTGCCGGCCGCGACCAACCTGCGCGGCTTCGACAAGATGGAGATCTGCGGCAACGAGGACCAGGCCCGGGCGCTCGCCCGCGCCCTGATCTGCGGGATGACGGCCTTCCACTCGCCGGAGCAGCTGATCGTCGCCGTGCTCACCTCCGAGCGCAACCTGGCCGAGTGGGACTGGGTCAAGTGGCTCCCGCACGCGCAGAGCGGCCGCGAGGTCGATGCAGTCGGGCCGCGCCGCATGGTGGTCACCAACATCAACGACCTCGGCGCCCTTCTCCCGACCGAGGTCGGCGAGCGTGCCCGCTGGGGCACCGACGACCGGATCCCCTCGCCCCAGGTCGTGGTCATCGTCGACGGCGGCTCCGTGCCGCCGGGCAACCACGTGCTCCCCGACGACGGCATCCAGGGCGTCACCGTCATCGACCTGCCGACCCACTGGGACGAGCTGTTCGACTCCAGCCGGGTGCGGTTCCTGATCGACGACGAGGAGCCCGACGAGAACAACACGGTCGCCGGCTACCAGGTGCGCGTACGTATGGACCCGGTCCGTCTGCGGGTGGACCAGATGACCATGGCCGACGCCGAGGCCTACGCCCGGCGCCTGACCGCGCTCTACACGGTGGCTCCGGAGGGCTCCGACGCGGCCGCCGAGACCCCGCAGGACACCGAGATCGCGGCCCCGAAGGACTACATGGCGTTGCTCGGTCTGGGCGACGTACGCTCCTTCGATCCGGACGTGGCTTGGCGTCCTCGCGCCAACCGCGACCGGCTCCGCGTGCCGGTCGGTGTCGGTGAGGCCGGCCAGCAGATCTACATGGACATCAAGGAGTCGGCCCAGCAGGGCATGGGGCCGCACGGCCTCGTCATCGGCGCGACCGGTTCCGGTAAGTCGGAGTTCCTCCGCACCCTCGTCCTCGGTCTGGTGCTCACCCACCCTCCGGAGGTCCTCAACCTGGTGCTGGTCGACTTCAAGGGTGGTGCGACCTTCGCCGGCATGGCGGGCATGCCACACGTCTCCGCGGTGATCACCAACCTCGAGGGCGAGCTCACCCTGGTCGACCGTATGCAGGACGCGCTCTCGGGTGAGATGACCCGCCGCCAGGAGCTCCTGCGCGAGGCCGGCAACTTCTCCTCGCTGAAGGACTACGAGAAGGCCCGTACGCAGGACCCGTCGATGGATCCGCTGCCGTCGCTGTTCATCGTGGTCGACGAGTTCTCCGAGATGCTCTCGGCCAAGCCCGAGTTCATCGACCTGTTCGTCGCGATCGGTCGTCTGGGCCGATCGCTCGGCATCCACCTGCTGCTCGCCTCGCAGCGCCTCGAGGAGGGCCGCCTGCGCGGACTCGACTCACACCTCTCCTACCGCGTCGGTCTGCGCACGTTCTCGGCGCAGGAGTCGCGGACCGTGCTCGGTGTGCCGGACGCCTACGAGCTCCCGGCAATCCCCGGCCTCGGTTATCTGAAGCCCGACCCGACTAACATGCAGCGGTTCCGGGCTGCGTACGTCTCGGGGCCGCCGGCCGCGGGATCACGGGTCCGCCGCGACGAGGGCGGCAAGCTGCAGGGCATCTACCCGTTCTCGATCGCCGAGGTGAAGCAGCTGGCGTTGCCAGCCGAGGAGGAGGAGCGTCCGGCCACCCCGGTCGTGGGCGCGGACGGCGTCGAGAAGTCGATGCTCGACATCGCCGTCGACCGGATGACCGGTCACGGCGTCCCAGCCCACCAGGTCTGGCTGCCGCCGCTCGACATCCCCGACACGCTCGACACGCTGATGCCCGATCTGACCACCTCGCCCGAACTCGGTCTGCACTCGCCGGCCTGGAAGCGGCTCGGTGGGCTGGTCGTGCCGCTCGGCATCGTCGACAAGCCGCGTGAGCAGCTGCGTGACACGCTCACGGTCGACCTGCGCGGGGCCGCCGGTCACGTCGCGGTCATCGGCGCGCCCCGCACCGGTAAGTCGACCACGCTCCGCACCATCGTCACCTCGATGTCGCTGACCATGACGCCGCAGGAGGTGCAGTTCTTCGTCCTCGACTTCGGTGGCGGTACGTTCGCACCGCTGGCCAAGCTCCCGCACGTCTCCGGTGTCGGCACTCGCTCCGAGCCCGACGTCGTACGCCGCGTCCTGGCCGAGATCTCCGGCATCATCGACCGCCGCGAGGCCTACTTCCGGGCGCAGGGCATCGACTCGATCGAGACCTACCGCACCCGCCGTGCTCGCGGCCAGGCCGACGACGGCTGGGGCGACGTCTTCCTCGTCATCGACGGCTGGGGCACGCTGCGCGCCGACTTCGACGACCTCGAGTACGCCATCCAGGAGATCGCTCCGCGCGGCCTGACCTTCGGTGTCCACATCGTCGCAGCGGCCGGTCGCTGGGCCGAGTTCCGCTCCTCGATGCGCGACATCTTCGGCACCAAGCTCGAGCTGCGTCTGGGCGACCCGATGGACTCCGAGCTCGACCGCAAGCTCGCCGCCCTGGTCCCGACCGGGCGTCCGGGTCGTGGCATCGTGAAGGAGAAGCTCCACTTCCTCAGCGCCCTGCCCCGCATGGATGGCGACGGCTCTGCGGCGACGCTGGGCGATGGCGTCGACGACCTGATCTCCCGGGTCTCCGCGGCCTGGCAGGGTCCTGCCGGACCGAAGCTGCGGCTGCTGCCGGAGCGGATCACGATCGAGCGGATCCGCGAGCAGGCCGGGGTCACCGAGGAGAAGCCCGGCAAGCGACTGCTTCTGGGGATCAACGAGAAGGAGCTGGCCCCGGTCGGCCTCAATCCCGACACCGAGCCTCACCTACTCGTCTTCGGCGACGGCCAGTCCGGCAAGTCCTCGATGTTGCGCAGCATCGCCCGCGAGATCATGCGGACGCACACGCCCAAGGAGGCACAGATCGCGGTGGTCGACTACCGGCGGTCGCTGCTCGGCGAGATCCCCGAGGACTACCTGGTCGGCTACCTCACCTCCGCGACGCAGGCCAACCCGACGCTGAACGACCTGGCGGCGTACCTGACCAAGCGGATCCCGGGCCCCGACGTCACGCCCGAGGAGCTGCGCAACCGGTCGTGGTGGTCCGGCGCCGAGCTGTTCGTGCTCGTCGACGACTACGACCTCGTCTCGACGCAGCAGGGCTCGCCCCTGGCTCCGTTGCAGCCATTGATGGCCCAGGCCGGCGACGTCGGTCTGCACGTCATCCTCGCCCGCCGCTCGGGCGGTGCGTCACGCTCGCTCTACGAGTCGGTCATCCAGTCGATGCGCGACCTGGCGATGCCGGGCCTGCTGCTCTCCGGCAGCCCGGACGAGGGCCCGCTCATCGGCAACATGAAGCCGGTCCCGACGCTTCCGGGTCGTGGCCGCCTGGTCACCCGCGACCGCGGTATCGAGGTCATCCAGCTGGCCTGGAGCGAGTCGACGGTGTAGTCCTCGAGCTCTCGAATGATGAACGGCCCGCGCCCTGATCCAGGTCGCGGGCCGTTCGCCATTCGTCTCCGGTCAGAGCGTCCCGGTGCCGTTGTTGTTGGAGGCCTTGCGCAGCGGTGGGTGGGTCTCGTACTCGTCGGCGGCGGGCATCTCCCACGTCTCGGCAGTGAACCCGTCCTTGCCGGAGATCAGGACCGACGCCTTGTTGAGGTACTCGTAGTCCCCGTCGCTTGCGCGCAGCGGGTTGATCAGGTCGTCCCTACCGTCACCGTTGACGTCGGCGACCGCGGGGATCTGAGACCCGCTGACCGCGTCGTCGTTCTTGACCGGGTCGTCGATGTCCCACGACGGCTCGGGAACGAACTTCTTGCCCTCGGGGTCGTAGGAGTAGACGCGGATGGCCCATTTCTGGTCCACGATCTCCTGGGTGATGAGCTCGTCCTTCCCATCGCCATCGACGTCGGCGAAGTTGGACGACCCGGCGACCCGGTCACCGTCGGGTCCGGGCACCTCGAGGTCGGTCTTGGTGAACTTCGACCCCTGGCTCATCAGCAAGTCGGTTGCGACCGGCGAGGTCTCCCTGGCGCCCGCGATGATGTCGGCTCGCTTGTCGCCATCGAAGTCGCCGACGTCGAAGTTGGCGTCGAACGTGGTGCCGTTCCAAGGCCCGGTGTACCAGTCGGTGCTCTTCCCCCAGGTGTTGTCTGCCTGGCTCGCCATGACCGTGACGTGGAGTTGGAGATCCTTGAGCTTGCCGAGCTCTGCATCGTCCGCGGGAAGCTTGGTCCCGTTGCCGACGGAGATCATGCCGATGTCGTCGCGTCCGTCGCCGTTGAAGTCGGCGCAGAACATGGCCAGGCGCTTGCCCGACGCCGGCACCTGGATGGCGCCGTCGGGTTGGTTCTTCGCGTTGGAGTCGACGTTGAACGAGGATCCGATGCCGGAGACCTGGACCACGTCGACCCGTCCGTCGGCGTCCAGGTCGCCAAGCAGGTTGCCGAACTTGAGGCCCTTGGTGGTGCCGGCCTCGAAGCCCTTGCCCGTGGAGGCGAAGAGGGTCGCGGCGTTGCCGTCCCAGTTGTAGTTGACGTCACCGAACGGCGCACCGAGCACCAGATCGCCCAGCCGGTCCCCATCGATGTCCCCAGTCACCGCCGGCTTGGGCTTCGCGGGAGTGTTCTCCGTGGTCGCGAGGGTGACTCCCACCGCGGTGCCGCCCGCAACGAGCACCGCGAGTGCCGCCGCGCCGGCGATCCACCACGTGGCCTTGGCACGTTTGAGGGTGACGGTGGCTCCGGAGGCGAAGCCCATCTGTCGCCCGGCCATCGCGGCGAAGCGGTCCCGAACCCGGACCGCCTCGTTCGTACGCTGGGCGGGATCCTTGGCGAGCAGGCCACGCTCACCGGAGAGCAGGTCGTTGGCCTGCAGGGTGAAGTCGTCGCGACCCGGCAGCGTCGGGATCGGCTGTGATCCATGAGCCATCGCAGTCTCGACGTCGTTGGCCCCGGTGAAGGGGACCGTCCCGGTGACGAGCTCGTAGAACAGGCAGCCCAGCGAGTAGAGGTCGCTCGCCGGAGTGGCCGGCGCGCCCATCGCGCGCTCGGGGGCCAGATAGTTCCACGCACCGGAGTGGATCCCGGGCCTGGCGGTCGCGGAGTCATCAGCGCGCGCCGCCGCGAAGTCGGCAAGGTAGGCGTACGGCGGAGTGTTGCCGTCGCGCAGCAGGATGTTCGACGGTTTCACGTCGCCGTGAACGACGCCGACCTCGGGCGAATGGATGGCTGCCAGACCATCGGCGATCTGGGCACAGATGTCGGCGGCCAGCGGGCCGGGCAGACGGCCACGGGCCTTCAGCAGCGAGCCGAGGTCGCCGCCGTCGGCGAACTGGGAGACCAAGTAGGGGGCGCCGTCGTTGGTCCGGCCGTTGGTGTAGACGCCCATGATGTGGGGCGAGTCCAGCTTGGCCATCAGCGTGGCCTGCTTGTCGAACCGAGACACGAACTCAGGGTCCCGGGCACTGCGCCCGAGGAGCACCTTGATGGCGACCGCTCGGTTGAGGCGGGTGTCGGTGGCCCTGTAGACGACCGCCATCTCGTTGGACGCCACCTGATGGTCGAGCCGGTAGGGCCCGATCATGCCGGGCGCATCCGCTCCTAGCACGGTCGCCGGCAGAGGTGCCTGCACAGGGGGAGGCGGGGGCGGCGGGGCCTGCGTCGGCGGCAGGGTCGACGGAGGCGGTGGCGGAGCAGGAGGCGGTGGCGGCGTACTCGAAGGTCCGCTGGGCCGAGCGACCCGAGGCCTGATCGTGGTCTTGTCGGGGTCGTCGACCGGAGGACGCTCGAAGGACGGCTGCGGCCCGCGAGGGGCGTTGTCAGGGTTTCCGGTGGAATCGCTCATCCGAGGGTTCCTCCCATCAGGTTGTAGCGGCGTACATCGTCGGGCGACTTCTTCCACGTCGCCATCATGTGACCGGGGAACGTGCCGGTCTTCGAGGCCAGCGCCACGTAGAAGGCATAGGGGCTTTCACTGGTGTCCTGCGTAGCGGCGACGATGTCGGTCCGTCCGTCGCCGTTGACGTCGGCAACGGTCACGGGATACCTGCTGGTGGTCTTGAGGGTGTTGCGGGGCTTGGGCAGCTTCCCGCGGTTGGCGATCGAGAACTGGGTCAGGTCCTCGCTGAAAGTGCCGACGGTGATCGACTGACCCTCACCACGGCCGGCTTCAGCGGCGACGATCTCGTCGCGACCGTCGCCGTTGACGTCACCGGCGACGAGCGAGCTGATTCCCTGGTGTTTGAAGGCGAACGACTTGGGCGCAGCAACCACAGACCCATCTCCTTGGTAGAGGTCCAGGTCCGAGGTGCCGGTTGTGAGCGTCATGTTCTCTGGGCTGCCTTCGACCCGGTTCAGGACCAACAGGTCAGCCTTCTCGTCGCCAGTGAATTCACCCACCACGACCTGCTCCCTGGATACGGCCGGATAGGCCGCGTACCGCGTCGGCTCCGCAAATCCCGACGCCGTGCCGCGGTACACCCAGACGCTGCCGGTACCGACCGTCCTACCCTTCTTGTCGAGTTCACGGTCCGGGTTGCCGAACGTCGTGGTCATGAACAGATCGGCGACACCGTCACCGTCGAAGTCGTCAATGCCCAGGTCGTAGTAGAACGTCGACCCGGCCATCTTCTTGCCCTGCTCGACGACTCCCGCCGGCGCTTTGAGCGATCCCTCCAGATCACCGTGGAAGTTGAAGCCCTTCTCGCTCCGTACGAAGGTGATGAGCGAGTTCTTCCCATCGCCGGTGAAGTCGGCGCAGAGCGGAAACACCTCGCTCCCGTCGTTGTCCTCGGGGAGAGCGGGGTCGTCGTACGTGACGGGTTTCGACGGGGTCAACGTGCGGCCGTCCGACTTCCAGGTGACGACATCCACCCCCTCGCCGTCGGGGTTCTGGACGTTGGTGACCACGTCCCCGAACTTGTCCCCGTTCACATCCGCGTACGCAGCGCCCTTGACGGTCGGGACGATGGGCTCGGGCCCGTGCTCGACCCAGGGCTGGGTGATCGCCAGGGCTCCACCGACGCCGAGAGCGGCGACACCGACCATCGCGACACCGACCCGGAGCGGAGTGATCTTGGACGGCCGCTGCGCCTCCTCGATCAGGATGGCTTCGCTCTCGGAGGGCGCCCGGACGGCCGCGACCAGGATCGGCGCCGGGTTGGGGTCGGTCATCGACGGCGCGGGCACCAGCTGAGCGGGCGCGGTGATCTCGCGCAGCTTCAGCAGGTCGTCCTTGAAGACCGCCGCGCTCTGGTAGCGGCTCCGGCGGTCCTTCGCCATCGAGAGCTGCAGGATCCGGTTGGCCGCCTTGGTCCAGTCGTCGGAGCCGACGAACTGCGGGATCGGCGCGTTCTGGTGGGCCATCGCCACCTGCACGGCCGCACCCGAGTAGGGGATCTTGCCGGTCAGCGTGAACCACAGCATGCAGCCGGCCGCGTAGATGTCTCGTGACGGCTCCGGCGAGATCGGGCGGCCCTGCGCGTCACGCTCGTCGCGGATGTATTCGGGCGCCAGGTAGTTCCACGTGCCGGTGATCCCGCCGGCAGGCGAGTCGGCGGACGAGGTCGCGATCCCGAAGTCGCACAGGAAGGCGAACGGGTCGAGAGGGCTCGCCGGGTTGCGTACGAGCACGTTGGACGGCTTGACGTCCTGGTGGATGATCCCCGCCTGGTGGGCGTCGTGAAGCGCCCCCGCCACCTGCGCGTTCACCAGGCACGCCAGGTGGGGCGCCAACGGTCCGTTGCTGCGTACGAGTCCGGTCACATCACCGCCCTTGATGAACTGGGTGACGATGAACGGGCTGCCCTGCTGCTCACCGATGTCGTAGATCGCGATGATATGGGGCGACCTGATCTGCGCGAGGGTCTGGCCCTCGCGGATGAACATGTCGATGAACTGTCGGTCGGCTAGGTGGGCATGCACCATTTTCAGGGCGACTTGCCGTTCGAGCTTGGTGTCGAAGGCGTCATAGACCACGCCCATTCCACCCTCACCAAGAATGCGATCCAGGCGGTAGTGGCCGAACACTGCCCCGGGATGAAGCGTCGTCATGCCCGCACCCTATTTCAAGGGCGTGGAACCCAACCACTCCAATGCGCTAAAAGTCGCCTACTTCTTGGTCGGCGACCACTCGACGATGGTCGAGACGAGCGGCGCGACCTGTCCGGACCGGGGACGTACGCTGTCGACCTTCTTGTCGATCACCGTCACCGTCGGGTTCATCACGATCGGCACGACGATCGAATCGCGTACCAGCGTCTTCTCGATCTGGACGCGTACGTCGCGGGCCTCATAGGGGTCAGCGGTGCGGGCCAGCTCGCTGATGAGGCGGTCGCGATCGCGGTCGCCGCCGCCGGTCGCGTTCTGGCTGCCCTTGCTGCCCCACTGCGCCGAGATCTCCTCCGGCGTCTGGGGGATCGGGATCCGGACGAGCGCGGCGTCCCACTTGTTGCCGGAGAGCACCTTGTCGGCCGAGGACACACCACAGTCGGTGGTGCCCCAGCCCTCATCGTCGACGACGTTCGAGATGGTGTCGTAGGCGCCTGCGGCGAACGCGCTCGACTTGTCGTACACGATGCACACCTTGGCGCCGCGCGGGGCCGTCGCGTCCTCGGAGGCCTTGAACTTCGTGGAGAACCCGGAGTCCTCGGTCGCGATCTGGTAGCCCTCGCCACCCGGCGGGAACAGCACGACATCGGTGGCTTCGTACGCCTCGGCCCACTCGCCCGCGCCACCCTCGGCGATGTCGCTGCGGGGCACTGCCCGCAGATAGGACGTACGGGTGTCCTTGCGCTTGAACAGGCCACGGTCGGAGCGGAGGATCAGCGCCCACATGGTGCCGTCGTTGGCGTTCGCGACGCCGTAGTCGCGGCGCTCGAGGTCGCGCACCTGCTTCCGGTTGGCCTTGGTCGGGGTGACCTGGACGACGTCGACCTTCTCGCCCAAGCTTTCCAGCGCGTCGGAGCTGGCCGGGGTGAGGCGTACCTGCTCGTAGGTCGGCTTGGCCTCGCCGGCGTATTCGGGGTTGGCCTCCAGGTCGACCTCCTGGCCGCTCTCGCCGGCCGAGATCTTCGAGATCCGGTAGGGCCCGCTGGAGAGCAGCGCCTCCTCGGACGCCTTGCCGTTCTCGGCGACCGCGAACGCGGTTGTCCATGCTTCCGCGATCTTGGTCAGCTTCGCGGTATCGGACTCCTCGATCGCGGTCTCGACGACCTCCTTGGCCTCGATCGGGTCCTCGATCTTCAGAGCCTTCTGCCCGACGACGTGCGCCGGGACCGCAACGTCCAGGGCCGTACGCCAATCGACCACCGGCACCACCAGCGGGACCTCGATGGCGCGGGCGCCCTCGTCGACCTCGGGGATGTAGGCGCTCTTGGTCAGACCTGTCGGCACCCCACCGAACTCGACCTTGCCATCGCTGCCTTCCTTGGTGCTCGCGAAGTAGCCCGAGGTCGCCGCCCAGGCGAGCATGAGGTCGGCGGTGTCGATCGGCACCCCGTCGGACCAGGTCGGCTCGGCGAGGTCGTAGCGCACCCGGGCCTGCTTGTCGCCCTCCATGGTGACCTTGCCGAAGGTCTCGTCCATCTCGACGGTGTCGTTGACCAGGGTGCCGAAGGCTCCGCGGGTCAGCGAGGCGATGTCGAGGTTCCCGTCGGTCACGCTCGCCGCGCTCGCCGGGTTGGTGCTCGTCAAGGACCCCGTCCACGCGACGGCGACCTCCGACCCCTCCTCCACCGAGGCTGGAAGATCACCCGAGCAGGCGGTTGCAACAAGCGCCAGACTGGCAACGGAAACAAGTCCCGCTCGACGACGTGCCCCAGGATGCACCTTCAAGTCCCCTCTCCGAGACAACGGACGCCCAGATCCTAACGAGCCGCGACGGAGACCGGCCACCGACGTAGCCAGTCTCCGTCGACGAGGTTGTCGAGACCTCAGCTGGCGGGGATCTCCACCTGCTCCTTGAACTCGGCGATCGTCTTGTCCGAACCGATCACCTTCGCGCCGTCGCGGCCGTACTCGACGACGTACGTGTCAGCCTTCTCGTCCGCCTCGAAGGCGATCCATCCGGTGTGCTCGCCGCCATCGCGCCGCGACACGTCCTCGAACGGCGTACGCTTCGCGGCGGTCAGCTCCGTGGCCACCTCGTCGGTGTCGGGCGACCAGAAGTCCGCGCCGTTGTCCCAGGAGATCTCGAAGTTCCCGTCCTGGATCAGGCCCCCGTACTCCTTCCCGGGCTTGACCTTGATCTGGAGCAGCACGATCTCTCCGCCTTCGGCGATGAGCTCGGCCTCCTCCGTCGACTGGAAGTCGCGGACTGCGGAGATGATCTCGATCGTGTCGCCCATCTCGGGGTCCTTGAGCATCTTCCCGATCTTCACCTCGGTCTCGGCGCCGGCAGGAGCCGCGGACGCGGACTCGGAGGCCGGTGCACTGGACTCGACCTCGGTCGCTGCGTCTGCGTCCGAGTCGGTTGCCTCGGAGCCGCACCCGGACAGGGTGAGCGCGAGGCCAACGCTGAGGCCGGCGGCGGCCAGTCGACAGGTCCGGACGGTGGTGCGAGTGCGCATGAAGAAGTGCCTTTCAACAGTGAATGTTCCCGAGATCGAGAGATACGGCGTCACCCTGGCAACTCGAGCCCTTGGTGGTCGCTCTTTACTTCGGCGTGTCGCGGTGATCTGCACGACATCGCCCGGAATTCGCCTACTAGCCGTTCTCGGCCAGCCACTCCGGATTGATCGCCAGTGCCGTCACACTGGCGTCCTTGGTCGGGAAGTCGACGTCCTTCACGTCTACGTCCAGAGCCACGGACGGCTTGCCGGTGGCCAGGTCCGTACGTACCAGGGTCAGCTCGGTCAGCTCGGTCCACACCCGGTCGCTCCGACGCCTGGTGAAGCGCTCATGGAGGTCGCTCTCGTTGGTGACCGTGTAGACGTCACTCGACGAGTACGCCAGCACCTCGGCGTCGAGCCCGACGGAACCCTCCAGGTAGCCGACCTCTCGTGCACGAATCGGCTCAGCCCCGGTCGGCAACGGCGCGCTCCACATCGCGTTGTCGACGACCCAGAAGAGCTGTCCATCCGAGACCGTCACCCGATCCGGTCCCCCGATGCGCGACGAGTCGCCCTCCGGATAGACGATCTCGTGGTCGACGGCGACCTGCGCCGCGGGCGTTCCCTTGGTGGTGTTCCAGACCCGCACGAAGTGCTGGTCGGCGTCGTTCTCCCACCCTTCGTAGACGATGCCGTCGACGCATGGCGACGTAGTGCCTGGGAAGGCCGAGGGCTCCAAGGTGGTCAGGATGTCCGTACCGTCGTGTGGATAGGCCGACGTCAGCGCGGCGCGGTCCAGCTGGTTCTCCGGGATGGACTCACTGTCGTCCTCGAATGCCTTGGTGTCGGTGCCCCTCCCCGACGAGAGGACGCGCTCACCGCAGACAGCCGCGGTCGACGTCGCGCCGTACGGAGACACCCGAGTCGTCGCCTTGCCGCTGGCGCCGTCGATGTAGGTCACGAACGGATCCTTGGACGAATCCGCGGGGCTGAAACCGACCAACGTTCCCCCACCCACCTGCACCCGGTACCACTCGTGTTGCGTCTCGTGCTCGTTCCCGCCACTCGTACGCTCGTTCGCGGTCAGCCCGGTCTCATCGATCACATAGTCGTGGTTCCGGTCGGACGTGGTGATCCCATCCTCCGTCCATGAGATCGCGGCGCCCTCGACGTCGTCGAGCTCGATCGCACGCGTCTCCCCCTTCGGGGAGACCAGCACGAGGTAGCTGGAGTCCTCGCCGCCCTCCTTGATCCGCATCGCCAGAACCGCGTCCTCGGTCGCGAAGTCCTTCGGAGGTGGGCCAACCGCACAACCAGAAACCAGCACTGCCGTGGCCACCGCCATCGCTGCCAAACCCCGAGCCACCGTTCACATCCCGCCGTCAGTAGATGAGTGAAGGATGCTCAGGTTAGCGATCCCCATCCGCGACCTGACCCAGACCCATCCGGTCGCCGCGGACTAGGGTGAAAGCCCTCGACCTCGGGTAAGTGGAGCACTCATGAGTTTTGGCGCTGTCGCCGCCTTGCTGATTGGCATCGCGATGCTGATCCTCCCGGCATGGCTGACGATTCATCTGGTACGCCGCCAGCGACGCCTGGCCACCTGGACTCGCACGGAGGCGACGATCCGCCACGTCTGGAAGAAGAAGCGTCAGTCCTCCGCCACCGGGACGTCCTCGACGGAGACGTCCATCAATGCGCGCTACGAGTACCGCGACTCCGCCGGGATCCAGCACATCGGCGAGGTGGAGCACCTGGCACGCCCGAAGGTCGGCGACGTCATCGAGATCATGTACGACCCCAACGATCCAAAGACCAATGAGACCGTCTCTGGCGGCTCCGTCGTCGGCCGCGTCGTCAATTACAGCGTCGCCTTTATCGTCTTCGGCGGCATCGGGACATTTCTGATCCTCGCTTCCCTCGACCTGATCTCGATCTAGCCATACCTTCGCACCACCCAAAGAGTGCGCGGCAACAACGGCGCCGCGGATATGGTCAGATCCCCACGGCGGAAGCGATCAACACCACCCCGATGACAAAGAGGGCCACCGCGAAGATCAGAAGGACGTACAACCACGTCATGGAGGACCCTTCGCTGACCTCCGGCCTATCAGGGTCATACATGATCGCGATACGGGAGTTCCGCTTCGGCTCCCGGAACCACGGCGTATCGGTGCCCGATCGCTGTTGGCCCGACGAGTCCACGTACCGGTAGCGAACGGTCGTCTGGGTGTTGCCAGAACTCTGTCGCTTCGTCTTCACCGATGTGACCGTGCCATCGGCATGTATCCACGTACGCCGACGAATCCAGGTGCGCACAGTCATGACGAGCGACATCGGAAGGATGAGCGCCAAGCACGCACCGAACAGCACCAGATTCAGCGACTCCATGGCGTCCGCTCCATCCTCACCCACCGAACGATTCCCGACCGTGAGCGCGTCGACGTTCCAACGACGCACTCACGGTTCACGAATCCGCCTGCCGCACGAGTCAGGCGGGCAACCACCGCAGAGTGGACACGCACAGGTCGAGCCCATTCTTCCAGCCGATGAACTTCTCGTCCGTCGCGGACATCGACTCCGGGCGGGCAAGGGATGCCGTGAGTTGAAGGCCACGGCGCCTCTTGGACCCCGGGATCGGCGTCATGTAGACGATCGACGTCACGACGATGTTCCCGCCTTCAAGCACACGAGTGGACTCCCGCTCGAACCGGACGAACCGCTTGTCGCCGAACAGGGGCTTCGCACCGTGGTCGCGGATAGCTTGTGCAACATAGGCGTCGAGGTTGCTGCCGTCCTGAGAACGTCGGACCGCCGCCAGGATAGACGCAGGGTAGTACGCCTTGCTGTCACCCATGTCGCCGGTCTGTGCGAAGTAAGCGACGACATTCTGCTTCTTCATGACGTCATAGGCCTCGTCCAACTGCGACCGGAGAGTTGCGTGCAGTTCGGGTCGGTTGGCTGCCATGAATCGCTGCTTCAGAGCAGCGTCGATCTTCTCCTTGCCCGCAACGTCTGGGGTGTGCCGCTCCCAGCCTGGAAGAAGCTTCAACTCAAAGTCCGGATCCTTGACAGCTCCGAGCATCTCGCGCAACGAGGTTCCTCCTTGATCGCTCATGGTCACACCCCACCATTCCTAACCGACTGAAGTGGCGCCTTGTCAAAGGTCTCGAAGTCGGCATACGAGACGACCCGACGCGCACGCAGCCGCAGAAGCGCTCGGTGCCGACTCTCGAGGAGGACCTGCTCGTTCTCGGGCGAGAGGTGGTCGAGATCGACCTTCGGTGGCTTCGTCTCGGAACGGAATCGGTGATGCCCGACGATCGTTCCGATCGAGACGGCCAGAAGAGCCACCGCAGGAATCATCATGAGCCACCACAGTGAGTTGTCCATGTTGGCCGCGAGAATCGCGATGATCAACCCCACGGCAAAGATCGTCGCCATGATGCTGAAGGCGGACACTGTCCGGTCCGCCTGCCGATAAGGCAAGGACCGCCACTGCAGGTAGAAGTACAGGACCGAGAACGCACCGAGAATGCATGCGACGTAGACGAGTGCGATCACCCCGCCGCTGGCGCGCCCGCCGACGAGGGCGGCAACCGCAAATCCAAGAACGATGAGTCCGACGATCGCCACCCACGTCATCAACTTCGAGATCATGCGTTCGGCAGGGGTGCGTCGTCGGTCCCTGGCCGCCAACTCCAGCTCGATGTAGGCGTAATCCCGGACAACTCTGTTGAGCTCATTGATGTCGAATCCGGTGCCAGCCATCTGTGTCGCAGCCCAGTCCATGGGGCTCGGAGCCGCCGGTTTAGGCATTGGAGATTCTCTCCCATTCGTCTGTCGGCTTACGCGTAACTGTTGGAACTGGCTCTGCCGCGAACTGTTTCCCGTTCGGCTCCGTGACCTGCAAGCTGGAGAGCAACACTGGAAGGCCGGCCATCGTCATTTGGAAGACCTCCTGCGAGCCGGCCTCAGCGATGACGAGGACACTTCCTGATTTGTCGCTGAACGAATAGACGACCGTGAAGAGCTGGAGATCTGCTCCGTCGATCGTCTCTTCTCGCAGTGCAACACACTTGAGGCCGGGCCCGAGGCCCCCACCTGGGTATTCGTCCACATCGAAACCGGCCTCACGCCATCCCGAAGCGTCCAGAGGAGCGCCCGCAGCCAGCAGTATGCGCACCCGACTCGGCACAGGGACGTCGAGCGGCCAATGCAACATCACGGACAAGGTTCCGGGCTGAACGGCCTTGGCCGCGGCATCAGTTAGAGCGTCACGGACCGCCGCTTCGACGCCAGGACCCCAAGCTTCCTCGCCCCACCAGGATCGGATGCGTGCGATCTCGCTCTGAAACCACTCCTCCGGTTCACCGATGCCTTCGCCCGGGACCCGAGTCCAACCGCTTTGGGGAAGGACTCCTTCAGCAAGCCACTCCGCTTCCATCATTTCCTTCTGCTAGTGAGATGAACGAGGCCGATACTCAGTTGAAGGCGTCGACGAGCGACCCGCCACCGAGATCTATGCCAGTGTTGATGTGACCAGCAACCGAGAAGCCGTGCTTCAACATCGCCCCGTGAACTTCTCCCGCCGCCTTCCACAGATTGGCGTTCTCGCCGATCCGGGCGAAGTCACTGACATCCAGACCCACGTGGATCGACGTCATGACATCGCCGAGGGCTTTACGCCCGAGTGCAGCGTCATCGAGCCCGCTGGCAAACTTGAGACCTGTGCTGAACTTGGACAACTTGGAAGCGCCCTCGCCCAACTCCGCGATTCCATCGGCCATCTTGCCGAACTTTCCGAAGGGAACGACGTCGAGTGCTGCCGTAAACAATTCAAAGGCCGTACATTCACCAGCGCAGAACTGAACGGCTCGCGCAAGGAGAATTGCGGCAGACAGTGCGAGCGCGATAGCGGCGAACGGGCCAGCAACGAAAAGACCGATCACGAAGACGACCATCGCAACGATTTCCAGGACAGCTACGATGTCATCGAGCACCTCCCAGAAGCCGTCCTCGATCTTTCCGGACAGTCCGTTGGTGATCCCGGAGACCGCCTCGTCGTAGCCGTCCTCCCACACGTCGTACCACGTGTCGAAGCGCTCGGCCGCGTTCTCCCACGCGTCGTACGCCTGCTTCTTGGCCTGATTATCCTCGGCCTCTTGCTTGGCCTCGGGGCTATCGGCGTCATGGCCGCCGATGCCCAGCACGCCACCGTCGGCCTCGGGCTCGGTGCTTCCGTCCTTGTCACCCGGGAGCGCTTCGTACGCCTCCCAGAGGTCTGAACAGGTCGTGGCGCTGTTGTCGATCAGCGGTTTGTACGTCTCGAGCACTTCGCCGTACTTCACGATCACCGGACCGACCGGCTTGTAGAGTTCAGCCGCTTCGTCCAACGTCTTGTAGGAGTCACCGATGGTCTCCTGCAGCTTGGCGACCGCCTCGCCGCTCATCGCCCCGCTGGACAAGGTGTTTTCCTTGATCCCTCGCAGCGTGTCAGCGGCGGTCTCCATCATCGTGCCGACGCGAATGATGTCCTGCCCCCGCGAAATGATCCCGGAGGGAGAGCCTTCAACACTCTTGATCTCACGGCCACGCGGGGAATCCGGCATGCCACCGAACATGTTCTACCCCTACCCTTTAGCCGTGAATGCCACGGCCATATCGTTGTCTCCGCCTTTGAAGCCGCTCACGACATCATCAATGTGCTTCTTCACGCCTTCGAGACTCTCCTTGAGCTCGTCGCGCTTGTCGTCCCAGCGCTCCTCGAAGTCGCATGCTTGATCGCGCAACTCGCTCTTGTCGAACGGGTCGCCGATATCCGCCTCGAGATCCTCAGATCTACTGGTGGCGTTCTCGAACTCATCGATGATCGTCCCCAAACTTGAGGCCGCAGCCTCGAGATCGGAGAACGTAATAGCTACATCTGGCACGGTGCCGCACCTTTCGGACGTCTAGCAAGTCCGGCCCATCGGCCGAGAAATGGACATTTGGGAGCGGCGGTGGCCCAACTGGTGTTGGGCCCACCGCCGCAAGGTCGATCAGCCGCCGGCGAGCTGCGAGTCCAGGTCCTGGATGGCGGTCGCCATGTCACGCAGAGCCTGAGCCATGTCCTCGACACCAGCAATGGCGTCCTTCAGACCCGTGGTCATCTCCGTGTAGCCGTCCTGGAACTTACCGGACGCCTTCTCCGTCTTGAACCCGTCCTGAACGAGCTCGTCGACGTAACCCTGGCACTCGTCCAGAGCGGACTCAATCGTGTCCTTACCCTGGTCGAGCTTGTCGGCGGTGCCGGTCATCTCGTCGTATGTTGCCCCGAAGTCACTCATCGATCTCGCCTTTCCCGCGATTTCCATTACACGACACCCCCAATGCGGCGCCGTTCGTCACCATCACCCACGCGTCACATGGTCGTGAAGCGTGAACCCGACGAGCCGACACCCTCATCCCGGGCGTGAGCCGAGATCCGGGCAATCAACTTCGTCACGGTAGTCCTACCCGCTACGTCGAGTTCTAAACATCTCCGAAAGTAAAATTTCTGCTAGACCCGGTTAGGAGGTCGCAGCAGCGCAGACCAACGCTGCGGCTCAGCCGCCGGCGAGCTGCGAGTCCAGGTCCTGGATGGCGGTCGCCATGTCACGCAGAGCCTGAGCCATGTCCTCGACACCAGCAATGGCGTCCTTCAGACCCGTGGTCATCTCCGTGTAGCCGTCCTGGAACTTACCGGACGCCTTCTCCGTCTTGAACCCGTCCTGAACGAGCTCGTCGACGTAACCCTGGCACTCGTCCAGAGCGGACTCAATCGTGTCCTTACCCTGGTCGAGCTTGTCGGCGGTGCCGGTCATCTCGTCGTATGTTGCCCCGAAGTCACTCATCGATCATTGCCTTTCCCGCGATTCTCATGACAAGACGCCAGTCAGGGCGCCGGTGGCCACCGTAGGCCACACTCTTCTCCCGTGTGAAGGGTAAAAACCGATTCGTTGTCACACATTCATACGGCGCTCTCGGAGTCGCTCGCGAGAGGCATTTGCATGGTCACCGTGCGCCCGGCCTGGACGAAGATTCCGCGGCCTGCAGGGAAGTCGGTGCGCTTCAGTTTGCCGAACGGAACCTTGAACAGCGTGTCGCCGTCGTAGGTGTCCGGCTTGAGCACGATGCCCTGGCGAGCGGCCTTCCATTCACCCATGACGCCCGAGCCGCCGCCGGCTCGAGTGACGTCGGCGTCGCCGACGAAGAGGTGGTCGGAGTTATTGATCGCCTGCAACAGAGCGCGCATCGGGCGGTCGGCAGGACCGTCGGCCAGGTGGGTCATGTCCTCGGCGACGATCATGATGCGGCCGGGGAAGGACTCGTCGGCGACGATCTCGGCGAGCTCGGTGACGAGGGTCTTCTCGTCGTCGGGGCGGGTGGCGCTGCGTACCCAGGGCCTGAAGTCGCCCAGCATGGCGCGACGGCTGCCGAGGTGGAACAGCTTCACCTCGGGGTCGAAGCGTTCCATGGACTCGACGAGCGCCTTGAGTACGTTGGTCTTGCCCGACTGCGGCGGGCCGGTGACGATGAACGAGCCGATCGGGTCGAAGCCGCGCGGCGCCAGGGTGTCGTCGGCGATACCGAAGACGGGCTGACCGTTGGCCTGCGCGGGCAGCGACCGGCTGGAGATCTTCGTCGGCAGGGCACCGATCTCGCCGACCTCGGGAACACCCAGGGCACGCAGCTGCGAGACCAGCTCGTCGAGGGCCTTGGTCTGCTCGGCGACGTTGGTCGTGCCGCCCAGGACAGCGAGCTGCACCTCGGCCTTGTCGACGACGGCGCGACCCGGCACCGACTGCTCGTTGAGTACGTCCTTGGGTGCTCCGACCAGGACGTACTGGCTCGGGTCGGAGAGCCGCATGACGACTCGGCGCGGGATGTTCGCGAAGACGGCCGTGGGGACGGACCCAGACCGGTCGGCGGTGATCACCGCGTGGATGCCGAGCGGGCGGCCCTCGCCGAGGACCCGCATGAAGGACTGGTAGAACGGCGCGCGACCGGCGGCGATCTCCCACTCCTTCTTGAACTCGGGGTAGTTGTCGATCAGGAGCAGGATGCGCGGCATCGACTGGTCGGCGATCTCACGGTATTCGGTGAGGTTCGCGGCAGCGGCCTTGGAGAACAGCTCCGAGCGGCGGTCCATCTCGCGCTCGAGGGTGCGCATCAACCGCTGCAGACGCTCGGCGTCGTCGCCGTCGATGATCGAGCCGACGTGCGGGAGACGCTCGATCGCACCCAGCGCGCCGGAGGCGAAGTCGAGGCCGTAGACCTGGACCCGGCCGAGCTCAGGACGGGCGCCGGCGGCGGTCGCGATCGTCTTCAAAAGGGTCGACTTGCCCGAACCCGAAGACCCGAAGATGAGCAGGGAGCCGTCGCGGTCGGGAGCGAAGTAGATCGCGTTCTGCTGCTGACGCTCCGGGATGTCGGCGAGACCCAGCAGGATCTGTCCGTCGCCCTCCAGCGGCAGGTCGCGCATGTCGACCACGGACGCGAGGTCGTCGAGCCACGGTCGCCGCGGGGTCATCAGGCCAGCGGTGGCGGAGGCCTTGATCAGGTTGGCCACGATCCGCTTCTGGTCGTTGGGGCCGAGGTCCTCGTCGTGCGAGTCGCTCTCCGGCGGACGCTCCGGCTCCCACTCCGTGATCGAACCGAACTTGAGCTCGGCCACCCTCACATCGGCGGTGACGACCTCGTCGTCACGCGTCCAGCCACCGGCGTACGCGGACTGGAACGGGGTCAGGCGGCCGGGTCCGGTCTTCGCGATGCCGCGGCCCGGCAGGGACGGCGGGAAGGTCCCGGCGATCGGGTCGTCGACGACGTCCTTGGAGTCGGTCTCGTCGGCCATACGCAGCGCGACGCGGAGGTTGGTGTTGGCCCGCAGGTTGTCCTTGATGACACCGGCCGGGCGCTGGGTCGCCATGATCAGGTGGATGCCGAGCGAACGACCTCGCTGAGCGATGTCGACGACGCCGTCGACGAACTCCGGCACCTCACCGGCCAGTGCCGCGAACTCGTCGATGACCAGCACCAGCGCGGGCGGGCACTCCGGGTCCTGCCGCTTCTCCAGCTCGAGGAGGTCCTTGGCCTTCTTCCGGTTGAAGAGGTGCTCGCGGTGGTGCAGCTCGGCCTTGAGGCTGGTCAGCGCGCGGCGTACGAGGTGCGGGCTCAGGTCGGTCACCAGACCGACGCAGTGCGGCAGCTCGATGCAGTCGGCGAAGGCCGATCCGCCCTTGTAGTCGACGAAGAGGAACGTCACCCGGTCGGGCGAATGGGCCGAGGCGATGCCGAGCACCCACGCCTGCAGGAACTCGGACTTACCGGCACCGGTGGTGCCGCCGACGAGGGCGTGCGGGCCCTGCGTACGCAGGTCCAGCGTCATCGCGTCGGAGGCGCCCTGGCCGATGATGGCGCGCAGGTTGCCCGCCTTCTTCAGTCGCGGCCGCGGCCGGTCGGAGCGGTCGATGATCGAGTTGTTCTGCCGCCAGCGCTCCACCACGGAGTGCGGATCCTCGGCGACCTCGTTGCCGACCAGCGACAGGAAGCCGACCGAGTTGGGCAGGTCGGAGGAGTCGTGGACGACGGTGCTGGCGTCCACAACCGGCGCGAGCCGCTTGGCGAACATGTCCATGTAGGCGTTCGAGACACCCTCGACAATGACACCCTCGTAGAGGTCGCCGTTACGGACGAGCCCCACGGTGGCACGCTCCAGGCCGTCACTGACGTCCAGGAAGCTGCGGCACACCGCCGGCAACGCCTCGACGGTGGAAGACATGAAGACCGCGTGTACGCCGACATCGGCGCCGCGCTCGAGCACCTGGACCAACCGGGCGCGGTCCACCGGAGCGTCGTTGGTGACGAAGACGACGATCGAGACCTGCACCCGCGCGTTGGTCTCCTCGCCGGCCCGAGCGACGTCGGTGCCGTACTGCATCGGGTTCCACTTCTCGGCGAACGGGCCGCGGTGCTCCGCGGTCCGGCCGGCGCGCATGATGTATTCCTCCAGCGCGCTGAGCAGGGCGTTGGCCGTCGGCGCGGAGTCGGCCAGCGGCATGTCCTTGAACCGGTTGGTCTCCGAGGTGGTGTGCGGCAGCCACTTGAGCCACTCGAACTCCTCGACCCAGTCCGGGTCGGCGAAGGCGACGGTGACGACCTCGTTGGGCGCGTGCAGGCCGAAGAGCTGCACCGCGAGCCCACGCATCGCGTCGGCGGCCGGGCCGGCCGGGCCGGCGACGCCCACGGAACCCACCGCGGGCAGCGACTCCAGCAGGGGTACGTCGTCGACGTACTTGTAGCGCTCCTTGAGGCGGTCGATCCGCTCGATGAACTCGGGCAGGCCGTTCTGGGTGTCACGCTCCGCGATCGAGTTGCGCGACAGCGCGCGGGTGGTGCCGAGACGTACGGCCAGGAAGTTCCAGTGCTCGGGGCGCCGGGTCCACAGTCGCGGACCAAGCTGCATCGCCTGCTCGAAGACCTCGGCGACCGCCGGGACCTCCTCGTTGCGCGCCAGCTCCTCCTCGGGCTTGCTGCGGTAGAAGACCTCTTCCAGCTTCTCGAACTGCCGCTCGAAGAGCTCGATCTCGTGGTCCTGCTTCGCGCCGGCCTGGCGGTGCTGGTTGATGTAGTTGCCGACCGCCATCATCGGGGTCATCACGACCAGCAGCAGCGCGCGGGCGCGGCCGGTCATCGCGTAGATCGAGAGCGCCATGATGATCGGCGCGATCAGCACGAACCACGGGAAAAGCTTCTTCTGCATCTCCGTGGGCATCCACGGCGGCGGGTGCTCGGTGCCGGGGTAGCGCACGTCGACCCGCGGGCTGCGGTTGAAGAGCAGGCCGCCACCGCGCTCGAGCACCGGGTCCTCGACGGCGGAGAGGAAGTCGGCCGAGAGCTGCATGACGAGCGTGGTGCTGCCGATGACGACCGGCGTGTCCGGAGCCAGACGTACGCGGGAGACCTGGGTGCCGTCGACGACGACGCCGTTCGCCGAGTTGAGGTCGACCAGCTCAACCGAGCGGTCCACCTCGATGCGCGCGTGACGCTTGGAGACCATCGGGTCGGCGAGCACGATCTCGTTCTCGGGACCGCGGCCGATCGACGCGTGGCCGGTGGTCAGCGGGAACGCCTGTCCCCGCACCGGACCGTCGATCGCTCGCAGCACACCGACGCTCTTGCGCCGGGATCCGGTGGTCTCGTTGTCCGGGCCCATGTTGACGACCGCGGCCGCGAAGCCCGACCCGATCGGCGCGTCACCGATGGGTACGTCGGGTTCGAGCGGCTCCATCCGGTCGGCGGTCGGCG
>NZ_JBEORH010000018.1:0-84413 GCF_040302165.1 Nocardioides sp. NPDC127503 | reverse complement strand
GCCGAGTGGGCACAATGATGCCCACTCGGCCGACGTACCTGACGCCTCGGCCGACGCGGGTGACGCCTCGGCGGTGGCTAGGCTTCGCGGGGTGAAGCTTCGTGTCCATCAGCAGCGTGCGCTCTCCGCACTGAGCGCGGCCTGGGACGCGGGGCGCTCCCGGGCGTGGGTGGTGCTGCCGCCGGGGGCCGGGAAGACGCTCGTCGGACTGGAGACGGCACGCGATGCGATATCGGATGGGGCGAAGGTCGTCGTACTCAGCCCCAACACGGCCATCCAAGGGCAGTGGCTGCGGCAGGCGGCCGCGCTGGGTCTCACGGCGTCCTCGTCGCGAGATCTGGACGCGCCGCTGACCTCGCTGACCTACCAGTCGGTCGCGGTCTTCGGCGACCCCGACAACGAGGCGGAGACCGGCGAGAGCCACCTGGCCAGGCTGCACGACAACGGCCGGGCGCTGGTCTCGGCGCTGCGTACGTCCGGACCGCTGCTGCTCGTGCTGGACGAGTGCCACCACCTGCTCGAGGTCTGGGGTGAGCTGCTGGGCGAGATCCTGCTGTTGCTGCCGGACGCGCGGGTGCTGGGACTGACCGCGACTCCGCCCGAAGCGCTGACCAAGGAGGAGTCCGCGCTGGTCGGGCTGCTGTTCGGGGAGATCGTCTTCTCGACCTCGATCCCGGCGGTGGTGCGCGAGGGCGACCTGGCGCCGTTCGCGGACCTGGTCTGGCTGACCGCGCCGACGCCGAGCGAGCGGGAGTGGCTGCGGGGGAGCGCGGAGCGGTTCGAGGAGCTGCTCACCGCACTGACCTCGGCCGATCTGGGCAGCGTGCCGTTCTTGACCTGGCTGGACCGGCGGTACGTGTCGCGGCCGGCCGGAGCTCCGTCCTGGGCCGAGCTCGCGAAGGCGTGGCCCGACCTGGCCACGGCGGCCCTGCGTGCGCACCATCGCGGGCTGCTCGCCCTGCCCGAGGGGGCGACCCTGACCGAGGCGCACCGTCGCGACCCGTCGGCCGAGGACTGGGTGACGCTGATCGGCGACTGGGTACGCGGACACCTGGCCGTCTCCGAGTCGGAGGCCGACCAGGAGGCGCTGGCCGCGATCAAGCAGGCGCTGCCGGCGGTCGGCTACTCGCTGACCCGACGCGGCATCCGGGCCGGGCGCTCACCCGTCGACCGGGTGCTGGCGCGCTCGGAGGCGAAGACGACGGCGACCGCGGCCATCGTGGACCACGAGCGACTGGCGCACGGCGATTCGCTGCGGCTGCTGGTCGTCACCGACCACGAGCGGGCCTCGGCAACCCTGCCGGTCGACCTGCGTGGGGTGATCGCCGAGCAGTCCGGCTCCGCTCGTGCGGTGCTCGCGACTCTGTGCGGGTCCCACGAGGACGTCGTGCTGGTCACGGGCGCCACAGTCGCCGGGCCGGCGGCGACCCTCGCCGCGCTGGTCGCGCACATCGCCGAGACCGACCCCGCTCTGGCCGAGGGTCTGGTGGTCGAGCCCGGGGAGGCGTACGCCACGCTCGTCGGGCGCTGGGGCAGCCGGCAGTGGGTGGGGCACGTGACCCGGTTCTTCGAGGCCGGCGGCTGCCGGGTGCTGGTCGGCACGCGCGGGCTGCTCGGGGAGGGCTGGGACGCCCGGTCGGTCACCGGGATCGTCGACCTCACCGCGGCCACGACCACGACGGCGGTCGTGCAGCTGCGCGGGCGCTCGCTGCGTACGGATCCCGCTCGGCCCGACAAGGTCGCGGTCAACTGGACGGTCGTCTGCGTCGAGGAGGAGCACCCGCGCGGCGACAACGACTGGAAGCGCCTGGTCCGCAAGCACACCGGCTTCTTCGGCGCCGACGAGGACGGCTCGGTCGTCGACGGCGTCGGCCACATCGACGAGTCCTTCTCCCGTACGCCGCGCCGCCGGAGTCCGACTTCGACACGGTCAACGCCCGCATGGTCGCGCGTTCGGAGGACCGCGCCGCGATCCGGGAGCGGTGGCGGATCGGGGAGCCGTACGCCGACGTCGCCGGCCGCACGGTCAGGATCCGGCTGCGGCGGGCGGGTGCGTTGCGCGTGCCGTCGGGGGTCGTGCTAGCTCCCCGGCCACCGGGGTTCCGGCTGCTGGAGGGACGGGTGCCGGAGTGGCGACTGCCGGCCAAACCCGTCCTCGCGCCCGCGGTGCTGCTGAGCATCGCGCTGCTCTTGACGCTCGTCCTCGGCGCCGGGATCGCGGGAGCGGTCGGCGGCGTGGTCGGTGGGTTGTGGGCGCTGTGGGCCGCGTACGTCTATCGCGACGGAACCCGGATCGCCTCCCAGCTGCGCCGGCGCCCGACCGTCGGAGCGGTCGGTGCGGCCGTCGCCGACGCGCTGCACACGACCGGACAGACCTCGGTCGGCGCCGATGGGCTCGAGATCGCGGTGGACACCGACGGCAGCTACCGCGTCCATCTCGCCGGGGTGCCCGAGGAGGAGTCGACGCTCTTCGCCACCTCGCTCGAGGAGTCGCTGGCGCCCATCGCCGCACCCCGCTACCTGGTCTCGCGTCCGGTCGTAGGTGACCTGGACGCACTCCAGAGGCTGTGGCTCGGGGTCTCGGGCAGGCACACCGCGAACGCCGAGGCCTGGCACACCGTCCCCGCCGCCCTCGGCCGTCGAGCCGCCGACGCGAAGTCGTACCTCGCCGCCTGGGAGCACTGGGTCGGCGGCTCCGGCCTGCTCTACACCGGCTCACCCGAGGGCGCCGGCGTCCTAACCGCCCAACGCGGCGCCGACCCCTTCGACGTCACCGCCGTCATCCGCCGCCACTGGTCCTGAACCCGAGAAGGCACCTACGTCGGCCGAGACGGCACCCGCGTCGGCCGAGACGGCAGTTGCGTCGGCCGAGATGGCAGTTGCGTCGGCCGAGATGGCAGTTGCGTCGGCCGAGATGGCAGTTGCGTCGGCCGAGATGGCAGTTGCGTCGGCCGAGATGGCAGTTGTGGCGACGTACGAAGGGTATGAGGACCCGTGAACGTCATCTCGTTCCCTACTACTGACGTCTCGGCCGACCTAACTGACGTCTCGGCCGACATAGGTGCCGTCTCGGCCGACCTAACTGACGTCTCGACCGACCTAACCGACGTCTCGGCCGCCATAGGTGCCGTCTCGGCTGGGGTCAGCTGGTGATCGCGGTCCAGGTGGGGAACTTGGCGGTGCGGCCGTCGCCGGAGGAGCGGCCGGTGAGGCGGCGGTGGATCCACGGGCCGACGAACTCGCGGTAGTAGGCCAGACCCTTCTTGCCCGCCGCGGCCTCGAAGTCGAGGTCCCACCAGCCCTCGGGGACCTCGACGCCGAGCGAGTCGAGGACGCGGGCGGCGACGCGGTGGTGGCCGCGGGCGTTCATGTGGAGGCGGTCCTCGGACCAGAATCGGCCATCGGTCAGGGTCGTGTCGGGCCAGTTGTAGGCCCGCACGACGTCGTCGCGGTGGGCGATCCGCTGCTCGACCAGGCCGACGAGCTCGTCGCCGCGACGCTGGAAGACCTTGCCGAGCGGGAGCCGGGCCGAGGGGTTGGCGCCGGAGAGCAGGATCAGCGTGATGCCGTTGGCGTCGCAGGCCTCGATCACGGGCCGGAGGTGGTCGGCGATCGCGTTCGCGTCGGCCTTCGGGCGGAGCATGTCGTTGCCGCCGCCGTTGAAGGAGAGGTGGGTCGGCTTCAGCGCCAGCGCGGCGGGGAGCTGCTCCTCGACGATCGGGCGGATCAGACGCCCCCGGATGGCGAGGTTGGCGTACTCCACCGGGACGCCTGAAGCGGCCCAGCCCTGGGCGACCAGATCGGCCCAGCCGCGTACATGACCGTCAGGAGTCTCGTCGCCGACTCCTTCCGTGAACGAGTCACCGATCGCGACGTAGCGCACTGCCTCCACGAGCCCTCCCAAGCACCATTCAAATCGGCGAAGATCCATCGCCAGCCTCTGGATTCTAGTCCGCCCAGGGTCTGAGGAGCACATCCGTCCCCGGGCTGACGTCGTGGGCGCCTCGGCTCCTCTACGGTGGGGGCGTGGAGGAGTTGGTACGGCCCTGGCGGCTCGGCCCGCGGGGGCGATGGTGGTTCGACGCCCTGCTCGCCGGCACCCTGTTCCTGATCATCCCGTTCTACGCGATCCAGGCCCTGCTGAACGGCGACGCGGCGCAGGACGTCTCCAGCACCAGCCACGTCGCCGACCTGGTGCTCGTGGTCCTCCAGCTGGTGCCGCTGCTGTGGCGCCGCCGGCATCCGGTGATCGTCTACGCCGTCGTGGCCTCCGCGTGCGCGCTGCAGGTGCTCCTCCTCGACTACCCGCTCGTCTCGCAGGTCTCGTTCCCGATCGCCGTCTACTCGGTGGCGCGCTACGCCCGGCCACGCTGGGGCCTGGCGGCGCTCGCCGTGGGCCTTTTCGGGTCCGTCCTCGGCGCCTACGACTGGCTGGGCGCCGTCGATGCCGCCTCGAACGGCACGGGCCAGGACGAGATCAACTGGAGCACCTACGTTCCGGTCGTGCTCTCGCTCGCCACCTTCCCGGTGGCCGCCTGGGCGCTCGGCGCACTGGCGCGCACCCGGACGGCGTACGTCGACTCGCTGATCCAGCGCAACGAGCAGCTGCGCCGCGAGGCCGAGCAGCGTGCCGAGCTCGGGGCGACCCAGGAGCGGGCGCGGATCGCGCGCGAGATGCATGACGTCGTGGCCCACGGGCTGAGCGTGATCGTGGTCCAGGCCGACGGCGCGCGCTACGCCGCCGAGCAGGATCCGGCCCTCGCCCCGAAGGCACTGGAAACCGTCGCGCAGACCGCCCGCGAGGCGCTGGCCGAGATGCGGCAGCTGCTCGGCCTGCTGCGCGACGGCGACACGCTGACCCGTCCGCAGCCACGGCTGGGCGACATCGCGACGCTCGTCGAGGAGACCCGGGCCGGCGGCATGGAGCTGGCCGCGAACCTGCCCGAGCCCGGCCTCGCCGTGCCCGAGGGCGTCGCGCTGACCGCCTTCCGGGTGGTGCAGGAGTCTCTCAGCAACGTACGCAAGCACGCCGGTCCGGGCGCCGCGGCCAGAGTCACCGTGACGGCCGATGACGGCAGCCTCGCGATCGAGGTCACCGACGACGGCCGCGGCGCGGCCGCGGACACCACCGCGCAGTCGGGCGGCCTCGGGCTCGTCGGTATGCAGGAGCGCATTTCCGCCCACAATGGAACGCTCGAGACCGGCCCGGCATCCGGCGGCGGCTTCCGCGTCTACGCCAGGATGCCCCTGTGACGATCAGAGTCTTTCTCGTGGACGACCAAGAGCTCGTCCGGGCCGGCTTCCGCATGCTCATCGACTCCCAGCCCGACCTGAGCGTGGTCGGCGAGGCCGGCGACGGCCAGGAGGCCGTCGCCGCGCTGGGCAGGATCGAGGCCGACGTGGTCCTGATGGACGTACGCATGCCGCGCATGGACGGCGTCGAGGCGACCGGTCTGATCGCCGGCCGCGCGGGTGCACCCCGGGTGATCGTGCTGACCACCTTCGACCTCGATGAGTACGCCTTCGCCGCGATCCGGGCGGGCGCCGCGGCGTTCCTGCTCAAGGACGCCCGCCCCGAGGACCTGCTCACTGCGATCCGCACCGTGCACGCCGGTGACTCGGTCGTGGCGCCGAGCACCACCCGGCGCCTGCTGGAGCACTTCGCCGCCTCCGCGCCCGCGACCGCCGGGCCGGCGATCGAGGGGCGGCTGGAGGCGCTGACCGAGCGTGAGCGCGAGGTGCTCACGCTGGTCGGCCGCGGTCTGTCCAACACCGAGATCGCCGAGACCTTCGTGGTCGCCGAGGCGACCGTGAAGACCCACGTCGGCCGTCTGCTGGCCAAGACCGGCTCTCGTGACCGCGTCCAGCTGGTGGTGCTGGCCTACGAGACCGGCCTGGTCGGCCGCTGACCCCGGAAGGCCCCTAGGCGAGATGATGCACCGGCGCCAGGTTGTAGACCGGTGTCTCGATCCCCTCGAACCGGGCCTTGAGCTGCAGCGCGAGATAGAGCGAGTAGTGGCGCGATTGGTGCAGGTTGCCGCCGTGGAACCACAGCGCCTCCTGCTGGGTCGGCTTCCACATGTTGCGCTGCTCGCCCTCCCACGGGCCGGGGTCCTTGGTCGTCTCGGAGCCGAGACCCCAGCACTTGCCGACGCGGTCGGCGACCTCCTGGCTGATCAGGTCGGCGGCCCAGCCGTTCATGGAGCCGTAGCCGGTGGCGTACACGACCAGGTCGGCGGGGAGCTCGGTGCCGTCCTCGAGCACGACGGCCGACGAGGTCAGGTGGGAGACCTGTCCCTGGGCGAGCTTGACGTCGCCGTTGGCGACCAGCTCGGCCGAGCCCACGTCGATGTAGTAGCCCGAGCCACGGCGGAGGTACTTCATGAACAGCCCGGAGCCGTCGTCGCCCCAGTCGTGCCGGAACCCGGCCTTCTCCAGGCGCTGATAGAAGTCGGCGTCGCGCTCGGCCATCTGCTGGTAGAGCGGGATCTGGAACTCGTGCATGATCCGGTAGGGGAGCGAGGCGAAGACCAGGTCGGCCTTCTCCGTGGTCATCCCGGAGGCGAGCGCGCGCTCGGAGTAGAGGTCGCCGAGGCCGATGTCCATCAGCGTGTCGCTCTTCACGATGTGGGTCGAGGACCGCTGCACCATCGTGACGTCGGCGCCGTGCTCGAACAGCGCCCCGCAGATGTCGAAGGCGGAGTTGTTGGACCCGATCACGACGACCCGCTTGCCCTCGTACGCATCCGGCCCCGGGTGCTTGGAGGAGTGGTGCTGCTCGCCCTCGAAGATGTCCATGCCGGGCAGGTCGGGGATGTTCGGCTTGCCGGACATCCCGGTGGCCATGATCAGCTGCTTCGGGTGCAGCGTGATCTCCTCCCCGCCGCGCGAGACGGTGACCGTCCACTCGCCGGCCGCCTCGTCGTAGGAGGCGTTGGTGGCCGTGGTCGAGGACCAGTAGGGCACCTCCATCACCTTGACGTAGGACTCCAGCCAGTCGCCGATCTTGTCCTTCGGCGCGAAGACGGGCCAGTTGTCGGGGAACTTCAGGTAGGGCAGGTGGTCGTACCAGACCGGGTCGTGCAGGCACAGCGACTTGTAGCGGCCGCGCCACTGGTCCCCGGGCCGCTCGTAGCGGTCGATGACGAGAGACGGCACCCCGAGCTGGCGCAGCCGCGCGCCGAGCGCGATCCCGCCCTGCCCACCACCGATGACCACCGCGTACGGCTGCTCGGTCAGGCCCAGCGTCTCGGCCTCCGCCTGCCGCTTCTCCGCCCAGGTCACCCGGTCACGGTTGACGCCGTGCTCGGCACCCTTCGGGCGACGTACGCCGCGGGGCTCCTCGTGTCCCTTGAGCTCGTAGAGCGTGGTCAGGAACGTCCACGCCTTCGGTCGGTCGTCCTCGACCTTGAGGCGCAGCAGTCCGCGGCCGCGACCGATCGCGGTCTCGAAGGTGAACCACGCCGTGGTCACCCCGTCCGCGGTCGCCTCGGGCTCCTCGAGGGCGAAGCCGGAGGGGTCGACGCGGTTCAGGGTGCTCTCGAGCAGGTCGGTGACCCCGGACGGGTCCTCGACCGTGGTGAGGTTCCAGGAGAAGGCGACCAGGTCGCGCCAGTAGCTCTTCGTGGCGAACAGGCCGACGGCCCGGGGGATGTCGCGTTCCTTCAGGGCGGCCTCGAAGTCGGCGAGCCAGGTCTGCGCCGGGCCGCTCTGGACGGCGCCTGGGGGAGTGGGTTCGAGTGTCTGCGTCATGCCTCCAGCACACCGCCGCGCGGGCGCCGGAGAAAGGGTTGCAGCCGATTGCATGTGGCGCGGGTCACAGCGAGGACCTACCCTCGGAGTCGGAGGTGGACGCCAGATGACAGCGACCGGAGCAGTCCCGGCGGGAGCCGACCTGCCACGCCTCGCCCGTGATCTCGTACGTGTCCACGACGCCGTCCTGTCCGGCGGCCGCCCACCGAGCACACCCCGGATCCTGGTCGAGCGCTCCTGGCGCCGCGTGATGAGCATGGGCCTGGAGCCCGGGAGCAGCAACGGCAGGCGTACGCCGTCGGCAGCCGAGTGCGCGACAAGGAGAGCCCGCTCGCCGCTGGGGATGGTGATCGACGACCTGCGGGCGGTGCTGACCTCGGCGGCGGACGCGGCGACGTACCTGATGGTGGTCACCGACGACGAGGGCGTGGTGCTGTGGCGGGCGGGGTCCGCGCGGGTCCTCAAGATCGCAGACCAACTCGGCTTCGTCGAGGGCGCCCTGTGGACCGAGCGCGCAGTCGGCACCAACGCCATCGGCACCGCGCTTGCCGAGGCGGCGCCGGTCGAGCTCTTCTCCGCGGAGCACTTCGAGCAGGCCCAGCATCCCTGGTACTGCACGGCCGCCCCGATCCACGACCCCCGCACGGGAGCCCTGCTCGGCGTCGTCGACGTCAGCGGGCCGGCCCTGACCCTGCACCCGGCGATCGGTGCCCTGGTCGAGAGCGCGGTGCGGCTGGCCGAGATGTCGCTGTGGCGCCGCCACCAGGAGTGGCTCGAGCGGCTGCGCCGCGAGACCGACCACGTCGTCTCCGGCGTCGAGGGTCCGCTGCTGGTCGTCGACGACGACGGCTGGGTCGCCCACCATGCCGGGATTGCCGCCCGCGACCGGATCGCGGCGCCCCGGCAGGACAAGATGCTGACCGTCCCGGGCCTGGGGCTGTGCCTCCCCGAGCGGGTCGGCGAGCGCGGCTGGCTGGTCCGGCCGACCTCCTCCGACTCCTCGGGCAGCCTGGTGGCCCGGCTCGATCCCGACGGCACCTTGGAGGTGGTCTCGGAGTCGGGTCGCTGGCGCACCACCCTGACCCGGCGGCACGTCGAGATCCTCACCCTCGTCGACCGGGCCGGCCCCGCCGGACTCACCGCGCGCGGGCTCAGCGAGGCCGTCTTCGGCGACGCCGAGCACATCGTCACCGTGCGGGCCGAGGTCTCCCGGCTGCGCCGCTCGATCGGCGCCCTGGTCGCCACGAACCCCTACCGGCTGGCCGACGGAGTGAGCCTCACCCGGGGATGACCCTGAGCCGACCCTTGCCGATCCACCCCAGGTCGTACGCCGGGATCAGCCCCCAGCCCGATGCGGGCTGACGCCTCGCGACGAGAGGCTCGGTGGCATGACACAGACCTCTGTTCCCACGATGACGGCCGCCGCCCGAGCGGTGGGCCTGACCAAGACCTACGGCAAGGGTGCGACCGAGGTGCACGCCCTGCGCGGGGTCGACCTGGAGATCCGCAGCGGCGCCTTCACCGCGATCATGGGCCCGAGCGGCTCGGGCAAGTCGACGCTGATGCACTGCCTGGCCGGCCTCGACCGACCCACCAGCGGTGAGGTGACGGTCGCCGGCCAGCCGCTCCAGAACCTCAACGACGACCAGCTGACCATCTTCCGGCGGGAGAACATCGGCTTCGTCTTCCAGGCGTTCAACCTGCTGCCGATGCTCACCGCCGGGCAGAACATCCAGCTGCCGCTGGAGCTGGCCGGCAGGCGGGTGACCGACGAGACCCGCTCGCGGGCGCAGATGATCGCCGACACCCTCGGCATCGGCCAGCGCCTGGGCCACAAGCCCTCCGAGCTCTCCGGGGGCCAGCAGCAGCGCGTGGCCATCGCCCGTGCGCTGGTCACCCAGCCCGCGATCCTCTTCGCCGACGAGCCCACCGGAAACCTCGACTCCGAGACCTCGGCCGAGGTGCTCGACCACCTCCGTCGCAGCGTCCGCGAGCTCGGTCAGACCGTGGTCATGGTGACCCACGAGGCCTCCGCCGCGGCGTACGCCGACGAGATCGTCATGGTCAAGGACGGACACATCGAAGGGGTGACGCGCTGATGCGGACGGTGCTGTTCGCATCTCTGCGGACATACGCCCGCCGGTACGCCGCGGCTGTCGTCGCGGTCGTCGCCGCGGTCGCGCTGATCGTGGTGGTCAACGCACTCACGTCGGCGACGAAGTCGGGTCTCTTCGCCGGCATCGACGCGCCGTTCCGCAACGCCGTCGGCGCGGTCGACCTCCCGTCCGACGAGATCACCGACAAGTACGTCGAGAAGGGCGGCTGGGCGCTGGCCCTCTCGATGCAGCCGGTCCGCACCGACGAGACCATGCTCGGCCAGGACATCACGGTCGGCGCGGTCTCCACCGAGAAGCGCTGGCAGTGGCAGGACCTGGAGGAGGGCCGGTTCCCGACCCGCGCCGGTGAGGCCGTGGTCGACGCCAACGCCGCCAAGACCAACAAGGTCGCGATCGGCGACACGCTGAAGGTCGGCAGCGGCAAGACCGCGATCGAGACGACCGTCGTCGGTCTGGTGGATGCCCCGTCGATGTGGTCCTCGCCGATCTACGTCACCTGGCCCGAGATGCAGGGCTGGGAGAACCAGTACGTCCAAGCCGTCATGACCGCAGGGACCGGTGCCGAGGCCGACAACTGGCTGAACACCGACGACTACCTCGTCGAGCTGCAGACCCAGCTCAACAAGGAGGTCAACATCGTGGCGTACATGATCCTGATCTTCGCCTTCATCGCGCTGTTCGTCTCCGTGCTGGTCATCACCAACACCTTCTCGATCCTGTTCGCCCAGCGGATGCGCGACTTCGCGCTGCTGCGCGCGATGGGCGCGACGAAGCGTCAGGTCCTGAGATCGGTACGCCGCGAGGCGCTCGCCCTCGGGCTCCTGGCCTCGTTGCTCGGCCTGGTGGTCGGTGTCCTGCTCGGCTGGGGGATCGTCGCGCTGGTGCGCCAGTTCGCCGAGACCGCGCCGCTGGGTGACGTCTCCTTCGAGTGGCCGTGGCTCGTGGGCGCGTTCGTCCTCGGGGTGCTCACCACGCTGGTCGCCTCGTGGCTGCCGACCCGCCGGCTGATGCGGCTGAGCCCGCTGGCCGCGCTGCGGCCGCAGGAGGGCTTCGACGTACGCGGCGCCGGGCTGTTCCGGATCGGCCTCGGCCTGGTCGTGGCACTCGCCGGAATCGCGACGATCTTCGTGGCGGTGGGCTGGGACGACGCGCAGACCGGGATGCTGATCGTGCTGTTCGGCTGTGGGGTCACCTTCATCGGCGTGATGCTCCTCGGTCCCGCGCTCGTGCCGGGCCTGGTGCGCCTGGCCGGGTCGGCGCTGGCCGTCGTCGCCGGCTCTCCGGCGAAGCTCGCTGCGGCCAACGCCGGACGCAACCCGAAGCGCACCGCCGCCACCGCGGCGTCGCTGCTCGTCGGCGTCACCCTCACCACCGGCGTGCTCACTGGGATGGCGACCATCCGCGGCGCCACCCTGGACGAGATGGCGAAGCAGCACCCGATCGACATCGCGCTCCAGTCCGAGTCGAAGCCGCTGGAGGACTCGGTCGTCGGGGACGCGAAGTCGGTCCCGGGGGTCGCGGACGCGGTCGCCGTGCCGGGAGCCATGGCGTCGGTGAAGACCGACGGCAAGCCGGTGTCACTGCCGGTCGTGGCGCCCCCGGCAGGCGACGTCGCGCTCATGGACCTCACCGTGAAGCCCGGCACCATGGTGATCTCCCCGGCGGCCGCCGCGGCCTTCGTGGAGGACGAGTTCGAGGCTTCGGGGGAGAAGGTCGCGCTGCTCGTCGGTGACCGGAGCGTGACGGTGACCCTGGACGTACGCGAGATCGACGGAGCCCCGCAGATCTCCGCGGCCACGCTGGAGAAGCTGACCGGTGACCCGCAGACGTACGCCGTCTGGGTCCGTGCCGATGCCGGCGCCGACCCGGAGGACCTGGCCGGTGCACTGGGGGCGATCGCTCCGGACGCCGAGCTCACCAACGGCAAGAGCCAGCGCGCCTGGGTCGAGCTTCAGCTGGACGTGTTCACCTGGGCGGTGATCGGGCTGCTGGCGATCTCGGTGCTGATCGCGCTGGCCGGCATCGCCAACACGCTGGGCCTCTCGGTGCTCGAGCGCGGTCGTGAGCACGCGCTGCTGCGGGCGCTGGGTCTGACCCGGCGTCAGCTGCGGCGGACGCTGGCCGCCGAGGCGGTGCTGCTCTCGGCCGTGGCGGCTCTCGTCGGCACCGCGCTGGGCGTCTTCTTCGCCTGGGGCGGCAGCGAGATCCTGGTCGGCGACATCATGCCCGACGCCACCTTCCAGCTGCCGGTGCTGCAGCTGGTGGCGGTGGTCGCGGCCGCAGGCCTGGCCGGCCTGGTCTCCTGCGTGGCGCCGTCCAAGCGGGCGACCAAGGTCAGCCCGGCGGAGGGACTCGCGCTGGACTGACCGCGGGTAGGAATGTGTTGGTCTCGACACGGACTCGTTCGTTCCTCACGAGTCCGGCTCGACCGACGGGGCAACCCGTCGGTCGAGCCGCCGGTCCCTCCGCTGGTCGAGCCGCGAGGCCGCCCGCGGCCGAGCGTGTCGAGACCAACACGGTCGCTTACGCGTTCGTCTCCTCCAAGGCCTCGTTCTCCTCACGGGCCTGCGTACGCGCGGAGGCGATCAGGCTGGTGGTGACGGTGACGGCGAGGATGCCGACGATGATCACCAGGGAGAGCCAGGTCGGGACGACCGGGACGCTGTCCCAGAGGCCGTGGGCCCAGTGCAGGCCGAGCTTGACGCCGATGAAGGCGAGGATCGCGGCCAGACCGTAGGAGAGGTGGACCAGCTTGGACAGGGCACCCTCGAGCACGAAGTAGAGGGCCCGCAGGCCGAGCAGCGCGAACGCGTTGGTGGCGAAGACGAGGTAGGGGTCGCCGGTGATGCCGTAGACCGCCGGCACCGAGTCGACGGCGAAGACGATGTCGGTGGCGAAGATGGCGAGCACCACGATGGCCATCGGCTTCAGGCCGATCTTGCGGCCGATACGTACGGCCAGCATCTCCTCGGGATCGACCTTCTGGTCGTGGCCCTGGAGCGCCTCGGTGAAGATCTTCGCGGCGGTGACCAGCAGGATCACGCCGAAGATCAGGAAGACGATGTCCCACTGGGAGAGCGCCGCGGCGCCGAGCGCGATGAAGATGCCGCGCAGCACGAGCGCGCCGACGATGCCGAAGAGCAGGACCTTCTGCTGCAGGTGCCGTGGCACCGCGAAGGCCGCGAGCAGCAGCATGAAGACGAACAGGTTGTCGACGCTGAGCGACTTCTCGACGATGTAGCCGGTGTAGTACTCGAAGCCGGTCTGGCTGCCGTGGGCGTTCCAGACCCAGACACCGAAGGCGAGCGGAAGCGCGATGTAGAAGGCAGACCAGCCCACCGCCTCCTTCATGGAGACGTCGTGGGGCTTGCGGGTCAGGACGAAGTCGAGGGCGATCAGCACCACGACGGCGGCGATGGTCACGGCCCACAGGGTGGGCGTGGCAATGGTATCGAGCATGCAGGTTCCTCAGGCGTGTCGATGAACGTCTGAGGTCTCCCTCACCCCGGATCGGGGTGTCATTCCGGGACGGTGTCGGCACCGACGTACTGACCGGAATGAGCTTGGTGAGGTACTCCCCTCGAGGTAAAGCGTATCGGTATCGTCGAAGGGGTTCGCAATCGGCTGTCTCACGAGAGAATGTCAGGATGACGACGGAGTCACAGCTTTCCCTGGTCGATGACCTCGCCGCCGGCGTCTCCGAGGTGCTGACCGACGAGCTCTCGCTGCTGGCGGCCTCGACCGACCGGTCCGGATCGGTTGCCGCCGGCCTGCCGCTGGCGGTGGTACGGGCCCACAGCATCGCGGACGTCCAAGCGGCGATGCGCGTCGCCTCGGCGCACCGGGTGCCGGTGGTCCCGCGGGGTGCGGGCACCGGGCTGGCCGGGGGAGCGGTGGCCGGTACGGGCCATCTCGTCGTCGACCTCTCCGCGATGGACCGGATCCTCGAGCTCGACCCGGTCGACGAGATCGCGGTCGTCGAGCCCGGCGTGCTCAACGCGCGGCTGGACGCGGCGGCGGCCGAGGTGGGGCTGCGGTACGCACCCGATCCGGCCTCGGCGGCGATCTGCTCGATCGGCGGCAACGTAGCGACCAACGCCGGCGGGCTGCGGTGCGTGAAGTACGGAGTCACCCGGGAGGCGGTCCTCGGCCTCGATGTCGTCCTTGCCGACGGCACCCTGATCCACACCGGCCGCCGCACCATGAAGGGCGTCGCCGGGCTCGATCTCACCGCCCTCTTCGTCGGTTCCGAGGGCACCCTGGGAATCGTCGTCGGCGCGACCCTGCGGCTCAAGCCGCGCCCGGTCTCCACGTTGACGGCGTCGGCTGCGTACGCCTCGGTCGCGGCGGCCGCTCGGGCCTGCGCCGAGATCGCCGCCGCCCGGCGGCTGCCGTCCATGCTGGAATTCATCGACCGGCAGTGCCTCGAGGCGGTCGACCGGTTCGCGGGCACCACCTACGCCGCCCGCGGCGACGCGCTGGTGATCGCCCAGACCGACGGACCCGCGGCGGAAACGGAGATCGAGGCCATCGCGGCCATCCTCGGCAAGGAGGCGACCTGGATCGAGCAGGGCGTCGATGAGGAGTCCTCCGACCGGCTGGTGGAGACCCGTCGCCAGATCCTGCCCGCGATCGAGGCGGAGGGTTCCTGGTTCATCGAGGACATCTGCGTGCCCCGGTCCCGGCTCGCCGAGGCGGTCGACCGGATCTCCGAGATCTCGGAACGGCACGGCGTACGCACCTACACGCTCGCCCACGCCGGCGACGGCAACCTCCACCCGGTCATCGGCTGGGACCCGTCGCCGGACGACGTTCCGGGCGTGATGCCGCCGGCGGAGACCCTCGCCGGTGACGAGATCTTCGCGCTCGCCATCGAGCTCGGTGGCACCACCACCGGCGAGCACGGTGTCGGCCGGCTCAAGCGCAAGTGGCTCGAGCCCGAGATCGGCGCCGACTCCATCGACCTGCAGCATCGGATCAAGGCGGCCCTGGACCCGCTGGGGATTCTCAATCCGGGTGTCGGGTTCTGACCGACGACATGGCACCCTTGGCCCGTGCGTGTCGGAATTGCTGCTGTCGTCCTGACCCTCGGCCTCGCGATCACCCTGATCGCCTGCGGCGGTGAACCGGAGGCGGCCGACCCCACCTCGAACCCCGGCGGATCGACCAACGTGGCGACGGTCGTGACCGCCATCAAGGGCGCCGACGGCACCTCCGCGACCGCGGGCGGCTACACGCTCGGCGACGTCAGCCTGCCCGCCGAGGCCGGCACCCCGGGGAAGGTGAGCTTCACGATCACCAAGGACGCCGGCGATCAAGGGAACAGTCCCGTGACCGACTACATCGAGGAGCAGACCAAGGACCTCCACCTCTACGTCGTACGCGACGACCTGGAGGTCTTCCGTCACCTGCACCCGACCCAGGGCGAGCCCGGGGAATGGTCCGGCGACCTGACGCTGCCCGCGGGCGGCAACTACCGGGTGGTCGTCGAGTTCGCCGCCCGGACGCCCGACGGCAAGGGGGAGCAGGCGATGCTCGGCGCGACGGCGAAGGTCGCGGGGGCTTCCGAGGTCGACGTACCGGGCTCCGACGACGGCACCGTGATCGCTGCCCTGGAGGAGACCCCGAAGCCGGGGATCGACCAGGAGATCGGCGTCCTGATCTCCGACCTGGCCGGCAAGCCGGTCAACCTCGGCACCTACCTCGGGGTCTACGCGCACGTGACCGCGTTCAGCCGCGAGACGGGCGAGGTGATCCACCTGCACCCGCTCGGCGGCCCCGAGAACGGTGAGGACGGCACCCGCCTCGGCATCCACGTGAAGCCGCCGAAGGCGGGTGACTACGTCTTCTTCGTGCAGGTGCGTGTCGACGGGATGATCCACACGCTCCGGCTCCCGGTCACCGTCTGAGCGTCACTGTCTGACGGGGAATTTCACGAGCCCCAGCGGGCTCTCGAACTCGCCCAAGCGCAGCCCGACGGTCGCCTCCCAGACACCGCCCTTGGGGAGTACGACGTCTGCCTCCCAGGTGCCGGCGCCGACCGTCTTCAGGGTCAGACTGCCCAGGTCGACATCGCCGGACCTCAGCTTGGCGGTCGGGACCGCCGCCGCCTCGACGGGCTCGCCGGCCGCGTCCTGGATCTGCAGCCTGAGCACGTTCGGCCCCGGACCCGCCGGCGTCAGCGTCGCGTAGACCCGGTGGTCGTCGCCCAGTTCCGCGGCCTGGGTGTTGGTCTGCGCGACCGTGGCCGAGCCCGTTCCGGTCGAGCCGGCCCCTGCCTGCGGCGGCTGGTCGACCAGGAAGCCGGTGACGCCGAGGACGACGACGAGCACGCCCGCCTCCATCAGCACGGCCCGGCGCAGCATCGAGCCGGCCTCGACGGTGTCGTCGTGGCCGGCCGCCTGACGTACGCGGGGGAGGACCAGCAGCCGATTGCCGGCCGCCATCACCGCCACCGCGACGACCAGCGCGATCTTGGTCATCAGCAGGGTGCCGTACGTGCTGTTGAGCAGGTTGTCCCAGGAGCCGAGGATCCGCCAGCCCATCAGCACGCCCGAGACCGCCAGGGCGGCCAGGGAGGCGGCGGCGAGGGTCGAGAACCGGGTGACGATCTCGGCGGCCACCGTGCCGCGCCGGGTGATCAGCGGCAGGGTCAGCGCGAGACCGACCAGGCCGCCGAGCCAGAGCGCGCCGGCGACGAGGTGGATGACGTCGGTGGCGGTGACCAGCCAGGCGGGTACGACCGCTCGAGAGTGGCCCACCAGGGCCGGGGAGCAGATCGCAATCAGTGCCGCAGCCGCGGCCAGACGCGGGCGCTCGCGCAGCGCGAGCGCGGCCGCGATGCCGATGATCCCCACCAGCGCGCTGAGCCACTCCTTGCCGACCGAGGCCGGCGACCAGGCGTCGAAGGTCAGGATCGCCCCGGGTCCGCTCTCGCTCTGCAGCGCGCCGCTGGCCGGGGCCAGGAGCACCAGCGCGAACACGGCGACCATGCCGGCGAGGACCTCGACCCGCTGCACCCGCGCCGTGGCGCGGTCCGGGATGCGGTGCTCACCAACGATCACGGCGCGGAACCAGACCAGGCCCACGACCAGCAGCAGTGCTGCGTACTGGAGGAACTGGAGCGCCCCGTGGATCACCGCCGTCGCCCTGGACGGCTCGGTGGACGGAGGCGGGGCGACGCTGAGGCTCGGGGCGCCGACCGCGAAGGTCAGCGAGCCCGAGATCGGGTGTCCGTCGGCCGAGACCGCTCGCCAGGCGACGACGTAGGTGCCGTCGCCGAGGCTGCTCGCGTCCGCGAGCGCGACCTGCATCTCGGTGCCGCTCGCGGTCGCCTCGGAGGTGACCTCCTTGCCCTTCGCGTCGTAGACCGTCACGCCCGCCGGAGGCAGCGACACCGCCTCGTCGAAGGTGAAGGTGATCGTCTCCGGCGCCACCTCCAGCACCGCCCCCTCCTCGGGGTCGGTGCCGATCAGCGTCGCGTGCGCCTGGGCGGGGGAGATGCTGAGCAGGACGGCGTACGCAGCGGCAGCAAGCACCACCAGCAACCGCCCCAGGGCGCGCCGGCCCGGGCCCCGGTAGTCGAGGCCGGGCTGGCGCGTCAGGGGAGCAATCACGCCTTACGACGCCCCAGCGCGAGGGCGGTCGCGCCCGCGATCAGGCCGAGGATGCCGGCGCCGGCACCGACAGGACCCCATAGGTTGCTGCTGTCGCCGTCCTCGATATCCGCGGCGACCGGCTCGGCCTTCTCGACGGACTCCTCAGCACCGTGGCCGTGACCGTCCTCGGACTCGGCGGCGGTGACCTCGAAGGACGGAGCCGGGTTCTCCGGCTCCTCGGTGGCGCCCTCGGGAGCCTCCTCGACCCAGGCGGTCTCGCCCTTCACGCAGGTCTGGATGACCGGGAAGGCGAGCGTGCCCTCCTCCTCGGGCAGCTGCAGGGAGACCTCGAAGGCGTCCCGCTGACCGTCGGGCAGCGGCGTCTTCGCGGTGTAGACGACCCTGGCGTCGCGCTCGGTGAGCTTGTTGCCGTGGGCGTCCTCGATCGGCTCGTCGAGCTTCTCGGAGACGACCTTGACGTCGTAGAACGGCTGCCGCGTGGGCGTCACGTCGTTGATCCCCTCGGGGACCTGGATCGTGACCTGCTTGGTCGGCGAGCCTTCGCAGCCGTGGCCGTTGCTGAAGGTCAGCACGGTGTAGGCGCCGGCCGCCGTCTCGGTCGGGGTGACCGTGACGTGCGCGGAGGCCGGAGCGGCGACGAGGAAGGTGACGACCGCGGCAGCGGCAGCGGGCGCGCCGAGGCGCGTGAGGGTACGTCGAGACATGGTTGTTGCTTTCTGTGGAGTGTCTGCTGATGGGCGATGCCCAGTAGTCGGGGTCGGGTCCTCAGGCGAGGACCGGCGGACCCCGGCCGGCAGCGACGTACGTCCACAGTCCGTTGCGCGGCACGACCGGCTGCGCCTGGACCGGCAGGCGGAACGGGATCGGGTTCCAGGGCGTCGTGAGCGCCCGGGAGATGACCTGCCAGGCCCGGCGGTGCAGCAGCCACACGACGACGGTGAGCACCGCGGCCGCGGTGTGCGCGACCAGCATCGAGGTGTCGCCCGAGCCTGCGTTGTGCATATGGGCAGCCGGTGCTGCGTACGCCTCGAAGGCCTCGTGCATCCCCAGCTGCGCCGCTCCGGCGAGCACCGCGCCGAGGACGATCCCGACCCGTCGTTGCAGCACCACGACCCCGGCGCCGAAGGCGGCGAACCCGGTCGCGACCAGCCACAACGCGTCCGGCAGCTCCCCGCCGCCGGCCAGGTGGGCCAAGCTGGACCCGGTGGTGATCTCGATGGCCGCGAGCAACGCCAGCCACACGCTCCCACGCGTAGGCCGCACCACCCTCAAATCCACGCCGCACATTGTCGCAGATGCCGAGAAGGCCCGTACGTCGGCCGAGAAGTCACCCCCGTCGGCCGAGGCGTCACGCACGTCGGCCGAGAGGTCACACCCGTGACATCTCGGCCGACGCAGCTGACGTCTCGGCGATCAGCGGAGGATGGGCGGCTCGGTCTTCTCTTCGACCTCACCGAGCGTGACCCCCGGGGCGAGCTCGACGAGGCGCAGGCCCTCGGGGGTGATGTCGAGGACGCAGAGGTCGGTGATGATGCGCTGCACGACGCCGAGGCCGGTGTAGGGCAGCGAGCACTCGTTCACGATCTTGTAGGAGCCGTCGCGGGCGACGTGCTCCATCAGTACGACGACCTTCTTGGCGCCGTGGACGAGGTCCATCGCGCCGCCCATGCCCTTGACCATCTTGCCGGGGATCATCCAGTTCGCCAGGTCGCCCGACGAGGAGACCTGCATGGCGCCGAGGATGGCGGCGTCGATCTTGCCGGAGCGGATCATGCCGAAGCTCATGGCGGAGTCGAAGAAGCTCGCGCCCTTGCGTACGGTGACCGTCTCCTTGCCGGCGTTGATCAGGTCCGGGTCGACGGCGTCCTCGGTGGGGTAGGCGCCGGTGCCCAGGATGCCGTTCTCGCTCTGCAGCACCAGCTCGACGTCGTCGGGGACGTAGTTGGGCACCAGTGTCGGCAGCCCGATGCCGAGGTTGACGTAGTCGCCGTCGGACAGCTCCGCGGCGGCGCGGGCGGCCATCTCTTCACGTGTCCATGCCATGTCAGCGGACCGTCCTCTTCTCGATGCGCTTGTCGGCGGCCTGTTCGGGGGTCAGTGGAACCACGCGGTGGACGTAGACCCCGGGGAGGTGGATGTCGTTCGGCGCGAGGTCGCCGGGCTCGACGAGCTCCTCGACCTCCGCGATCGTGATCTGCCCGGCCATCGCGGCCAGCGGGTTGAAGTTGCGGGCGGAGTCCTTGAAGACGAGGTTGCCGTGGCGGTCACCCTTCCACGCGCGGATGATGCCGAAGTCGGCGACGATGGCCTCCTCCAGGACGAACTCCTTCTCGCCGTCAGGCGTCTCGAAGGTCATCACCGGCTTCTCGGGCGAGGTCTTGATGACATTGCCGGCGTCGTCGTACTTCCACGGCAGCCCGCCCTGCGCCACCTGCGTGCCGACGCCGGTGCGGGTGTAGAACGCGGCGATGCCGGAGCCGCCGGCGCGCATCCGCTCGGCCAGCGTGCCCTGCGGGGTCAGCTCGACCTCGAGATCGCCGGAGAGGTACTGCCGCGCGAACTCCTTGTTCTCACCGACGTACGAGGCGACGACCCGCCGCAGGCGTCCGGCGCCGAGCAGCAGGCCCAGACCCCAGTCGTCGACGCCGGCGTTGTTGGAGACCACCTCGAGGTCGGTGACGCCGGCCTCGAGCAGAGCATTGATGAGCACCGAAGGGATGCCGCACAGCCCGAAACCGCCGACCGTGAGGGTCGCTCCGTTCGGGATGTCCGCGACCGCCTCGGCAGCTGAGGAGATGACCTTGTCCATGATGATCAGTCAAGGGTGGGCCGGCGGTTCGGTCAATAGATGAGCGCGAGTTCACGCTCGATCTTTCGTTGACCGACCCTGCTGCCGCAGATGCGTTCACTGAGTGGACGTCGCCTATCGTACGTCCCATGGAACCCGGTCCTGGAGCGCAACAGCCCAGCATTCAGCCCAGCGTGATCCGCCGCAGTGCGCACCTGCTGCGGTTGCTCGCCGCGCGCGAGCCGGAGGGTGCAACGACCACCCATCTGGCGACGACCGCTGCCATCCCGCGCCCGACCGCCCACCGCCTGCTCAGTGCCCTCCAGGAAGAGGGGCTGGTCGAGCGCGACAACGACACCGGCACCTGGCACCTGGGCCCGGAGTGCTTCCTGCTCGGCGCCGCCGCGACCACCCGCCACGACATCACCCCGGCGGCCCGGGCGGCCGTGCTGCGCATCGCCCGGGAGACGGGGGAGAGCGCCTTCTTCTCGATCCGGCGCGGCGACGAGACGGTCTGCGTACTGCGCGAGGACGGCAGCTTCCCGATCCGCTCCCACGTGCTCCACGAGGGGATCCGGTTTCCGCTCGGCGTCGCCTCGGCCGGCCTGGCGATCCTCGCCTTCCTGCCGGAGTCGCGGCGCGAGGCCTACCTGGCCCGTACCGACCTCGTCGGCGCCTACGGCGCGCAGCACTCCGCCGAGGCCCTGCGCGAGCGCGTCGCCGCGACCCGCGAGCTCGGTTTCGCGGTCAACCCGGGCCTCATCGTGGTCGGCAGCTGGGGCCTCGGCGCCGCCGTCTTCGACGCCCACGGCCAGCCATACGGAGCGCTGAGCATCACCGGCATCGAGGCCCGCCTCGGACCCCCGCGCCAGCACGAGCTCGGCCGTCTCCTCCTGGAGGCTGCCCACACTCTGACGACTAGCTCCGGGTCGACAGCTGCGGGCGCCCGGTCATGATCCGGGCGAGCGCGGCGTCGGAGGCGAGCTGGGCGTCGCGGTCGTAGGTGGAGGTGAAGGCGAGGAGCTCGTCGGCTCCGGTGGCCTCGGCGAGCTGGTCGAGACGACGCCGGACGGTCTCGGCGGATCCCGCGGTCGTACGCGCCAGGTGCGCCTCGACGCGTTCGCGCAGCTGGTTCGACCATGCTTGGTCGCGGATCGCCGCGACCGGCTCGAGCGGGCCGAACTCGCCGGTCTGCCGTGACCTGGCCATCGCCCAGGCCTCCGGCAGGGCGAGCTCGGCGGCCTCGGCGTCGGTGTCGGCGACCAAGACGTCGACGGAGATCATCACCGAAGGCTCGGCTGCTCGAGAGGAGGGCCGGAAGTCGTTCCGGTACGCCCCCAGCAGCTCGTCCAGCCGAGGGCTGTCGAGCACCGGACCACCCACGACGACCGGCAGCCCGAGCCGAGAAGCGAGCGCGACGCCCTTCCCTGTCGCGAGCACGAACATCGGGATCTGGTGAGCCGCCGCTGGCCGGGCCGTGACCGCCGCGGTGCGGTCGAGATAACCACGGAGCTCCTCGATGTCCTCGGCGAACGTGTCCGGGTCGTCGAGATCCTGCCGCAGGGCGCGGCGTACGGGTGCGGTGAAGCCCAACGTACGTCCCAGACCGAGGTCGATCCGGCCGGGATAGAGCGCGTCGAGCATGAGGAACTGCTCGGCTACGACCAGCGGCTGGTGGTGCGGCAGCATCACCCCGCCCGACCCGAGCCGAATCGTGGAGGTGTGTGCGCCGAGCGCACCGATCAGCACCGGCGGCGACCCCGAGGCGATCCCGGGTACCGCGTGGTGCTCGGCGACCCAGAACCGGTGGTAGCCGAGCCGCTCGGCGGAGACCGCGCGATCGATCGTGTGGGTCAGCGCAGCGCCCTCGGCGTACCCCACCCGCGTGCGGGACCGGTCCAGCATGGAGAGCTTCACGAGAGGTTCAACGACGCAGAGGCCTCGAGGCTTCCCGCAGTGTCCGGTGTGGCGAAGAACGCACTCGACAACGGTGCGATGCGGGACACACATCCGCTGTCGAAGCCCCGGATCTGGCTAGGCTGATGTCTTCGGTAAAAGGATGACAGGAGCGGCTGGGTAATGGATCAAGACGTGCTTCGGCACGCACCGCTTTTCAGCGAGCTGGACGACGAGTCGATGACGGCGATGCTCGCGATGATGGGTCAGGCCCGCCTCAGGCGGGGCGAGGTGTTGTTCCACGAGGACGACGCCGCCGACCGGCTCTACGCCGTCGTGGCCGGCAAGGTGAAGCTGAGCCGTGCCTCGGCCGGCGGTCAGGACAGCCTGCTGGCGATCCTGGGGCCGGGTCAGGTGTTCGGTGAGCTGTCGCTCTTCGACCCCGGCCGGCGCTCCTCGACGGTCACGGCCGTCACCGACGAGGTGGAGCTCGCCTCGCTGTCCCACGACGACCTGCTGCGCCTGCTCGACGGGCGGCCGGGCGTCACCCGTGGGCTGCTCGCCCTGCTGTCGGGTCGCCTGCGCCGGGCCAACGACGTGATCGGCGACCTGGTCTTCGCCGACGCTCCCCGCCGGGTGGCGAAGGCTCTGCTCGACCTCGCCGAGAGGTTCGGCCAGGAGACCGAGGAGGGCGTCCACGTACGCCACGACCTGACCCAGGAGGAGCTCGCGCAGCTCGTGGGCGCGGCTCGGGAGACGGTCAACAAGGCGCTCGCCGACTTCGCGGCCAAGGGCTGGGTCCGGCTGGAGTCGCGTTCGGTGATCATCACCGACATGGAACGGATCGTCCGCCGCGCGGGCTGATTCCGCTGGTCAGAGGCTGACCCGCACCAGCTGGCGGAGCCGGCGAAGGCCCTCGGTGCTCGGCCGTTCGGCCGGGGCCAGGGCCTCCGCGAGGCGCTCCCGGACCGGGTCGGTCTCGAGCTCCAGGCCGATGGCCACGAGCTCGCTCGTCGGCTCGGGCCTACGCGTCGCCGCCACGTGAGCGCTGCGTCCGACCAGGTTCACGTGGTAGCTGCGCGGTCCCTGGCCGGTCGCGACGGCGATGGTCCCCTTGACCCGGTACGCCGTCGCCGGCGGCTCCTCGAGCAGGTCGACCAGTCGAGCCGGCTCGATGGTGCCCGGGGTGGTCACGGTGACCGCTCGGGCGTGCTGATGGGCCTCGTGCGAAGCGGCCGCCTCGCGCAGCAGCGCGGCGATCGGCAGCTCGTCGGGCGGGTCCTCGGGCACCGCGGCGTCGTAGACCAGCCGCGGGTCGATGCGGCCACCCACCGCGTACGCCACATGGACCTCGGGGTTGTGCTCTCGCACGCGCTGCTCGATCCGGGCCAGGACCTCGTCCCGCTCATGAGCCGGCACCAGGTCCGTCTTGTTGACCACGACCAGGGACGCGGCCGCGAAGCGCACCGGCGCCGGGCCACGCCCGTCGTCGAGGGTGTCGAAGTACGCCGAGGCGTCGACGACCTCGATGAGCCCACCGCGGCGTACCCGCTCGACGCCGCTGAACCGGACCAGCCGGGCCAGCGTGCCGGGCTCGGCGATCCCGCTGGCCTCGACGATGACGACGTCGAGCGCGAACCGCGGGTGGGTCAGCTTCTCCAGGGCGTCGTCGAGGCCACCGGCGTCGGGCAGGCAGCACAGGCAGCCGTCGGCGATCGAGGCCGGCTCGTCGACCTGGCCTGTCACTAGGCCGGCGTCGACGTTGATGTCGCCGAAGTCGTTGACGACCACGCCCACCCGCGCGCCGGGCTGGCGCAGCAGATGGTTGAGCAGCGTGGTCTTGCCCGACCCGAGATGGCCGGTGAGGATGACCACGGGGACCCGGGTGCTGGTGGACGGCATCGGGCCATCGTAGGTCGTCAGATCTTGACGGCCGAGGTGGGCAGACCTAGGTTTGCCGCACAACTTCACATCCGCCACTTGAACCGCAGCGGGAGAGTCCTCGCCCATCCGGGGCGAGGCGCCGAAGGAGCAAACCTCCCCAGAATCTCTCAGGCCCAATGACCGCTGTGGTGAGGCGACCTCTGGAAAGACAGGATCCGCTGGATCCTGCACCCACGGTGCAAATCGCCCCTTCCGGGCGGTGAAGCTCTCAGGTAGCGATGACAGAGCGGGGAGGTCACCCGTCCACGGGTGCCGCGATTGACGGCACCCATCAGCAGGGAGCCTCCCGCACATGACCTCACCCGTCCCTACCCCTCTGCACGAGATCCACCAGGCGCTCGGTGCCTCGTTCACCGACTTCGCCGGCTGGAACATGCCGGTCCGCTACGGCTCGGAGACCGCCGAGCACAATGCGGTACGCACCACCGCAGGCCTCTTCGACCTGTCCCACATGGGCGAGATCGAGGTGACCGGCCCCGAGGCGGGACGCGCCCTCGACCGCGCCCTGGTCGGTCGGCCGTCGAAGATCGGCATCGGCCGCGCCCGCTACTCGATGGTCTGCGCCGAGGACGGCGGCATCATCGACGACCTCGTCGTCTACCGGCTTGAGCAGGAGCGCTACCTGGTCGTCGCCAACGCGAGCAACGTCCACGTGGTCGCGCCCGCTCTGGTCGAGCGGGCCGACGGGTACGACGCCGTGGTCCGCGACGCCTCCACGGAGTGGGCGCTGATCGCGGTCCAGGGTCCCGCCTCGGCGGCGATCGTCGCAGCCCTGACCGATCTGGACGTCCCGTCCCTGAAGTACTACGCCATCGACGCCGGCACGGTCGCCGGGATCGACGTCCTACTCGCCCGCACCGGCTACACCGGCGAGGACGGCTTCGAGATCTACTGCGCACCCTCGTCGGCCGCCGCTGTCTGGGAGGCCATCACCGAGGCAGGTACGCCGCACGGCCTGCAGCCCGCCGGGCTCGCCTGCCGCGACACCCTTCGCCTCGAGGCCGGCATGCCGCTCTACGGTCACGAGCTGAACCGCGAGACGACGCCCTTCGAGGCCGGACTCGGCCGGGTCGTCTCCTTCGACAAGCCCGACGGCTTCGTCGGCGATGCCGCCCTGGCCGTACGCCGCGACGAGGGCCCGCGCAGCGTGCTCGTCGGCCTGGTGTCCGCCGGGCGCCGATCCCCGCGGGCCGGCTACGCGGTCGTGGACCCGGCCACTGGCGACGAGATCGGCGTCGTGACCAGCGGCTCCCCGTCGCCGACCCTCGGCCGTCCCATCGCGATGGCGTACGTCAGGCCTGACCTCGCATCCGCCGGCACCAAGGTCCAGGTCGACGTACGCGGCAGCCGCGAGGACGCCGAGATCGTCGACCTTCCGTTCTACTCCAAGAAATGAGCACAGCCATGAGCAACCCGACCAACCTGTCGTACACCGCCGAGCACGAGTGGATCGAGACCCGCGGCGACGTCGCGCGCGTCGGCGTCACCGCCTTCGCCACCGAGGCGCTGGGCGACATCGTCTTCGTCGAGCTGCCCGAGGTGGGCACCAAGATCACCGGGGGAGAGAGCTGCGGCGAGCTGGAGTCGACGAAGTCCGTCAGCGACCTCTTCGCGCCCGCCGACGGCGAGATCCTCGAGATCAACTCGGCCGTCGTCGAGGACCCCGCGCTGATCAACAGCGACCCGTTCGGCGCCGGCTGGCTCTTCGAGATGCGTGTTTCTGGCGCTCCCGACCTTCTCGACGCCGCGGCGTACGACGCTCTGATCGAGGAGTGAACCGTCGTGACCGCTGATCTCAGCGGCGCACCCGCCCCGGTCGTGGCGATGACTTTGAGCACCTTCGACCTGTACTCGATCGGGATCGGTCCCTCCTCCTCCCACACCGTGGGACCGATGCGGGCGGCGAAGATCTTCGTCGACGGCCTTGTCGAGGACGGGCAGCTGGACGCGGTCACGCGGGTGAAGGCGGAGCTGTTCGGGTCGCTCGGCGCGACCGGGCACGGGCACGGCTCGGAGGGTGCGGTGCTGCTCGGCCTCGAGGGGGAGGAGCCGGCGACCGTCGACACCCGAGCCTCGTCCAGGCGGGTGGCGGCCATCCGCGAGCGCAGGGAGCTGTCGCTGGGCGGCCACACGTCGATCCGCTTCGACGGCGACACCGACCTGGTGATGCATCGACGCAAGAGCCTGCCGGGCCACCCCAACGGCATGATCTTCACCGCCTACGACGCCTCAGGACAGGTGAGCCGAGAGCGGACCTACTACTCCGTCGGCGGCGGCTTCGTGGTCGACGAGCACGCGTCCGGCGCCGCCCGGATCGTGCCCGATCACCCGAGCGTCCGGTTCCCCTTCACCACCGGTGCCGAGTTGCTCAGCACCTGCGAGCGCGAGGGGTTCCGGGTCTCCGACCTCATGCGCGCCAACGAGCTGACCTGGCGTACGCACGACGAGGTCCGCGCCGGTCTCCTGGAGATCTGGCGGGTGATGGCCGACTGCGTGCAGGCCGGCTGCGACCGTGATCCGGTCAGTGACGGCGTACTTCCTGGGGGTCCGCGGGTTCCGCGCCGGGCGCCGCTGCTCTACCGTGACTTGGCGTCCGGAGCCGGCGCCCAGGACCCCTTCCGGGTCATGGACTGGGTCAACCTGTTCGCCCTGGCGGTCAACGAGGAGAACGCTTCGGGCGGCCGGGTCGTCACCGCTCCCACCAACGGCGCGGCCGGCATCGTGCCCGCCGTCCTGCACTACTGGGTACGTTTCGTGGCCCCGGCCGCCGGGCTCGACGAGGCAGCGATCGAGGACGGCATCGTCCGCTTCCTGCTCACCGCGGCCGCCATCGGGATCCTGTGCAAGACGAACGCCTCGATCTCCGGCGCCGAGGTCGGCTGCCAGGGCGAGGTCGGCTCGGCCTGCGCGATGGCAGCCGGTGCGCTCTGCGAGGTGCTCGGCGGCACCCCAGAGCAGGTCGAGAACGCCGCCGAGGTCGGCATCGAGCACAACCTCGGCCTCACCTGCGACCCGGTCGGCGGGCTGGTGCAGATCCCGTGCATCGAACGCAACGCCATCGCCAGCGTGAAGGCCATCAACGCCGCCCGCCTCGCCCTCAACGGCGACGGCTCCCACAAGGTCAGCCTGGACAAGGCGCTGAAGACCATGCGCGAGACCGGGGCCGACATGAAGGTCAAGTACAAGGAGACCTCCCGCGGCGGCCTCGCGGTCAACGTCATCGAGTGCTGAGCCGGGAGGGCTGCGTCGACGCAGAGCGCCGTCGCATGAAGTCGTCGTTCACGGGTACCGCTTCCGAGCATGTCGATCACCCTCGTCACCGGAGCATCCAGCGGGATCGGTCTGGCTGTAGCGCGCCTCGCCGCCACACGCGGAGACCACGTCGTCCTGGTCGCCCGGGGTCGTGAGTCGCTGGACGCCGCTGCTCGTGAGTGTGTGCGGCTGGGGGCCGCATCGACCATGGTGCTGCCGCTCGATGTGGGAGACGACGAAGCGGTGCGGGACTGTATCGGGGCGGTGCTCGACCGACATGGGCGACTCGACACGGTCATCAACTGCGCTGGGGTGGTTGCGATGGGTCGCACGGAGTCCCTGCCATCGGAGATCTTCGACGGTGTGCTGCGTACCAACCTCCTCGGCTCGGTCAATGTGGCACGTCATGTGGTGCCTGTGTTTCGCAGTCAGGGCAGCGGAACGCTGGTGCTGGTCGGTTCAGCGCTCGGCCACATCACGGCGCCTTCGATGAGTCCCTACGTCATCAGCAAGTGGGGTGTTCGCGCGTTGGCTCATCAGCTGCGCCTGGAGAACCGCGACCGACCTGACGTCGCGATCGTGTACGTCGCGCCGGCGGGCGTGGACACCCCCATCTATCAGCATGCCGCGAATGTCATCGGTCATGAGGGTCGGCCCCCGCCTCCGGTCTCGAGCCCCCAACGAGCAGCCCGGCAGATCCTGCGCCGGGTCGACCGGGGCCGCGGTCGGCCGCAGCTGAGCATGGCCGCCGAGGTGATACGTCTGGGACACCTGGTGCCCCTCCTCCACGACCGGGTGGTCGCGCCGATCCTCGGCTTCCTGATCACCGACCTCACCCGTCCAGTGGACCCACATCCGGGCAACGTCCTGACCGCCACGAAAGACGAGAACGTCATGCGCGGCGGCCGCGAGAACGCCGTCCTGGGGCTCGTGCGCAACCTGGCCGTCCGCATAACGCGCCAGGGGCAGGGGGTACCGCCAGGTCCAGTGACCCCGAGTCGACGAGGACATCTCGATGAGTAGAAACCGCAGATTGGTCCACGCATCACCCGAGCACGTGTGGGATGTCCTCTCAGACGGTTGGCTGTACCCGCTCTGGGTGGTCGGCGCGTCTCGACTGCGCGATGCCGACAAGGACTGGCCGAAGGTCGGCACTCAGTTGCATCACTCCGTCGGCGTCTGGCCGCTGCTGCTCGACGACAGCACCGAGGTGCTCGAGTGCGAACCCGGGAGCAGGCTGTTGCTCCGTGCGCGCGGCTGGCCCGTAGGTGCTGCGCACGTCGAGATCACTGTGGAGGAAGCAGGAGAGGGCACCGAGATCGGGATTCGCGAACAGGCCGTCGACGGCCCGGGCGCTCTGGTCCCACGGCTGGTGCAGGATCCGCTTCTCCGCTGGCGAAACGTGGAGGCTCTCCGGCGCTTGGCCTACATCGTCGAACACCGCCCATGAGTGACGCCTCATACGACGCGGTCGTCGTTGGTTCCGGACCCAACGGCATGGTCGCGGCCAACCTGCTCGCCGACAAGGGCTGGTCGGTGTTGGTGCTCGAGGCCCAACCCACCACAGGTGGAGCGGTACGCAGCTCCGAGGACGTCCACCCAGGCTTCATCCACGACACCTTCAGCGCGTTCTATCCGCTCGCGGCCGCCTCCCCGACGATCCGCGGGCTCGGCTTGGACGAGTACGGACTGCGGTGGACGCATGCTCCTGCGGTCCTGGGTCACCCCATGCAAGACGGCAGCTGGGCGCTGCTGCACCGCGACCGACACGTCACCGCAGAGCTGCTCGACGCCCAGCACGCCGGCGACGGCCAGGCGTGGTTGGAGCTGTGCGGTCTCTGGGACCACATCGGTGAACCCCTCGTACATGCCCTTCTGACCCCGTTCCCGCCCTTGCGGCCGGGGGTCCACCTGCTCAACGCCCTACGTCGTGCAGGGGGCCTGGCGGCGGTGCGTACGCTGCTCACCCCAGCCGGAGACCTCGCACGCAACCGCTTCGGGGGCGAAGGTGCGCGTCTGCTTCTGGCCGGCAACGCTGGACATGCCGACATCCCGTTGGACTCGCCGGGCTCCGGCACGATGGGGCTTCTGCTCGCCATGCTGGGCCAGACCGTTGGCTTCCCCGTCCCAGAGGGGGGTGCCGGCATGCTCGCCGCAGCGCTGGAGCGCCGCTTCCGTGGGCTTGGTGGTGACGTACGCTGCGGCGCCGAGGTCACCCGCCTCGCTGTCGAGGACGGTCGCGTCACCGAGGTTCGCACCCGGGATGGCCACCGGATCAAGTTGGGCCGGGCCGTGATCGCCGACGTCGCGGCGCCCCATCTGTACGGCCGGCTGCTCGATCCCGCAGACGTGCCGCGACGCGTCGCAGCCGGCATGGCGAACTTCCAGCTGGACCCGGGCACGGTCAAGGTCGACTGGGCCCTGAACGAGCCCATTCCATGGCTCACCGAACCCGCGTACGCGCCCGGCACCTTCCACGTCGCCGACTCGGTCGAGCAGATGACCGAGTCCTTGTCTCAGGTGTCTGCCGGCGTCATCCCGGATGCTCCGTTCCTCCTGGCAGGTCAGATGACCACCACCGATCCGAGCCGCTCGCCGCCGGGGACGGAGTCGGTGTGGGCCTACACGCACGTGCCGCAGACGGTGCTGCGTGATGCGGGACCTGACGGGCTGCGCGGGCGATGGGACGAGGAGGAGTGCGAACGTTTCGCCGACCGCATGCAGGCGCGCATCGAGCGCCTGGCGCCCGGCTTCGGCAGCACCATCGCCGCACGACGCGTACTCGGGCCCCATGAGTTCGAAGCTCTCGACGCCAACCTCATCGGCGGGTCGATCGGCGGCGGCACCTCTCAGCTCCACCAACAGCTGGTCTTTCGACCGGTGCCCGGCATGGGGCGGGCAGAGACCGGCATCCCCGGACTGTTCCTCGGGTCCGCCTCCGCCCACCCCGGAGGAGGCGTGCACGGCGCAGCCGGCAGCAACGCGGCCCGTGCCGCCATCCTGCACGATCGCCTTCGATGGGGCGATCGCCGTCTAGGAAGGCCAACCGCGTGAGTCCCGCCGTCACAGGCTCGATGGCGCGAGCGGGCGGCCGCGTGCTGCAGACCGCTGTCGGCGTGCTCGCCCAGTTGCGATCCGCCGACAAGCCCCTGCACCCGCACGGCAAGGTGCACCTGGCCTTGCTGCAACGGCACCCGGGAGCCACCACGGGCGCAGCGTTCCTCGACGAAGGCGGATCGGACGAGGTGGTGGTACGACTCTCCCGCGCCGTGGGCCTGCCCGAGCCAGTCCCAGATGTCAACGGGCTCGCCCTGCGCGTTCCCACCATCCGCGGCGAACACGGTGACCTCCTGCTCGCCACCACCGGTCACGGTCGATGGACCCGGTTCTTGCTGGCTCCCAGGACCCGTCTGCCCGACGGGTTCTTCAGCACCCTGCTCCCGTACCGCACGCCCACCGGGCCGGTCTGGCTCGGAGCGCAGTTCGTCGGCGGGGCCACGTGGCAGCTGGTGTGGGCGCGGCCGGGGACGGACTGGACGCGGTTCGCGACGCTCGACCTGACCATCGAGTCGGACCCCGACCTGCTGCTCTCCTTCGACCCGACCCGCTCGACACCACCCGGGCTCGAGATCTACGAATCGCACCGCCGCCTACGAGCGCCCGCCTATGAGACGGCGCGGCAGTCGCGAGCTCGGTAGACCCGAGGTGAGCACCAGTCACAGGATCACCATGCGCGAGACCGGGGCCGCGCGAAGGTAGAGGTTCAGGCCGCCCTCAGACGTCTGAGGCGAGCAGCTCGTTCAGGTTCTTGTCGATCTGGGGCATGTACGTCGGTGCGACACCGAACAGGCTGAGGTGTCCGAGGATGTCCTCGACTGGCCTCAGCTCGCTGTTGGGGATCAATGCCTGCTCGGCGGCGCAGTCTCGGACGGGGAAGAACATGTCCTCGGTGATGGGCATCACGAACGTCTTGGCGGTGATCCGACCGAGCGCTGCCGGCAGGTCGCCGTCGGTGTGGCGGGAGACGTCGCCGCGCTGCCACTTCCAGCCGGTTGCGAGCAGGTCGTTGGGGTCCATCGCGGTGAAGTAGGGCTCCAGGAAACCCTCGAGGAAGGCCTCCTTGGACTCGAACTCCAAGGCCCGCCAGACCTCTTGCTTCCAGAACTCGGTGGAGAGGCCCATGATCCCCCATAGGTGGGCGTGCCGGGTCAGGCCGTCCTCCACCTCGGTGTGCGACCGGTATTCACCTCGCTGCCAGCCCGGATCGCTCCAGATCTGCTCGTTGAGGGCCTCTGTGAACAAGAAGTCGTGTGGCGTGTTGCGGGCGGTGCCGGCGATGGGCGCCGCACGGAGGACCTTCTCCGGGAACCGTACGGCCCACTCGTAGGTCTGTTGTGCCCCCATCGAGCCACCGACGACCAGCTGCAGCTGCTCGACGCCGTAGTGCTCGCGCAGCAGACGCTCCTGTGCCACGACGTCGTCCCCGATACGCACGTGCGGGAAGGACGACATCGCGATCGAGGGATCGTCGGCGTTGTGCGGTGAGGTGGACAGTCCGCCGCCGATCTGATTGACCACGACGATGAAGTAGCGGCTCGGGTCCAAGGCGTGGTCCGGCCCGATATAGACGTCGTGCCAGATCTGGTGGCTCCCGGAGAACCAGGTCGGAACGAGAATGACGTTGTCCTTGGCCGCGTCGAGCTCTCCGTACGTTGCCACCGCGAGCTTGCAGTCGGGGATCGTGCCGCCTTCCTCGAGCTGGAGCTCGCCGACGCTGATCAGGTCGAAGTCGCCGTGGACATCTCTGGTGTAGTACGGGTTCTCGATCATGCGCTCACCTTCGGGTTCACTCGACAACGTCGGACCCTGAGATGATCATGTGATCTGCGACGCGCTCGCGGTAGCCCGCAGGTGACCCCAATTCGGGTGATGCACCGGCCAACCGCATGTCATGCGGGCCGGAGCACCCGCGCGACGAACGAGTCGAGGTTGCCGAGCAGACGGTCGACCTGCTCGGCGCTGAGGGTCTCGTGGATGACCGGGGTGTCGAGCTTCCGCTTGTTGCGCGCCTTGAGGGAGCAGTCGAGGTCGGCGCAGATGTAGGTGCCGACGGAGTTGCCGTCCTGCCCGGAGCGGCCGGCGCGGGAGGCGACCAGCAGCGCGACGTCGCCGACCGTGGCGCACAGCGCGCACATCGTCTTCCGCGGCCCTCGCGACTCGCGCGAGGCGCGTAGGGCAATACCGCAGAGCCGGCCGTCGTGCTCGGTGACGAGGTAGTGGTTCTGCGGCGCCTTCGGGTCCTGCCAGCCGAGGTAGTCGAGGTCCTCCCACGGCCGTTCGGCCAGGTCAGCGGGGAGGTTGAGGCGCTTGGTCGCACCCTTGGTGAGGTTGACGAACGATGCGCGTACGTCGGTCTCAGTCAGCGGCTTCATGTCAACCATGCTAGGTTTCCTACAACCGTTAGGCAATTCGTTATCGGGAGGGTTTTGATGGGCCGTCCGGGACTGAACCGGAGCGCCGTGATCGCGGCCGCCGCCGACCTGGCCGACGAGCTGGGCTTCGACGCCGTCACGATCTCGGTCCTCGCGCGGCACCTCGGAGTCAGGTCGCCGACCCTCTACTCCCACATCTCAGGAGCCACCGACCTCCGCACCGCCGTCACCGCGTACGTCCTCGACGAGCTCGCCGACGCCACGAGCACCGCGATTGCCGCGGGGGAGGGCCGCGACCTCCTCGTGGCGTACGCCGACGCCATCCGCGACTTCGCCCGCCGCTCCTCCGGCCGCTACGACGCCACCACCCGCCAGCGCGTCCCACCCGCCTCCGATCCGGCTGCGGAGATCCCGGACTCGGTCACTGCCGCGATCACCGCCGGCCGCCGCAACGCCGACCTGGCCCTCACCGTCGTCCGCAGCTACGGCATCCCCGAGACCAACGAGACGTACGCCGTCCGGCTGATGTCCAGCCTCATCCACGGCTACATCACTCTCGAGCTCGCTGGCACCTTCGCCCACAGCGACCCACCGAGCGAGACCACCTGGCCCGAGGTCCTCGACGACCTGGACCGCACGCTCACCCTGATAGCGACAGCCGAGCGTCACTGATCACGGCAGTTCGGCGAGCGACGAGATCCGTATCGTCGCCATCCCGCCCTCAGTGGCCGGCCGGATGTCGTTTTCGAGCCGGTCGCCGACGTGGGGGCATCCTCCGACGCGAACGGAACGCCTCGACGACGCACTTGAAGAACCTCAGATTCGGGTTGCTCACATCTCAACCGTCAGGCTGGCGCCGAGGCGATCGGACAAGTGTCGAGCAAAGCTCGAGTAACCCCGTCGAGTTACGTAGCCCTGATTATCGACGCCGGTACTTGAGACCAGAAGCAAGACGCTGCCGCGGCTGCGGGTCAGAGCGACGTAGAAGCCGCGCCGCTCCTCCTCGAGAGCTCGTCCGGTCATCGGACGGCGACTACTAGCTGGGCCTTTCCAGGGCGGGACCACACCCTCTGTCAGCCCTGGGATCACGACCGCCGAAAAGGTGCGTCCCTTCGCGCCATGAAACGTGGAAATCACGACCCTTCCAGTTCCCGCGGTGTCCGAAGCAAGGTCAGCGAGCGTGACTTCTTCGGACGTTGAAAGCAGCTCGATCAGTTCATCGACCGACCGGGGGTCACCCGTGTGCTGAGCGAGCACTTCGAGGCCAAGCGTGTCGACGACCCGACGCAACCAGTCACAGACTGCGGTACCTCTCGTCGAGGAGTCGCCCAGCAGGGTGGTGTGCAGGTGCGTCAGCCGTGTGAGCCGAGGCTCGTACGGCGGAGGGGCACCTGCGACTCGGCGCAGCGCCTCCACACGATCCAGCAGTCGACTTGCTCCTATCTCGGGCGGAAAGTTCGGATCAGTCGGCTGTGACATGCACACCGCATAGAGCGCCGCCGCCTCGAGCCACCGGCCGAGCTCGGTAGTAGGGCCCGTCGCGAGGCCGCCATGCTGTACAGGTATCCCCGCGGAGCGTAGTTCCTGTTCGACTAGACGTGCTAGCGGCTTCCGGTTCCGAACAAGCACGGCGACTTCGTGGGCTGCGATCCCAGCTTGGAGGAACTGACGGACAGCGGTCGCGACGTGGTGTGCCTGCTCTGCAGGGCTTCCCTCTATCACTCGGAACTCGAGCAGACCTGGATCGGAGCGCAGCGGATCTGCTCGATAGCCCCTGGCTTGGTCGAGGGTGTGCTCGGCGGCGGTGACAACAGCAGACCCGCAGCGATAGTTCGTGATGAGACGCTGCACCGTGAAATCGCCGCGGCGACCCAATGCCTCGAGATAGACCGGATCGCCGCCGGTGAACCCGAAGATGCTCTGGTCGACGTCTCCAACCGCGGTGATCTCGACTCCGGCGGCTATGAGCAGTTCAACCAGCCGATGCAGGCCTGCGCCGAGGTCCTGGTACTCGTCGACCATCACGACCGGAAACTTCGCTTGGATGATCTCGGCGATCTCCGGGTGGTTCTCAAGCAGCCACACCGAGTTGAGAACGATTCCCTCGAAGTCCCAAATGTCGCGCCGTTTGCACAGTGTCTCGTAGTGCTTGACCGCACGGACGTGCGCGACAGGCACGCCTGAGAGGTCTTCACCCGCGGCGACTCGTCGGCGCAGCCCTGGGAAGTGCTCGCGCATGGACCAGACGTTGAGGCCGACAGCGTCTGCGCATTCCTGCTCCAGGTTCCGGATCTGCGACTTTGTCATCAACCGGTCGAGTGCTGGGAAGTGGACGTCGACCAGAGAGGCGTATGGCAGCACGTGGGCGAGGCAGAAGGCATGCATTGTGCCGGCGAACAGCCGGGCTGCGTCGATGCCGAGTTGGATCAGTCCCCCGCGGAGTTCGGATGCGGCCTGGTTGGTGTAGGTGATGGTTGCCAGACCGCGGAATGGGCTGATCTGGGTTGAGAGCAGGTAGCCGGCGCGAGCCAGGACTGTGCGGGTCTTACCGCTACCCGGGCCCGCCGTGATTACTAGGTTGCCCTCGGCGGCCAGTGCCGAGTGTTGCTCAGCGTCGAGTTCGCCGATTGCCTTGGCCAGACCCCTCGGCAGGCCACGCGGCCTCGTGAAGGCGGCGGTCACTCAGGGCTCCGTCGCTGGGAACAGAGCGGCTTCTCGGACTGCTCGGCTGACGCGGTCGAGCGCACGTAGACAAGCACGAGCCGACCCGCTCGACGCGATCAGTTCGGAGTCCACGTCTTTCCTACCGTTAACGATGTCGGCGTCGACCGTTTGGCCAAAGTCTTTGAGGAGTATCAGTAGCCAATGTTGCAGGTCCACGTCCTCGATGTGGCTCGCCCACCGCTGCGCCACACGGCCCTTTCCTCGCTCTTCCACGCGAGCAAGAATCCTTTTGAGACGCTGCTCGGGCGTGGTGTTTAGGTGCTCCGCGACCGCCTTGTCCGCTAGGCGCTGGGTGTCCCTTGTAACCATCCCCTCTGCTCCCTCGGTGCTGAGGACCAAGCGGATATCGCGGGCCATGCTCTGGGCCCGCCCTTCAGTCGCGAGCTCGGAGTAGGCGACGGCCAACTCGTCGCCGAGCAATGGTAGAAGGTCGAGTTCGAGCGTGCGGTCGCCGACGAATATGTCTTCGGCTGCGCAGGTGTCCTGGAGGGTGCGTCTGAGACAGAGCGCTGACCGGTCCTCGCCCGCACGTTCAAGCCTCTTGAGCTCGTCGATGTCCGTCTCGAGTTGAGCACGAACGGTGTTGTCATCCACCAGCCGCGCGGCCCGGCGTAGGCCAAGTTCGGCGTTCCTCGATCCACGAAGAGGGTCGCCGTCGGTGATGACGACTTGAGGCACGCGTAGGCCGTGCGTGCCGAGCAGTTGGAGGTAGGGTGCGAAGTCGGTCCCTGCGACGTTGACAACCACGACGCCGTACTCATCGAGATCGAACCCGGCGGCCTTGGCGATTGCCGGGACGACGTAGGTTTCCGCAGCCCCCTCGACCAGGATGACGTAGCGCGCGAAGAGCAATTCGGCGCGCGTGACGTCGAGATAACGGCTGATGTCCTGGGACTCATCGTGGCTGAGCCCGGCACCGAGAGTTGTGCTTGTGACCGTCCCTGAGGTGCTCGCTCGCAGCAGAAGTAAGGACGCCAGCGGTGCGACCGCGGCGATGTGAGGACTGTGCGTGGTGAGCAACATCGCTGGCTCGGTAGCCAGCAAATGTCGAAACAGTCGACGCTGAACTGCAACGTGGAGATGGGCCTCGGGCTCCTCGACTCCGAGAATGGTCGTCACGAATGCGGCCGCAGCCCGCCGCACGTCCAGAGCCTCCATGAGCATGCCTAGGTAGAGGACATTGGCCGCGCCGAGGCTCGTGTCGGCGACAGTCCTGGTGCGAGAGGAGTCAACGAACAGACGCAGCCCTCGCAGCAGGGAATCTGGGTCCTTAGAGGCGATGCCGACATGAGGGTCGACCGGAAGCTGTGGCCCGACTAACTTCTTCAGTCTGGTCGCAAGATTCTTCTGCAGGCCATCGACTTCGGGCTCATGAGCCAACCGATCGGCGGCGGCGTCGATATCAGCGGCGACTGACGCCAGGCGGGCCGGATTGAGGGGAAGCTCCTCGAGCAGGGTCCGCAGCGGGCTGCGGTTCCACCTTGCGAGGTCGCTCTCGGCATCGCGGAGGGCAGGCAACACCCGCAAGCTGATGTAGCGCCGCACACGAGAGCCGTCTGTGACCTCGCCGATGCCTTGGGTAAGTTCGAAGTCGTAGTCCAACGGCGTGTACGAGGGAGTGTTGTCTCCAGATGCGTTTGGCGGCTCCTCGAAGTTGAACGGTTGCCTCGGCGCGAACCGGTACACCAGACGTGCACGACGTGGCGGCGTCACCTTTATCAAGGCATCAGACAAGACCGCGAGCGCGTCGTCTTCGTCATCGAAGCCCTCGAACTCGACCTCTACGACGACCTCGGCGCCGCCGGCCAGACCGCGCCCTAGTGGTCCATCGGCCGCGTCGTGGATGTCCTCGTTCCGAAGCCGGCGGGCTGAGTCCGGCAGATCGGGGTCCAGGACGAGCCGGAGAGCGTGCAACAGGTTGCTCTTGCCGACACCGTTCTCCCCGACGATGACCGCGGGCGTAGGAAAGGGATCGATCTCGCACTCGGCAAAGTTGCGGAAGTTCGAGATCCGCAGACGACTGATGTGAAGCGCCATGTTAGTTCCTATTCCTAGTTTCGCCATTGCGCCAATGGCCACACGGTCTCTAGTCAAGTCGAGCCAGCGACGTCTTTCTCCCGACAAAACAAACTTGAGTAAGCAGAGAGTCGTCGGCGGGCCCGAGGCCGAAGTGTCGGGCTACTTCGGCTCATCGACGGTAGTGCTGACGCCCCAAGAAATGGGAGCGGATTCTGCAACGCCAAACTCGGACACCGACTGGAAGTACCACGCGCGCCCCAACTCGCGTACGAGTTGGCCTTGCACGAAGACCGGTCTGTCTTGCGCCGCTGCTTCGTAGACTGTATGCATCTGATCAGCGTTGAGTGGGACTGTGACTGTTCGAGTGCGCCTGCCGATTTGAGTGCGCACCTTGATGGAACCAGCCTGATCGCCGTGCTCGTACTTGGTTTGCCAAACCGTGCCCGACATGACCTGTTCAGCGATCACGTCGCTGCCCCGCAGCTTCTCCGCCATGTTATGGATGACAGGACCTGCCGCCCTCGGGAACTCAACATGGCCGACGTCTGGATGGCGCGCCGCACGGCGTGCCCACGTGAACTTCACATCGAGGTCACCGAAGGACTTCGACGTTAGCGCGCTATCGAGTGCTGAGCACAGCTCGTGGGAAACGCCCCTGGCTACGCTTTCGTTCAGTTCTCGCTGCGATGGTTCGCGGTCCGACGTGACAGCTAACTGTCGGATGGCGTCGAGGGCTTCAGCGAGCTGGGCCATCACCCGGCGCTCGAATGGTTGTGTGCTGACTTCGACATCGAGACGGCCTTGGACCTCATCGACTTGAGCAATCTCGTCCGGTATGTGGCTGACGATCGGGATCACATAACTTCCACGTCGCGTCTGCCCCATACGGACTGACTTGGCATGCTCCCGCGCCGCTTTGAGCGACCCGTGACCGAAGTAGCCGCGTCGATGGATCGTGGCGTTCGCGGCGGCCACGAAGGCGTTGCGAACCGACTGAACGAGGTTGAGCCCGTCCTCCAACGGGATGCTGAAGTCGCGGGCATGAAGGCCACCCGCCCGCCACTCACTAACGTCTGACCGTTCATGAACCATCTCCTCAGCGAGTGCCTCAACGGATCGGCTCGACCATCCAGCAAGGGTGCGAAGCATCTGCGCCATGCGAAGGTCGTAATCGTTGGCATCACGGAGCGTTGGCTGCAATATTTCCTTTTCGCCCAAAGACCAAAGCACCGGCCGTTGCGGGTTCTGGCTGGCTCGCTGCCAGTCATGATCTGCGAGCCAACTCGCAATGTCCTCTGGGCGCGGGTCGTATGCCGGCGCGGTCCGCTCGTCATTCATGCCGAGATCCGCTTCCGCTCCGCCCACATGATTTCTTTGATGCCTGTCACGGTCAGTTTCTGCCGGAGTGGTAGATGGATCCGGACGGTTGCCGTGTTGTTGGTGGGTGCCATGCCGGTGACCTTCTGCCAGTAGCCGCAGTATCGAAGGCTGAGCTCTTTCTCCGAGACTGCGGCCCAGTCGGCGTCGTCTTTCGGCACGACAACTACCCCCAGGTAGCCCGTGGAATTTCGATCACCAACGAACAGGTTGTATGTCCGCACGTCCAGGTCGAAATAAAGCGCGCTCCCGTCGGCGCTGTACTCGGGCGAGGACGTTCCTTTGAGTTGCCAATCGGTACTGATCCCGCCGTCGTGCACCGTCGCATCGACCCCATTGACGTCGTTGAGAGTTAGTTCGACCGGAAACTTCGCGGCGGCCGCGATTCCGACGAGGAAGGAACGACTGAACCACTCCTTCTGCTGACCCGCGACATCGTTGATCGGTCCGGTCATTGTGCACCGACAGTAAAGCAACGGTGCTTGTGGCGTGCGGGAAATCGGGACAAACCCGTGGCCAGCGAGTCACCGGTCGGCCGTACGACGATACGACGCCGACCCATGTGCTCGTGCGTGACGTTTGCTGGATTGACGGCCGCAGATGTCTGACCTCTCGGCATTGCGTCACTCTGGGAGGTGAGGGGCGGCTGGGTCTTCCCCGTCATTCGGGTGCACGTCCCCAGGCGATGGCCCTGCGTACCCCCGGATCGAGGGCCCCTACGAGGGCAGTGTCTGGACGTGCTCCGAGCGCGCCGTTGATGCTGGAGAAGGCCGTGCGCAGCCCGGCGAAGATGGTCAGGGCAACGATCTGTGGTTCCTTGAACCCGGCGTCGCGCAGACGCTGGATGTCTTGCGGCGTGCTGCTGCCAGGGGAGCGGGCGACAGTGCGTGCCCAAGCGGCCAATGCCTGTTCCCGTTCGCTGAACGGCTCGTTGGCGGCTATGAGCGCGGCGACCGCGGTCTGCGGGTCTGCCCAGTCGGACAGGCGCTTGCCCCATGCGACGGCACAGTAGGAGTCGCCGATTGCCGCTGCCTGGGCGATCACGATCACGGCCTTGTCGCGCGGCGTTAGCCCCGCTGCGTCGGCCGTGGAGGCGAACAGCGCCATTAGCTGTTCCTTCGCCTCCGGCTGATGTGCCCATATCCGGGTCAGGTCCCAGACGTAGCCGTGGTCAGCGACGTCGGCGGCGTACAGCCTTTCCTGCCCGGCGCTCGGCGCAGGTTCATCCAAGAAAGTCACGCGCCCAGCACATCGGCGGCTTGTTTACCTTGTGCCGTATTGGTGCTGCACGTCCCCTGTGTTGGGGATGGGAACCTGTAGGTCAGGCGCGGGTGCTGTCGGGCTGGGGAATGGCTTGTGCGAGTGCTAGACAGCGGCGCGCGGCGTCCTGGCCGGTGAGTGCGACCGATGTGAGTGCTTCGGCCCACCGCTCGTATTGGGAGACCTCGGTCGGATCAGCGATCTCCAGGCTGCCGGCCTGGGTCTCGATGGTGACTATTCGGTCGCGCTGGACCCAGCCGTGCCCGAGGAGTACGGGGTACTGATCGAGCGGGATGATCCCAACGGTCGCCCGAGCATTGGTGGCCAGGCCGGCGAGGTGCTCCAACTGTGCGCGCATGACCGTTGGGCCGCCGACGAGCGGGTGGAGCGAAGCCTCGGCGACGAGGACGGTGACCTCGCGCCCGGGCTCGTAGAGGATCGCAGAACGACGCATTCGGGTGGCGATCATTCTGGCCACGTCGTCCTCGCTCGCGCCATGCTCGACCGGGCCACCGACCAGCTTGAGCAGTGCGGTGGCGTAGTCCGCGGTCTGGCACAGGCCGGGCACGCTGGTGGGGTGATAGGTGAAGATCGTTGTCGCGGCGTTCTCGGCTGCCGCGGCTGCACGCTGCAACGCAGCCGCACCGTCTTCGTCTTGGAAGGCGTCTCTGAAGACCGAGTACTCCCACGATGCGCGCTCTTGGATGGCGAGCAGCCGATCTGCGTCGGCGCCGACGGCCGCAGCCCAGGCGCGGACCTCGCCGGTGGTGGGCACCTGGCGGCCGGCTTCGATCTTGGAGATCTTCGGCTGCGACCACGGCTTGCCGGGCTGGTTCAGCTGCTCAGCGAGTGCAATGCCGGTCAGTCCCGCCTCGCGTCGCGCTGTCCGAAGCGCCTCCCCGAGCGCCTCTCGTGCTCGTCGGGTCGGGCCGCCCACGCCGCATCGTCTCCTCGATCATCGTTCGGTCATCCTCGCGCCGTCAGGTCAGGCGTCGCGACCAAGATAGTCGTTCAACGGCACTGCCGCCGCGAGCGCAGTGTCGCGCCAGCGCCGGTATGTCTCGAGCGTCGCGGGGTCCAGGACCTGCTCGGCTCCGTGGAAACCACCGCCCTTGTCATAGTCCATCGCCCACGCGGTGCCGTGGGGCAGCCCGTCGTCGATGAGCCAGAAGTCAGTCTCCCGAGGCAGCCCTTCTGGCCACTGACCGCGAGGCACCGGGATCAGGCGGATGTCCTCACCCGCGGCGTGGTTGCCCACGTACGCGGCGATCTCGTATCGCAGGTAGTCGGTGACCGGCTCCTCGATGACGTGCACACGCCGCAATGAACGGCCCGCGCTCGCGTGCCGCGCGATCAGCGCACGCCATTCCTCCTTGCGACGCGGATCGAGCTGCCCGGTGCGAAGGAACTCCTCGTACTCGTCACGCTCGGATTCGATGCTGTAGACCTGCAGCGTCTCGAGGCGGAACCACGACTCGGTCAGAGCCTGGAACGAATCTGCCCATGACGGGTCGGGTGTCGTCTTCTCTGTCCCCACGCCAGTCAGCCTTGGCCTTCGATGACCCGCGCTGCGCGGAGGATGACGTCGGCCGGGATGGAGACGGCGTCCTCATGATCGGGCAGCGTTCCGCTGAGTTCGGCCCGGGTGGCGGCGTCAAGCTTGTTGCCTTGGACGACCAGGACTCCTGGGTCGTCGGTCGTGTGCACCGACGGGCAGTTGGTGTCGTCGCAATTGTTGACTACCGCGATACGTGTGAGGGCCATGCCGAGTGCCTCCGTGTTCACGCTGTCTCAGCCTGTTCTGAGTCAGCCTGCTGGCAGCAATCATGCTCTTGTGGGCGATGGTCACGCAAGCATGTTTCTTACATTTCGATTGATAATATGATTCACTGATGATGCCTGGGGCGCCGACTGGTTCAGCCAATCGGTCGCCCCGGGACCCATCACTCCAATCACTCGGGACGGAGCAACATGAGTTCCGCAGCCAGCGCCAACCCGCGCCCTCGACCCGGCCGCCCACGCCTCACGCCTCCTCTGCTCGCAGGCTCTCCGCGCGAGCAGGTCCTCGAGGCGGCAGCTCGGCTGTTCACCAGCAAGGGCTACGCCGCCACCTCGACCCGAGAGATCGCCGAAGCTGTCGGGATCCGCCAAGCGAGCCTCTACTACCACTTCGCCGGCAAGGGTGAGATCGTCACCGAGCTCCTGGGCCGGACGATCAGGCCCACCATGGACAGCGTCGCTCGGATCGAATCACTGACCGAGGAGCCGGATGCCGTCCTGTACCTCGTAGCCCTCACAGACGTACGCACTCTGGCGAGCGTGCCGCACAACATCGGCTGGCTCTACCTCGCTCCAGACGTCGCTCAGGTTGAAGGCTTCGACGAGTTCACCTCCGCCCGCGAGGAGTTGGCAGCTACGTACGCCCGCCTGGCAGAGCGGATCACAACGGCCGACGCATGGGCGCCCATCGGGCTAGTCAGGCTCGGGGAGAAACTGGTTCACACGGTTGAGGAAGTGATCGGTCTCCGGAACGCTGGTCACCAGATTGGCATGGATGATGCGGTCTGGATTGCGTCTTCGTGTCTACGCCTGTGTGGCGTCGACAATGACCGAATCGAGCACACTACAAAGACTGCCGAAACGCTCCTGGATCAGGTTGAAGTCGGCGCACTCTGAGGCTGAAATCTGCTCGGCTAGAAGGCGGTCCAACTCCAGGGCCGAGGGACCTCGCCACGCAGGCAGGCAAGGCGGTGGGAAACCTCGGCCGCGGCGTCGGCGTTGTGCGCTGCCTTGACCGCGACGTACGCGGTCCAACGCAGTTCTTGCAGGTCGGCGAGCGCTCGGAACCACGGCGCTTCGCGTACGTCGTAGCCGCCGTAGGCGGTGACGAAGGCGCTGTAGTCCTCGTTGTCGATCCGGGCGAAGTCTTCGTGGTCGACGGCGAGCGGGATCAGGTCCCAGGCCGGGTGCCCGATCGAGATGTTGTCGAAGTCGAGAAGGATCGGTGAGCCGTCGTCCGGCACGACCAGGTTGCCCTGCCAAGCGTCGCCGTGCACGACGTTCCGGGCTTCGAGGACCTCGGTGGCTGCCAGGTCTGCGTCCAGGTTGGCGAGTCGGCCTTGAAGCCAGTCGCGGTCAGAAGCCAGGAGTGCTTGTGCTGACCCGATGCGATCGGCGACATGTTCGACCATGTCGAGGTCCGGCAGGTCAATGGTGGACGGCACCGGAAGGTCGTGGAGCTTGCGGAGCATGGTGCCCAGTTCTGCGGGAGTCGCGTGGCGGTGAGTTGGGATCGGCGTCCACCAGGTCACGGGCCGTCCGGCTGCGGTGACGAGGTCCAATCCTTCGATCGGGAGGTTTGCGTCGATCCCGTTGGCGGAGAGCCAGGAGGCGATCTCGACTTGGCGTATGGCGTTGTCGGCGGTCCCTGGGCGGCCAAGGCGGGCGACGACGTTCGCGTTCGGCAGTAGGAAGACTGCGTTGGTGCCGTTCCTCAACAAACGGGCGTCCGTTGCGTCCAACCCCGCTTGCAGTGCTGCCCGCTGCAGCGCCTCGAGGTCGTCGCTGGTCGAAGGTGTCGCTGTCATCGAAGCCTCTCGAAGCCTGATGGCCTGCCGGGTCGCCTTAGGAATGGCAGCATAGGCACCCCGTCACCAGGAGGCCCCATGCCCACCACAGCCACATTCGTCTCGCCGACCGACGGCACCGCGCTTGCGATCCGGACATGGGGAGAGGAGCTGTCCTCGCCGCGGGGCGTTGTCCAGATCGCCCACGGCATCGCCGAGCACGGGCAGCGTTACGACCGGCTCGCTCGGGCTCTCGTTGGGGCTGGGTACGTCGTGCGGGCGGTCGACCACCGCGGTCACGGCGGGTCCGTCGCGTCGGCCGACCAGCTCGGACACTTCGACTTCGAGGCGCTGGTGGCCGACGTCGCGGCCGTGGGTGTCGCGCTGCGCGATGACTTCTCCGGGATCCCGCTGTTCCTGGTTGCGCACTCGATGGGGTCCTTTGCGGCGCAGACGGTGATCTTGGACCGGGCCGACCTGTACGACGGTGTGGTGCTGTCAGGCTCGACCGCACTCGACGTACTCGCTGGTGCGCTCTCGAGCGCCGAGGGTCCGGTCGGGCTGGAGGCGTTCAACGCCGGGTTCGAGCACCGGACCGGGTATGAGTGGCTCTCGCGCGATGAGGCCGAGGTCGATGCGTACGTCGCAGACCCGTTGTCCGGGTTCGACCTGCCCGACACCGCCGTGCCTCAGCTGTTCGCCGGCGCCGAGCGTCTGGCCGACCCGGCAGTCGTCGGTGGGATCCGCTCCGACCTGCCGATTCTCATCGTCTCTGGCGACGCCGACCCGCTTGCCGGAGGTGGCGCCCTGGTCGAGCTGCTGGGGGAGCGTTATCGCGAGGCCGGATTGAAGGATGTGACGGTGACGCTCTACCCCGAGGCGCGCCACGAGATCTTCAACGAGACCAACCGCGATGCGATCACCGCCGACGTGATCGACTGGCTCACGGCTCATTCCTGACTGCCGCCGGGGCGGCCTCCTTGCGGGAGGCCGCCCCGCACGACAGTTCACCCCCGCGCGTACGGCCGGATGGCGTCGATGATGCGGGACCAGTTCTCCCCGCCGTGGCCGCGGGAGCGGGCCCAGGTGTAGTGGGCCTGGACGGCGCGGGGGAGGTCGACGTCGATGCCGGCTGCCTCGCTGGCCTCGACGAGGTGGTCGGCGGTGGCGCCCATCATCGTGACGGTGCTCAGGTGGCCGGGGTGTTGGCCGGCCTCGAGCTGGGCGCCGAGGTCCTCGCCGGCGGCCAGCATCGGCGGGATGCCGGCGAGGGTCTGCATCAGCTCCGGGATGGCCGCCGACGGCTTGATGCCGCCCGTCTCGAGCAGCGCCACGGCGTGGAGCAGCGAGGAGAGGGAGGTCAGGAAGATGTCCAGGTTGGCCTGGTACATCAGCTGCGCGAGCCCCGGATCCTCACCCAGGTAGCGGACGGACCCGATGCGACCCAGCGCATCCTCGTGCTGCGAGAGCACGTCGGCCGGGCCGCTGACATAGACGTACGCATCGGGTGTCCCGACCATCGGGGCCGGGACCATCACGCCTCCGGTCAGGAAGTCGGCGCCGTGCGAGGCCGCCCACTCAGCGCCCCGACGCGTCCCGTCGGGGGACTCCGAGCTGAGGTTGACGACCGTACGGCCCTTCAGCTCGTCGGTGGCTGAGTCGAGCACGTCGTACATCGCCTGATAGTCGGTCAGGCTGAGGACGACCAGGTCGCTCGCGGCGACGGCCTTCGCCGGCGAGTCGGCCAGCTGGGCGCCCGCGGCGACGACCTCGTCGGCTCGCGATGCCGTGCGGTTCCATACGGTCACCTGATGCCCGGCCGCGAGCAGGCTGTGGACCATCGCCTGACCCATGGGGCCGAGGCCGATGACGGTGACGGGGGTGAGAGGTTGATTCATGAGGACAATCCTCGGGCTTTACGTACGATGGCGGGAGTACCCACTATTTACTGGGGTACTTACCAAAAGGTTCGTGAGGAGCAACCCGTGACGAAGCCGGCCCGAAGCGGTCCCTACATCTGCGGCATCGACGCCGCGCTCGACGTGGTCAGCGGCAAGTGGAAGGGGCTGATCCTGTGGGAGCTCGACAACTATGGCGTACGCCGCTTCGCCGAGCTGCGCCGCGGCTTGCCCGGGGTCAGCGAGAAGATGCTGACCCAGCACCTGCGTGAGATGGAGCAGGACGGGCTGGTGCACCGGGAGGTCTATGCCGAGGTCCCGCCGCGGGTGGAGTATTCGCTGACCGACCACGGGCGCACCCTCAACGCCGCGCTCGGGCCGCTCGGGCGTTGGGGCATGGACCGCATCGCCCGCGAGCGAACCGAGCTCGTCGAACATCGCGACGCAGAATTGCTGCCCCGACCGTCGTAGCCCGGTCAGGCTGGTCGGGCCTCCGACGCAACGGGCCGCGTGGGCAGCCCGGCGGACGCCAGCAGCGCCAGCTTGTCGGCGTCGCTGGAACCGGCGTCGGGGTGGTAGACGACGAGCACCAGATCGTCGGTGCCGTTGATGGCCAGCCGCTCCCGGTTGAGGGTGATCTCGCCGACCTGAGGATGGTTCATCCGGACCGGGGTGCCGATCTGGCCGCGTACGTCATGGCGTGCCCACAGCTGCCGGAAACGGGCGCTGCCCAGGGAGAGCTCGCCGATGAGCTCGATGAAACGCGGGTCGTCGATGTCGGTGCCCACCGCTTGGCGCAGGTTGCCGACGAAGCACTCCGTCATCGGCTCCCAATCCGGGTGGAACGACTGCTGGTCCGGATCGAGGAACTGGTCCCTCATCTGGTTGCCGCCGGCGGCGAGCCGCGGCGAGAGCGCGCGGGCGAGGCTGTTGGCGGCCAGGATGTCGAAGTAGCGCCCCTCGATGAACGCGGGCTGCACCATCGAGTCGAGCAGCTTCAGCACCCCGGGCGGGACGGTCTCCTTGCGCCGGCGCCGACGCTGGCGGCGGGGAGCCTCCGCGACCAACGACATCATGTGGGCGGTGTGGTCGTCGTCCAGCTGGAGCACGCGCGCGATCGATCCGAGCACCTGCGCCGACGGGTTGCGGTCGCGGCCGCGCTCCAGGCGCAGGTAGTAGTCCGCGCTGATACCGGCCAGCATCGCGACCTCCTCGCGGCGCAGCCCGGGGACACGACGTACGCCCGCGGCCGGGATGCCTGCCGCCTCCGGCGTCACCAGCGCCCGCCTGGCCTGCAGGAACGCGCCCAGCGGGTTCGTCACCTCACTCATGTGTGCAGCCTCATGTCTCCAGCCTAGGTCGGTCCCGAGCGGACAGCGGGGGTCCTGTCAGACCCTGGTCTGACCAGGACTCTGGGCGGTGGTCACCGGCGTGCCTAGCGTCGAAGACGGCCCGATCGGGCCGTCCTACGAGAGGAAGAACGACAATGACCGTCGCACTCATCACCGGTGCCAACAAGGGCATCGGATTCGAGACCGCCCGCCAGCTCACCGACGCCGGCTACGACGTCTACGTCGGAGCACGAGACGCCGAGCAAGGCGAGAAGGCGGCTGCCGAGATCGGCGCGCGCGTCGTACAGCTCGATGTCACCGACGACGCGTCGGTCCACGCCGCGCTGGCGGCCGTCGAGGCGGCCGAGGGTCGCCTCGACGTACTCGTGAACAACGCCGGCGTCCTCGTCGCCGAGCCGCTCGACGGCCCGACCGCACTGAGGGTCTTCGACGTCAACGCGGTCGGGATCGTCCGGGTCATCGAGGCCGCCCTGCCGCTGCTGCGTCGCTCGGAGAACCCGCGGGTGGTCAACGTGTCCAGCAGCCTCGGCTCGTTCTGGGTCAACACCAACCCCGACCGGGTCGAGCACGAGATGTTCCTGCCGCTGTACGCCGCCTCCAAGGCCGCCGCGACCATGCTGACCGTCCAGTACGCCAAGGCGAACCCCGAGATCAGGTTCAACGCCGTCGAGCCCGGCCCCACAGCCACCGACATGACCGCAGGTTTCGGCATCGAGGACATCGCCGAGTCGCCCGCGGAGAGCGCCAAGACAGTCGTACGCCTCGCCACCCTGGATCTCGACGTCCCCACCGGAACGCTCCAGGACAAGGACGGACAGCTCGCGTGGTAGTGGTCACATCTGGCGGTTATCGGCCGTTCACGATTTGGGCGAGGAAGCCGAGACTTGTGAACCTGAAGTAATGAGTCAAGTTAAAAGTGAGACCACCGCCGATCCCGGCGAGCGGTCTTTCCTGGGGCAGCCGCGCGTACTGGCCAACCTGTTCGGCGTCGAGCTGTGGGAGCGGTTCAGCTTCTATGGCATGCAGGGCATCCTGGCGATCTACCTCTACTACTCCGCGGCCCAGGGTGGTCTCGGGATCAGCGAGACGGTCGCGCTCGGGATCGTTGGTGCGTACGGCGGCGCGGTCTACCTGTCGACGATCATCGCGGCCTGGATCGCCGACCGCCTGCTCGGCGCGGAGCGTACGCTCTTCGCCTCTGCCTGCCTCGTCGTCCTCGGCCACCTCGGGCTCGCCCTGATCCCGGGGATCGCCGGAGTCGGCGTCGGGCTCGTGCTGATCGCGCTCGGCTCGGGTGGCGTGAAGGCGAACGCCTCGTCCCTGGTCGGCACCTTGTACGCCGCCGATGACGAGCGCCGCGACGCCGGATTCTCCCTCTTCTACCTGGGCATCAACCTGGGTGCCCTGGTCGGCCCGCTGCTGACCGGGCTGCTGCAGAAGCAGTGGGGCTTCCACGTCGGCTTCGGGCTGGCCGCGGTCGGCATGATCCTCGGTCTGGTGCAGTACTCGCTGGGCCGGGGCCGGCTTCCTGCGTCGAGCCGCGTCGTACCCAACCCGCTTCCCGCCAACGAGCGTGGCCGCTGGATCGCCATCGCGGTCGCCGCCGTGGCTGCGATCGTGGTGCTCTGCCTGACCGGCGTCATCACCGCACCTCGGCTGGCCAACATCGTGATCGGCATCAGCGCGGTCGCCGCGGTCGCGCTCTTCGCCGTCATCCTGCTCAGCCGCCAGGTCACCGCCATCGAGCGGAGCCGGGTGTGGGCGATGGTGCCGCTGTTCATCGCCTCGGCGGTCTTCTGGTCGCTCTACCAGCAGCAGTTCACCGTCATGGTGGTCTACTCCGACCAGCGCCTGGACCGAGACATCTTCGGCTGGGAGATGCCGGTCTCGTGGGTCAATTCGATCAACCCGGTCTTCATCATCCTGCTGGCCGGCGTCTTCGCCGCGCTGTGGACCAAGCTCGGCTCCCGCCAGCCGTCGACGCCCGTGAAGTTCGGTCTCGGCACGATCCTGATGGGGCTGGCGTTCTGGGCGTTCCTGCTGATGCCGAGCGGCGCTCACTCGGTGCCGCTGATCGGCCTCGCGTTCATCCTGCTGCTCTTCACCCTCGCCGAGCTGCTGCTCTCCCCGGTCGGACTCTCGCTGGCCACCAAGCTCGCCCCGGCGCGGTTCCAGACCCAGATGATGGCGCTCTTCTTCCTCTCCGTCGCCCTCGGCACCGCGATGTCCGGCCGTCTCGCTGAGTTCTACGACGTCACCGACGACAGCGGCTTCTTCTGGTGGGTCGGCCTCGCCTCCGTCGTCGTAGGTGTCCTGCTGCTCATCGGCAACCGGCCCATCCGCCGGCTGATGGCCGGCGTGCACTGATCCCTTCGACGTACGCGTCCGAACCGCTGTCCCGGGCGAACGAAAATTCGTTCGCCCGGGTCACGACCTGAAATGTGGGTCAGGCGTTCTTCCGGCGACGGGTGAGGAAGGCCCCGATGCCGCCGATGCCGGCGAGCAGCCCGCCGACGGCGAGGAGCACTCCGTTCGGACCGCCCGTGTTCGGCAGGTTCCCAGCCAGACCGGCATCGATCCGGGTCGGGACCTCGGAGTCGGCCTTGGTGCTGGTGCTGGCGGCCTTGACGACCGCCGCGCACTTCTCCGACTTGTTGGTGTTGGTCTCGTAGACAGCCGGGATGACGACCGTGACCGAAGAGGCAGGCGAGTCCTCCACGGTGACGTCCGATGCCGGGCTGTCCTCCACCGTGCGGGTGTCGACCAGGTCCCAACCCTCAGGCTCGTCGGCGGTCCAGGATGCGTCGGCCAGGTTCGTGGTCGGCTCACCGTCCTGGACGAAGTAGACCGTGACGTCGGGGTCGGTGTAGGCCTCCCTGGTGATCACGGTCTGCTCGTACTGCTCGCCGATCTGGGACAGGTTCAGCGGGTTGTCCTCGCCGTCCTGACCGTCCTCATCGGCCGGGGTGCCCGACGTGGTGGTCCAGGTGGTGAAGTGGTCCCACTGCCACGGGCCGAAGACGGCAGGAGTGGCCTCTTCGACCACGATGGTCTCGGTCCAGGCCTCCTTGTCCACTACGGTCTCTGTCCAGGCCTCCTTGTCCACGACCGTCTCGTCCCACGCCTCCTCGTCCACGACGGTGACGGTCTCGGTCAGGTCGCCCCCTGCGAAGCGGACCCAGCCCAGGTCGCCGTGCTCGTCCTCGCCGTTCCAGTCCGGCGTGTTCAGGTAGCGGACCTTGCCGGTCTCCTTCTGCCTGTAGGCGTAGCCCCGGGCCGTGACGCGAGTCTCCTCGTGGGTGACCGCCTCGTGGTGGACGACGTGTGTCTCGGCCGGGTGCTCGACCGTATGTGTCTCAGCCGGGTGCTCGATGGTGTCGGTCACCGCCTCGGTGCCGGGCGTGTAGGTCCGGGTGTAGACCGAGTTGCGGAACTGATCCTCGGTGACAGCCTCGTGGCTCTGACCCTTGACCACCTTCGAGAAGCGGGACTCCTCGTGGGACACCGCGTCGGTGTGCTCCACGTGCGTGACCGCAGGCGTGACCTCGGTGGTCTTCTTCTCGTCGGCGACCTTGACCTGAGAGGTCACGGTGGTCGTCTTGCAGTCCTGCGCGGCCTGAGCCCCAGGGGCTGCCGCGACCGTGGCGACTCCGGCAACGGCTACAGCCGCGAGGCCGATCTTGGTGGAGCGGTGCACGTTCATGGGTTGGTTCCTTCATGGGTCGTCGTGGTCCGTGCCCGTGGTGAGCGGGCAGGGCTGAGGTACCCGAGACCGGGCGGGCGGACAGGGATGCCCGTCGCGGTCGGCCTGGGCCGATCTCGGGTGGATGGTGGGGACCTCTTGAAACCGAGGAGCAAGTGCGGCGCGTGGGCCGCCTCGGCGAGTCCTGTGAGAGGAGGGTCTCCCGGCCCTGTCTCAGCGGGTTGCGGGAGTCATCTTCACCTACCCAATATTGGGGTGGGCTGAACGGGACTTTCGCCCCTTGCGTTGCCTGCCCCGGCTTGGGGTCGGGTAGCGGGCGTAGCCTGGAGACATGAGCGCGGACGACGACCTGTACGCCGAGATCCCATCCCTCGATGAGCGGTCACGGCGAGCGCTGACGGTCGCCGAGAAGTGGATCGGGGAGGGCATCGAAGGAGTCGCGATCGGTGCCGCCGAGGGTGGTGGACCGGCGGTGGTGGTCTACGCCTTCGACCCGGCCTCGGCGGCGGTGCGGTCGTTGCCGCAGGAGTGCGAGGGGCTGCCGGTGCGGGTGAAGACCGGAGACGCCTTCCCAACTGAAAGGTGAGCTGGACGGCGGCGTTCAGTGCGCGCTGGCGACGCAGAACTCGTTGCCCTCGACGTCGCGCAGGACCGTCCACTGGATACCGAACTCGTCGTGCTCGCCGAGGACCGTGGCGCCGAGCTCGACCAGGCGAGCGACCTCCGCCGGGCGGTCATGTGCGACCAGGTCGGGGTGAGCACGGTTCTTGGCCCGGCGCGGCTCGGGGACCTTCGTGAACAGCCACGCCGCTGTGCCGGGCGTGGCCTCCTTCAGGCCGATGGAGCTGAACTCCTCGGTGCTGCCCTCGTCGAGCTTCCGGTCCAGCGCGGCGGCCCAGAACTCGGCGGTACGCAGCGCGTCGGCGCAGTCGAAGCTGATCGCGGCAAGGGTGAGGGTCATGGAGTGTCCTTTCGAGGGGTGAGCGGCCAGACGATGTCGGTCTGGTAGGCCGACGGAGGTACGCCGTCGGAGACGTTGGCGACGTACGCCTCCCGGAGCGGCTGTCCGGTCGGGGTTCCGTGGTGGGCGACCCAGGCGCCGAGGAGCCCGTAGGTGTCGGGGAGGGTCTCGTGGTCCCCGGCGTGGGTGACGACCGCGGCGATCACGGGTGGCAGGTGCAGCAGGGTCGTCCCCGCGGGGGCGACGTCCGCGTCCACGGGAAAGTACGCGGTGACCTCCTGTTCGGCGTCGTCGAGGAACTCCGCGTCGTACAAGGCCGACGATGGGCCGGTGATCTCGACGCCTGCGTCCAGGCAGGCCTGCTCCAGGCGCGCGTACGCCGTCACCAGAAATGCGTCGTACGCGCCGTCTCGGACGACGCCGGTCACCGCGACCGCGCTCATCGCGGGGAGCTCAGCGAGGCGCGGCGGGGTCCAGGACTCCGGTGGGGCCGCGTGCAGGTCGTGGACGATCTGCTCGACCCGCTTGGCGCGCTCGCGCATCTGCTCGGCATGGCGGGCGAGAGTCGCTGCGGTGACCTCCGGGTCACGCGCCGTCAGGATCGTGGCGACGTCGGCGAGCGGAACCTCCAGCTCGCGGAGCCGACGGATCACGCCCGCATCCGCGAGCTGCCCGGCGGCGTACCGACGGAACCCGGTCTCCGGGTCCACCGCGGCCGGTGTGAGCAGGCCTTGCCCGTGATAGGCGCGAAGCGTCTTGACGGACAGGCTGGCGGCGCGCGAAAAGGTCCCGATGGACATCAGGGGGTCGCTCATGCGGCCATCCTCAGGCCTCCCCCTGGGGGAGAGGCAAGCGGTGCGGGGTCAGGTCCGGTTCGGGTCGCCTCGGGTGACGTCGACGTACTCGATCTCGATCGTCGAGAGATCGAGGCCCGGAGCCGGCCCGAGGAGGCCCTCGACGATCTCGAGGATCTGCGGGCGCAGGGTGTCGGCGAGCGGGTGGAGCTCGACGCCGTATCTGGCGACGAGGCGGATCTCTATGCCGATCAGGCGGCTGTCGTCGAGGTGCAGGTCGATGGTGTCCGGGGCGTGGGTGGGGTGCTCCTGGAGCAGCCGGCGCAGCGCCGCGGTGACGACGCGTGCCGAGACGTACGTCTCCGAGCCCTGCTCATCGCGCGCCGGCGTGCCCTGCTCGGTGAAGGTGAGGATCGGCTCGGACGGGATGACGATGGCGCGCACGCGCGACATGATCGAGCCGGCCAGGTCGACCCAACCCGGGGGCTGCTCCGCCCGGGCGGCGCGGATGGCGCGGCCGAGGGGGCTGGGATCTAACGCCATCGAGCCATCCTCTCCGCGAGTGTGCGTCGTCCGCGGTACAGGTGTCCGCGGACGGCGCCGATCGGCATGGCCAGGGCGATGGAGATCTCCTCGTAACTCATCTCTTCGACCTCCCGCAACAGCCAGGTCGCCCTTTGATGCCACGGCAGTTCATTCAATGCTAGCTGCAACGCTTCCAGAAGCTCGGCGTCCAGAACAGACTGCAGCGGGTTGTCCGGCGCGGCCGGAGTCAGCCGCGACATCAGCCCGTCGTCGATGGGTGTCGCGCGTCGGTTGCGCTGGAGATCGGCGGCGCGACGGTGCACGAGACGGATCAACCAGGTACGCAGCGAGGACCGCCCCGCGAAGCTCGACAGGCTCCGCCACGCGGAGACGAACGCCTCCTGGGTCGCCTCGGCGGCGTCGCTGGCGTCGCCGACCATGTGCAGGGCGTAGCGATACATGGCGGGGCCATGACGGTCCACGATCTCCCGGAACGCCTCGTGGTCGCCCAGGCGGGCCGCGCGCACCAGTGCCTCATCCGTCGCCAACGGCTCAGATGAAGCCTGCGATTTCGACATTGCCCCCGAGTTCCTCGTCTGCTGCCACGAGACGGGCAGAGTCTGGATAGGAGAGTTCTACCATCCCCAAGCAAAGAGATGTGATCCAGAACACACCCGAATTCCTGTGACACATCGGCCCGAGGCTGCGACTAACCAGCGTTAGAAGGACCGAACACGATCAGGAAGGTGCCTCTCATGGCGCAGACGAAGTCGGAGACCACGAGCTTGTCGACCACGGGGACCGACGGTCAGCTGGACCGGACGGACTCGGGTGCTCTGGTGAGCGAGTACGGGCGTACCTCGATCGCCGACACGGTGGTCTCGAAGATCGCGGGGATCGCTGCTCGGGAGATCAGCGGTGTGCACGACCTCGGTGGCGGCGCGGCGCGTGCGGCCGGGGCTCTCCGCGAGCGGATCCCGGGCTCGCGGACCAACATGGGTCAGGGCGTTGCGGTCGAGGTGGGGGAGCGGCAGGCAGCCGCCGACCTCGACATCGTCGCCGAGTACGGCACCTCGATCCCCGACCTCGCGACCGCGATCCGTCGCAACGTGAAGGCCTCGGTGGAGCGGATGACCGGTCTCGAGGTCACCGAGGTCAACATCACCGTGCACGACGTCTTCCTCGAGGACGAGGCGCGCGACTCGGACCCGGACGCCGGCCGGCGGGTGGAGTGACCGTGCAGGCCGACCCCGATCCACACGAAGGCGCCGAGCCGGAAGTGGTGGACGTGGTGGCGGCGGCCGTGCTCGCGGTGCCCGGTGTCCATGACCTGCATGCCGGCGTCGCCGGGGAGGTGGCCACGTACCTCCCCGGGCGCCGGGTCAACGGGATCCGGATGCGTGAGCCCGGTTGCTCGGTCCACGTGGTCCTGCACTGGGGAGCACCGGTCATCGGCACCACCGACGCGGTGCGTGACGCGGTCCGGCCGTACGTCTCGGGCCCGGTGGACATCACGGTGGAGGACATCCTCCCGCCCGGCAGCACAGGCTCGGCTACGGCCTGACCGCTTCGACCTCTGAAGGAGAGAACACGTCATGACCAACTCGACACTAGGCCTGGTCGCCGGACTGTTGCTCACGATCGCGATCGTCACCGGGGGCCTCATCGGCCTGCTGCTGGCCGTCGTGCTCGGCGGCGCCGGCTACCTCATCGGTGGCCACGTCGACGGCGAGCTCGACCTGGGCAGCCTGCTGCGAGGACGCCGTGATTGACACCCCGACGCGCCCGATGCCGACCAGCGATGACGGCACGCACGACCCCGACCTCGTCGAGGACCGGGGCACCCTCGATGTGCGCAACAAGGCCCTCCAGCGGATCGTCGAGCACATCGTGCTGCAGGTCCCGGGGACGGTGACCCATCGCAGCACGCTCGGCCGGATCACCGGTATGACGCTGCCGAAGGCCGACATCACCGCCGAGGGCCGCGCCGTCCGGGTGAAGGTCGACGTCGCGATGGCATGGCCCGGCAACATCTCCCAGGTCGCCACGGCAGTGCGGGACACCGTACGTCAGGAGGCGTTCCGCCTCTCGGGCATCCAGATCCGGAGCGTCGACGTCACCGTGCACGCGGTCGACCCGTCGGCCTCCGACGACACCAGCAGGAGGGTGGAATGAGCACGCACACCGCGCCACGCGCCCAACCACGCCGCGCGCCTCTAGCGGTCGCGACGGCCACCGTGCTGGCCCTCGTGCTGATCGCGGTCGCCGTGGTCGCGGTCCGTGATCTCGCGGTCGGCCAGGGGTGGGCGGCCGGTACGCCGCTCGTCCCCGACCTGGTCGAGGGACTCGACGGCGTACGCGCGTCCGTCGGGCTGGCCATCGGCGGCGGGGTCGTTGCGCTCATCGGGCTGGTGCTGCTCTGGCTCGGGCTCAGGCCCGGCAGGCGTACGCACCTGCGTGTCGCCGGCGATGCCGACCTGTGGCTCTCACCCGGCGCGGTCGCGGCGATCGCCCAGGAGACAGCCGACCGGCTCCCCGGAGTGGTCTCGGCCGAGTCATCCCTGAGGTCACGGCGTCGCATCATCGTCGACATCGTCGCGCAGGACGCGGCGACGGTGGCCGAGCACGCGAGTGCCGTACTCGACGACCAGGTCGGCCGACTGACCGGAGCCCGCATCAAGGTACGAGCCACGGAGGTTCCCCGATGACACCCCGCATGATCAGGATCGACCGTGCCCTGACGCTGGTCGTGGCGATCCTTCTGGTCGCCCTGGGTCTGCTGATGGTCGACTGGCACTACCGATGGGTCTTCGGGACCTACCCGACCGAGCTCTCCACCGGGCCGGCCCGCGAGGTCGTGACAGCGGGCTGGTTCCCCTGGGCGCTTGCCGCGGCAGGCATCGTCCTGGGATTCCTCGGCCTGGTGTGGCTGCTGGCGCACCTGCGCCGGCGCGGCCCCTCGACGCTGCGCCTCCGGGCGAGCGACGAGACCGGTCGCGTCCAGGCCGATCTCCGCTCGATCGCCGATACCTCCGGGGGTAGGCTCGAGAACATGGCCGCCCTCACCGGCGTCACCGGAACGGTCGTCACCATCCGGTCGCGACCGGTGATCCTCCTGCGTGGACGGGTCGATCCCGTCGCCTCGACCGCGTCGATCACCGACGCCGCCGAGATCTGCACCCGCGACCTGGCCGCGGCGTTCCCGGACCAGGCGATCACCTGCCGGATCCTGATCGACTCGCCGCGGCGCGGCAAGGCACGGCAACAGTCCAACGTGCGCGTGCGCTGACCGCGCCCTGAACCCCTCACCATCCATCACGACACAACCGAAGGAGACCGACGATGAGCATGATCGACAAGGCCAAGAACGCCGCCAAGGGGGCTTTCGGCAAGGCCAAGGTGGTTGCTGGGAAGACGACGAACGACCACTCCCTCAAGGCCGAGGGAAAGATGGATCAGGCCAAGGCCTCGGCCAAGAACACCGTCGAGGGCGTCAAGGACAAGTTCAAGAAGTAGTCCTCTCGATGCTCCTGATGACGGCGTGACCCGAGCGGGGGCGGGGTCACGCCGTCGCCAGGAGCATCGAGCCTCTGTCCACCTCACCCGGAAGGTGTGGCTCCACCCCCGGAGGCATCGGACACAGCGACCTCACGCCGCCACGTCGCGACGGCAACAGCGCCGAACAGCACCGGCAGGGCGATGGTGAACACGCGCCACACGATCAGGCCGGCGACGGCCGCCGCCTCGACCTCGAGCCCGCCGGCCTCGACCAGTGCGGCGAGGATCAGGGCGTCGACGATCCCGATCCCCCAGAGGGGGAACGCCGTGAACGGGAACGCGAACAGGTACGCGATCGAGACCCACACGAAGCTGACCTCGTCCGCGGAGACCCCGACGAAACGCAGGCACAGCGTGAGCGCGGCGAGGTCGACGGCCATCATGCCGGCCTGGGAGAGCACGGCCAGGGGGAAGCCGCGGTGGAACCGCTCGGCGACGTCTCCACGGAAGCTCTGGCAGGCGTCGGCCCAACGATCGGGGTCGACCGTCCTTCGGAACCGGCGCACGATCAGCGCGGCCCGGGTCCCGACGACGCGCGCGAGCCGGTTGCTGCGTACGACCATCCGGACGGTCACCAGGATGGCGACCGCGAGAGCGATGCTGAGCAGTTCGAGCCACCGGTACGACGGGGACTCGCCGATGGCGAGCAGCACGACGAACCCGAGGAGCGGGGCGCCGAACTTCGCGATGTAGAACGTCAGCGAGTTCATCACCGTGCCGGCGAGGCCCTTGGCGGTGCTGACCCCCCACGACTTGAACATCGCGACCCTGAGCGCCATGTCGCTGGGTGGCGGCGCGACGAGCGCCATCATCGTCGCGCCGAGGTCGTTGATGGTCGCCCGGTAGAACGTCACGCCGGGGATGAAGAAGCTCAGTGGCATCGCCAGCAGGATCTGACGAGCCAGCACGACGACGAGCAGCACGATCGGATGCCACCAGCTGAGCTGGGTCAGCGCGCTCCGGGCCGCATCCCAGTCGACCTGCCCGACCAGGCGCACGATGGTGACGGTGCTGAGCGCCGCCACCACCAGCAGGACGATGCGCGTGATCCAGGCGCGACGTCCGGGGCGGGCGGCGCTGACGTCGGGGGTCTCCTGTGTGCTCACTGCTCGGCCGCGATGGCTCAGAACTCCACGGGATCGCGGACGATCGGGCAGGTCATGCAGTGCCCGCCACCGCGGCCCCGGCCGAGCTCGGCGCCCACGATGGTGATGACCTCGACCCCGGCCTTGCGCAGCAGCGTGTTGGTGAGGGTGTTGCGGTCGTAGGTGAACACCACGCCGGGCTCGAGCGCGACCGCGTTGTTGCCGCTGTCCCACTGCTGCCGCTCGGACTGGTAGACGTCGCCGCCGGTGTCGATCACCTGGATCTCGGGCAGCCCTAGCGCCTTGGCCACGACGTCGACGAAGGCCGCGTCGCCGTGGTCGATCACCTCGACCCCGGGGGACTGGTCGGAGGGCACCAGCGTGAACGTGTGCACCGCGTCCATGATCGTCGGATAGAGCGTGACGATGTCGCGGTCGACGAAGGTGAAGACCGTGTCCAGGTGCATGGCGGCCCGCAGCTTCGGCATCCCGGCGACGATGACCTTCTCCGCGGCGCCCTGCTCGAAGAGGGCCTTGGCGACCTGGGTGATCGCCTGGCGGGAGGTGCGCTCGCTCATGCCGACGAGCACGACCCCGTTGCCGACCGGCATCACGTCGCCGCCCTCGAAGCTGGCCTGCCCCCACTCCTGCTCGGGGTCGCCCCACCACACGGTCGAGCCGACGTAGTCGGGGTGGTGCTGGTAGATCGCCTTGTAGAGGAGCGTCTCGTCCTTGCGCGCCGGCCAGTAGAGCGGGTTCATGGTCAGCCCGCCGTACAGCCAGCAGGTCGTGTCCCGGGTGTAGAGCGTGTTCGGCAGCGGCGGCATCAGATACTCCCGGGCACCGGTCGACTCCCGCGCGAGATTGACGTAGTCGGAGCGGAAGTCGCCGGGCAGGTCGTTGGTCGCGAGGCCGCCGATGAGGAACTCCGCCAGCTGCCGCTCCGAGACCGACTCAAGGTAGGTGCGGGTGTCGTCGACCAGCCCGAGGCCGACCTGGTTCGGCACGATCTTGCGGTCGAGGATCCAGTCTTTTGCGCCAGCGACCGCGAGCGTCTGTGCCAGCAGGTCGTGCAGCTCGACGACCTCGACACCACGCTGGGTCAGCTTGTTCACGAAGTCGGCGTGGTCGCGTTGGGCGTTCTCGACCCACATCACGTCGTCGAAGAGGAGCTCGTCGTTGTTGCTGGGGGTGAGCCGGCGGTGGGCCAGGCCGGGTGCGCAGACGAGCACCTTCCTGAGCCTGCCGACCTCGGAGTGGACGCCGTACGCGGACTCCTGCTCGGACATGGGATGCCTTTCTGTTGAGGACGTGATCAGAGGGAGATCCGGCCGGAGAAAAGGCCGATGACGGCGATCGCCGCTCCAATGAGGATTGCGCCGAACAGCGCGATCTCGGTGGGACTGAAGATCCGCCGGCCATGTTCGCTGCGGGCCTTGATGTACAGCAGCGATGCCGGCGCAAGGATCAGCGTCATCAGCAGCACGAACTTCAGCCCAGCAGCGTCGAAGAGGAAGATCGTGTACGCCGTCGCGATGCCAGCAACGATCGTCTCCTTGCGGCGTACGCCGGCCGGCACCCCTTCGTACGCCTCGCCGGTCAGGCCGAGCTTGAGGGCGTACGCGGCGGCCAGCAGGTAGGGCAGGATCGCGAGGCTCGTGGCGAGATCGAGCATGAAGTTGAGCGCGTCGTTGACGAACAGGGTGAGGGCGAGGAGCCCCTGGACGCCCAGCGACGTCACCACGAGCGCGGTGATCGGGGTGCCGTTGCGGTTCTCCTGGCCCAGGAAGGCGGGCATGTCGTCGGAGCGGGCCGGGATGTACATGACCTCCGCGGCCATCAAGGTCCAAGCGAGGTAGGCACCCAGGACCGACACGATCACCGCGACGCTGATGAACACCTCGCCCCAGTCGCCGACCACTGACTCGAAGACCCCCACCATCGACGGCTGCCGGGTGGCGGCCAGCTCCGGCTGCGGGACGACTGAGTAGCTGGAGAGGGTGACCAGCGCGAAGATCGACAGCACGCTGAGGAAGCCCAGCACGGTCGCCCTCCCGACGTCCTCGCGCTTCTTGGCGTAACGGGAGTAGACGCTGGCCCCTTCGATGCCGATGAAGACGAAGGTGGTGATCAGCATCGTGTTGCGGATCTGCTCGTCGAGGTTGCCGAGATCGCCGTAGCCGGTGGCGACCCAGTTGTCGGCGAAGACGCCGGCGTCGAAGGAGATGAAGAGGACGACGATGAACACCAGGATCGGCAGGACCTTGAAGACCGTGACGATCCGGTTGATCACCGCGGCGTCGCGGACGCCGCGCGCGATCAGGTAGTGGAAGAGCCACACGCCGACCGTCGAGAGCGCGACCGCGAGCACGGTGTCGCCGTCACCGAAGCCTTCGAAGAACGCGCCGATGGTGGCGCCGATGAAGACCCAGTAGAAGGTGTTGCCGGCGATGGAGCTGGCCCAGAAGCCGATCGCGGAGTTGAAGCCGGCGTAGTCGCCGAAGCCGGCCTTGGCGTAGATGAAGACCCCGGAGTCGAGCTCGGGCTTGCGGATCGCGAGGCTCTGGAAGACGAAGGCCAGCATGAGCATCCCGGCGCCCGCGACCGCCCAGGCGATCAGCGAGCCGAGGATGCCGGTGGCTACCCCGAACCGGGCCGGCAGGGAGAAGACGCCGGCGCCGACCATCCCACCCACGACCATCGCGGTCAGGGTGGGAAGACTCATCTTCGCTGCAGCGGGGGCCTCGGTGGTGGCAGCGTCAGAACTCATGCCCTTGATCCGATGCCCGATCCGATCTGTCCACCTCACCCGGAACGTGTGATCCGCCCCGCCTCGTCTGGGGCAACCCTGGGACGGTCCTGTGAAGGGAGACAACGATGGGTTTTCGAGACCGACGCGAGAAGCGCCAAGAGAAACGTGAGGCGTTCGGGCGCGGCGGGAGCGCCAGCCGCTTCCAGATGCGCCAGAAGATGATCTCCATCGGTGACGACTACTGGATCGAGAACGAGGACGGCGACCGCGTCTTCCGCGTCGACGGCAAGGCGTTGCGGCTGCGGGACACGTTCGATCTCGAGGACGCCCACGGCAACAAGATCTGCCGCATCCAGACCAGGGTCCTGCACATCCGGGACTCGATGGCGATCGAGGACGCCGACGGCGAGAAGCTCGCCCTCGTGCACAAGGCCCTCATCTCGCCGCTGCGTGAACGCTGGAAGGTCGACCGCGAGCAGGGTGAGGACTGGACGGTCCAGGGCAACATCGTCGACCACGAGTACGACGTCGAGGCCGACGGCCGCAAGATCGCCGAGGTGTCCAAGAAGTGGTTCCGCGTCCGGGACACCTACGGTGTCGAGGTCGCGCCCGGCGAGGACCCAGCCCTCATCCTCGCCGTGACCGTCGCGGTCGATGCGATGGTTCATCCCGAGAAGTGACTCGGTCGACGTGCTGCGGAAGCGGTTGCGAAGGCAGCTGCGAGCGCCGTTCGCGGCGACGGCCGGCACGGTGGTGCTTCTCTGGGCGTCCCTGACCCCGTCGCTGATGCCGCGGACGGCGCTCTTCCAGGCGCTGCTCACCGCGCTGTGCATGCTGGCCGGGTACGGCGCTGGCGCGCTGGCCGGGTGGCTGGTCCGCAGCTGTGGTGGGCGGTTGGCGGGCCGGGCTCGGGTGATCGCCTGGCGGATTCTCGCCGGCATCGCCGGCGTCGGCACCCTGATCGCGCTGGGGCTGTCGTTGCGGTGGGAGAACGAGGTACGCGACCTGGTCGGGGTCGAACGGGTGGGCTTCTGGCACCTCGTGCTCACCGTGCTGATCACCGCGGCCCTGTTCGCGCTGCTGCTGGGACTGTCGCGGGGGATCAGGGCGCTGGGCGGCTCGATCGGCCGGTTCCTCGGCCGCTTCCTTCCTGCTGCCGCATCGACCGTGATCGGCGGCCTGATCGCTGCCGTCCTGATCTACGAGCTGGCGATCGGGGTGGGTGGCAACCGGCTGCTGGGAGCGCTCGACTCGAGCTTCGCCGCGATCAACGAGGAGTTCACCACCGGCGTACCTCCGCCCACGGCGCCCGAACTCACGGCCGGCCCCGCCTCGTCCCAGAAGTGGGTGGACTTGGGCCGCCAGGGGCGCGTCTTCATCGCGAGCGCGCCGACCGCGGCGGACATCGGCGAGTTCACCCAGGAGCCTGCCGAGCAGCCGGTGCGTGCCTACATCGGGGCCGGAGACGAAGGCGTCCACATCCGCGACGAGGCGCAGGCCGCGGTGGCCGAGCTCGATGCGCTCGGCGGCTTCGACCGCGCGGTGATCAACGTGGTGACCGGCACGGGCCGGGGCTGGATCAACGAGAACCAGGCCCAGGCGCTGGAGTTCATGTGGGGCGGCGACACGGCGACGGTCAGCCTGCAGTACTCCTACCTCCCCAGCTGGATGTCCTTTGTCCTGGACCGGCAGCGTGCGCAGGACGCGGGCCTGGCGCTCTTCGACGCCGTCTACGGACGCTGGCTGGAGATCCCCGAGGCCGATCGTCCGCTGCTGGTCGTGAGCGGGGAGAGCCTGGGGAGCTTCGGTGGCGAGGCAGCCTTCAGCGGAGCCCAGGACCTCGCGACCCGCACCGATGGCGCCCTGTTCGTCGGCCCGACCGCCGACAACCGGCTCTGGAATCGGTTCACCGAGGAACGCGAGCCGGGCACCCCGCAGGTGCTGCCGATCCTGGACGACGGCGAGATCGTACGCTTCGCCGACCGGCCCGAGGAGTGGGCGCTGCCTGGGGCCTGGGACGGCACCCGGATCGGGTATCTCCAGCACGCGAACGACCCCATCACCTGGTGGTCGCCGTCGCTGGCCCTGGAGCGCCCGGACTGGCTGGAGGAGGAGCGCGGCCGCGGCGTCTCCCCGAACGTACGCTGGATCCCGGGGGTGACGATGCTGCAGCTGGGAGTCGACCAGCTCTCCGCCAACTCGGTGCCGCGCGGGCAGGGCCACGAGTTCGGCACCGCACCGGTGTACGCCTGGGCGGCGATCCTGCCGCCTCCGGGATGGACCGATGAGCGCACCGACGAACTCGCCGTGGTGATCGGCGACCGGGTGTGGCTGAGGTGAGGTGTGACGTTGCCGGGTCTCCTGGTCAGACCTGGGGCAGCCGGTTCAGGACTGCACGTAGAGGTGGCCATCGGTCGCGGCCTCGGCGAGTCACGGCATAAGCGCGCAGGCGCACTCTGGGGTCGGTCAGGGGCCGCACGGTGACGCCGCGCCGGGAGGTGCGTCCTCGCGGCAGCAACGCGAGTCCGTGACCGGCGAGGATGAGGTCGTCCACGAGCTCGAGGGCGTCGACGCGGTGGACGACTCGGGGCGTGAATCCCGCCATCGACGCCAGTGTGCGCAGTACGTCCTCGTCGGCGGTGTGGCGCGAGTTCACGATCCAGTCACGGTCGGCGTAGGTCGCGAGCGGAGCACGCGGCTCGTGCGTCGGCACGCCGAGGCCCCATTCGACCTCCCACAGCGCCACGGTGTGGTGGTCGCTGCGCCAGGAGGCGGGGGCGACGTTGTAGTCGTAGACAAGAGCGAGATCTATGTCGTCGCGCGCGAGCAGGGCCAGTGCCTCGGGCGGCTCGTGCTCGTGCACCCGCACCTCGAGGCCGGGGTGAGCCTGCCGGAGACCGTCGATCGCGGGCATGAGGGAGCGCCGGATCGCGGTCGCGAAGCCGGCCACCCTGAGCACGCCGACCGGCTCCGCATCCGGGTCGAGGTCGAGACGCGCGGCATCGACCGCCGCCAGGATGGTGACGGCGTGCTCGGCAAGACGGTGGCCCGCCGGAGTGAGGCGTACGCGCCGGCCATCCGGCTCGATGAGGTCTGTGCCGACGTCCCGTGCCAGCGCCGCGATGGCCTGGGACACGCTCGATGTGCTGGTCCCGACCTCGGCCGCGACCTCGTGCATCGAGCCGAGGCGAGAGAGTTCGAGCAACATCCGGAGCCGACGTACGTCCACAGGACCCATCGTTTCGGATTCATGAACATATTGTCCAGCAATGTCACGTGGACACGAATGGATCTCATCGGGTCGACTGGATGGCATGACCACCGCAGCTCCCCACTCCGCCCGTACCGGCGCCTCCATGGCAATGGCGGCCATGCTCTGTGTCCAACTGGGTCTCGCGGCATCGGTGGGTCTGATCGACCAGCTCGGCGCGGCGGGCGTCGCCTGGCTGCGCCTGTTCTGGGCGGCTCTGCTGCTTCTCGTCCTCGTCCGGCCGCGTCCCTCGGCTTTCGGGCGCGAGACGCTGCTGGCCGGTGTCGCTCTCGGCGTGGTCACCTCCGGCCTGACCCTGCTGTTCATGGCGGCCCTGACCCGGCTTCCGCTCGGCACGGCCGCCGCGCTGGAGTTCCTCGGGCCACTCGGGGTGGCCGTCGTTCGCAGTCGCGGCATCGCCCGGGCGTGGGCGCTCGTGGCGGCCGGTGGCGTGCTGTGCCTGACCCAACCGTGGGATGGCACCGTCGACGTTGTGGGGGTGGGCTTCGCCCTGGGCGCGGCCGCGTGCTGGGCGTCCTACATCTTGCTGACCCAGCGGGTCGGCGACGCGGTCAGCGGCATCGGTGGACTCGCGATCTCCATGCCGGTCGCGGCGGTGGTCGCCACCGTCGTCGTCGGCCCCGGCATCGTGGGACGACTCACCCCGGACCTGGTGCTCGCCGGCCTGGGGTTGGCGCTTCTGGTGCCGGTGGTGCCCTTCGCCCTGGAGATGCTGGCGCTACGTCGCCTCACCGCCGGTGCCTTCGGGACGCTCATGGCGCTCGAGCCGGCGCTCGCGCTGGTGATCGGGTTCGTCGCCCTCCATCAGGTGCCCAACCTCATCGCTGTGCTCGGGATCGGGCTCGTGGTCGCGGCCGGCGTCGGAGCAGAGCGTGCCGGAGGCCGCAGTTCGTCTGGCCCGGCTGACGAGACTCCACACAGCGCCGCGGAGACGACACTCCTGTGCGGCTAGTCCCCGCCTTCGCGTTCAGCCCTGGCTGATCAGGCTCTGGGCGACGGTGCGTACGCGGTCGATGGGGACCGCGAAGCCGATGCCGATGTTGCCGCTGGGTCCGCCGAGGGTTGCGATGGAGGTGTTGATCCCGACGACCCGGCCCTCGAGGTCGACCAGGGGACCGCCCGAGTTGCCGGGGTTGATGGCGGCGTCCGTCTGGATCATCTCGGGCCTCGATCCGGAGGAGCGGTCGGGTGAGCTGACGATGCCGGAGGTGACGGTGCCGTTGAGGCCGAGGGGCGAGCCGACGGCGATCACGGGCTGTCCGATCCGGAGGTTGCCGCTCTGACCGATGGTGGCGGCGCGTACGGCATTGGGGTTCGTGGCGATCACCGCGATGTCGTTGCGCTCGTCGCTGCCGATGACGCGGCCCGAGGTGGTGCTGCCGTCGGCCAGCACCAGGCTCACCGAGTCGGAGCCCTGGACGACGTGGGCGTTGGTGACCACGTGGCCGACGCCATCGATGGCGACGCCGGAGCCGGTGCCGCGGCCGGCGCGGACCTGCACCACGCTGGGCAGGATGCGCTGGGCGGCGGCCTCGGTGGCGTTGGTCGGCGCGCTTCCCTGGGGTCCGGGGGCCGGGGCGGCGATGGTGCCTGCGGTGGGCTCACTGTCGGGGGCGATGAGCGTGATCGCGCCGCTGGTCGCTGCGCCCGCGACGACGGCCGCGGCGAGGGTGAGGGTGAGGGTGCGCGTACGTCGTGGTCGCCTGGCCAGCGCGGCGGGCGGCTCCGGGGGAGTGCCGGTCGGGCGGGTCTGCGGAGAGGCCGTATTGGGGGATTCAGGTTGGGCGACCAGCCGCACCCTGCCGTAGCGGTCACGCACCACACGTCGTGCCGGAGGGGGTGCCGACAGGGGGGTCGGGCTCGGCACGGACGGTGGCGTCGGCGGGGGTGCGACTGGTCGGATCGGGGGTGGTGGTGCGGGCTGGAGCGGGCGGAGGGCGCGGGCGGGCGGCGCCGAGATGGTCCACTGCTGGGGGCCGGTGGGCCGGCCGAGGCCGGGCCCGGGCGATGCGGTGTCGTTCACTAGAGTGCCTTCCTGTCCTGGATCTCGGGGTGGCTAGATGAGCCGGGCGAACCAGCGCAGGGAGAGCGCGGCGGCGACGAAGGCGAGGACCATGGCGCCGACGACGACCCAGACGGTGATCTCGCGGTACTCGACGTGGTAGCCGACGAGGGTGCCGATGTCGTCGTAGACCTCGCGCAGCTCGTCGGCGCTGGAGGCGCGGTAGAACTGGCCGCCGGTGGTGTCGGCGAGCTCCCGCAGCGTGTCTTCGCGGACCTCGACCGACTGCCCGCCGGGTAGGGCGGCGCTGGAGCCCTCGGTGCCGTAGGCGATCGTCGAGACCGGCAGTCCCGCCTCACTGGCGGCCTCGGCCGCGGCCACCGGGTTGCGACCTGCGGAGTTGCCGCCGTCGGAGAGGAGTACGAGGTGGGCCGGCGACCCGTCGGATTCCTCGGAGTCGTCCGCGCCGTTGGGCGAGGGTGAGGCGGATGGACCGTCTGCGGCGGCTTCGTCCAGGATCTGCCGCAGGTCGTTGATCGAGGAGTAGACGGCCTCACCGATGGCGGTGCCGCTGTCGGGCGGGCCGAGACCCTCGATGCTGCGGGCGACCAGGGCGTGGTCGGTGGTCGGGCTGGTGACCACGCGGGCGTTGCTGGAGAAGCTGACGAGCCCGACGTTGTAGCGCGGTGGCAGCTGGTCGATGAAGTCGACGGCGGCGGCCTTGGCGGCCTCGAGGCGGTTGGGTGGCATGTCCTCGGCCGACATCGAGGCGGAGGTGTCGATGGCGACCAGGATCGTGGCGCGCTCGTACGGCACCTGCGCTCGGACCTGGGGCTGGGTGGTGGCGACGGCGAGCAGTGCGAGGGCGCCGACGACCAGCCCGGCGGCCAGGTGGCGGCGCCAGCGCGGACGGTGGGGGACGAGGCGCTCGAGCATGGGCGCGGTGGCAAACCGGAGGGCGTACTTGATCCGGCGGCGCTGCATCACCAGGTAGCCGATGGCGAGCAGGGCGACCGGGACCAGCGCGAGCAGGAACAGGGGCTGCGTGAGTCTCATCGAGGGCTCCTTCCGATCAGTGGGTGGCCGTGGCCGAGCGCGAGCGGGCCGGCCGGGGATGCCGCGCCCGGCGGCGCAGCAGGCGGATGAGCAGGCGTGCCCAGTCGTCGTCGGTGGAGACCCGGAGGTGGTCGGCGCCAGCGGTCCGGACGGCCTCCGCGTTGTGATCGCGCAGCGACCTCATCGCTTCGGCGTACGCCGCCCGCAGCCGCGGGTCGGAGGTGTCGGCCTCGTGCTGACGGCCGGTCTCCGGGTCGAGGATCGTGACGTGGCCGACGGCGGGCAGATCGAGCTCGCGAGGGTCCACGATCTCGACGACGATCACGTCGTGGCGCGCGGTGAGCCGCCGCAGCGCCGGCTCCCAGTCGAAGGGGCGGTCCCAGGTCCCGTCCGTGGGCAGCAGGTCGGAGACGATCACCCGCAGCCCCGGGATCCGGGCGCGCCGGCCGAGCTCGACCAGTGCTGCGGCGAACGTGGCACCGCTCGTCGCTACGTCGCCGGTACGCGGCGAGGGCGGCTCCGAGGTCAGCAGCCGGCGAGCGACCCGGCGACCCGTGGTCGGCGGGCGCCAACGTACGCCGCCGGCATCGAGGATCCCGAGTCCGACCCGGTTGCCGGGCCCGTCGGCCACGATGCCGATCGCGGAGACGGTCGCCTCGGCGACCTCCACCTTCTCAGCGAGGGCGGTCCCGAAGGCCATGCTGGGCGTGCGGTCGACCAGGACCCAGGTCTCGAGCTCGTGCTCGGCCTGGGTGAGCCAGACGTGCGGGTCGCCCAGGCGAGCGGTGGCGTTCCAGTCGATGCGGCGTACGTCGTGGCCGGGGGAGTAGGGCACCAGCTCCTCGGCGTCGCTGCCCGGACCGAGCCGGAGCCCGGCGGTCTCGCCGTTGAGCAGCCCGCTCACCCGGCGTTGGACGGTCAGGTCCAGCCTCCGGAACGCGCCGTCGGGCGAGCGCCGTGCCGGTTTCACGAGGCCAGCTCCGCGTCGGGCGCCGGCTCGGCGGCCTCGGAGTCGTCGTCGCTCGGCGTCGCCCGCGGTTGCGGGACCACCGCGAGGACGGCGTCCACGACGGCACGGGGGTCGACCCCGTCGGCCTCCGCGTCGAAGGTGAGCACCAGCCGGTGGGCGAGGATGTCGCCGGCCAGGTCGGCGACATCGGCGGGCAGCACGTAGTCGCGTCCGCGCAGCAGTGCCAGGGCACGACCTGCGGTGATGAGGCCGAGGCTGCCTCGGGCGCTGACGCCGTAGGCGAGCAGGCCGTCGAGGTGGCGGAGCCCGTAGGCGTGCGGCGTACGCGTCGCCATGACGAGCTTGACGGCGTACTGCGCGACGGTGTGATGGACGAAGACCTGGTCAGCTCGTGCCTGGAGGTGCCGCAGCGCGGTGGCGTCGAGGATCTGCTCGGCGTGCGGCGGCTGGGTGCCCATCCGCTGGATGATGGTCATCTCCTCGAGCTCGTCGACGTGGCCGACGTCGACCTTCAGCAGGAACCGGTCGCGCTGGGCCTCGGGCAGCCGGTAGACGCCGTCGTTCTCGATCGGGTTCTGGGTGGCGAGGACGAGGAACGGGTCGGGCAGACGATGGCTGGTGCCACCGATGCTGACCTGGCGCTCCGCCATCGCCTCCAGCAGCGCCGACTGCACCTTGGCCGGAGCCCGGTTGATCTCGTCGGCGAGGACGAGGTTGGCGAAGACCGGTCCCAGCTCGGTGTCGAACTGCTCCGCCGACGGGCGCCACACCCGGGTGCCGACGATGTCGGAGGGCATCAGGTCCGGGGTGAACTGGAGCCGGGCGAACGAGCCGCCGACGACGCCGGCGAGGGTGCGTACGGCCAAGGTCTTGGCGACTCCCGGCACACCCTCGAGCAGCACATGGCCACGGGCGAGCAGCCCGACCAGCATCCGCTCGATCATCAGGTCCTGGCCCACCACGACCCTCTTGACCTCGAACAGCACTCGCTCGAGGACGGCCGTGGTTCCGATGTCGGAATGGATCGGGTGCGTGATCGGCTGCTCGTGCTCTGTCTCCCACATGGGGACCTCCCTGGCTGGCTGTGTCCTGGATGGGTCTGCTGAGCACCGATCACATCGAAGAAGGGCGAAAACCAGCGGAAACGGCACCGAAAGCGATCCGAAAGAGCTGGGCGGAACCGATACAGAGCGATTACGTCCTACGCATGGGCGCCAGCCGGGCCACGCGCTACCGTTCTTGAGCGTGAGGGTCTTGATCGTCGAGGACCAGGCGGGCCTGGTCAGCGCCCTGCGGGTCGCGCTGCAGCGGGAGGGGTACGCCGTCGACGGGGCCGGATCCGTCGCAGACGCCCTGGAGAAGCTCGGCGTGAACGCCTACGACCTCGTCGTCCTGGACATCAACCTGCCCGACGGCAGCGGCTTCGAGGTCGCCGCGGCGCTGCGTACGGGTGATGTGGAGATCCCCGGCGACGAGGCCCCGCGGATCCTGATGCTCACCGCCCGCAACCGACTCGACGACCGGGTCCGCGGTCTCGACGTCGGCGCTGACGACTACCTGACCAAGCCGTTCGAGCTGGCCGAACTGACCGCTCGGCTTCGTGCGCTGCTGCGCCGGCCGAGCAGCGATGGCACCGCCGTGCTGACGCACGGACCGATCCGGCTCGACACCGCCCGCCAGCTGGCCCGGCGGGGCGACCGGGAGCTCGGGCTGACGCTCAAGGAGTTCTCCGTCCTGCGCTATCTGATGACCCGGCCGGCCTATATCGTCTCGGCCGAGGAGCTTCTGGAGCACGTGTGGGACGAGAACGCCGACCCGTTCACCCAGACCGTGCGGGTCACCGTCGGGACCCTGCGACGCAAGCTCACGGTCGGCGAGGAGCCTCCGGCCCTGGAGACCGTCGTCGGCCGCGGCTACCGGCTCCGTGATCTGCCCGAGCTCGACCAGGGCGCGACCGCATGAGCGAGGGTCGGGGTCGGTTGGTGCCCCGTTGGCTCCGTACGGTGCGGGTGCGGCTGGCCCTGACGTACTCCTCGCTCCTGTTCGGGGTGACCGCGCTGCTGCTCGCCGGGGTGTATCTCGCGCTCTCCAGCAGCATCAGCGCCGCGCCGCTGGACCCGGTGACGGTCAAGAAGTTCGAGACCGAGGACGGCCACATCGTCTACAAGCCCGGGCAGGAGTTCCAGGCCGCGGACTTCGCCGATGTCCAGGAGGCGGTCAACTACGCCTCGCTCCAGACGCTGCGCAACTACTCGATCATCGCGCTGATCGTGATGTTCGTCCTCAGCCTGGCGATCGGCTGGTGGGTGGCCGGGCGGGCGCTGCGGCCGGTCGGCGCGATCACCCGCACCGCCCAGGAGATCAACGCCTCCGACCTCACCCGGCGCATCGGCGCGACCGGACCGCACGACGAGCTGCGTACGCTCGCCGACACCATCGACTCCATGCTCGCCCGCCTCGACCGGGCGTTCTCCGACCAGCGCCGGTTCGTCGAGGACGTCTCCCACGAGCTGCGCAACCCGGTCTCCCTCATCCACACCAACGTGGAGGCCGTCCTCGCCAATGACCGTTCCACCATCCCCGAACGGCGCGAGGCCAGCCTGGTCGTGCTCCAGGCGACCCGCCGGATGCGCCGCCTCCTCGAGGACCTGCTGGCCATCGCCCGCAGCCGCTCGGAGGCCTTCACCGATCGTCAGGTCGACCTGGCTGCGGCTGTCACTGCGGCGGTCCGGGAGTATCGGCTGCCGGCAGAGGCGCGCGGACTCAGCGTGGCCGAGCGCAGCCATGGTGGACCGGTCGTCGTCGGCGACCCCGACGCGCTGCAGCGCGTCATGGCCAACCTGCTGTCCAACGCGGTCAGACTCGCCCCGGCCGGCTCGACGCTCACCGTCGGCATGGGCAGCCGCGACGGCTGGGCCTGGGCCGCGGTGGCAGACGAGGGACCGGGGATCGATGAGGCGAACCAAGACCGCGTCTTCGACCGGTTCTACCGAGGCAACGGTACGTCCGGGGATGACGCGGTCACCGACGGATCAGGCCTCGGCCTCTCCATCGCCCGCCAGATCGCCGAGAGCCACGAGGGCCGGCTCGTGCTGGTCAGCCATGGCCCGGCCGGGAGCACCTTCGTGCTCTGGCTCCCTGACCACGCCATGAACCGTTCCGCCGGGCGCACCGACGCGCCACCAGAAGGTGACCCGCTGCTTGGGCTGCGCACGGACCCACCATTTGAGGAGTGAGCATGAGAACAGCATCGACGTGGCTCGGCGTACGAGCTCTCGCCCCCGTGGTTCTGCTCGGAGCCGTCACCAGCGCCTGCATGAACGTCACCGTCCAGGTGGACCCGGCGCCCACGCCTCCCACCAAGCCGACGACCTACTACGGCACGGTCGAGACCGTCGAGGAAGCCCGCTGGTCCACGACGTACGCCGACGACCGGACGTACGAGACGTGGGGTGACTGCTGGGAGAGCTGAGTCGGCACCGCCGGTGCGCGGCTAACGCGTCCCCAGCAGCTGGCGTGCCATCACGAGGCGCTGGATCTGGTTGGTGCCTTCGTAGATCTGGGTGATCTTGGCGTCGCGCATCATCCGCTCGAGGGGGAAGTCCTGGGTGTAGCCGGCTCCGCCGAGGAGCTGGACGGCGTCGACGGTGATCTCCATGGCGGTGTCGCTGGCGAAGCACTTGGCGGCCGCTCCGAAGAAGGACAGGTCGCTGGAGTCTCGTTCGGACTTGGCGGCGGCGATGTAGACGAGCTGGCGGGCGGCCTCGAGCTTCATGGCCATGTCGGCGAGCATGAACTGGATCCCCTGGAAGTCGGCGATGTGCTTGCCGAACTGCTTGCGTTCCTGGACGTACGCCAGGGCGTGGTCGAGGGCGCCCTGGGCGATGCCGACGGCCTGGGCGGCGATGGTGATGCGGGTGTGGTCCAGGGTGCGGAGGGCGAGCTGGAGACCGGTGCCGGGCTCGCCGATGATGCGGTCGCCGGGCAGGTAGACGGCGTCGAAGATCAGCTCGCAGGTGGGGGAGCCCTTGATGCCCAGCTTCTTCTCGGGCGCACCGATGGTGAACCCCTCGTCGCTCTTCTCCACGACGAAGGCGCTGACGTTGCGGCCTCGCTGGCCGTTGGGGTCGGTGACGGCCAGGACGGTGTAGTAGTCGGAGATCCCGGCGTTGCTGATCCACGACTTCTGGCCGCTCAGCACCCAGTGGTCGCCGTCGAGGACGGCACGGGTCTTCATGGAGGCGGTGTCGGAGCCGGCCTCGCGCTCGGAGAGTGCGTAGGAGAACGCCGAGGTGCCCGCGGCGAGCGGCGGGAGATAACGCTGGTTGAGGCTCTCCGAGCCGGCGAGGATGAGCGGGAGGCTGCCGAGCTTGTTGACCGCGGGGATCAGCGAGGAGGAGGCGCACACGCGCGCGATCTCCTCGATGATGATGCAGGTCGCCAGGGCGTCGGCGCCCTCGCCGCCGTACTCCTCGGGCACGTGCGCCGCGTGGAACCCGGAGGCGACGAGCGCGTCGTACGCCTCGGTCGGGAACCTGGCCGCGGCGTCGACCTCTGCGGCGTGGGGAGCGATCTTGTTCTCGGCGATCGCGCGCACGGCCTCGCGCAGGTCGAGGTGGTGGTCGGCGAGCTCGAGGTAGGGAAAGTCGTCGGACATGGTGCCTCCTTGATCGGTCGGTCAGTAGTGGTAGAAGCCGCGGCCGGTCTTGCGGCCCAGCAGACCGGCATCGACCATGCGCGCGAGGAGCGGCGGCGGGGCGTAGAGCGGCTCCTTGAACTCCTCGTAGAGCGACTCGGCCACGGCCTTGGTCGTGTCCAAACCGATGAGGTCCGCGAGCGCCAGCGGTCCCTGGGGGTGGGCGGCGCCGCGTACGAGGCCCTGGTCGATGTCCTCGGCGGTGGCGAACCCGGACTCGAGCATCCGGATCGCGGAGAGCACGAACGGGATCAGCAGCGCGTTGACCACGAAGCCCGCCCGGTCCTGGGAGTCGATGGGGTGCTTGCCGAGGTCCTGCTCGACGAACGTACGCACGCGGTCGGCGGTGTCTTGCGCGGTGAGCAGGCTGGGCACGAGCTCCACGAGGGAGAGCACGGGGACCGGGTTGAAGAAGTGCAGCCCGATCACCTGCGCGGGCCGCTCGGTGGCGACGGCGAGCTTCATGATCGGGATGGAGGAGGTGTTGGAGGCCAGCACGGCCTCGGGGTCGGTGACGATCGCGTCGAGCTGCGTGAACAGCGTCGTCTTGGCGGCTTCGTCCTCGACGATCGCTTCGATGACCAGGTCGCGGTCGGCGAGTGTTTCGAGGTCGCTGCTGACGGTGATGCGCTTCAGCACCTCGGCGGCGTCGGTGATCTTTCCGCGCTGCTCGGCCCGTTCGAGGGAGGCCCTCAGGCGGTCGTGGCCGGCCTCGGCGGCAGCCGGGTTGGCGTCGATGAGGACGACGTCCTTGCCGGCGCGTGCGGCGACTTCGGCGATGCCGGCGCCCATCAGTCCCGCGCCGACGACGCCGATGTGGTTGAACCCGTTCATGTGCAGCCTCCTGGTTGGTACTCCGTACCTTATAGACGGAACGGCGTACCAACAAGTAGATTCAAGTCATGAGCGAGAAGCCTCGATCAGCGACGACGAAGGACCGCCTGGTCGCTGCGGCGTACGAACTGTTCGAGGAACGAGGGTTCGAGGCGACGACCGCCGAGGACATCGCGCGCCGAGCCGGCGTTGGGCGTACGACCTTCTTCCGCGCGTTCGGGTCCAAGGACGACGTGATCTTCCCCGAGCACGACCTGCTGCTCGGTCGCATCGACGAGCGTCTGGCCGCGGCGACCCCAGCCACGCGTGCGCTCGCGCTGAGCGAGGCCACTCGCGTCGTGCTGCGTCACTACCTCGACGAGGGGGAGCTGGCGCGAGCGCGCTACCGCCTCGTCGGGTCGGTGCCGGCCCTTCGTGCCCGAGAGACGGGTGGGATCCAGCAGTACCAGCGGCTGTTCGCGCGCTGGCTTCGCGAGTGGCTGTCCGACCTGCCCGACGGGCAGCTTCGAGCTCATCTCCTGGCAGCCGACCTCGTCGCCGCGCACAACTACGTGCTCCGGCGCTGGCTCCGGGACCAGACCTCCGACCCCGAGAGCGAGCTCGACCAGGCGATGCGGGTCGCCCTCGAGCGCTATCAGCCCTCGGGGCTCGAGCCGTCCTCCGCCGTGGTCGTGCTGCGCACCTCGGCCACCTCCGCGGCCATCCAGGCGCAGCTGCAGCCCCTGCTCGACAACGAAACGCCCTGAGCCGAGAGGGGCGTCGGTCTATCTGGTCGTGATCTCCGCGAACGGCAGCGGGCAGCAGTTGCTGCTCGCGCACTCGTGCAGGTCGTCGCAGCCGGCGTCGAGGGCGGCGCGAAGGTTGTCCCGGATCGCCGTGAGGTCTGCCATCCGGGCCTCGACCTCGGCCAGCTTGGCTCGAGCGCGCACCTGCAGCCCGGAGTCTCGCCCACGACGCCGGCCGACCTCGATCAGGTCGGCCACCTCGTCGAGGGTGAATCCGAGCCGTTGGGCAGCCTTGATGATCCGCAGAGTCTGTACGGCCCGCTCGTCATAGAGCCGATGCCCGCCTGGGCTTCGGTCCGGCTGGTCGATCAGCCCGCGACGTTCGTAGTAGCGCAGCGTCTCCTTGTTGACGCCTGCTGCCTGGGCGACGTCGTTGATCCGCAGGCTCATGCCGACAGCTCCTCGGCTCGTTCGGCCAGGGCGTCCAGGATCTCTTGGCGCGCGGGCGGCACCGAGATGTCGAGGGTGAGGTCCTGGTCGGTGCCCTCGATGGTGAAGGTGAAGAACGAGCAGCACGCGCTTTCGCGTGCGGTGAGGTCGCGGACCCGCTCGAGGAGACCTGCCCTGCCGGCGAGGTGCAGGCGTACGTCGTTGCCGTGGCGTCGAACGCTGCGGACCGACGTGGCGAACAGGGCATCGAACTCCGCCAGCCGTAGCGGGCGCTCGGCGGTCGGCATCGTGCACGCGTCGGTGGTCAGCAACTGCTCCATACCGGCAACGGTAAACCCGGACCTGGGTACAGGTTGCAAGTCCGGGCACCGTTGTCGTCGTCAGCGCTTGGCCAGGACGAGCGCGTACGCCTCCTCCGGATCGGCCCACCAGCGAAGGTCGCGGAAGCCCGCCGCGGTGAGCTCGAGAGCGGCGGTGCTTCGGCGGAACTTGCAGGACAGCTCGGTGAGGAGCTCTTCACCCTCGTCGAACTTGATGTCGAGGTCGAGCTCGCGCAGCTCCACGCGGGAGGACTCCTGCGCGACGAGCCGCATCTCGATCCGTTCCTCCTCGGTGTTCCAGAGCGCCAGGTGCCGGAACCCGTCGAGGTCGAAGTCGGCGCCCAGACTCTGGTTGAGAACGCGCAGCGCGTTGAGGTTGAACTCGGCGGTCACACCTGCGGAATCGTCGTAGGCGGCGACCAGCTGCTTGGGGTCCTTGACCAGGTCCAGCCCGAGCAGCAGACCTTCCCCGGGGCTCATGGCGGCGGCGACCGAACCCAGGATCCGTTCGCGTCCGGGGCGGTCGTAGTTGCCCAGCGTGCTGCCGAGCAGTGCGATCAGCCGACGTCCCGGCGTCGGCAGCTGCCCGAGATGCTGGTCGAAGTCGGCGACGACGCCCTCCAGAGCGAGGTCCGGCCGCTCCTCGGCGAGCGCGTCCATCGCCTGGGTGAGCGCGCTGGCGCTGACATCGACAGGGACGTACGTCGTCAGCCGACCGGTCTGGGTCAGCGCGTCGAGCAGGAGCCGGGTCTTCTCCGAGGAGCCGGATCCGAGCTCGAGAAGCACCTCGGCGTCGGAGGCCTCGGCGATCTCCCGGGCATGCTCGGTCAGCAGGGCCCGTTCGGTGCGGGTCGGGTAGTACTCCGGCAGCCGGGTGATCTCCTCGAACAGCTCCGATCCACGCTCGTCATAGAAGTACTTCGGTGGAAGCCACTTCGGTGCCGCGCTCAAGCCGGTGCGCGCATCCTCCGCGAGGCTCTGACGCAGGTCCTCGGCGGTCAACAGGGTGGTGAGCCTGCCTCGTGCTGGTGTGCTGGTCTGGCCGTTGGGGTCGAGGGTCACGCGGGGTTCTCCTTCGAGTTGTGTTGAGGTGTGTCGAGCCGCCACCAGGTGGGCCCGCACGGGCTGAGGACCCCGATGGTGCGCGGCGGGATCGAGGTGGATGGAGCGCCTGCGAGCGGACGGTTGCTGACGACGTACTCCCAGGACGCGGGCTCGACCAGGTGGCTGCCCTCGTCGCCGGTCAGCAGGGCAAGGTCCTCTCCGTCGCTGAGGAGAACCGAGAAGCCACCGACCTCCAGCTCGTTGGCGAGCTGGACCACGGCAGAGCCGACCGGCAGGCGCTCCTCGTGCGCCTTGTCGAGGACGAGCTCCCATGACGCGTCGATGGTGCCGTCGATCGCGACGGTCCAGGAGCCGAGCCGCACCGGAGCGGGGCAGTAGTCGTGATCACAGGCCCACTCGACATGCGTCTTGGGCGGTCCGAGGATGCCGCGATGGGCACACGTGATGGCAGCCGACCAGGTCACGCATGACGCCCGTCGTCGGCGAGCCGGAGCCCCGTGACGGGCCAGCGTGCGCCGGGCGGGAAGAAGTTGCGGTACGACGCGCGGGTGTGTCCGGGCGGGGTGAGCGCGCAGCCGCCGCGAAGGACCATCTGGCTCGACATGAACTTCCCGTTGTACTCGCCGATCGCGCCGGCGGCGGGGTGGAAGCCCGGGTAGGGCAGGTACGCCGAGGAGGTCCACTCCCAGCAGTCACCGAAGAGCTGTCGCAGGCCTCCGGTCGAGGGGCCGGCCGCGCGCGGGTGGAAGCTGTCCCGGTCGGCGAGGTTGCCGGACACCTCGTAGGTCCGGGCGGCGTGCTCCCACTCGGCCTCGGTCGGCAGGCGCTTGCCGGCCCAGGTGGCGTACGCGTCTGCCTCGTAGTGGCTCAGGTGGCAGACCGGCAGGCCCGGGTCGAGCGGCGACGTGCCGTGCAGGGTGTGCTCGAACCACTCTCCGTCGAGCTCGCGCCAGTAGAACGGCGCGTCCCAGCCCTCGGCGTTGACCCGCGCCCACCCGTCCGAGAGCCACAGTTCAGGGCGCCGGTAGCCGCCGTCGGCCATGAACTCCAGCCACTCGCCATTGGTGATCAACCGATCGGCGAGCCGGTACGGCTCCAGCCACTGCTGATGCCGTGGCAGCTCGTTGTCGAAGCAGAACCCACCGCCTTCGGACCCGATCTCGACCAGGCCGCCGTCGAGATCGACCCATCCGAGCCGGTCGACCCCGGCGCCCGCGACCGGACGCCCGGCGTACGTCGGCTGCAGCGGGTTGAGCGACAGCACGTGCTTGATGTCCATCAGCAGCAGCTCCTGGTGCTGCTGCTCGTGGTGGAAGCCGAGCTCGATGGTCGGGGCGAGCTTGGCGAAGGTGCCCTCGTCCACGCGGTCGAGCAGGTCCCTGACCCGGTCGTCGACGTTGCGCCGGTAGTCGCCGACCTCGTACGCCCCGGGGCGGCTGATCACGCCACGCAGCGGCCGCGAGTACCTCGGCCCGACCTGCTCGTAGTAGCTGTTGAAGAGGAACCAGTACTTGTCCTGGAACGGTGTGAAGTCGGGCTCGTTCTCCGCCAGCACGAAGGTCTCGAAGAACCAGGTGACGTGCGCGCGATGCCATTTGGTCGGTGAGACATCCGGCATCGACTGGACCGTTTGATCCTCGGGGGAGAGCGGTGCTGCGAGGCGTTCGGTGTCGGCCCGGACTTCGTCGAAGCGGGCGATCGCGGTGGTCGTGTCCATCTCACGTCTCCTGACGGTGGAAGGTCGAGTACGCCAAGTGCTACGAACCACTCTGCCTGGTCGCCCAACCCGTGCCACGCCCTTTTTGTGGCTGCCGCGACCGGGTCGATACCGGCCCCGGTGTGCAGTCAGCAGCCTCGTGTCACGGCATCCGTCGGTCGATCCACCGCAGGATCGGGCCGATCACCGGACGGTCGTGCCAGCCATGGCCGATCACGGCGGCACGCATCTGAGCCACGACTCGACGCAGCCCCACCCGCATCCCGCGGCGACCCGCGTCGGCGCGCAGGATCGCCCGGCGGCGTACCCATCGGGCGCAGTCGAAGCAGAGCGCGACCTCGGGATGGGCGCCCAGGTGGACGAGCTCCTCGTCAGGAAAGTCGTTGTCACAGCACCAGCAGAGCCGCCGTTCGTCGGCCTCCGGCTGTGCGTGCGTCGCCATGGATCCACCATCCTCCGCGCCGCCGACGTGCGCAACCACGGCACGAGCCGGGCATTCTCCGTGGCTCATGGATTTGCGGGCCATCTAAGATCTGAGTCGTGCAGGACCATCGGACGGCGGCGTGGACACGCGGCGCGCGCTTTGCCTTGTCGTGGCAAGCCGATGAGTAAGCACCGCGCTGCACCTCGCCGGAGAGGTCGAAGACGTACGGCGGGCGGCTTCGCCGTTCTCGCCGTCTTCGTCACGGGAACGGCCGTGGCCGTCCCGCTGGTCTCGATGGCGCAGGACGGCGACCCCCGCGAGAGCACCGAACGCGTCACGGTCGCATCGGATGCGACCTCGCCCACTGCGTCTCCGACGCCGAGGGCCAAGGAGCTCAACGGCGAGGTCGCCGCAGTCGAGGGTCGCGTACCCCGACCGAGCGGACCACCAGCATCGCCGGTGTCGATACCCGAGCGCGGGCCGGGCAGGTTCGACGTCGCAGCCGCCCCATCCAGCCCGATCGAGAACGCGACGACGTACCGGGTCGAGGTGGAAGAGGGAGTGCCCTACGCGACCGACGAGGTCGCACGCTTCATCCAGGCCACACTCGCCGACAAGCGCGGCTGGGCGGCCAAGCACCGGCTCGTACGCGTCGACGGTCCCGCCGACCTGCGGATCGTTCTCGCCACACCCGAGACCACCGACGCACTGTGTGCGCCGCTCGACACCGATGGCCGGCTGTCCTGCCGCAACGGCAGCAACGTCGTACTCAATGCCTGGCGGTGGCACTTCGGCGCCGACGGCTACGCCGACAACCTGGCCGACTATCGGCGATACGTGGTCAACCATGAGACCGGCCACGCCCTCGGCTACCCGCACGTGGAGTGCCCGGGCGACGCCGAGCCCGCCCCGGTGATGCTGCAACAGACCAAGGGGCTGGACGGCTGCGCCGCCAATCCGTGGCCGGCCCGCGCGGATCTCGCGGGGCACTGATCATCCATGTCAGCACGGCGCGCATCCGGTCGGCGTCGGTGGCCGGGCGAACGCAGAGGGGCGTTCGCCCGGCCACTGCGGGAGCCGGACCTGGAACGGTCAGGGCGGGAGCGTCAGCGTGCGATGAGCGGCAGATTGACTCTGCTGGGGTGGTCGGGACCGGTGAGGATCGCGTTGGTGGCGGTGACCGCCTCGTCAAGGCCTTCGTAGTTGATTCGTCCGCCGGTGTTGGTGTTGCGGTCGAAGCGGGGGAAGTTGCTGCTGGAGACATCGACTCGGATGCGGTGTCCGGCCAGGAAGACGTTGGAGGTCACCGCCATGTCGACCTCTACCTCGTAAACCTCGCCAGGCGTCATCAGTTCAGGGCTCTCGAGGCCGTTGCGGTAGCGCATGCGGAGGATCCCGTCGCAGAGGTTGATCGCCTTGCCGTCGGGAAAGACGTCGATGAGCTTGGCGGTGAAGTCGGTGTCGAGGGCGTTGGAGGTGACGTACAGGGTAGCGGTGATGTAACCGGTGGCCTCGATGTCGTGCTCCAGGGGCGGTGTGGTGAAGGAGAGCACGTCTGGGCGCTGTTCTACCGTGCGCTGATCGACAGGTCCGGAGAAGCCGAACCCGACCGGCATGTGTGAGCCGCCCGTGGTGGGTACGGGGTCGGCTGGGTCGTAGGTGTAGGAGATCGAGGACGCAGTGGTCGGGGGTTGTTCGCTGAGCAGGCCGTCGAAGTCGGTGGCGGCCTGGCCGGCGGTGCCGGCGAGGTAGTAGCTCTGGTACCGCGTGTCGGGGAGTGGCCAGTCCTGCTCGTCACGCCACTGATCGATGCCCATGACGAACAAGCGCACTCGGGCCGGGGCCTCGGATCGCGGCGCCTCGGGCCGCATCCAGCGGTCGAAGTGCTGCAGGTGCTCGCCGGTCAGATTGCAGGTGTTGCCGGGGGCGGTCGGGCCGAAGTCGCGGTCGGGAGTCTTGGCTGTGAAGACCTGGTCGTGCTCCCACGGCCCGACGATGAGCCGGGAGCCGTCACGCGCTTCGGGCGTGGCAGCGTGATGGCGGTAGCGTTCGAAGTCGCGAAGTGTCTGGACGATGAACACGTCGTACCACCCGGCGATGCTGAGAACCGGGGCGGACATCTGCGAGATGTCCTTGGTGAAGTCCTGGGCCTTCCAGAAGTCGTCGTACTCGGGGTGGGCGATGATTTCGGGGAGCTCGCCGCCTGGCGGCAGGAGCGGGTGCTTGGCGACCGGCGTGTGGTCGTACAGTGCGGGCCCGCTCGTGAGCCCGGCCCCCAACGCCTGGATCGCCTCGGGGTCGCCGTTGCCCGCCTTGAGGTCCCGAAGACGATCGTTGATGTCCATGACGAGGTGCCAGAACAACGCGACCGACAAGGACATCGCGCCCCCGGGGTGATACCAGATTCCCGTGTACCAGTCCATGGCCGAAACCAGAGGGACCATTGCCCGCAATGAAGGGTGAGCCTGGGTGGCGGTGGCCCACTGGGTCATGCCCAGGTAGGACGCGCCATAGGTCCCGACCGCCCCGTCGGACCACGGCTGGGAGACGATCCACTCCACCGTGTCGTAGCCGTCGCGAGGCTCGTTGACCTTGGGCATGAACGTGCCCTCCGATGCGAAAGCCCCCCGACACTCCACCCAGACGACGGCGTAGCCGGCATCTAGGAAGGCGAGCAGGCTGGGAAAGGTGTTGCCGTTCCCCGCCGTACCCATCTCGGGCTCCTTGATCCCGTAGGGACTGCGCACCAGCAAGGTCGGCGCCTGGCCATCCGCGGGCCGAAAGACCATGGCGGTCAGTTTCACGCCGTCCCGCATCGGGATGACGACGTCGCTTTCGTACACGTGAGTCATGAGTGTTCCTCCTTGAGGTGGGTGAGGTGAGAGATGCCGGGCGAGTGGGACTCAGGCATTCGACTGCCGAAGCCGAAACCGCTGGATCTTTCCGCTGGGCGTCTTGGGCAGGGACTGCACGAAGTGGACGCGGCGGGGGTAGGCGTGCGCTGAGTAGCCGGTCCGGACTTGCTGTTGCAGCTCTTCGACGAGCGCGTCGGTGCCCTGAGCCCCGTCCGCTAGCACGACGAACGCTTCCAGGACTTCGCCGCGCAACTCGTCAGGGCGACCCACGGCGGCTACTTCGGCGACGGCCGGGTGTGAGGCCAGCGCACTCTCGACGTCGAAGGGCGAGATCCGGTAGCCGGCCATGAGGATCAGGTCGTCGTCGCGGGAGGAGAAGAAGATGTACCCATCCTCATCAACGGCACCGACGTCGCCGGTCAGGTACCAGCGGGAGTCTGCCGTGAACCGCTCGGCGGTCTTTTCGGGAGCGTCGTCATATCCTCGGAACCACATGAGGGGGCTGGCGGTGCAGTCGACCGCGATCGCTCCGTCGACGATCCCGGCCGTGAAGCCGGGCAGTTCTCGGCCCATGGAGCCGGCCTTCACGGGTGTGGCCACCTCTGGGTGCCAAGCGTTGACGATCAGCATGCCGTGTTCGGTCTGCCCGTAGTGGTCGCGGACCTCGGTGCCGAGCGTGCGCGCGGCCCATTGCGAGATCTCGGGTGTCAGTGGTTCCCCAGCCGAGGAGGCATGGCGCAAGCGGATGCTGCCGCCAGAGTCTCCCTGGCGCAGGGCTCGGTACACCGTCGGTGCGGCCGTGAAGTTCGTGACCTGGAACTTTCTGAGTACCTCGTAGGTGCTCTCGGCGGTGAAACCAGCGTTGAGCAGCAGATTTCGGCGGCCCGCGGCCAGAGGGCCGACGATCCCGTAGTACAGGCCGTAGGCCCATCCCGGGTCGGCGGCGTTCCAGAACACGTCCTCAGGGGTGACGTCGAGTCCGTAGCGCATGTAGCTGGAGAACGCGGCGAGCGCCCGCAATGGCACAGGCACTCCCTTGGGCTTGCCGGTGGTGCCGCTGGTGAACAACCGGATGAGGGTTCCGTCGCCACCCACGTGCTCCGCCCGGGCCAGCGGCTCGCTGGTGGACACCAGCTCGTCGAGTTCTGGACCGGTCACCAGCGCGGACACATCGTCCCCGAGCAGACCTTCGATCTTGCCGTATTGGGACGGTTCAGTGACGATCAGCCGGACCCCGGCGGCGTTGACACGCATCTCGACGGCGGGGGTGGCGAACGCAGTGAACAAGGGAACGTGCACCGCGCCCAGCCGCCAGAGCGCCATCAGCGTCACGACGAGTTCGACTCGCTTGCCCATCAGGACCGCGACGTTGTCCCCGGCACTCACTCCGCGTCCGGCCAGTGCCGTGGCCATCCGCGCAGATGTCCGCGCCAACTCTCCGAAGGTCAGGTCGCGCGAGCTCAGATCGGGCGCGATGAAGGTGAATGCCACTGCCGATGGATCGTGGCGGTCGCACAGCAGTTCTGCCGCGCACGCCTCCGGTGAGTCGAACTTTGCCAGCCACGCGGCGACTTGTGCCGAGACGTCCCCGATCCCGTCCGTCACGTCAGCCTGTGCGTTGTTAGATGTTGTGCCCATGGGCCACACTGTCGACTGTGATGCACGACACGAACACCCTCCGAAGAGGGTTGTGATGACAGTCGGAAGGCCTCTGTCCGATCGGCTTCAGGCGACCGTCGCCAAGACCAGATCGAACACAGGCGTGTCGTTGGCGTTCGGCGGAGTCGTCGACCAGGCAGGTGTCCTGCTCAAGAACTTCGACGGCCCGCTCGTCGGTCCGTTGTCAGGAGTGCAGCTCGATGCGGGGCACGGGCTGGGCGGCAAGGTGGCCTCGATGCGCACGCCCATGGTGGTCAACGACTACGTATCCGCATCTCGCATCACCCACAGATACGACCGAATCATCCAGGCCGAGGGGCTGCGCTCCATGATTGCGGTCCCTGTCGTGGTTCGCGACCGGACGATCGCCGTCGTATATGGCGCCTTTCGTGGGCACGAGGTCGTTGGCAATCGCATCTACGACGCCGTCATCAGTGAAGCACGCAGACTGGAGCATGCCCTCGTGGCGGCCGAACTCGTCGAGACGGCCGAAGTCCCCAACGCCGATGACAAGATTCGCGAAGAGAACCGGCGGCTGCAGGCGATGACACGTGACGCCTACACGCGCCTGCGGCTCCTGGCGGCGCGTACCACCGACCCAGGAGTGCGCGATGAACTCCTGCATGAAGCCGCACTCCTGGGCGGCCGCGGACATTGCGACCCCGAGCTGCCGTTTGCCCTGACTGTCCGGGAGGGCGACGTTCTGGCCTTGGTGGCCGGCGGAATGGCCAACGCGCGGATCGCCACGACACTCGGACTCACCATCTACACGGTCAAGAGCTACATGAAGTCGATCATGTTCAAGCTCGGCGCTAGCACCAGACATGAGGCAGTGGTCATCGGCAGGAGACATGGCCTCCTGCCCTGACCAAACGGGGGGCGTCCCTCCGAGGAGGCGCAGGGCACCGAGGTTGCTCACAACCGACCTCGATCAGGTGGTCGGGTGCCACCCCGCGTTGGTGCCTCCGCATGTTCGGGTCGCTGACGGAATTCAGCCGGGCGTCTCACTTCCCGTGTCAGCGGATCATTTCGGCCCCGGACAATTCGCAGGCGCTGAGGATCCGCTTGGTGACCTCATCGACCTCGCCGAAACCGTCGACCTCGACGATGAGGCCGCGGTTGCGATAGGCGTCGATGAGCGGCGCGGTCTGCTCGAGGTAGATCTCCTGGCGGCGGCGGATGATGTCCTCGGTGTCATCGGCGCGACCCTCGATCCGGGCACGCTGCAGCAGCCGCTCGACGACCTCGCGCTCGTCGACGACGAGGCTGATCACGGCGTCGAGCTCGTGGCCGCCGGGTCCGATCATCCCGTCGAGCTCCTCGACCTGTGCGAGCGTGCGGGGATAGCCGTCGAGAAGGAAGCCGCCGGCCGCATCGGGCTCGCCGATCCGGTCGCGGACCATGCCGTTGGTGATCTCGTCCGGCACGTACTCGCCGGCGTCGAGGTAGCGCTTGGCATCCAGACCGAGTGGAGTGGCCAGCGATACGTTGGCGCGGAAGATGTCGCCGGTGGAGATGGCCGGGATGCCGAAGTGCTGGGCGAGGTGCTTGGCCTGGGTGCCCTTACCGGCTCCGGGTGGGCCCATGATGATGATCCGCATCAGCGACCCGCCATCGTCGCGTGATCGCCGGCGGCACCTTGAGCGCACGACCGGCACATCTCGGGAGACGTCATGTCGACGGGGAGTTCCCAGAAGGTGTACCAGAGCGCTGTCGGTTCTCCGCAGGCCGTTCGCTGGGAGCCGTTCCTTCGGATGTGGACGGTGCCCCATGGCAGTCGGAGGCGAGAGTGCCGCGGCTGTGTCTGAGGCGCCGTCGCGAGCCACTGCATGCCCACGTTGCCACGTGACCGAGGCCTTGGGAGAGTTGCAGGCGCTGGTGTCATCACGGATCCCTTTGGCTACTTGATCTCGGCGATGACCGCGCCGTTGGCGACGGTCTCGCCGACGGTGGCGTTGAGGCCGGTGATGGTGCCGGTCTTGTGGGCCTTGAGGG
>NZ_JBEORH010000017.1:0-100154 GCF_040302165.1 Nocardioides sp. NPDC127503 | reverse complement strand
CGGCCGCTTCGCGGTCCTGGACTCCGGACCAGATCGAGAAAAGATTTGGCTGGCTATCGGGGCGGCGGCCCGGGTGTGGCCACGGCACACTCACCTACGAAAGGTGACCGATCCACGCCTACACCAGACATGGGGTCTCCGGGTGAAAGAAAAATTTCTTCCACGTGCCAACCCCACCCCGGCCAGACACCCTCTGAGGCGAACGAAAATTCGTTCGCCCGCCGCCCCTCCGCGCGGGGAACGCAAGGCGGAAAGAAAATTCCTTCCCCTAACCCTCCCGGCTCCAAGTGGTCTCCCCGCGCCGAACGAAAATTCGTTCGCCTTCCGACCCCATCTGTCGTGTCGGTCCACGGCGGAAGGAAAATTCCTTCCACCGGTCGGCCCGACCGGCCTGAGCTCCCAAGCCCCCGCCCAACCCAAACTCCCGCGCCAAACCCCTGCCGCCGACCCGATAGCCAGCCAAAATTCTCAACGGATCCCGGTGTCAAGGATCGCCGCAGGCGACCGGCGTCAGCCGGCGGCCGAAGGCCGTCCTTTACTCCGGGATCCGTTGAGAACACCCTCCCCGAAAGGGTCGGCGGCAAACCCCAACCACAAAAACACAGCCCCGACAGAGCCGGAAAACCTACCCCCGCCGAGTCAACACCCTCTGCGCGACGACAAACACCAGCACCAGAACCCCGATAGTGATCCGAGTCCACCAAGAGGACAGCGTGCCGTCGAAGGAGATGAAGGTCTGGATCGTCCCGAGCACGAGCACTCCGAGCAGCGACCCGATCACGAACCCACGGCCACCGGTGAGCAACGTCCCGCCGATGACGACGGCGGCGATCGCGTCCAGCTCCATCCCGACCGCGTGCAGCGAGTAGCCCGAGAGCGTGTAGAGCGCGAACAGCAGTCCGCCGAGGGCCGCGCACAGCCCGCTGATCGCGTACACGCCGACCTTGGTCGCCGCCACCGGCAATCCCATCAGCAGCGCCGACGGCTCGCTACCGCCGAGCGCGTAGACGGTGCGGCCGAAGCGGGTTGAGGAGAGGACGTACGCAGCAACCGCGACGATCACCAGCGCGAAGACCGCCGTCCACCCGAGGTAGTAGCCACCGGGCAGGGTGATCGTGCCGAACGCGATGGCCTTGAAGGTCTCGTCCTTGATCGGGATCGAGTCGACGCTGATCAGGTAGCAGAGCCCGCGGGCCAGGAACATGCCCGCCAGGGTGGCGATGAACGGCTGGATGTCGAAGTAGTGGATCAACAGTCCCATCGCGGTGCCCAGCAGGGTGCCGGACAGGAGCACGATCACGATCACCGCGACCACCGGTAGGCCGAGCTCGAGCGTCCTCGCCGCGATCAGCGTCGAGAGAGCCACGTTGGAGCCGACGGAGAGGTCGATCCCGCCGGTGAGGATCACGAACGTCATCCCCACCGCGAGCACGATCAGGAACGCGTTGTCGAGCAGCAGCGTCAGGAAGACCTGCGGGTCGGCGAACCCTTCGTAGCGGATCCCGCCGACGCCGAACATGCCGATGAACAGCGCGAACGTGCCGAGCACGGGCAGGTAGCGACGCGGCGGGCTGTAGCGTGCGACCCGGGCGATGAGCCCAGTCTCGATCGCGGGCACCTGGACACTCATGCGACAGCCTCCTCGCGGCTGGTCGGCGTACGGTCGCTGCGTCGTTGCAGCACCGCTCGCGCCTTCGGCGACTGCAGCAGGCACACGATCACGACCACCAGCGCCTTGAACAGATAGTTGGCCTCGGCCGGGATGCCGATGTTGGGGATGGTCCTGGTGAGAGTGGCGATCAGCATCGCCCCGACGAGGGTGCCGGTCAGGGAGAAGCGGCCGCCGGCCAGCGACGTACCTCCGATGACGACGGCCAGGATCGCGTCCAGCTCGATCCACAGGCCGAGGCTGTTCGCGTTCACCGAGTGGGTGTTGGCAGCGATGATCAGGCCGGCGGTCCCGGCGCAGAGCGCCGCGAAGACGTAGACGGTCCAGATGATCGTGCGGGAGCGTACGCCGGCCAGCCGGCTCGCCTCCGGGTTGATCCCGACCGACTCGATGAGCAGGCCGAGCGCGGTGCGGCGTACGACGATCTGGGTGGCCGCGAAGACTCCGAGCGCGATGAGAGCCGCGACTGGGAGGGTGAGCAGGTGGCCGGAGGCCAGCGCGGCGAAGGCGTCGTTGTTGACCGTGGTGATCTGGCCGCCGGTCACCAGCATCGCGATCCCGCGGCCGGCGACCATCAGGACCAGCGTGGCGATGATCGGCTGGATGCCGACGACCGCGACCAGGAAGCCGTTCCACAGCCCCAGCGCGACACTGACGGCGAGTGCCATCGAGATTGCGATGACGGCCGTGCCGGCGGCACCGTCGGCGGGGCTCTTGACGATGTAGACGCAGGCGACGGCGCCCGCGATCGCCGCCACGGCTCCCACCGAGAGATCGATCCCGCGGGTCGCGATGACCAGCGTCATCCCGATCGCGACCAACAGCACCGGTGCACCGTTGCGGACGATGTCGACCAGGCTGCCGAAGAGGTGACCGTCCTGGATGCGTACGTTGAAGAACGTCGGCGTCGCGATCAGGTTGACCACCAGCAGCGCGCCGAGCGCGGCCAGCGGCCAGAAGAGGCGATGGGCCATCGCGCGGGCGCCGAGCGCCCTGCCCGATCTGATGGTCTCAGGCATCTGCTCGCTCCTTCTCGGCCAAGCCGCCGGGTTCGCCGGTGATGATCTCGAGTACGTCGTTGATGTCGATGCCCCGGTTGGGCCGCTCGTCGATCTTGCGGCGGTCCTTGAGGACCACCAGCCGGTGGCTCAGCCGGAGCACCTCTTCGAGCTCGGCGGAGATGAACACCACGCTCATCCCCTTCTCGGCGAGATCGGCGACGAGCTGCTGGATCTGGGTCTTGGCACCGATGTCGATGCCGCGGGTGGGCTCGTCGAGCAGGAGTACGTCGGGCTCCGTGATCAGCCAGCGCGCCAGCAGGACCTTCTGCTGGTTGCCGCCGGACAGACTTCGCATCGGCAGGCTCGGATCGGCCGGCCGTACGTCGAGAGCGGTCATGAACTCCTTGACCAGCTTCTCGCGGGTGGCCGCCGGGATCGGTCGCAGCCAGCCACGGCTGGCCTGCAGGCCGAGCAGCATGTTGTCGGCCACGGAGAGCTCCTCGAAGACGCCCTCGGCCTTGCGGTCCTCGCTGCAGAAGGCGAGCTTGCGGTCGATCGCGTGCCGAGGGCTGCGGAGCCTCCGGCGAGTCGAGCCTCGTACCGTGAGCTCGCCGGTGTCCGGAGCATCGGCACCGAACAACAGCCGGGCCAGCTCCGTACGCCCCGAGCCGAGCAGGCCGGCGATGCCGACGACCTCCCCGGGGTACAGGGTCAGGTCGGTGGCCTCCAGGCTCCCCTTGCGGCCCAGCCCGACGGCGCTCAGTACCGGGAGACGCTGCTCGGCGGTCGCCTCGGTGGCCTCGTGCACGGCGTGGTCGAGGCGCTCGAGGACCTGGAGGTCGCGGCCGATCATCAGCTGCACCAACTCCAGCTGGGTGGTCGTCTCGACCAGCCGCTCGCCCACCACCCGGCCGTTGCGCAGGATCGTCATCCGGTCGGAGATGTCGAAGACCTGGTCGAGGAAGTGGGAGACGAAGACGATCGCGGTGCCCTGGTCGCGCAGCCTGCGCATCACCTCGAAGAGCCTGGCCACCTCATCGGCGTCGAGGCTGGAGGTCGGCTCGTCGAGGATCAGCACCCGAGCATCGGTGTCGACGGCACGCGCGATCGCGACGAGCTGCTGGACGGCGATCGGGTGGCTGCCGAGCTCTGAACCGGGATCGATGTCGATGCCGAGGCCCTGCAGCGAGGCGGCCGCGCGGCGATTCATCGCCCGGCGGTCGATCGGGCCGATCCCGTTGAGGCGGCGCGGCTCGCGGCCGAGGAGCATGTTCTCGGCCACGGTGAGGTTCGGTACCAGGTTGACCTCCTGGTAGACCGTGCTGATCCCGGCGTGCTGCGCCGCGGCCGGGGTGGCGAACTGGGTCTCGACGCCGGCGATCTCCACCCGCCCCGAGTCGATCGTGTAGACCCCGGTCAGCGCCTTGATCAGCGTCGACTTCCCGGCCCCGTTCTCCCCCATGAGTGCGTGCACCTCCCCCGGCAGGAGTCGCAGCGAGACGCCGTCGAGCGCTCGGACCGCTCCGAACGTGATGGAGACGTCGAGCATCTCCACCACCGGTCGGGGTGGCTTCATTTCTGCCTGGCTCATGTCGTACTGGCTCCTGGCGGGGTCGAGGGGGGCGGCGGCGGATGCTCACCGAGGTAGCTCGGTGAGCGCGCGCTTCCCTCGTGGAGTTCCACGAGGGAAGCGACGGCTCACCGAGGCACCTCGGTCAACGGGCGTCAGTACTTGCGGTCGGGCAGCGCCTCAGCTGCCTGCTCCGGGGTGAAGGTGGTCTCCTCGGTGACGATGCGCTCGGGGACCTCCTCGCCGGCGACGACCTTCTCGGCGACGTCCATCAGCTGCGGCCCGAGCAGCGGGCTGCACTCGACGATGAAGTTGATCTCGCCGGCGGCCAGCGCGGTCATGCCGTCCTTGACCGCGTCGACGGTGATGATCTTGATGTCGGTGCCGGGCTTCTTGCCGGCTGCCTTGATCGCCTCGATCGCACCCAGGCCCATGTCGTCGTTGTGGGCGTAGACGACGTCGATCTTCGGGTTCGACTGCAAGAAGGCCTCCATGACCTGCTTGCCACCGTCACGGGTGAAGTCACCGGTCTGGGACTCGGTGATCTTGATCTTGGAGTCCGCGGAGATCTTGTCCTCGAACCCCTTCTTGCGGTCGATCGCCGGCGCCGATCCGGTGGTGCCCTGGAGCTCGACGACGTTGACCGCGCCGTCCTTGTCGACGTCCGAGGCGTCGGCGTTGTCGACCAGCCACTGACCGGCCTTCTCGCCCTCCTCGACGAAGTCGGAGCCGATGAAGGTGACGTAGAGCGAGGTGTCTTCGGTGTCCACGGCCCGGTCGGTCAGCACGACGGGGATCTTGGCGCGCTTGGCCTCCTGGAGCACCGCGTCCCAGCCGGTCTCGACGACCGGGCTGAACGCGATGACGTCCACCTTCTGCTGGATGTAGGACCGGATCGACTTGATCTGGTTCTCCTGCTTCTGCTGAGCGTCGGAGAACTTCAGGTCGATGCCGGCTTCCTTGGCCGAGTCCTGGATGGATGTGGTGTTCGCGGTGCGCCAGCCGCTCTCGGCGCCGACCTGGGCGAAGCCCATGGTGATCGAGCCGTCGTCGGCTGCTTCGCTGCCGCCGCACGCGCTGAGCGACATCCCACCCATGGCGAGCGCACACAGCCCGATGAGGGTCTTCTTCACTGTGGTCCTCCAGTGTTTTTACTGCGGCGGCCGGTGTGACCGTCGTCACGATGCGACCCAGTGTGAGCGTTAACATCCGCGCGGTCAAGCGGAATCGGAAGATCGGTTCGAATCGGCAGCAGGTCGTCCGGAACTCCCCATACTGTGTCGACCATGACGCTCACCCTGACTCCGGAACAGGCACGCCGCATCGCGGTCCGCGCCCAGCTCCTCGACGCGCGTCGGCCCGTCTCGCTGGTGGAGACCGTCGATCAGCTGACGCTCCTGCAGATCGACCCGACCAAGGCGATCGCCCCGAGCGCGGATCTGGTGGCGTGGTCGCGGTTGGGGGATGCGTACGATCATTCGGATCTGACCTTCGCCCTCGAGCAGGAGCGCTCGCTGGTGGAGTTCTCCAGCTTCATCTTCCCCATGGACGAGATCGAGACGGTCCTGGTCCTGTCTCCGGGCCGGATCCACCCCACGGCCGTCGAGTGGGTGGAGGCCAACAAGAGATTCCGTACGCAGGTCCTGGACCGCCTGCGAGCCGACGGTCCGCTCGTGGCCGGCGAGATCGAGGACACCGCCGAGGTGCCGTGGGCCTCGACCGGGTGGACCAACGACAAGAACGTCCTGCGGATGATCGAGCTGCTCAACCGGATGGGCGAGGTCGCGATCGCCGGCCGCCGCGGCAAGCTGCGCACCTGGGATCTCGCCGAGAGGGTCTACCCCTCCGACCTGCGCCTTCCTTCGGCCGAGGACGCCCTCAGGGTGGAGACGGTGCGCCGGTTGGCATCGCTCGGGATCGCCCGCCCCGGACGGAAGGACTCCTCCGGCGGCGAGGTGCTCGGCGCCGGGGACGCGGGCATCCCGTGCACCGTGGCCGGCGTCGATGGCGAGTGGCGGGTCGACCCCGAGGCCCTGGCCGCGCTCGAGGACGGGTTCGCGCCGCGTGCTGCCCTGCTCTCGCCCTTCGACCGACTCGTCTACGACCGCGACCGGGCGCTGGACCTGTTCGGGTTCGAGTACGTCCTGGAGATGTACAAGCCGGCCGCCAAGCGACGCTGGGGCTACTTCGCGCTCCCGATCCTGTACGGCGAGCGGCTGGTCGGGAAGCTCGACGCGAAGGTGGACCACAAGAAGGTGCTGCTGAACGTCTTCGCCGTCCATGAGGACTTCGGGTGGACCGCCGAGATCGGTGACGCGGTGGAGGCCGAGATCGAGGCGCTGGCCGGGTGGCTGGGCGTCGAGATCGCCCACCCGTGATCAGGCCCCGAAAACAGGGCAAACCGAAGCGAATTGCTCTTCTCCACCTCCTTCGAGGCGCTTACTGTGACTGAACGGGGTCGGAAATCGATCAAAGGAGACGATCCGGATGGCAACGCTCAACCCCTACATCAGCTTCAAGTCCGAGGCCGCTGAGGCGCTCGAGTTCTACCGATCGGTGCTCGGCGGCACCGTCGAGACGATGACCTTCGACTCCATGGGCGACGCGATGGGTCCGATGCCGCCGGAGGCGAAGGACCTGGTCATGCACGGCTCGCTGACCCTCGACGACGGCCTCGTCCTGATGGCCTCCGACACGCCTCCGGGCATGGGCATGGAGTACGTCGCCCCGACCGCCGGCGTCACCGTCGCGATGACCAGCGCCGACCCCGCCGACCAGCCGCGCTTCGCCGACTACTACGCCAAGCTCTCCGAGGGCGGCACGCCCGGGATGCCGTTCGCACAGGCTCCGTGGGGCGACTACTTCGGCCAGTTCGACGACAAGTTCGGCGTGAGTTGGATGTTCGACGTCGCCGGGCCGGAGTCGGCAGAGGCCTAGACGAAGGTCCGAACAAAGATCCGTCTTTCGTAGGAGGCGCCGGGCAGCAAGTCGTTTTACCGTCGATACATGCTGATCGCGGAAGACCTGCTGCTGCTCGTGCTCGACGACGAGAAGGGCACGCTCGCCTCGTCCTGGGTCCAGCAGGCGCTGGGCGGAGCGATCCTGACCGAGCTCGTCATGGCGGGCTCGGTCCAGATCGTCCCCAAGTCCGGGCTCACCCCGGCCAAGGCGATGGCGGTGCCGGGTCGGCGGCCGGACGAGCCGGTCCTGGCCGCTGCGTACGACGTGTTGGCGGTCAAGCCGCTGGCCGCCAAGAACGCCGTCACCAACCTCGGCAAGGGCCTGCACGAGGCCCTGGCCGCGCGGCTGTGCGACCGCAACATCCTCAAGCGCCGCGACGAGAAGATCCTCGGCATCTTCCCGCGCACCACCTGGCCGGCTGCCGACTCGAGCCACGAGAACGCCGTACGCGGCCACCTGGTCGCCGTGCTCATCCACGGTGCCGCACCGGACGCACGGACCGGCCCGCTCATCGCCCTTCTCTCCTCCATCGACCTAGCCCACAAGGTGGTCGACACGAGGGCCGTCGGCGCCGGAGCGGTCAAGAAGCGGGCGAGGGAGATCGCCCGCGGTGACTGGGCCGCAAAGGGCGTCAAGGACGCGATGGACGAGGTCACCGCGGTCATGACCGCGGTGATGGTCGCCACCACCGTCACCACGACGACCACCTGACAAAACCCGAGGATCGCAGCCGCGGAGGGGCTGCGATCCTCGGGCTCTTTGCGGGATCTCAGGCGAAGAACGCCCGCAGGTCGGCGGCGACGTCCTCGGGACGCTCCATGGCCGCGTAGTGGCCGCCTTCGGAGAACTCCGACCAGTGCTGGATGTTGGCGTTGTCCCGCTCGGCCAGCGACCTGATGGTCTGGAAGTCGTCCTTGAAGACGGCGACCCCGATCCGGCCCTGGGAGACCTCCGGCTCGCGCTCGGCGTGGCCCTCCTCGTAGTGGTAGCGCGCTGCAGAGGCGTAGGAGTTGGTCAGCCAGTAGTAGGTCGCCTGCTCGATGACCTGCTCGGGAGTGACCAGCGATGTGCCGTTGCCGAAGGACTCGAAGAGCTCGCTGTAGGCCAGCGTCCCGACCGGCGAGTCGGCCAGCGCCGCACCGATCGTCTGCGGCCGGGAGCCGTTCATGGCGTTGTAGCCGCCGACCGACTGGAACCACTGCATGTGCTCGAGCGCGGCGTACTCCTTCGGGCCGAAGCCCTCGAACTCGCTCGGGTCGCCCGACGGGAAGGAGAAGAGCTGCAGCACGTGCGCACCGAGGAAACCCTCCGGGTTCAGCAGGGCCAGCTCGCGACCGATCATCGCGCCGCCGTCGCTGCCGTGCACCCCGTAGGAGTCGTAGCCGAGCCGGCGCATCAGAACGTCGTACGCCTCGGCCGCCCGCTTCATCGTCCAGCCGGTGTCGACCACCGGCGTCGAGAGACCGAAGCCCGGCAGCTCGGGGATGACCAGGTGGAACTCGTCCGTCAGGGACTCGGTCATCGGCAGGAATTCCAGGAACGAGCCCGGGTAGGTGTGGGCGAGCAGGAGGGCCTTGGCGTCCGGGTTCGACGAGGGTACGTGGACGAAGTGGATGACCTGGCCGTCGATCTCGGTCAGGTGGTTGGGCACCGCGTTGATGCGCGCCTCGACCGCACGCCAGTCGAAGCTCTTCCAGCGCTCGACCATGTCGGCGAGGTAGGACGTCGGGGTGCCGTAGTCCCAGGAGTCGCCGGGCACGCTGGCCGCGAACCGGGTGCGCTCCAGGCGGGTGCGGAGGTCGTCGAGGTCCGCCTGCGGGAACTCGACGGTGACGGTGCTGATCTCGCCATTGGACTTGGTGCTGATTCCGGTGCTGACCTGCGTGTTCATGACTTCTCCTTGGTGGTTTCCGACCTTGTGAGACCCACGTTATGAAGGGTTCCGGCAAGCCTGATTCCGGAATTCCGGTGGCCCGTGAATCTTTTTTGCCGCACGCTGAGCCCGTGCTGGAAACCTCTGCGCGACTGCTCGCGCTCCTGGGCCTGCTGCAGTCCTCGGCCGGCTGGACCGGCGCCGACCTGGCCACCCGGCTCGACGTCTCCGAGCGCACCGTGCGCAACGACATGACCAAGCTGCGCGAGCTCGGCTATCCGGTGGAGTCCGTACGCGGCCCGGGTGGGCGCTACCGGCTCGGTGCCGGCGGCAAGCTCCCGCCGCTGCTGCTCGACGACGAGGAGGCGCTCGCCGTCGCCGTCGGGCTGCGTGCCGCGACGGGCATCACCGGCGTCGCCGAGACCAGCGCCAGGGCGCTGGGCAAGCTCGAGCAGGTGCTGCCCGACCACTTGCGCCGCAAGCTGGCCGCGGTGGTCGATGCGATGGATGCCGGCCCTGTCAACACCGACAGCAACGTCCCCGACCCGGACGTCGACTCCGGCACTCTGCAGGCGCTGGCCACCGCGATCCGGGACCACGTCGGCGTACGCGCCGACTACCGCGACGAGCCCATCGAGGTCGAGCCCTACCGGCTGATTGCCTGGCAACGCCGCTGGTACCTCGTCGCCCGCGACCCCCGTGCCGACGCCTGGCTGCCGCTGCGCGTCGACTGGCTGCGCCTGAAGGTGCCCGGCGGGCGCCCGTTCCGCCCCGCCGACCCCAGCTTCGACCTCACCGAGTTCGTCGTACGCGAGGTCGCCCGCACCGGCTGGGCCGTCCACGCCCGCCTGATCATCGCCGCCTCCGCCGAGGAGGTCATCTCCCGCATCAACCCCGCCGTCGGCACCGTCGAACCGATCTCCCCCGACCGCAGCGTCCTGGTCACCGGCGGAGACAGCCTCGAGGTCGTGGCTGTCTGGATCGGCATGCTCGGCCTCGACTTCACCGTCGAGTCCCCACCTGAGCTGGTCGACCACCTCCGCGTCCTCGCGGAGCGCTACGCGGCCGCGTCGACGATTGCGCCGAATCCGGTGTCGTGAACACCGTCCGGCCGCTACGTTTCGGGCCATGCTGATCGCCGAGGAGCTCATCCTGCTCACCCTCGAGGACATCACCGGACAGCCCGTCAAAGGCCTCCGCAACCTGGCGACGCGGGACGTGCTGGTCGGCGGTGCGCTGCTCGCCGAGCTCGCGCTCGCGGGCGCCGTCGAGGTGCACCAGCAGTCGTTCTGGCGCTCGCCCAAGGTGCGCCCCGTGAAGGTCCAGGTCGCTGACGACGCGAGCCTTCAGCACGCGTATGACATCGTCTGCGAGCGCGCCAGAACGCCGCCCAAGGTGGTCAAGCGCATCGGCACCGGAATGACTGCCTACCTGATCGGCCATCTCGTCAACCAGGGTCTGCTGCGAGCCGAGGACCGGAAGGGCCTCTTCTTCAGCACGACCGTCCACCCGGTCCTCGACCCGCGGTCGAAGCAGCCCGTGCGCGGCCGGATCGCCGGCGTCCTGCTCCACGGCCATACACCCGACGAGCGCACCGGCACCCTGATCGCACTGCTCTCCGCCGTCGACCAGGCCCACCGCCTGTTCGTCACCCCCACCGTGCCGCCCCGCGTGGTCAAGAAACGCGCCAAAGAGATCGCCCGGGCAGACTGGGCCGCCGGTGCCGTACGCGAGGCCATCATCGCCGCCCGTCAGGGCGTCGAGTCCGGCTTCAGCGACAGCGGCGGCGACGGAGGAGGGGGCGACTGACTACCGCCCGCGCTGCTCCACCGCGTCGACGAATGCTCGCACGAGGGGATGGACAGGCGCTCCCGCGAGGGCGCCGATGTGGGGCTGGAACATGCTGGTGACGTAGAACGGGTGGTCGGGGAACTCCAGGACCTCCGCGCCGGCGTCGTCCGCGGTGGCGCCGACGACGACACCGATCTTCTCCAGCGCCATCACGGCCTCAGCAGTCGGCGCGTAGTTGCAGAAGTGCATGCCGACGAACGGCTCCGGCTGCCAGCCCGCGAAGCGTGTGCCGGGGACAGGCGTCACCAGTCGCTCCTCGCCGTAGAGCGAACAGGCCAGCGCGGAGACCGCGTTGTCCTCACCCGCGCCGTCGGACTCGGCATGGGTCGCCGTGGAGCCGAGCACGTTGCGGGTCCACTCCAGCACGGCGTACTGCATCCCACCGCACACCCCGAGGAACGGGATCCCCCGCTCGCGGACCACAGTGAGGGCCGCGAGAACCGCAGCATCGTCGGCATAGGGCGAGCCGGGAACGAGCCAGACACCGTCGTACGCCCCGATGTCGAACCCCGAGTCGGTCGGCACCCACTCCGTCTCGGCACCGAGCTCGGCCAGCTGCGGCCGAAGCGCGTTGAGCTCCTGATGGCTGCGGTGTCCCCGGTCATCGCCGAGCAGTGCGATCATGCGCCGAATCCTCGCAGCCGGGCGCAACCCGATCCAACGATTTCAACTGCGGGCGGAGTGGCCGCTACTCCGGCTTGATGCCCAGGCGGTCGAGCTCCTCGTCGATGATCGCGGTGTCCAGCTTCTGGAAGACCGGGGTGGGCTTGGCGACCGGGGTGCCGACGACGATGTCGTGGCGTCCCCAGGTGGGGGCGCCGGTGTAGTCGCCGGTGATGATCGGGTAGGGCTTGCCGTCGTCGAGGTCCTCGACCTCCTCGATGCGGGGCATCGGAGCGACCTCGCCCTTGCCACCGAGCGCCTTGTCGATCTCGTTGGCGGAGAACGGCAGGAACGGGGACAGGATCAGGTTGAGGTCGGCGACGCACTGTGCCATCACGTGCAGCACGGTGCCGAGGCGCTCGCGGTCCTCGGGAGCCTTGGCCAGCTTCCACGGCTCGAGGTCGGTGACGTACTTGTTGACCTCGCCGACCGCACGCATCGCCTCGCCGATCGCCTGCTTCTGCCGGTGACGGCCGATCAGGTCGCCCACCGTGCCGAACGCGGCGCCGACGGTGTCCAGGATCGCCTGGTCGGCCTCGGTCAGCGTCCCGGCGGCGGGCAGCTCGCCGAAGTTCTTCGCGATCAGGGTGGCGGTGCGGTTGACCAGGTTGCCCCAGCCTGCGACGAGCTCGTCGTTCGTACGCCGCACGAACTCCGCCCAGGTGAAGTCGGAGTCGTTCGACTCGGGGCCGGCGGCGGCTACGAAGTAGCGGAACGCGTCGGGCTGGTAGCGCGAGAGGAGGTCGCGCACGTAGATCACGATCTTCTTCGAGGAGGAGAACTTCTTGCCCTCCATCGTCAGGTACTCGCTGGAGACGACCTCGGTCGGCAGGTTGAGGATGCCGTACGCCCCCGGCTCACCGCCCTTCGAGCCACGGCCGTTGTAGGCGAGCAGCTCGGCCGGCCAGATCTGCGAGTGGAAGGTGATGTTGTCCTTGCCCATGAAGTAGTAGGACAGCGGCTCCGCGGCGGCGAGCTCGGCGGCGGTGGCGCCCTGCGGCCCCTCGGCCGGGTTCCACCACTTCCGCCAGGCCTCGGGGTCGCCCGAGCGCCGAGCCCACTCGATCGAGGCGGACAGGTAGCCGATGACCGCGTCGAACCAGACGTACAGCTTCTTGGTCGGGTTCTCGCTCCACCCCTCGAGGGGCACCGCGATCCCCCAGTCGATGTCGCGGGTCATCGCGCGCGGGCGGATCTCCTTGAGGATGTTGCGGGAGAAGCCGATCACGTTGGGGCGCCACAGGCCGGTGCGCTCGCGCTCGGCCAGCCACTCGGACAGCGCGTCGGCCAGGGCCGGGAGGTCGAGGAAGATGTGCTGGGTCTCGATGAACTCCGGCGTCTCGCCGTTGATCTTGGAGACCGGGTTGATCAGCTGGTCCGGGTCGAGCTGGTTGCCACAGTTGTCGCACTGGTCACCGCGCGCTCCGTCGGCACCGCAGATCGGGCAGGTGCCCTCGATGTAACGGTCGGGCAGGGTCCGCCCGGTCGACGGCGAGATCGCGCCCTTGGAGGTCTGCTCGACGAAGTAGCCGTTGTTCCACACACCGAGGAACAGCTCCTGCACCACCGAGTGGTGGTTGGCCGAGGTGGTGCGGGTGTAGAGGTCGTACGTCAGGCCGAGCGAGACCAGGTCCTCGACGATGATCCGGTGGTTCTTGTCGACGAGCTCCTGGGGTGTCACGCCGGCCTCGTCGGCGGCGATCAGGATCGGGGTGCCGTGCTCGTCGGAGCCGGAGACCATGAGCACGTCGTGGCCCGCCATCCGCATGTACCGACTGAAGACGTCGGACGGTACGCCGAAACCGGCCACATGGCCGATGTGGCGCGGGCCGTTTGCGTACGGCCAGGCGACTGCGGACAGAACGTTGCTCATGGCCCCATCCTAGGGAGAGGGCGCCATCAGTTTTCTATCGACATGGCTATCGATGCGGGCAACCCGGATCACGGGTTGAACATCTGGTCCCGCTGGTAGGCGTACTTCCGGATCCACGGCAGCCACTTGGCGAGCTGGGCGCCCGGGCAGGAGGTCTCGTTGGTGTGGAAGTGGCCGTCGATGACCCAGACCCGGACGCGCCGGCCGGCCGGGAACCGGTCGCTGCCCTTCGAGATCGTCTCGAGCGTGCCGCGCTCGTCGCGGCCGGCCATGTCGAGCTTCCAGGCCGCCATCCGCTCGGTCTTGATGAGGGCGTCGTCGGAGGGACGTACGTTCTCGAAGTTGCCGATCAGGGCGATGCCCATCGACTGGTGGTTGAAGCCACGCGTGTGGGCGCCCTTGACGAGCCGGTCGATGCCGCCGGAGCGGCCCTCCCAGGCACGGCCGTACTTGTCGATGAGGAAGTTGTACGCGATGTCGAACCACCCCAGTGACCTGGTGTGATAGCTGTAGATGCCGCGGATGATCCCCGGCACGTCGCCCTTGGAATAATTGTTGCTCGTGGCGGTGTGGTGGATGTGGACCTGCTTGAGCGAGCTGTTGTACTCCGGGCGGCCGTTGCGCCAGGAGTTGTTGGCACCCCACTGCGACCGGGTGAAGATCGTCGGCTTCGGAGCCCACCGCGGTCGCGACCGCGCGACCCGGCCGCTGGCGCTGTCGTTCGAAGCACTGCCGTAGCCCAGGTCGTCGGCCTCCTTCTTCGGAGCCTTGACGTCCTCCTGCGGCCCGGTGTTGATCAGGGTCAGCTTCAGGTCCTTGGGCTGCGCGCCCTCGACCCGCACCTGTACGCCGCTGGCCCGGCCGGTCCACACCGGCTGGGTGCCCCGGCGCTCGATCTTGCCGCGCGCGGCGACGCTCTCGGCACCGTCGGGCAGGTCCTCCTGCAGCGGCAGCTCCTGCCACTCGCGCCACGTGTCCGACTTGCTCACGCGCACCTCGACCTGGGGAGTCTCCGCCCCGGTCCAGGAGACCCCGACCATCGAGAAGGTGGTCGTCCGCAGCTTCTCGGTCGAGGCCGCGGCGGCCGACCGCTCGGTCAGCCGCGGCGGCAGCTTCACGTCACGGGTGGCGATGCCGTCCTCGAGACGAGGCAGCTTGATCAGCTGGCCGTCTTCGGCGGCCGCCGGATCGATCGCCGAGCCGATGGCCGGAACGAGCATCGACGCGCCGACAACGACAGCGGTCAGGGTCATGGTGATGACGCGGGGGAAGCTGGCCATACCCTTGATTTTGAAGAGTCGAGCGCCCGACATGCCGCAAACGCATGTGTTCGGTGTGTCGTTTGGGACTTCTGTGACTAAAGCGACGGTGCCGGCACGAACGGCACCGGCCTCCCGGCGTACGCAGCCAGGTGCTCGTAAGCGCCCGAACCCTCAGGCGCCGAGAGCGCATTGGCGAAGGCCCGCCCCTTGCGCTCCGGCCCGAGGATGCGGTCCATCGCGACGACCGCCCGCTGGGCGACAGCCTCGTCGAGGCCGTCGGTCGGGCGGCCGAGCGCCGCGCACACGTCCCAGGTGTGGACCGCGATCTCGGCCGACTGCCAGTCGGGGTCGATCATCACCATGTCGTCGGGGCCGACCTCGCGCCACAGGTTGATCAGCGCGTTGCCCCTGGTGCGGAGCTCCTCGCCCAGGTTGACCGCGTAGTCCTCACGCCCGTCCCATCCCGGCGGCGAGCCCTGGAGCATCGTCACGAAGACACGCGGCTGGGCGATCATGTGGTTGGCCAGCTTGCGCAGATCCCACTCGGGGCACGGCGTCGGCCGGGTCAGGTCGTCCGCCGTGACGGTGTCGAGAAGCTCTGCTGCCTGCGTCAGGGCCCGCTGCAGCGCGAGCACTCCCATCTGGTCAACCACACCACCATGGTGTCAGGCGAGCCTGCGTCCCGCGAAAGCAGCCAGCCGCTCGTACGCCCCGGCATCCTCGGGCGCCGCCACCTCGGCGCCGAACGCACCCATGCGCATCTCCGGCTTCAGGGTCGCCTTCATGAAGGCCAGCCCGACCTCGGCCAGCTCCGGGTCGAGCTCGGAGGTCGGGACGTCGAGCGCCTGCGCGAGGTCCCAGGAGTGGGTGGCGTACTCGGCGACGAGCAGGCCGACCGGCACCGCCGCCCCGGGACCCTGTCCCCATGCGTGGAGCACGTCGTCGGCACCGACCCTGAACGTCGGGCCCCAGCTCTCGGTGACGTGCTGCGGGGGCGCGCCCCAGTCGGGCTCCCCACCACGAAGCATCGTGACGAAGTTGGTGCCGTCCGCGATCACGTGGTCGGCCAGCGTGCCGACATCCCACTGCCGGCACGGCGTCGGCCGTGAAACGGTCGCGGCGTGCACCCGGTCGAGCAGGTCGCCGGTCTGATCCAGCGCCCGCGAGAGAATTCCTGCTTCGTCTGTTGTAGCCACGCAGCCAACGTACGTCTTCGCGTCCCGACCGTCACCGCCAAATACTCGGCTACCCCATGTTCTCGAAGTCGATCTGCTGGCGGGGCTTCGGCGCGACGATCTCCGTGGGCTCATCGAAACCGCTGAAGATCACGTCTGCCGCGTCCTTGCCGGTGTTCGACACCTTGACGACGTAGTGGGGCTCCTCGGCCTGGACATAGATCGTGCCCTGCTCGCTGCTGCGGTCCTCGAGCTTGATCACCGGCTGCCCGTCGACCTGGTCCTTCGACTTCTTGATCGTCAGGCCCTCGATGGTGCTCGGGACCAGAAGCTCGAGGAACTCGTCGGAGAGCTCGTCCCAGTCGCACAGTTCGGCGAGGTCGCCGATGTCGTCGCCACCGGCGACCCACTTCTTCCCCACCATCGCGAGGACCGCGTCGGCGTCGCCACCGGCGTTGGCCTCCCAGAACGCTCGGTCGGCCTTGAACCAGCCCTTGCCGCCGACGACGAGCAGCGTCATCTCCCCGTCCGGCGTACCGATCGTGCCGGTGCAGTCGCCCGTCGTCGAGACGGTCATGTCGATGTTCATCTCATTGCCGTCATCGAGGCCGCTCCCCGAGATGTGAACGGACTTCAGCGAGCTCATCGACGCCTTCGCGTCGGCGAGAATCTTCTTAGGGGACTCGTCGGCGTACGACTTGTCCTTGCCCGAGGATGCAGTGCCTCCGCAGGCGGTCAAGCCGCCCAGCAGAGCGGCCAGCGACAGGGTAACTGTCAGCTGGCGGCGCAATCCGTTCAGAGTCATACGCGATGGTCCCACCGCCCGGAACCACTCGCGACCTCATATTCGGCTCAGCTGAAATCGAGGTCGTGGACCCGGGCACGCTTGAGCTCGTAGACGTAGGGGTAGGCGGTGATCAGCTGGAACCCGTCCCAGAGCTTGCCGGCCTCCTCGCCCTTGGGCGCCTTGGAGATGACCGGTCCGAAGAAGGCCGAGCCGTTCATCGCGATCGTCGGGGTGCCGACGTCGTTGCCGACCTGATCCATGCCCTCGTGGTGCGACTTGGCGATGTCCTCGTCGAACGAGGAGTCGTCCATCGCGTCGGCGAGCTCGACGGGCAGCTCGACCGAGGCCAGCGCGTCCTCGATGACCTCGCGGGTGAACTCCTTCTTCTCCACGTGGCGCCGGGTGCCGAGCGCCGTGTAGATCTCGGCCAGCTTCTCCTGGCCGTACTCGTTCTGCACTGCCATGCAGACCCGCACCGGGCCCCACGCGGTCGCGAGCATCTTCCGGTAGTCCTCGGGGATGTCCTTGTCCTGGTTCAGGTACGCCAGGCTCATGATGTGCCACGTCACCTCGACGTCACGCACCTTCTCGACCTCGAGGATCCAGCGTGAGGTGATCCACGCGAACGGACAGGCGGGGTCGAACCAGAAGTCGGCAGCGGTCTTCTCGGAATCGGGGGAGGTCTGCGTCATATCGACCCTCAACCACCGCTCCCCAGGATCTGTTCCAGACTCGTTACCGCTACTCGCAAGTAAAGGCCTGCATACCCCACTAGGCTTCCGCGGTCCGATCGCTCGGATCGGAGCATCCCCCACGCACAAGGACAAGTCTCGTGAGACTCTCGATCGACCGGAGAACAGGTCTGGTCGGCGGTGTCGTCGCTGTCGTTGCGACCGCCGCTGCCATGTTCTCCCTCCTGCCCTCGAACGCCGGCGCCGCGACAACGGTGGTCCTCGACGGCGTCTCGGTCGCCGTTCCCTACGGTGGCACGCAGGTCGTCACCGTGAACCGGACCTCAGGGACGTACGCCAACGTCCGCTTCTGGGTGAAGGCCGACGGGAGGTGGACCCAGAAGTTCATGACGACCAACGGGCGGATCGGCTCCGGCGGACTCGTGGCGCGCGACCAGCGCAAGCAGGGCACCAGCACGACCCCGATGGGCACCTTCAGTCTGATGTCCACCTTCGGCACCCACGCCAAGGCGACCACGCAGAAGCTCAGCCACAGAAAGATCACCAGCGAGTCCTACTGGGTCCAGGACAACAACTCGGCCTACTACAACCGCTACCGCCTCAAGTCGCAGGGCGGCTTCCGCTACTGGCTCCCGGCCAGTGACGTGAACAGCTCCGAGCGGCTGGCGGCCTACCCGACGCAGTACGAGTACGCGGTCGTCATCAAGTACAACTACGACAATCCAGTCCGCTACCGCGGCGCCGGGATCTTCCTGCACGTCAACGGCTCGGGTGCGACCGGCGGTTGCGTCAGCGTCCCGCGCTGGATGATGAAGGAGTACTTCAGCCTTCTCGACCCCACCAAGAAGCCCGTCATCGCCATCGGCGCCTGACCTAGCCGTGAAGACAGCACAGTGGGCCGGAGCGAGGATCGCTCCGGCCCACGGCCATGTGACGGATGAATCTTGCGGCCCGCCCGGTCAGTTGACGGTGGTGAAGTCACCCCCGCTGGCCCAGTAGGCGACCTCGTCGCCGCTGTAGGCGGCAGTGACGGCGTACTCACCTGCAGGGAGCTTGACGAAGGTGACGCCGGCCTTCCCGCCGCTGAGCGTCTTGGTGACCGTACGTCCACCGTTGGTCGTGATCTTGACCGTCCCGGTCGGCAGGTAGCCCGGCGCGATGACCTCGACGGCCACCTTCGCCTCTCGGGAGCCGCCGGTCGCGGTGACCTTGACGCTCGGCTTGACGCGGACCCGGCCGCTGGGGCCGTACGTCTTGGTCAGCGACTGGCCGCTGCTGGAGCGGGCGACCACGGTGACGCTGAGACGGCGACCGACGTCGGCCTCGGTCGGGTAGTACTTGTTGCTCGTCGCCCCGGAGATCGGCGTGCCTTCACGCGTCCACTGGTAGGAGAGGTCGACCGCCTCGCTGAAGCCGCCCGGGTCGACCTGCATCAGGCCGCCGAGACGAGTGCCGCCCTTCACGAAGCCGGCCTCGGTCTGCGCCAGCTCGCCGCCGCTCGGCGGCTCTGCCGGTTGCTGCGGAGCCTTGCCACCACCGACGAGCGTGTCGGCGAAGGCGTACGAGTGCTTCGGACGATAGCCCACCTGGACACCGACGACGACCGCCCCGATCCTCTTTCCGGAGGCCGCTGCGGGCACCTTCAGGAAGCGGGACTTGGTGCGCGTGATCAGCTGCTTGTCGGCGTACCACCTGACCTCGCCGATCTTGGCCGACGGCTCGTAGTCGGCGCCGCCGACGGAGATCGTCGAGCCGACCTTCTGGGTACCGCTGATCTTCGGCTGCGCTAGAACCTTGAACGTGCCCTGCTTGATCGGCGGCAGGATCTCGCTCATCGTCCTGGCCTCGCTGTAGTCCCGGCGGGTGCCGGTGAGCACTGCCGCGATCTGCTTGCCGGCGAGGTGGCCGGGGATGCGGAAGGTCTTGTTGGTCGCACCCGGGATCGGCTTCTTGTCGACGATCCACTGGTAGCGGATCTTGTTCGGGTTCGGGCTCCACGAGCCGGTGTTGACCGTGACCGCCTTGCCGACCTGTGCCGTGCCCTCGACCGTGGGGCGCTTGGTGACCGAGAGGCGCTGGTCGTTGAAGTGGATGAACCCGGTCGGGTAGTTCACCGAGTCCTTGCCGATCCGGCGCCAGCTGATGTCGCTGCCGTAGTTGGACTCCGAGATCGTGATCGTGTCCGCGCCGACCTTCTCGACCATCGCGACGTGCCCGAAGCGGCTCGCGCTCGGGTGCGAGGAGTGCCACCAGGCGACCGACCCGACGGTCGGCGTCCGGTTCGTCATCCGGCTCAGCACGACGCCCCAGTTGGTGGCGTTGCCCTCGCCCGACCAGGGGCGAGCGTTCGGCAGACCGGTCTGGATCAGCTTGTACGCGACGTAGTTGGTGCAGTTCCGACCGGCGTACATCCGCCAGTACATGCTCCCCCACGCACTCTCGTACCCGCCGGTGGAGTAGCCCTTGCTGCGGCAGTCCGAGAAGCCGGAGCAGAGCGTGATAGAGCCCGCGTGCGCCGGTGATGCCAACTTGGGGATGACTTGCACACCGAGGCCGACGAGCAGCAGAACCGCGCCGGTGACCAAGGTCCGGCGCAGCGCCCCGCCAGGCTTCCCCACCCGGCGCGACTCCTGTGAATACTGGTGTTTCTGTGACTTGAGGGGCACATGAGTACCCTAGGGAAAGTTGTCAACCATTGATACCGGTGTGTCGGAATTACAACACTGTATTTTTACTTTTCACGCTCAGTGACTCCCAAGAACGGGCAACAACGGCGATATAAATGTCTCGAAATCCGGGCGCAGTGAGAGGATCCAGCCATGCCTGGAACCAATCTGACGCGCGCCGAAGCCACCGCTAGGGCCGCACTACTCGACGTCCTCTCGTACGACATCGATCTCGACCTCACCACGGGTGCTGAGACCTTCGGTTCGACGACGACGATCACCTTCACCTCCACCGAGGCCGGCGCCTCGACCTTCGCCGATCTGGTCGGCGCGACGGTCCACGAGATCACGCTCAACGGCGTGGCGCTCGACCCCGCGGTGGCATACCAGGACTCCCGGATCCTCCTCGACGGCCTCGCGGCCGAGAACGTGCTCGTCGTCAAGGCCGACTGCGCCTACTCCCACACCGGCGAGGGGCTGCACCGCTTCGTCGACCCCGCCGACGACCGCGTCTACCTCTACTCCCAGTTCGAGGTCCCCGACGCGCGCCGCGTCTACACCACCTTCGAGCAGCCCGACCTCAAGTCCGTCTTCACCTTCCACGTGACCGCTCCCGAGGGCTGGAAGGTCGTCTCCAACGCGGTCACGCCCGAGCCGAAGCCGCTCGGCGACGGCCGCGCGACCTGGGACTTCGAGCCCACCAAGAAGATGTCGACCTACATCACCGCGCTGATCGCCGGTGAGTACCACGAGGTCCAGGACGTCTACGAGGGCAAGTTCGGCACCATCCCGCTGGGTCACTACTGCCGCCAGTCGCTGGTCCCCCACCTCGACCGCGACGAGCTCGTGAAGATCACCAAGCAGGGCTTCGAGTTCTTCGAGGACGCCTTCGACTTCCCCTACCCCTTCGGGAAGTACGACCAGCTCTACGTGCCCGAGTACAACATGGGCGCGATGGAGAACGCCGGCGCCGTGACGCTGCGCGACGAGTACCTGCCGCGCTCCAAGCAGCCGCGCTCCTTCTACGACTTCCGCGCCTCGGTGATCCTCCACGAGATGGCGCACATGTGGTTCGGCGACCTGGTCACCATGAAGTGGTGGGACGACTTGTGGCTCAACGAGTCGTTCGCCGAGTGGGCCTGCTACCACGCCCAGGCCAACGCGACCGAGTTCACCGACGCCTGGACCGGCTTCACCAACGCGCGCAAGCAGACCGGCTACCGCCAGGACCAGCTGCCCACGACCCACCCGATCGCCGCGGACAACTACGACCTGCAGGCCGTCGAGGTCAACTTCGACATGATCACCTACGCCAAGGGCGCCTCCGTCCTGAAGCAGCTCGTGGCGTGGGTCGGGCTCGAGCCGTTCCTGGAGGGGCTGAAGGCCTACTTCAAGGAGTTCGCCTACGGGAACTCCGAGTTCAAGGACCTGCTGCGCCACCTCGAGGCCGCCTCCGGGCGTGAGCTCCAGGGCTGGGCCCAGGAGTGGCTGCAGACGGCCGGCGTCAACACCCTCGCTCCGGAGTTCACGCTCGCCGAGGACGGTTCGTACACCTCCTTCTCCGTCCGTCAGTCGGCGGCTGCCGACTACCCGACGCTGCGCCGCCACCGCATCGGTCTGGGCCTCTACGACCTGGTCGACGGTTCGCTCGTACGCCGCGACGCGTTCGAGATCGACGTCACCGGTGAGCTGACCTCGGTTCCGCAGCTCGAGGGCGTCAAGCAGCCCGACCTGCTGCTGCTGAACGAGGGCGACCTGACGTACGCCAAGATCCGGCTCGACGAGCGCTCGCTGGCCACCGCGCTGTCGTCGCTGTCCGTGCTGGGCGACTCGCTCTCGCGCGCGCTGATCTGGGGTGCGGCCTGGGACATGACCCGCGACGCGGAGATGCGGGCGAGCGACTTCGTCGAGCTCGTGCTGGCCAACATCGGCCAGGAGACCGACGCCTGGGGCGTCACCCGGATCCCGGTCTTCGCCGCCCAGGCGGTGGGCTCGTTCTCGGCCCCGGCCAACCGCGACGCCCTCAAGGCGCGCTGGGAGACCGGCCTCAGGGAGCTGCTGGGGGCCGCCGCTCCGAGCAGCGACCACCAGCTGACCTTCGCCAGGACGTACGCCGCCGCAGCCCGCTCCGAGGCCGCGATCGCCGATCTCAAGGGTCTGCTCTCCGGTGACCTGGCCTTCGACGGTCTCGACATCGACCAGGACCTGCGCTGGGCGCTCGTCACCGGCCTGGCCGCCTCGGGCACCTTCGGTGAGGCCGAGATCGCCGCCGAGCTCGAGCGCGACAACACCATCTCCGGCCAGGAGAAGGCAGCCGCCGCCCGCGCCGCGCAGCCGACCGCCGAGGCCAAGGAAGCCGCCTGGGAGTCGGTCGTCGTCCGCACCGACGTGGCCAACGAGACCGCCCGCTCGATCGTGCTCTCGTTCCAGCGCGGCGGCCAGGACGAGGTGCTGGCGCCCTTCGTCGATCGCTACTTCGAGGCCGCCGACACCCTCTGGGACCACCTCGGCACCCACCGCGCCTCCACGGTGCTGGAGTTCATCTTCCCCAAGCCGGCCGCCTCCCCCGAGCTCCTCGAGAAGGCCGACAAGTGGCTCGAGACCTCCCCCGCCGAGCCCGCCGCCAAGCGGTACGTCCGCGAGGGACGTGACGAGGTCGCCCGCGCCCTCGCCGCCCAGGAGCGCGACGCGCAGTAGCACCACACGAAGGACCCCCCGGAAGCCGTGCTTCCGGGGGTCCTTCGTATCTGCTCGAAAACCAAGAAAGAAGGGGATATCTCCCCTTCCACTAACAACTTTATAGCGCATATAGGGGCTTGCCGCAAGACCCCCGGATTGGGGCAGAATCTCCTCCTCGAACAGGTAAAAGGCCTGATCAGACAGGGGATTCAACGTTGCAAGCATTCGATCTCGCGGGCCGTCACGATGCCAAGGCGGACCCGGCATTGATCGCTGAGGACGAGCAGCACTTCGCTGCCATCGCGAAGAGCCTCGAGGAGCAGATCTCCGAGCTGAACGAACGGCTGGACGACGTACGCCGCCGCCCGGGTGGGCATGGGCAGGAGGCGATGGACCGGGATCTGGAGGTGCACCGGATCGGTGGGCAGCTGCGGATGCTGCGCAGGTTCAGCCTGGACCTGTGCCTGGGGCGGATCGTCACGGAGTCAGGGCTCGATGGTCAGAGCCGGGCCATCTACATCGGGCGGCTCGGCCTGACCGCCAGCGACGGGCAGCGGCTGCTGGTCGACTGGCGCTCGCCGGCCGCGGAGCCGTTCTTCGCGGCCACCCATGGCGACCCGCACGGGCTGCTGAGCCGGCGCCGCTACCGCTGGACCAACGGGCGGATCACCGACTACTGGGACGAGGTCTTCACGGCCGAAGGACTCGAGGGGCATGCCGCCCTCGATGACCAGTCGGCCTTCATCGCCACGCTCGGCAGCAGCCGCTCGCCGCGGATGCGCGACGTGCTCGGCACCATCCAGGCCGACCAGGACGCCATCGTCCGAGCGTCCTCGCGGGGTGCCCTGGTCGTCGACGGCGGTCCGGGGACGGGCAAGACCGTGGTGGCGCTGCACCGCACGGCGTACCTCCTCTACTCCGACCCGCGCCTGGGCGAGGGCAAGGGTGGGGTGCTGTTCGTGGGGCCGCACGAGCCCTACCTCTCCTATGTCGCGGACGTGCTGCCGAGCCTGGGCGAGGAGGGCGTACGCACCACCACGCTGCGGCGGATGGTGCCCGAGGGTGCCTCGCTGGCGCCCGAGACGGACGCGGAGGTCGCCCGGCTCAAGGCCGACGTCCGGATGGTCGGGGCGATCGAGCCGGCGGTGGCGCTCTACGAGAAGCCTCCGTCGAAGCCGACGCTGGTCGAGACACCCTACGGCGACGCGGTGATCAGCACCGGCGACTGGGCCGAGGCGATCGCCGCGGCCGAGCAGGGTACGCCGCACAACGACGCCCGCGACCAGGTCTGGGAGGCGCTGCTGAGGATCGTGACCGAGAGGATCCAGGCGAACACCGGCGCCGACCCCGACCACGACTACGACGCCGAGGCGGATCTCGACGACTGGGGCGACTCCGACCAGGAGGAGGCCGAGTTCGACGCGTACGGCCTCGTCGACGAGGACTCGACAGACGCCCTGCGTGCCTCGCTGGAGACCAACGCCGGACTGCTCGACGTCTTCGGCGAGGTCTGGCCGCGGCTGCGGCCGGCCGACATCGTCGGGGACCTGTGGGAGGTGCCGGCGTTCCTGCGGATGTGCGCGCCCTGGCTCACTCCCGAGGAGGTGAAGACGCTGCAGCGCGCGGACCCCAAGGCCTGGACCGAGGCGGGCCTGCCGCTGCTCGATGCCGCCCATCGCCGGCTCGGCGACCCCGACGCCTCGCGGCGCCGGAGCGCCCGGAAGGCAGCGGCGGCGGCCGACCGGAAGGCGAAGGCGGCGGTCGTCTCGGACCTGATCAGCCACGACGACTCCGACATGAAGGTGATGTCGATGTTGCGCGGCCAGGACCTGCGCACCGCGCTCCTCGACGACTCGGTGCGGGAGCCGGAGGAGCTCGACCCGTACGCCGGCCCGTTCGCGCACATCGTCGTCGACGAGGCGCAGGAGCTGACCGACGCCGAGTGGCAGATGCTGATCAGCCGCTGCCCCTCGCGCAGCTTCACGATCGTCGGCGACCGCGCCCAGGCGCGGCACGGGTTCACCGAGTCGTGGCAGGAGCGGCTCGAGCGCGTCGGCCTGGACCGGATCGAGATGGCCGGCCTGAGCATCAACTACCGCACGCCCGAGGAGGTGATGACCGAGGCCGAGCCGGTCATCCGCGCGGCGCTACCCGACGCCAACGTGCCCACGTCGATCCGTGCCTCCGGCATCCCGGTCGTCCACGGCTCCGTCGCAGATCTCGACGTGATCCTCGACACGTGGCTCGCCGAGAACGAGGAGGGTATCGCCTGTGTCATCGCCGCCGACTCATCGGACACGAACGAAGGCCGCGTACGCCGGTTGAGCCCCGTGCACGCCAAGGGGCTCGAGTTCGACCTGGTCGTCCTCATCGACCCCGAGACGTACGGGACCGGGATCGAGGGTGCCGTGGACCGCTACGTCGCGATGACGCGGGCGACCCAGCAGCTGGCCATTCTCACCTGACCGACCTGAAGGGTCAGTGCGTCGCGGCGGGGAGGTTGTCGTCCTCGGCCTTGTGGGGCTTGGGCAGCAGCCCCTCGCCGCGGAACACGCCCGGCAGGAGCACCAGGAGGGAGATGACCACCATCAGGATCACCGGGATGAGCAGGATGAGCAGGAGCAGACCGGAGGCGGTCATGTCCTCGGCGACAGGCCAGCCGTTGGGGACCTCGGCGCTGGCGGGGCCGGCGGTAGCAACAGAGGCGACGACGGCGGCGGAGGCGGAGGCGCCGAGGAGGCCGGCGCGGCGCAGGATCTGGTTGCTCACGGGGCAGATACTAACCGGCGTACGTCCTGGTTCTCATCTCTGCCCCTCGTCGCCGCGGCGGGAGTCGATGCCCGGGCGGGGATTGGCCGTCGACCTTGAACGGCTTGGATACTGGAACCCATGTCCATCCCCCCGAACCCCCCACTGATCTCGGTCTCCTGGTCGACGCTCGGCGAATGGGTGATCGGCATCCCCCTGCGTATCGCCGGCCTGATCCTGCTGGCGATCGTGCTCCGCTGGATACTGCACCGGGTGATCGACAAGGTCGTCGTCCGCGCCGTGGAGGCCCCCGGGCTGAGCGGCAAGATCACCAAGATGGCCGACGGAGGCGAGGCCAGTGTCGCGTCGTCGCGCCGCAGTCAGCGCGCCCAGGCGATCGGCTCGCTGTTCAAGAGCGTCGTCACCGGCGTCATGGTCGCGATCTTCGCCACCATGATCCTGGATCAGCTCGGCATCAACATCGCCCCGATCATCGCCTCGGCCGGAATCGTCGGTCTGGCGCTCGGTTTCGGCGCCCAGTCGCTGGTGCGGGACTACCTGTCGGGCATCTTCATGATCATCGAGGACCAGTACGGCGTCGGTGACAGCATCGAGGTCAACAACATCAGCGGCACCGTCGAGGCCGTGACGCTGCGGATCACCCGGCTGCGCTCGCTCGACGGCACGGTCTGGTACATCCCCAACGGTGAGATCCTCACCGTCGGCAACCACAGCCAGAACTGGGCCCGCGCCGTCATCGACGTCGGCGTCGGCTACAACGAGGACCTCAACAAGGTGCAGCGCGTGCTGCGCGAGGTCTCCCACGACCTGTGGGTCGACGAGGACTTCAAGGGCCAGATCATCGAGGAGCCCGAGGTCACCGGCGTCGAGGCGCTGGCCGCCGACGCCATCACCGTGCGGGTGCTGATCAAGACGCTGCCGCTCAAGCAGTGGGCGATCGCGCGCGAGATGCGCCAGCGGATCAAGGCCCGTCTCGACTACGAGGGCATCGAGATGCCCTTCCCGCAGCGGGTCATCTGGCACCGTGACGAGAAGGCGGCCGCCGCCGAGGAGACGGCCAAGGCCTGAGCCCCGCTGGTCGAGCCGCCGGAGCCGCTAGGCGGAGGCGTGTCGAGACCAACACGGCCTGTCGAGCGCCGACGGGACCGTGTTGGCTTCGACACCGGCTCGCTGGCGCTCGCCGGGCTCAACCAGCGGGGGTTGATCAGGCGAGGGCGGCGTCGAGCGTGATCGTGGTGCCGGTGAGAGCCTGGCTGACCGGACAGCCGGCCTTGGCGGCCTCGGCGAGGCGGACGAAGGCGTCGTTGTCGAGCCCCTCGACCACACCACGGGTGGTCAGCTTGATGCCGGTGATGCCCTTGCCGGGGGTGAACTCGACCTCGGCGCTGGTCTGGAGGCTGGTCGGCGGGGTGCCGTTGTCGGCCAGGCCGTTGGAGAAGGCCATCGAGAAGCAGGAGGAGTGGGCGGCGGCGATGAGCTCCTCGGGGCTGGTCTTGCCGCCGGGCGCCTCCGTGCGGGCCGGCCACGAGACGTCGTAGGTCCCCAGGCCCGAGGAGTCGAGCGTCACCTTGCCGGCGCCCTCGAAGAGCGAGCCCTCCCAGACGGTGGTGGCGGTGCGGGTGGTGGCCATCGTAATCTCCCAAAGTTCGTGTGAGTGCGTACGTCCCCGATCCTGCCACGGCAGGCGAGCGGGGACCCGCGTGGAAGAATGGCTCAGTGACGTTTTATGAGGAGATCGGCGGGATGGACACCATCCGCACGATCGTGGCCAAGTTCTACGAGGGCGTGGCGACCGACGAGCTGATGCGGCCGATGTATCCTGAGGAGGATCTCGGTCCGGCGCAGGAGCGGCTGACGCTCTTCCTGGCTCAGTACTGGGGCGGCCCGACGACCTACTCCGAGCAGCGCGGCCACCCGCGGCTGCGGATGCGTCACGCGCCGTTCGAGGTCACCTCGGAGGCTCGTGACCGCTGGCTCCAGCACTTCCGCGAGGGCCTCGACGCCGCCGGGCTCACCCCCGAGCAGGACGCGCAGTTCTGGGCGTACGCCGAGCACGCAGCCAACTTCATGATCAACACTCCCAGCTGACCCTCCGGCGGGCCCGCTCGCCACGGCCGCGCGTGCCGTGCCTCTAGAGTGGCGCCCGTGTCGATGAGCTCCTCCCTCACGCGTCGAGCGCGTCGCGCTCGACCGCTGCTGCGCCATCCGGGCCAGGTGGTCGTCGCCGGGTTCGCGGTCGCGATCCTGATCGGCACCCTGCTCCTGATGCTGCCGGTGGCGCGCACCGACCCCGGCCACGCGCCGTTCCTGACCGCGTTGTTCACCTCGACCAGCGCGGTCTGCGTCACCGGTCTGGTCGTGGTCGACACCCCGACCTACTGGTCGACGTTCGGCGAGGTCACCATCCTCGGGCTGATCCAGGTCGGCGGGATCGGGATCATGACTCTCGCCTCGTTGCTGGCGCTGATCGTCTTCCGCCGCCTCGGGCTGCGCTTCCGGCTCACCGCCGCTGTGGAGCACACCAGCTCGGGACTCGGCGACGTCCGCAGCGTGGTCAAGGGAGTGGTCGGGATCAGCCTGGTCATCGAGCTGATCGTCGCGATCCCGCTGATGCTGCGGTTCTGGCTGGGTTACGGCTCCTCCCCCGAACGGGCCGCCTACGACGGTGTCTTCCACGCGATCTCCGCCTTCAACAACGCCGGCTTCGCACTGAGGTCGGACAACCTGATGGGCTACGTCGACGATCCCTGGATCTGTCTGCCCATCGTCGTCGCCGTGATCGCCGGCGGCCTCGGGTTCCCGGTGTGGCTGGAGCTGCTGCAGCGTACGAAGGTACGGATGTGGAGCCTCCACACGAAGATGACCGTCACGGGCACCATCGGCCTGCTGCTCATCGGCACCGTGTTCTTCATGGCCACGGAGTGGCGCAACCCGGACACCCTCGGGGCGCTGAGCACACCCGGGAAGCTGCTGGCCGGCTTCTTCCAGAGCACCATGACGCGTACGGCCGGGTTCAACAGCCTCGACTACGAGCAGATGCACGAAGGCACCCTGCTCGGCGTGGACGTGCTGATGCTCATCGGCGGCGGGTCGGCGGGCACTGCGGGCGGCCTCAAGATCACCACGTTCATGCTGCTCTTCTTCGTCATCCTCGCCGAGGTGCGCGGCCAGCGCGAGGTCGAGGCCTTCGACCGGCGCATCGACCCGCGCGCGATCCGTCAGGCACTCACGGTCGCGCTGCTCTCGGTCGGCTTCGTGGTCACCGGCACCATCGCCCTGCTCCATCTTGTCGACGCACCCACCCACCGGGTGCTCTTCGAGGCCGTCTCGGCCTTCGCCACGGTGGGCCTGTCGGCGAACCTCACCTACGACGTGCCCTCGGGCGGTCAGATCGTCCTCATCGCGATGATGTTCGTCGGCAGGATCGGCCCGATCACCCTCGTCTCCGCACTGGCGCTCCGCGACCGCGAGCGACTGCACCGCCTCCCGGAAGGACGGCCACTCATTGGCTAGAAAAGACACCACCTACGGCGGAGTCGCTGTGCTCGGCCTCGGCCGGTTCGGCAGCGCGCTCGCCCTGGAGCTGGTCGAGGAGGGCGAGGAGGTGCTCGCCGCCGACATGAACTCTCGGACGGTGCAGGAGCACGCCGGCCTGCTCACCCATGTGGTCGAGGCCGACACCACGAGCGAGGACGCGATGCGGGAGCTCGGCCTGAGCGAGTTCGGCACCGTGGTCGTCAGCATCGGCACCGACATCGAGGCGAGCATCCTCACCGCCTCCGTCGCGGTCCACCTCGGCGTACGCAATGTCTGGGCCAAGGCGATCAGCGCACCGCACGCCCGGATCCTCACCCAGATCGGGGTGCACCGCGTCGTACGTCCCGAGCACGACATGGGGCAGCGCGTCGCCCACCTGGTCCGCGGACGGATGCTGGACTACATCGAGTTCGACGACGGGTACGTCTTCGTCAAGACCCGGCCGCCGGCCGCGCTGCACAACCGCAGCCTCACCGGCGTCGGGGTCCGCCAGAACTACGGAGTCACCGTCGTCGGGGTCAAACCAGCCGGAGGCAAGTTCACCTACACGACGCCCGAGACCGTCATCCGCGCCGACGACGAGATCGTCGTCTCCGGGCCCCAGTACAAGGTCGAGGCCTTCGCCCGGCTCTGACGCGTGGTCTCACGCGCCCGGCTCGAGGGTGTAGCCGACGCCGGGCGTGGTGACCAGCAGGCGCGGGTGAGCCGGGTCGTCCTCGAGCTTGCGCCGCAGCTGTGCGGCATAGACGCGCAGGTAGTGGGTCTCCTTGGCGTACGCCGGCCCCCACACCTCGTTGAGGATCTGCTCACGCGTCACCAGCCGGCCGAGGTTGCGGGCCAGGAGCTCCAGGAACGACCACTCGGTCGGCGTGAGGCGTACGTCCTCCCCCGACCGGTGGACCCGCTTGCGCGCGAAGTCGATCTCCAGGTCTCCGACCGTGACGACGGCGGCGGCAGGGGGTGCGGCGTCCTGCGAGCGCCGGACGGCCGCTCGTAGGCGGGCCATCAGCTCGTTCATGGCGAACGGCTTGGTCACGTAGTCGTCGGCGCCGAGGTCGAGCGCCTCCACCTTGTCGTCGCCGTGCTGCCGGGCCGAGAGCACGACCACCGGTACCTGGGTCCAGCCGCGCAGCCCCTCGATCACCTCGGTTCCGTCCAGGTCCGGCAGACCGAGGTCGAGGAGGACCACGTCGGGGTGGGTCGCGGCGGCCGCGGCGAGACCCGATCGGCCGTCGGCGGCGGTCTCGACCTCCCAGCCGGCCGCGCGAAGGTTGATCGCGAGCGCACGCAGCAGCGCAGGCTCGTCGTCGATCACCAGCACCCGGCTCATCTCGCCCTCACTCCTGACCCGGCACGGCGCGGGGCACGGCCAGGACCATCGTCAGTCCACCGCCGGGGGTGTCCTCGGCGGTGATCCCGACGCCGAGCGTCTCGCTGAGCCCGCGCGCAACGGCCAGACCGAGGCCCAGCCCGCCCGGCGAGGTGTCGTCGAGACGCTGGAACGGCTCGAACATCCGCTCCCGCTGTGCCGCGGGCACACCGGGGCCACGATCCACGATCATCACCTCCACAGTCTCCGGGGTCACATGGGCGAGGACACGCACCGGCTCGCCCTTGGACACGCGGACGGCGTTGCCGACCACGTTGGCGACCACCCGTTCCAACAGGGCCGAGTCGGTGCGTACGAGGGGAGCGTCCTCACCCACCTCCAGGGCGACCGACCCGGGCGGCAGCCCGGCGATCGCCAGCGGTAGCGACTCGTCCAGGCTGACGGTGCGGATGACCGGATGGACCAGATCGGCGTCCACCCGGGACAGGTCGAGAAGGTCGTCGATGAGGGACTCGAGCTGCTCGGCGGACCCGGCCGCGGACTCCACCAGCTCCTTCCGGTCGGACTCCGGGACCCGCCCACCGAGCAGGCCGTCGAGGGATGCCCGCATGGTGGCCAGCGGCGTACGCAGGTCGTGGGAGACGGCGCGGAGCAGCGAGGTCGACGTCTGCTCCGCCTTCTCCAGCACGAGGGCGCGGTCGGCCTGGTCGCGGAGCCGGCGGTACTCGAGCACCAAGGAGGTCTGGACCGCGAACGCGTCCAGGACACGCTGGTCGGCCGCGCGGAGCGGCTCGCCGCGGAGGACGATCACATGGTCGTCGTCGACCCTGACCACCGTGTCGCCCGCCCCTGGCTCTCGCGCCGGGTCCTCGCCGACCGCGGCCAGCGCGTGCCACCCGGTGGCGCTCGAGCTCAGCAGCGCGACCGACCGCTGCCCGAAGCTCTCGCGTACGCGGTGGACGATCGCCTCCGCCGTGTCCTGACCAGTGAGGACCGACCTCGACAGTGCGCTCACCGTCGCCGCCTCGGCCCGCGCCCGGGCCGCCTCCTCCGAGCGCCGTGCCACTTGGTCGACGACCCCGGCGACCGCCAGCGCCATGGTCAGGAAGACCGCCAGGGCCAGGATGTTGTGCAGGCTCTGCACACGCAGCTCGAAGTACGGCTGGGTGAAGAAGAAGTTCAGCAGGCCGGCTCCGATCAGGGCGCCTGCCGCCGACGCCCAGCGGCCACCGATGAGGGCCGCCGCGACGATCGCCCCGGTCATCAGCAGGCTGGCGACCGGCAGCTGGGCGTTGCGTTCGCCGGACGGCACCAGGTAGAGCCCGCCGAGGACGATGAAGGGCAGCGCGACCGCGGCCAGCCAGCCGGCGATGCGCCGGGAGCGGCCCAGTGCGGAGCGCGGCCGCCGCAGACGTACGCCTGCTCCGGCGTGCTCATGCGTCACCAGATGTACGTCGATGCTGCCCGCGGCGATGGCGATCCGATCACCCGTGCTGCCGGTGAACAGCCGCCGAACCCGGCCGTGCCGGGAGACTCCGACGATGATCATCGTGGCGTTGGCACCGACCGCGAAGTCCACGATCGCCGCGGCCGCGTCATCGCCGATGACCGTGTGGAACGTGCCTCCCAGCGACCGGGTGAGCTCCTGGCTCCGGGGTACGTCGCTGCCCGCGGGCCGGGCCAGCCCGTCGGCGGAGATCACGTGCACGGCCAGGAGCTCTGATCCCTTGGCCCGCTGGCACAGCCGGGCCCCGCGGCGTAGCAGGGTCTCCGTCTCCGGCCCACCCGTCACCGCGACCACGATGCGCTCCTTGGTGGGCCACGGGTGCGCGATCTGGTGCTCGCGCCGGTAGTCGCCGAGCGCGTCGTCGACCCGGTCGGCGAGCCACAGCAGCGCCAGCTCGCGCAGCGCGGTGAGGTTGCCGACCCGGAAGTAGGAGGTCAGCGAGGCATCGATGGTCTCGGGCTTGTAGACGTTGCCATGAGCCATCCGCCGCCGCAGCGCCTCCGGCGCCATGTCGACCAGATGGATCATGTCGGCGGTCCGCACGAGATCGTCGGGCACGGTCTCCCGCTGGCGTACGCCGGTGATCCGCTCGACCTCGTCGTTGAGGGACTCCAGGTGCTGGATGTTGACGGTGGTGATCACGTCGATCCCGGCCGCCCGGATCTGGTAGACGTCTTGGGCGCGTTTGGTGTGCCGGCTGCCGGGCACGTTGGTGTGCGCGAGCTCGTCGATGCAGACCACCTTCGGGTCGCGGGCGATCACCGCCTCGACGTCTAGCTCGGTGAAGGTCGTCCCGCGGTAGTCGATCTCCCGGCGCGGGATCACCTCGAGCCCCTCGATCTGGCGCGCGGTGTTGCTGCGGTCGTGGGTCTCGACGAACCCGACCACCACATCGGTCCCCCGCGCCTGGCGCCGCTGCGCCTCGCCGAGCATGGCGTACGTCTTGCCGACGCCTGGCGCGGCTCCGAGATAGACGGTCAGACGACCCCGCTTGCGCGGGGACCGTCCGGCCGTTGACGTGGTCTGCACGCCCCTATTCAACCCTCTGCGCGCGCACCGCGATGTTGAGCTCGAGCACGTTGACCCGCGGCTCACCGAGGATGCCGAAGGTCCGGCCGTCGGTGTGCTCGGCCACCAGCGCCGTCACCGCCTCCTCCGAGAGCCCGTTGGCGCGGGCCACCCGGGACACCTGGAGGGCTGCGTAAGCCGGTGAGATGTCCGGGTCGATGCCGGATGCGGAGGTGGTGACGGCGTCGGCGGGGATCTGGTCGTCCGTGACGCCTTCGCGCGCGGCGATCTCGCGCCGGCGCTCCGTGATCGCCTTGACCAGATCCGGGTCCTCCGGGCCGAGGTTGGAGCCGTAGGTGGACAGCGTGTCCCAGCCGTCGCCGGCCGCGCTGGGACGCGGGTAGAAGAGGCCCTCGTCGTCGTTGCCCTGCCCGATCAGGGCCGAGCCGACCGCCTCGGCGGGGTCGTTGGTGTGCGCGCCGGACTCGGTGACCAGAGAACCGTCGGCACGCCAGCCGAAGGCGGCCTGGGCGACGCCGGTGACGACGAGCGGGTAGGCGATCCCGCACAGCAGCGTCGCGGCGATGAGCACGCGGAGCCCGGCGAGGGAGTGGCGAAGGAGTGCATAGAGATCTGACATGTTCACAGTCCTGGGATGAGGGAGATGACGAGGTCGAGCAGCTTGATCCCGACGAACGGCACGATCAGGCCGCCGACCCCGTAGAGCAGCAGGTTGCGGCGCAGCAGGGCCGAGGCCGAGGACGGCCGGTAGCGGACGCCGCGCAGCGCCAGCGGGATCAGCGCGATGATGATCAGCGCGTTGAAGACCACCGCGGAGACGATGGCAGACTCCGGCGAGGAGAGCCGCATGACGTTGAGGACGTCCAGCGCGGGAAAGGCGCCGACGAACATCGCCGGCAGGATCGCGAAGTACTTCGCGACGTCGTTGGCCACCGAGAAGGTGGTCAACGCGCCCCTGGTGATCAGCAGCTGCTTGCCGATCTCGACCACGTCGATCAGCTTGGTCGGGTCGGAGTCGAGGTCGACCATGTTGCCGGCCTCCTTGGCCGCGGTCGTCCCGGTGTTCATCGCGACACCGACATCGGCCTGCGCGAGCGCGGGCGCGTCGTTGGTGCCGTCGCCGCACATCGCGATCATCCGTCCGCCGCGCTGCTCCTTGCGGATCAGCGCCAGCTTGTCCTCCGGGGTCGCCTCGGCGAGGAAGTCGTCGACGCCCGCCTCCTTGGCGATGGCCGCGGCGGTGGCCGCGTTGTCGCCGGTGATCATGACCGTCTTGATGCCCATCGCGCGCAGCTCCTCGAACCGCTCGCGGATGCCGTCCTTGACGACGTCCTTGAGATGTACGACGCCCAGCACCCGTGCCGGGTCGCTGTTGCGGTGCTCGGCGACGACGAGCGGGGTGCCACCCGTCTCGGCGATCTCGGAGACGATCACCGCGGTCTCCGGGGGCACCTGGCCGCCGTTCTCCTTGACCCAGGCCGTCACCGCGGAGGCGGCGCCCTTGCGTACGCTCAGACCGGGGCTGTCGAGGCCGGACATCCGGGTGGTGGCGGAGAACTCCACCATCGTGGCCTCCGCCGGCCCGCCCATGGAGCGACCGACGAGCGTGAGGATGCTGCGGCCCTCCGGGGTCTGGTCGGAGAGGCTGGCCAGGACCGCGGCGTTCTCGGCGCCGGTCAGCGTGACCCCGGTGACCGGGATGATCTCGTACGCCTGCCGGTTGCCGTACGTGATCGTGCCGGTCTTGTCGAGCAGGAGCACGTCGACGTCACCGGCCGCCTCGACGGCCCTTCCCGACATCGCCAGGACGTTGCGGCGTACGAGCCGGTCCATGCCGGCGATGCCGATGGCGCTCAGCAGCGCGCCGATGGTGGTCGGGATCAGGCAGACCAGCAGGGCGGTCAGGACCAGCCAGGACTGGTGCGCGCCGGAGTAGCCGGCCAGGTAGTAGAGGCTCCAGCAGACGACCACGAAGATGGCGGTCAGGCTGGTCAGGAGCACGTTGAGCGCGATCTCGTTCGGCGTACGCTGCCGCTCCGAGCCCTCGACCAAGGCGATCATCCGGTCCACGAAGGAGTGGCCCGGGTCGGAGGTGATCCGGACGACGATGCGGTCCGAGAGGACCAGGGTGCCGCCGGTCACGGCGCTGCGGTCGCCACCAGACTCACGGATCACCGGCGCGGACTCGCCGGTCACCGCGCTCTCGTCGACGCTCGCGACCCCCTCGATGACGTCACCGTCACCGGGAATCCGCTCGCCGGCCTCGACCACGACGACGTCGCCGGCGCGCAGGTCGGTGGAAGCGACGAGCTCCTCGGCGCCACCGGCACCCCCACGCAGACGACGGGCGGTGGTCTCGGTCTGTAGGGAACGCAGGCTGGCCGCCTGGGCCTTGCCGCGGCCCTCGGCGACCGACTCGGCGAGGGAACCGAAGACGACGGTGAGCCACAGCCAGACGGTGACCAGCCAGCCCATCACCGACGGGTCGAGGATCGACATGACGGTCGTGGCGGCCGCACCGAGCTCGACCACGAGCATGACTGGGGTCGCCACCAGCTTGCGGGGATCGAGCTTGCGCAGCGCACCAGGCACCGCCTCGGCGATCTGCTTGGCCGTGAGCACCGACGGGGCTGCGTCGACATGGGTGGGGTGCTCGGTGAGTTCTTCAGGGGTACGTACGGGGGTCTGGGTCATGACAGGGACTCCACGATCGGGCCCAGCATGAGAGCCGGGACGAAGGTCAGGCCGACGACGACCAGCGCGACGCCGGTCAGCAGGCCCACGAAGAGCGGGCGGTGGGTGGGCAGGGTGCCGGCGTTGTCCGGCAGCCGGCTGGCGGTCGCGAACCGGCCCGCCAGGGCGAGCACGAAGACCATCGGGACGAACCGGCCGAGCAGCATCAGCATCCCGAGCAGCGTGTTCCAGAACGGAGTGCCCGAGGTGATGCCGGCGAAGGCGGAGCCGTTGTTGTTGGCGGCGCTGGTGACGGCGTACAGCGCCTCGGAGAGGCCGTGCGGGCCGTCGGTCGAGAGGCCGGCCAACCCTGCCGGAGCGGTCAGCGCGATCGCTGCGCCGACCAGCACCAGGATCGGCGTGGTCAGGATGTAGACCGCGACCAGCACCATCTCGTCGCGGCTGATCTTCTTGCCGAGGTACTCAGGCGTACGTCCCACCATCAGGCCGCACAGGAAGACCGTGACCACGGCGAGCATGAGCATGCCGTAGAGACCGGAGCCGACGCCGCCCGGCGCGATCTCGCCGAGCATCATCCCGAACATCGCGACGCCGCCACCAGGAGCGGTCAGGCTCTCGTGCATGCCGTTGACGGCACCGGTCGAGGTGCCGGTGGTGGCGGCGGCGAACAGCGCCGTGGCGGCCTCACCGAAGCGGGTCTCCTTGCCCTCCATCGCGGCTCCGGCGAGCTGCGGAGCGGTGCCGGGGCCGGCCATCTCCGCCCAGGTCAGCAGGGTGATGCCGACGGTGAGGAGGGTGCCCATCGTGGCCACCACCGCGCCGCCTTGGCGCTTGTCCTTGACGATCAGGCCGAAGGCCCAGGCCATCGAGAACGGCAGCACGAGGATCGCCCAGATCTCGAGCAGGTTGGTGAACGGGTTGGGGTTCTCGAAGGGGTGGGCGGAGTTGACGTTGTAGAAGCCACCGCCGTTGGTGCCGAGCTCCTTGATCGCCTCCTGGCTGGCGACCGGGCCACCGGTCAGCGGCTGGGTGCCGCCGGTCAGCGTGGTCATCTCGTGCACGGCGTGCAGGTTCTGCACGGCCCCGGCCGCGACCAGCACGATCGCGACCACGAACGCCGCCGGCAGGAGAACCCGAACCGTCGTACGCACCAGGTCGACCCAGAAGTTGCCGATCCTTCCCTGGTTGCGGGTGCGGGCGAGCCCGCGCGCGAAGGCCGCGGCGACGGAGAGACCGACCGCGGCGGAGACGAAGTTCTGCACCGCCAACCCGGCCATCTGGATCAGGTGGCCGGCGGCCGCCTCCCCGGAGTACCACTGCCAGTTGGTGTTGGTCACGAACGAGACCGCGGTGTTCCAGGCACCGTCGCTGGGCAGCGGGTCGAAGCCGCCGTCGAGCGGCAGCAGGTTCTGCAGCCGGCCGAAGGCGAACAGGAACAGGATCCCGGCCAGCGAGAAGCCCAGCGCCGACATCGCGTACGAGCGCCAGTGCTGGTCGGCCTCGGCGTCGACCTTGAGCGCCCGGTAGGCCACGGCCTCGGCGCGCAGGTGCTTCGGGCTGGTGTAGATGTGGGTGAGGTAGCGGCCGAAGAGCGGGACCGCGAGGGCCAGCGCTGCGATCAGGACGACGATCTGCAGGACGGCGGCGGCGACGGAGCTCATCGGCTCACCGCCCGCGGCTCGGTCTCGGTGGGGGTGGCGCCGGTGTCGGTGTCGGAGGGCTGGCCCAACCGTCGGTCGATGACTCCGACCAGCGCGGCGAGCCCTGCGAAGGACACCAGCGTGATGAGGATGTAGACGAGATCTAGCACGTCTCCATTGCAGCCCCGCCCGAGGCCAGTGAGGGTCGGCCTTGACGGTTCCCTGACGGCGTACGCCTCGCGATTGACGCATCCTTGACCGGTGCACTCGGGCTGGTGCTGACCGTCAACGTCGTCCTCTATATCCTCTTCCGCCGCCGCAACTGGATCTGAGAAGAGGCCCCCCACACATGATCGTCTACGCACTGCGCCCGACCGGGCTCACCGAGCACGTCCCGAAGGAGGTCCCCGATCTGCTCGACGAGCCGGACACCGTGGTGTGGATCGACATCCCGCAGTGCGACGAGGAGGCGGCCGAGCAGCTCGGACAGTGGTTCCCGTTCCACACCCTCGCGCTGGGCGACTGCATGGCCCGCAACCACATCTCGAAGTTCCACTTCTACGAGGACCACGTCTTCACGGTGCTGCACGCCCCGAAGCTGGGGACCGGCGGGCACGTGCACTACGTCGAGCTCGACCAGTTCATCGGCGCGAACTACCTGGTCACCGTGCACGGTCCGGTCAACCCGGTGGTCGACCCGGAGGTGGCGCATATCGACACCGACCACGTGCGGCGGCGGATCCTGAAGGGCGACGTCGCCCTGCGTACGTCCTGGGACGTGTCCCACGCCATCGCCTCGTCGATGATCCGCCGCGAGACGCAGCTCGTCGCCGACCTCGCCCGCGAGTCCGGGCGGATCGAGCAGCAGGTCACCGACGACGACCCCGACGACGATCCGGCGACCCTCCTGGAGGACCTGTTCCAGGTCGGTCACGCGCTGCTGACCGTACGCACCATCGCCACGCACAGCGCGGAGACGTGTCGCGCGCTAGCGCGGCGCGGGACCGGGCCGGTCGCGGGACTGGCGGCACGAGCGGCCGAGCTGGCCGACCGGTTCGACATGGTGCGCACGATGGCCGACGGGCAGGGCGAGTTCGTCCGCGGAGTGATCGACTTCTACCAGGCTCGCACCAGCACTCACCTGGCGCTGGCCACCGAGGAGCTGGCCGCCACCTCGGTGCGACAGAACGACGACATGCGCCGGATCTCGGCGTGGGTCGCCATCATCGCCGCCCCCACCCTGGTCACCGGCTTCTTCGGACAGAACGTCCCCTACCCCGGCTTCGGTCAGCTCAGCGGCTTCATCGTCTCGACCGGCGTCATCGTGGTCGCCGCGATCGTCCTGTACGTGCTGCTCAAGGCCAGACGCTGGCTGTGACCCGGCGTGGTCGGGTCATGAAACGCTGACAAAGGTCCCGCTTCTCGACAACTGACGTAAGCACTGGGAGGCTACTGGACTCAAGCAGAACATTCTGTTGACCAGAGCGCTCTCGGAGGACGCATGCGGGCAATTCAGCGGGCTATCGTCGGAGTCGGCCTTGCAGTCGTCGCCATCGTCGCGATGGCACTGCTCATCGGCGGTCTACGGTCGATCGGACCGGACCAGTCGAACCAGCCCGCGCAGCAGGCGACCGGCCAGCAGACTCCGCTCGCCGACGGCCCAACCGGCCCGCCCGAGCCCATCGACGCCGCCGAGGACACCGCGGTCGGCACGCTGCCCCCTCCGGCTGACGCCTCGCTCGCCACCCAGCTCGCCTCGCGTGACCTGCTCGCGCCGCCCGACTCGGCGCCGAACGCGTCCCCCGCCGAGGGCAGCACGCTGAGCGCCCGGAAGACGCGCGCCGGGAAGAGGTCGGGCGAGGCCTCAGGGGTCCCGACGATGCCCAGCCAGGACTTCACCGCGACCCAGGACGGCTGGGACTGGAGTGACTGGGGCGACGCGGATGGCTGGTACGGCGACAGCGACGAGGACTGCCGACGCGACCACCGCGACGGGCATCGCTACGACCGCCGCGACGACTGCGACGATGACGACCGGCGCGACTGAGGCCGTCTAGAGCACGCTCTCGACGGCCGCACGCACCTGCGGGCTGGGCTCGATGGCCTTGCCGGACTCCAGGTCGTAGAAGACCAGCGTGACCTGCCCGCGGGCGAGCCGGAGGTCTCCATCGGCGATCTCGGACTCGATGGTCATCGACTTGGTGCCCAGCCGGGAGACGTAGCTCCACACGTCGTACGGCTCCGAGCGAGCCAGGACCGGCGCGTGGTAGGTGACATCGGTCTGCGCGACCACGACGGAGGGCCAGCCGTTGATCTCGTTGTGGGAGCTGAGCCGCTTCATCAGCGCCAGTCGCGACTCCTGGAAGTACTCGAAGTACTTCACGTTGTTCACGTGCCCGTAGGCGTCGACGTCGGAGAAGCGGACGAAGAGCGGGAAGCGCCCGTCCTCGAGCCGCTTCGTCTCGCCCAGCGCGAGCGGCTTCGGCGACCATTCCTCCGGGTAGGCCTCGAGGTACGGCTGGAGGTTGGCCTTCTCCTCAGGCTTGAGCCGGCGCGGCGACTCGGTGGCGAAGACGTACGGCGCCAGGACCGTGCTCGCCCGCAGGAAGACCTTGCGGGTGCCGTCGGGCTGGTCGCGGAAGATCTCGTAGGCCATCGTGAAGCTGGCCGCCCGGATCTCGGTCACCCACGACTCGACGTAGACCGGCGTGAAGTCGAAGAGCAGCGGGGCGACGTACGTGACCTGGTGGCTGGCCACCACGACACCCTCGGCCAGGCCCTGGGTCTGCGGGCTCCGGGCGTGCGTGCGCAGCATGTCCACGCGCGCCTCTTGGAGGTAGTCGACGTAGACGACGTTGTTGACGTGGCCGAGCATGTCGAGGTCGGCCCAACGCATGGGGCATTCGTAGAGGTGGCGCACGTGGCCGATCCTTCCAGATGCCTGTATCGAGCTTGTCGAGATGATCTTGGGCACTGGGCCTGGCGACCAGACGCTGTCCGGGCGAGTATGGTGTCGACCACAGTTCAACCTACTCATCAGTAACCGGGAGTCTTCATGCCTGAGGCAGTCATCGTCGCCGCCGCCCGCACTCCGATCGGGCGAGCCAACAAGGGATCTCTGAAGGACTTCCGTCCCGACGACCTCGCGGCGCTCATCACCAAGGAAGCAGTCGGCAAGGTCGAGGGTCTCGACCCCAACGACATCGACGACCTGCTGCTCGGGTGTGGTCTGCCGGGCGGCGAATCGGGCAACAACATGGGCCGCGTGGTCTCCGTGCTGAACGGCTGGGACAAGGTGCCCGGCGCGACCATCACCCGCTACTGCTCTTCCTCGGTGCAGACCTCGCGGATGGCGCTGCACGCGATCAAGGCCGGCGAGGCCGACATCATCGTCTCGGCCGGTGTCGAGACCGTGTCCCGCTTCGTCAAGGGCACCTCGGACCACCTGCCCGACACCGTCAACCACCTCTTCGACGACGCCCAGTCGCGGACCACCGCGACCGCCGGCACCAACGAGAAGTGGCACGACCCGCGCGAGGACGGCCTGCTGCCCGACGTCTACATCGCGATGGGCCAGACCGCTGAGAACCTCGCCACCTCGCGCGGGATCTCGCGCCAGGAGATGGACGAGTTCGGCGTACGCTCCCAGAACCTCGCCGAGAAGGCCATCGCCGACGGCTTCTGGGCCCGCGAGATCACCCCGGTCACCACCCCCGACGGCACCGTCGTCTCGGGCGACGACGGCCCCCGCGCGGGCGTGACCCTGGAGGCCATCTCCGGCCTCAAGCCGGTCTTCCGCGAGGACGGCACCGTCACCGCCGGCAACTGCTGCGCTCTCAACGACGGCGCCGCCGCCGTCGTGGTCATGTCCGACACCAAGGCCGCCGAGCTCGGCGTCACCCCGCTGGCGCGGATCGTGTCCACCGGCGTCTCCGGCCTCTCCCCCGAGATCATGGGTCTCGGCCCGGTCGAGGCGACCCGGAACGCGCTGAAGTACGCCGGCATGTCGATCGGCGACATCGACCTGGTCGAGATCAACGAGGCCTTCGCGGCCCAGGTGATCCCGTCCTACCAGGACCTCGGCATCGACATCGACCGCCTCAACATCAACGGTGGCGCCATCGCCGTCGGTCACCCCTTCGGCATGACCGGCGCGCGCCTGCAGAACACCATGCTCAACAGCCTCGACTGGCACGACAAGACCACCGGTCTGATCACCATGTGCGTCGGCGGCGGCCAGGGCATGGCGATGATCCTCGAGCGCATCTGACACACCCCCTCGACTCGGTGCGTCTGCCCCAGGCAGGCGCGCCGAGTCGGCGTTTTCAGCGCATCTCGATGCCGGGGCGGTCGCTGATGAGGTGGTCGGAGACGGCGTTCATCACTCGACCCAGAGCCGCGAAGTCTTCCTCGCTGACCAGGTCGATGAGGTAGTCGCGTACGCCGGTGACGTGGACGGGAGCCGCTTCGCGCAGCAGCTCGAAGCCGCGCTCACTGAGGGTGGCGACGACACCGCGGCCGTCGTCGGCGGAGTTGCGGCGTTCGACCAGCCCGGCGCGCTCCATCCGGGTGATCGTGTGCGTGATCCGGGAGCGCGAGTGGGCCAGGGAGTCGGCGAGCTGAGCCATCCGCATGGCGCCGTCGTTCTCGGAGAGGCGTACGAGGATCTCGTACTCCGGCAGCGAGATGTCGAAGCGGGTGCGTAGATCGGCATCCAGGCGGTCATCGAGCAGGGTCATCCCCATCATCAGCGCACGCCAGGAGCGCTGTTGCTCTTCATCCAGCCACCGAGTCTCATCACCCACGGGGCATTACGTTAGCCCTGTCTACGAGCTGTTCCATGCACTGGCACCCCTTAACAGCGAGGAAGTTGTCACCGAAAGTTCGAATCACACCCGGGACGAGAGCCCTGAAACAGCCGGGACCAACGGCAGAATGAGCCGGGACCTTAGCCCGGCCATCCGCTCGACCGAAGCCGCCACAGGCCCCTAGAAACAATTCGCCACGGCCTCAGGTAAAGGCGAAGATTGTGCGGTGTCGACTCCCCCTGCTCTCGGTCTCCGTGACTTCATAGCCGCACTTCCACGCGAGGGCCGTTGGCTCCTGTCGACGGTTGCGATCCAGCTCCTCGGTCGCGGCATGACGCTGCCGTTCACGATCATCTACCTGCATGAGGTACGCGGCTTCGACCTCGGCCTCGCCGGCACCCTGATGGGCCTGATCGCCATCGTCGGCTTCCTGGTCACCGGCCCGGCGGGCAGCCTGATCGACAAGTACGGAGCCCGCCCGGTGATCCTCGGCGGCCTGGTCTGCGCGATCGCCGGTGACGTGATGCTCGCCTTCGCCACCACTCCGGTGCTCGCCGGTGCGGCGCTGTGCCTTCTGGGTGTCCAGGCCGGGGTGTCCTGGCCTGCCGCCAACGCCCTGGTCGCCACCGTGGTCGAGGGTGAGCTCCGGCAGCGCTACTACGGGGTGAACTTCGCGCTGATCAACCTCGGCATCGGCGTCGGCGGCGTCATCGGTGGTCTCTTCATCGACGTGAGCCGGCCCGAGACGTTCACCTACGCCTTTCTCGCCAATGCCGCCACCTTCACGATCCCGGCCATCGTCATGCTCGGCCCGCTGCGCCATCTGCACGGCCGCGCCGCACGTCCTGCCGCCGACGAGCCCGACGCCGCCGCCTCGTACGCCAAGATCCTGCGCCGTCCCGAAGTCATCTGGCTGGTGGTGATCGGGGTGCTGCTCTCGACCCTGGGGTATGGCCAGATCGAGAGCGGCTTCCCGGCCTACTCGCGTCAGATCGCCGAGGTCTCCACCCGGGTCATCGGGTTCGCGTTCGTGGTGAACTGCGCCGTGATCGTGCTCGCCCAGTTCTGGGTGATGAACCGTGTCAGCGGCAAGCGGCGCACTCGGGTGCTCGTCGCCACCGCCGCCATCTGGGCCGTCGCCTGGGTGGTCTTCGGGGCGACCGGCCTGGTACCCGGCTCCGTCGCCGCCATCGTCGGCGTGGTCGCCTTCCAGGGACTTTTCTTCGCCCTCGGCGAGACGCTGATGCAGTCGGCCTACCCGGCGCTGACCAACGACATGGCGCCCGACCATCTGCGCGGGCGCTACAACGCGATCAACTCGGCCTCGTTCCAGACCGGGGCGATCGTCGGCCCGATCCTGGCCGGCTTCCTGCTCGAGCACGGCCAGTCGACCTTGTTCATCGCGCTGATGGTGGTCGGCTGTGTCGGCATCGTCGCCGCTTCGATGCGGCTCGAGCGCCGGATCACCCCAGCCGTGAACGGCGTACGCCCCACCCTCGCCGAGTCGGCTCAAACTGACGCCGAATCCCGCCCAGTCGGCTCGTCATAACGCGCCGACTCGGCGCGGGATCTGGTCAAAACGCGCCGACTCGGCGCTTCTGTGCGGGACAGACGCGCCGAGTCGGCAGGGGTCGGATCAGTCGCGGGTGAGGCGACGGTGGGTGACGCGGTGGGGGCGGGCGGCCTCCTGGCCGAGGCGCTCGATCTTGTTGGCCTCGTAGGACTCGAAGTTGCCCTCGAACCAGAACCACTCGCCCTCCTTCTCCTCGGTGCCTTCCCAGGCGAGGATGTGGGTGGCGATGCGGTCGAGGAACCACCGGTCGTGGGAAGTGACCACGGCGCAGCCGGGGAAGTCGAGCAGTGCGTCCTCCAGCGAGGAGAGTGTCTCGACGTCGAGGTCGTTGGTGGGCTCGTCGAGCAGGAGCATGTTGCCGCCCTGCTTCAGGGTGAGCGCGAGGTTGAGACGGTTGCGCTCACCACCGGAGAGCACGCCGGCCTTCTTCTGCTGGTCGGGGCCCTTGAAGCCGAAGGAGGCGACGTAGGCCCGCGAGTTCATCTCGAAGTTGGCGACCTTGATGAAGTCCAGTCCGTCGGAGACGACCTCCCAGACGTTCTTGTTGGGGTCGATGCCGCCGCGGCTCTGGTCGACGTAGGAGATCTTCACCGTCTGGCCGACGTTGAGCTCACCCGCGTCGGGCTTCTCGGAGCCGGTGATCATCCGGAACAGGGTGGTCTTGCCGACACCGTTGGGGCCGACGATGCCGACGATGCCCGCGCGCGGGAGCGAGAACGAGATGTCGTCCCACAGCGTGCGGCCCTCGAAGCCCTTGACCAGGCCCTTGGCCTCCATCACCACGTCGCCCAGGCGCGGGCCCGGCGGGATGTTGATGTCGGCGGTGTCGATCTTGCGGGCCTTGTCGGCCTCGGCGGCGAGCTCCTCGTAGCGGGCCAGACGCGACTTCGACTTGGTCTGGCGGGCCTTGGCGTTGGAGCGGACCCACTCCAGCTCCTTCTCGAGCATCCGGGCGCGCTTGGCGTCCTTGAGGCCCTCGACCTTGAGACGGTCCTTCTTGGTCTCCAGGTAGGTGGAGTAGTTGCCCTCGTAGCCGTGGATCGAGCCGCGGTCGACCTCGGCGATCCACTCGGCGACGTTGTCGAGGAAGTAACGGTCGTGGGTGACCGCCAGGACGGCGCCCTTGTAGCTCTTCAGGTGACCCTCGAGCCACTGCACCGACTCGGCGTCGAGGTGGTTGGTGGGCTCGTCGAGCAGCAGCAGGTCGGGCTCCTGCAGGAGCAGCTTGCACAGCGCGACGCGGCGGCGCTCACCACCGGAGAGGTTGTCGACGATCGCGTCGCCCGGAGGGCAGCGCAGCGCGTCCATCGCCTGCTCCAGCTTGGAGTCGATGTCCCAGGCGTTGATGTTGTCCAGGAAGGTCTGGAGATCACCGGTCTCCGCCATCAGGGCGTCCTGGTCGGCGTCGGGGTCACCCATCTCCATGTAGGCGTCCTCGAGGCGCTTCATCTTCGTCTTGATCTCGCTGACCGCCTCCTCCACGTTCTCGAGGACGGTCTTGCCCTCGGTCAGCGGCGGCTCCTGCTGGAGCATCCCGACGGTCGCGTCCTGGTCGCGGACGATGTCGCCGTTGTTGGGATGGTCCAGCCCCGCCATCAGCTTGAGCAGCGAGGACTTACCCATGCCGTTCGGGCCGACAACGCCGATCTTGGCACCGTGCAGGAACGAGAGGGTGACGTTGTCGAGGACGACCTTGTCGCCATGGGCCTTGCGCACATTGCGCAGGGAGAGGATGTAGTCGGCCATGGTGCCCACCCTAATGAGGGAGAGGCACGCCGGTACAACCGGCGCACCCCGCCACAGGGCCCGGCACCCGCCCTGCGCCTGCCCGGCTCACCTCACGCCGCCACGGAGGTCTCCGTCTCGTCAGTCGCCTCGCCCTCGTCCTCGGCCGCCGGCTTCTGGTCCCAGGGGTCCGCACCCGGCGCGCGCCAGTCGGAGATCGGGTCGCGCTCGGGATCGTCGTCGTGGGGTCCGGGGGTGGGGGCGGCGACCGCGGCCAGGGAGCGCGGGTTGCGCGAGAGGCTGCTCATGCCGCGGTTGAGGTCGTGGCCGACGACGGTCGCCTCGACCTCGAAGGTGTTGACCTCGAGCCCGTCCTTGTTGACGTAGCTGCGGGTCGAGAGCCGTCCCTGGACGACCACGGGGTCGCCCTTGCGAAGCGAGCGCCCGACGTTCTCCCCCAGCTGACGCCAGGCACTCACCGAGAACCATTGCGTCACGCCGTCGCTCCACTCCCCGGTGGACCGGTTGAGCTTCCGCGGTGTGCACGCCATCCGGAAATTCGCGACCGAGTACTCACCGACGCTCCGCACGACGGGGTCGGCGCCGACGTTGCCGCGCAGGGTGATGATCGAGTCGTTCATCGTTGTCTCCTCAGAGTTCGCGCCCGCCTGATGCGGGCCTCGGAGACAACCCTGCGCTCGACCACCGACAGTTCCGGGCGGCGTACGTCCGCCTGTGGACAACCCCGGATCGAACCGTCCCTGTGGACAGTGATCGGCCCGCCGACCGGTCAGCGCAGCGCCTTGGCCACCCCGTGCCGCAGGGCCGTGTAGGCCGCCAGCTCGGTCTCGATCGGGTCGACGACGAGCTCACGTGAGACGTCGGCGACCGCCGTACGCAGCCGCGCGTCGGCCGCGCGCGCCCGACGTCGAGCGGTGGTGATCACCAGCAGATGACACACGGCCCACAGCACCAGCCCCAGCCCGACGCCCCCGATGAACAGGACGTACGGCAGCTCGACCCCGGCGACAGAAGGCGTCACGTCGCCGACCTGAGCGGCTCCGGAGAGAAGCAGCGCGACCGACCACACCAACCCGACGGTGGCGAGGATGATGAGGAGCCACTGGAGCGCCTTGACCAGCCCGGTCCACAGCGGCAGCCGCTCGGCGTTCAGGTCGACTCCGCCGACCGAGGCGTCGAGCCGGTCGGCGAGGTCACCCATCCGCGAGACCGATGCCCGCCGGATCGCGTCGCGCCACGGCGAGGCGAGCCCCGCGCCGGCCTCGTCGGCCAGCTGACGTACCTCGGTGTCGACCCGCGCGCGCTCGACGGCGGTCGTCTGCGGGAGCGAGGTCCGGGCGCGCCCAGCCAGCTGGGTCGCCTCCTCCCCCAGCGCCAGGTGAAGCCGCTTCAAGGGATCCGGCTTCAGCCGGGAGACCCATGAGACCAGCGGCCAGCCCGTGGCCGCACGGGCCCGGGTGCGTACGGATCGCTCGACGGCGTCCACCACGGTCGGCACCCCGGCGGCCTCGGAGATGGCGTCCTCGAGGGCCTCCACCCGGGGCTTGGCCAGGGAGCGCGGCTTGGCGTCGCCGGACGCCTTGGCGAGCTTCACGGCAGCGGTCTTGATGTCGGCGGAGAGCCGGGACTTGTTGGCCCGCTTCGCCGCGGCCCGCTGGGCGATCTCGGTCTTGAGCTGCGGGATCCCCCAGCCGAGCTTGGCCGAGACCGGGATCACCGGGACGTTGCGCAGCCCGTCCTGGTCGAGCAGGCGGCGTACGTCACCCAGCATCGACTCACGACGGTCCTCGGGAACGCGGTCGATGTGGTTGAGCACCACGACCATGATCTCGGAGTGGGTGCGGAGCGGCTGCAGGTAGCGGTCGTGGATGGCCGCGTCGGCGTACTTCTGCGGGTCGAGCACCCACACCAGCATGTCGGCGAGCTCGACCAGTCGGTCGACCTCGAGATGGTGGGAGACCTCGGTGGAGTCGTGGTCGGGCAGGTCGAGCAGCACCACGCCGTCGAGCTCGTGCCCCTCACGGCGAGTGTCGAGCATCGAGTCGCGGGTGGTCTGGTGACGCTCGGGGATGCCGAGCCACTCGAGCAGCTCCTGAGCGCCCTCCGAACCCCACACGCAGGCGGTCGCCCACGACGTGGTCGGCCGGCGGACCCCGACGGCGGAGAGCTCCAGCCCGGTCAGGGCGTTGAACGTGGACGACTTGCCCGAGCCGGTCGCCCCCGCGACCCCGACGACCGTGTGGTCGGCGGAGAGCTTGAGGCGTCCCTGAGCCTTGTTGACCACGGAGCGCGCGTCTTCGACGAGTCCGTCGTCGAGGCGCCCGGTCGCCGCCACGGTCGCAGCGGTCAGTCCGTCCAGCCGATCACCGAGGTCTCCACCTCGGCTGACCAGGTTCTTCGCACCTTCGAGCAGACCGCTCAAGGATCCCCCTTCCCTTCCTGAAATGTCTCAGTCTGACAAGTCTCAGCCATCACCGCGCTGGCTGGCGAAACGTGCGTCGCCGACCTTTCGCGCGGCGTGCCGCAGTCGCTCCGGTGCACCGTGGTCGATCTGCAGCGCGTCGACCTGACCCGTGTAGCGCGCACGCTCCTCGTCGACGAGGCCCACGATGCGTACCTCCAGCGACTTGCGCGCCTTGGACGCGAGCCCGCGCACGGCCTGGTCGCCGAAGACCGCCTCCAGCAGCTTCTGGCCGAGCAGGAGCGTGCCGCCGGCGATGCCCACCTCGGCACCGACGAGCGCTCCACCGGTCGAGGCGAAGACCACCACCATCAGCGCGACGCCGAGGCCGTTGACCCCGTAGGAGAGGAACTTCGCGGTCGTACGTTTGTCCTGACCCTCGCTGCGCACCATGTCGAGCACGTCCTGTTGCCAGTCGCGCACCGCACGCTCAGCCTTGGGCCGCAGCGCACGTGAGGCTCGGCCGAGGTCGGCGGGGCCGGTGGCGAGCAGCCCGCGCCCGGCGGGACTCATCTGCCAGGCCGCTTCGGCCCTCTCGGCAGCCGCCTCGCACTGCTCCAGGATCAGCATCTCCAGCCCGCCCTGCACGGCCTCGGTCACCCGTTCGGCCTGCTGCGGCTTGCCCTTGAGCGAGCCGAGGATCTTGTCGCGGAGCATTCCCACCCGCGTCTCGAGCGCCTTGAGGATCTCCCCGGTGCCGACGAACTCCTGCCAGCGCGCGAGCACCTCGCCACGCAGCAGCGTCCCGTCGGCGGTCGCCGCCATGATCGACTTGAGCGCTTCGTCGTAGGCCATGTCCGCATCGGTACGCAGCCGCTGCGCGGCCTCTCCCTGACCGTCCGCGGTGTCGGCGATCGGGTGGACCTCCAGGGTCAGCGCCCGCACTGCACCGTCGAGGGTCTGGGTGACGACCTGGTGTCGCGCGGTGGCGTCGTCGGCGAGCATGTCGAGCCAGGCACGTACCTCGGCGACGTGCTCGGCCGGCAGCAGTCCGTGCTCGGAGACCTCGCCCTCGTGGACGATGAAGAGCGGTGAGTCCTTGAGCCCGCGCGAGGCGAGCATCCGGGCCAGGTGGCCGGCGACGGTCTGAACGGCCTCGGTCGGAGTGCGGTCGAGCACCACGGCCACAGCGGTGGAGCGGTTGGCAGCGAGCTGAAGGAACTCCCAGGGCACCTGGTCGGCGTAGCGCGCGGCCGAGGTGACGAAGATCCACAGGTCGGCCGCGGCGAGGAGCTCGGCCGCGAGGACCCGGTTGGCCTCCTCGACGGAGTCGACGTCGGGCGCGTCCAGGATCGCCAGGCCGGGGTGGATCCGGTCGCTGGCGACCAGCTGCAGCGCGCCGGGGTCGTTGGTCGGGTGGTGGACCCGCTCCAGCTCGGGAAGCAGGCGGTCCTGGCCGAACCAGCGGCCGTCCTCGGGGTTGTGCACCAGGACCGGCGAACGGGTCGTCGGCCGCAACAGCCCCGGCGTGGTCACCTTGGTGCCGACCAGCGAGTTGACCAGCGTCGACTTGCCGGCACCCGTCGAGCCGCCGACGACCGCGAGGAGCGGCGCGTCGATGGTCATCATCCGCGGGATGACGTAGTCCTCGAGCTGCTCGACCATGTTCTGCCTGGCGGCCCGCTGCTCGTCGGCTTCGGGCAGGTCCAGCGGCAGGGTGACCTCGGTCAGCGCCTGGTGGAGCTGGATCAGCGAGGTCACCATCCGGTTGCTCTCGCCGCCGGACGCCTCGATCTCGGCCCGGACGGCCTCGAACTCGGTGGTCGGCTTCTCCGCGAGCATCCCCGCCGTCAGCGCCTCATAGGCCGGCCGGGGCTCCGGAGCAGCCTCCGTAGCAGCCTCTGGAGCCGTCTCCGGGGCAGGCTTCGCAGCGGTGTCGTCGTGGTCGTGTTCTTCACTCATCCGATCATCACCTGCCCGCTCGGGAACGCGATGTGTGGACGTACCTCACTGATGCGGTCAACGTATGCCCTCCCCCGGGCGGCGAAGTCTGGCGGCGGGTTGCCGCGCAGGAATCGCCAGTGCAAGTATCCGAGCTCGATGGCAGCCTGCTGGTATTCACGCATGGCCGCAACCCCCTGAGCTCCTCCGTGGGTCGACGCGAACTTCCGCGCCTGCTCCCGGCGCCGCAGATCGACCACCCAGCCGATGTCGGTATAAGGAATCAGCCCGCGTTGGGCGGCGTCGGTCAGCGACCGGGTCAGCACGATGCGCTCGGACTTTCGCCGCCACACCGCGAAAACCACCAGCGAGACGAACGCGGGCACCATCACCACGACGTACGCCAGCAGGAACCCGGCCCCGTCATAGAGCAGTGTCGAGCCGTTCCAGGTGGCGTGGGCGAGCACCGCGATGGCGTAGCCCAGCAGCGGCGCCACGACCTTCAGCCAGCGCTTGCGCGTCACCACCGCGACACCGATGCCGATGCCGATGCCGGCGGTGAAGAAGGGGTGGGCGAACGGGCTGAACAGGCAGCGCATCACGAAGACGGCGGTGAACTCACCGATGTGTCCTGTCGAGCTGTCGCCCATGCCGGGCGTGCCGTTGTAGGTGCCGCCCAGGTAGAGGATGTTCTCGGTGAAGGCGAAGCCGATGCCGACCATGCCGGCGTAGACGATCCCGTCGAGCACCCCGTCGAGGAGGTGGCGGCGCCAGACCAGCAGCACGAGGAGGAACAGCCCCTTGGCCGCCTCCTCGGTGACCGGAGCCACGATCGCGAGCTGGGTCGGCTCGCTCCACCCGGCGAGCAGCGCCCCCACGCTCTGCACGATCAGCGCGGCGGCAACGGCGACGAAGGCGCCCCACCCCAGGCCGAGCGCCAGCAGCGACTTCGGCTCGGGCTCGTAGCGGTCCAGCCACAGGAAGGCATAGACCAGCGGCACCACCGGGATGGCCGCGAAGAGCACTCCCAGGATCGCGCCGGTCGGCGCAAGATGGTCGTTGACGACGCTGGTGCTCAGCAGAACGATGCCGAGCACCGGCAGCGAGGTCAGCACGACAAGCACGCCCACCACGATGGTGAACGTGCGGTTGCTTCTCGTCGGATCCTTCGGGATCGCCCCCATGCGCGCCAGACTATCGGGCGTGCGGACCGCACGCGCGACCAGACACCGATCGAGACGTCCTCGCGACCCGCGTGGCCTGGGAACTCGCGAGCGTTGTGGATCCGGCGCGGCGTACGATTCCGGTATGACGGACAAAGGCGCCCCCACCCCTGCAGAAGACCACACCGAGAGCCACGACCAGACGGTTCCGGAGGCTTGGTCCAAGTTCATGAGGGAGGGCTGGGACGACCGCGAGGTCGAGGTTCCCGAGCATCCGGTCACGCCGTGGGCGGCCGCGCGCAGGGAGCGGCTCTCGGGCATCTTCCCGGGTGAGCGCCTGGTCGTGCCGGCTGGCACCTACAAGGTCCGCGCCAATGACACCGACTACCGCTTCCGCGCCGACACCGCGCACGTGCACCTGACCGGCAACCAGACCTCCGACGCCGTCGTCGTGATCGAGCCCGACGGCAGCTCGGTCCTGTACGCCCGCCCGCGCAGCGGTCGCGACACCGACGAGTTCTTCCGCGACCGTCAGTACGGAGCGCTCTGGGCCGGGGCGCGCCCCTCGGCCCGTGAGCTCTCCGACTCGCTCGGCATCGAGGTACGCCACGTCGACCAGCTCGAGTCGGATCTCTCCGGCAACACCCCGACCCGAGTACTCCGCGGGGTCTCTGCCGACGTCGACAAGCTGGTCGCCCCCGCCGAGGCCTCCCGCGACGAGGAGTTCGCCAAGGCACTCTCCGAGCTGCGCCTGGTCAAGGACGAGTGGGAGCTCGGCGAGCTCAAGGAGGCCTGCGACATCACCGTGCGCGGCTTCACCGACGCGGTGCGCGAGTGGGATCAGGTGCTGAAGCACGGCGAGCGCTGGATCGAGGGCACCTTCTTCCGCCGCGCCCGTGCGGAGGGCAATGACCTCGGCTACGACTCGATCGTCGGCGGTGGCTCCCACGCCACCACGCTGCACTGGATCGACAACGACGGGCCGATCGTCCCCGGTGAGCTGGTGCTGCTCGACATGGGCGTCGAGGGCCACAACCTCTACACCGCCGACATCACCCGCACCCTTCCCATCTCCGGGACGTTCACGCCGCTGCAGCGCAACCTCTACGAGCTCGTCTACAAGGCCCAGCAGGCCGGCATCGAGGCGATCCGCCCGGGCGTGACCTTCCGGGCGGGCCACTTCGCCGCTATGGAGATCCTCGCCCACGGCCTCGACGACCTCGGTCTGCTGCCGGTCTCGGTCGACGAGGCGCTCTCCGAGGACAACAAGACCTACTCCCGCTGGACCCTCCACGGCGTCTCCCACATGCTCGGCCTCGACGTCCACGACTGCGCCTCCGCGTCGAAAGAGACCTACATCGAGGGACCGCTGCAGGAGGGCATGGTCCTCACCGTCGAGCCTGGCCTCTACTTCCAGAAGGAGGACAAGCTCGTCCCCGAGGAGCTCCGCGGCATCGGCATCCGCATCGAGGACGACATCGTCGTCACCAAGGACGGCTCCGTGAACCTCTCCGCCGGCCTGCCGCGTACGGCCGACGACGTCGAGGCGTGGATGGGTCATTATCTGTGAGGTGAATGCTGACCGCGGTAACTCAGTCGAGTCGCGCTTCCCTCGTGGAGTTCCACGAGGGAAGTGGCTGCTCACCGAGGTACCTCGGTCGGCGATCGCCGTGGCCGGCTGCCTCGCCCTCGCCTCGGCGCTGATGGCGTGCAGTCCAGGACGTACGCCACGACAGCAACCCGCCACGTCGCCATCAGCGACGGCGTCCCCGTCCACCTCCGCCTCGAGCGGATCGGACGACATCTTCGCGGGAGCCGTGGTCGGGATCGACCCGGGCCACAACGGCGGCAACGCGGGCGCGCCCGAGGTGATCAACAAGCCCGTCTGGAACGGGCGCTCGCAGAGCCCGTGCAACACGACGGGCACCGCGACCGACGACGGCTACCCGGAGACCGACTTCACCTGGGCCGTGGCCACGAAGCTCGCGGCCGATCTGCGCGAGTCGGGCGCGAAGGTGGTCATGACCCGGGACAGCAACGACGGGGTCGGGCCGTGCATCGACGAGCGCGCGAAGATCATCAACGACGCGAAGGCCGACGTCGCGATCGACATCCATGCCGACGGGGCAGCCGCGTCCGAGCGGGGCTACTCGCTGCTGATCCCCGTGCCCTCGGGCACCAACGACGAGGTCGTCGAGCCCTCGCGACGCTACGCCCAGCTGCTCCGCACCGAGATGCGGAAGACGGGGATGCCGCTGGCCTCCTACCTCGGGCAGGGCGGGTTCGTGGAGCGCGACGACCTGGCCGGCCTCAACCTCACCACGGTGCCGCAGGTGCTGCTCGAGACGGGCAACATGCGCAACGCCGAGGACGCGCGCCTGCTGAAGTCCGACCGGTTCCAGGCGCGGACGGCCGCCGCCATCAAACGGGCGATGGCGGCGTACCTCCGCTCACGCTGAGGCTCGACCCCAGATCAGCTCAGAGCTTCGTCCACTCGACGGGCTCGAGGTTGTACTCCTCCGCGATCGGCCCCCATGCCTTGGCGGCCGCCTTCTTCGGGTCGTGGCTGGCCAGGCTGAGCGTGGTCGCCTTCTCCAGCTTGCCCTTGCCACCGACGCACTCGCCCTCGGCGTTGACCTTGCGCTTCTCGCCCCAGGCCGCGAAGGCCAGGTCAGCGTTCTGCGAGGTCATCCACGCGGACTCGAGGTTCTTGACGAGCTTCCGCGACCCCGGCAGGACGGCGGTGTCGATCTTGGCGACCTCCGCCGCCAGCTTCTCGCGGGAGGCCGCGGCGTCCTGGAAGGTCTGGATCGCCTCGTCGATGTTCTCGCAGGCCTTGAGGTCGGCCTGAGCGGCACCGATGGCCGCCTTGTCCTTGGCCGAGGTCTTGATGAGGTCGTCGATCTTCTTGGCTTCGGCCGCGGCACCGCCCTCGGCCGTGGTGGCGCCCGTGGCGGAGCCGGTATCGGCGTTGGCGTCGTCGCCGTTGCTGTTGATCAGGCCGATGACGAAGGCGATGATCGCGACGACGACGGCCAGCGCGAGGACGATCAGGCCCCAACGCTTCAGGTCGAGACCACCAGGTCCCTTGCCCTGACCACCCTGACCGCGCTGCGGCTCGTAGCGGGCGTCATAGCCGTTCCCGTACGGGTCGTAGCCCTGCGGCGCCATCGGCGGCGGCGCCGGGGTGTTGGGCCCACCGCCGACCGGCGGCTGCCCCACGAGGGTGGCGTCGGTGTAGGGGTTCTGGCCGTAGGGGTCACCGTACGGCTGGCCGAACTCCTCCTGGGACCGGTCCTGCGGCTGTCCGAAGGACTGCTCGTAGCCCTGGTCGTACGGCTGGTCGTAGGGCTGGCCATAGGGCTGGTCGTAGCCCGGGGACCACTGGGCCTGGTCCGGCTCCAGCTGCGGCGCGAGCGGGGCGTAGGCAGGATCGCCGTACGCCGGGGCCTGCTGACCCTGGTCGGGCTGGCCGTCGTCGTAGCGCGACTCGGACGCCGGGGCGTCGAACTGCGGCTGCGGCGGCGCGAACTGCTCGAACTCGTCACGCGGGCGGGTGCCCCCGCCGGTCTCCTCGTCGACGGCGTCGAACCGGGGGCTCATCGCGACTTGGGTCTCGTCGGGACGGATCGGCTCGGGCTGGCGTCGCTCGACCGGCGGCATCGCCTCGTGGGTCGCCTCGTAGGTCGCCTCGGGAACCGGGCCCCCGAACTGCGGCGCGGGCTCGACGAAGGTCGGGTGCTCCGCACTCTGGTGGTACGCCGCGGCCGGACGCTCGGGCAGCGGAGGCGCAGCCATCGGCTCCGGGGTCTGCGGCGCCTGCGGTTCCGGCATCTGCGGGGCGGGCGCAGGTGCGGGCGCGGGCGGCTCGGGCGCGCGCTCCTGTACCGGCGGCCGCGTCGGCAGATCCGGGAGCGGCGTCGGTGCGGCCTCCTGTGCCGGCGGCTCAGGGGCCGGCGCCGGCTCCGGGGTCCGCTCGGGCTCTTCCTCGGCCTTCTTGCGCTTAGGCAGGAAGAGCGACTGCGACTGAGAGGCGAGCTCCGGCTCGAACTTCGGCGTACGCGCCGCCAGCCCGAACAGGCCACCGTCGGAACCTGCCGGCGGCGGCGCCATGCCACCACCGAAGGCCGGCTGCTCACCGCTGGGCGCGGTCATGCTCAGCTGGGGCGCCATCGAGGCTCCCGGCGTACGCCTGACCTGCTCGAGCGGCAACGGGGCCGGCTCCGTGTCGGCCTCGGGCGCGGGCGTAGCTGCTTCCTGCCCACGCCTCGGCAACGACAGACCACCCTGCTCAGGATCGGCACCCCGCTGCGGCAGTCGCGGGGGTGCGACCGGCTCCGGTGCACCCTGCGACGGCGGCTGATGAGCGCTTCTGACGGGGGTCCCACAACCTGTGCAGAAGCGCATACCGGTGACGGCTGCACCGCACGAGGTGCACATGGACTCCATAGTCATGTCCGGGGACCTTACCGATGATCGTGCCCAGTCTCGAACCCTCGTGGTCCGCCAATCGGACACACAGGTCGACAGTGTGGGGACAGTGCACCCAAATACCCCCCACACCTTGGTAACACTCCGGCCAGCGTTTCGGATTCCGATGCACACAGGGGATACGGGCACCGGTAAGATCGTGCGCGGCCTGCGCAAACCCCCTTCCAGCGGGGTGCTCACTCGGGCCACGCCTCCGTAGCTCAGCTGGATAGAGCATCGGCCTTCTAATCCGACGGTCACAGGTTCGAATCCTGTCGGGGGCGCCACAGGAATTTTGTGTGGGTTAAATCATGCACTCGCGCGTGTTTCGGCGGCGACCGCCTCGGCGGCCACCCGCCCGGCGTACATCGTCCGGAAGAACGGCAGGGTGCGGTGCACCATCGGACCGATGAGCAGCGCCTCCGCAACGGTGCCGATGCCGACCATTCCGCCGAGGAGCCAGCCGATCGCCAGGACGGTGATCTCGACGCCGGCGCGGCAGAGCCAGACCGGGGCGCCGGTCCGCTCGTGCAGGCCGGTCATCAGGCCGTCGCGCGGGCCAGGACCGAGGCCGGGCGCGATGTAGATCCCGGTCGCCGCGGCCAGCAGGAGCAAGCCGCCGGTGAAGAGCGCGATCTGAGCCATCAGCTCCGTCGGCTGCGGAATCAGCCAGAGGCCGATCTCCGCCGAGGTACCGACGAGCAGGACGTTGAGCACGGTGCCGACGCCGGGCCGCTGTCGCAGCGGGATCCAGACCAGCAGGACGACGAGCCCGATCAGGTTGGTCATCATCCCGAAGGAGATCCCGGTGATCTCGACGAGTCCAGATGCCAGCGTGTTCCAGGGCGCCAGGCCCAGCGAGGCCTGCACGAGCATGGCGACTGCGATGCCGTAGAGGAAGAGTCCAGTTATCAACCAGGAGAGCGACTTCAGAGAGAGATCCTTCACGATCGCAAAGCCAATCACGGGTCCAATCGAAGGTAAAGAAGCCAATCGCGGTAAGGTGGCCTCATGCCTCGCGGAAGAATTGGTGCCACTGCGCTCGCTGGCCTGCTCGGTCAGTGGCAAGGGGAAGGCCCGGCGTACGAGAACCTCGCCGAACGGATCCAGCTGCTGCTGATCGACGGACGGCTCTCCGCCGACGTACGTCTCCCCTCCGAGCGCGAGCTCTCCGAGCGGCTGACGCTGAGCCGCACCACGATCACCGCCGCCTACCGGCGCCTGCGCGAGCACGGCTACGCGCTGAGCGTCCAGGGGTCGGGTACGACGACGAAGCTCCCGCCGACCGCACCCGACTCGTTCACCGAGGGCGGCGAGATCGACCTGGTCAGGGCCACTCTGCCGGCCACCCGGCGGCTCCCGGAGGCCGCCGTCGAGGCGACCCGGCGGCTGGCCGACCACATGACCGGCCCCGGCTACACGCTGTGGGGCATCGAGGAGCTCCGCGCCGAGATCGCGGCGCGCTACACCGATCGCGGTCTGCCGACCGATCCCGACCAGATCATGGTGACCACTGGCGGCCAGAGCGCGATCGCCCTGCTCGCCCGCACCGTGATCAGCCGCGGCGACCGGGCCTACGCCGAGAGCCCGTCCTACCCCAATGCGTACGACGCCCTGAGCCTCGCCGGAGCCCGGATCATCACGAGCCCGGTGACCACCGACGCCGGCTGGGACATGCCCGCGATGGAGGCGGCCATCGCCCGGACCACCCCCGTGATGGCGTACGTCATGCCCGACTTCCACAACCCGACGTCTCGCTCGATGTCGACCGAGGACCGGCTCCGGCTGCTGCACGCCGCGGCGAAGGTCGACACCCTCCTCGTGGCCGACGACACCACCGCCGAGCTGAACATCGACCGCCCTCACACCTACCCGCCACTGGCCGCGATGGCCGGCGAGCACGGAGCCCGCGTCGTCCACATCGGCTCGGCGAGCAAGATGCTGTGGGGCGGGCTGCGGGTCGGCTGGATCCGCGCCGACCCCGTGCTGCTGACCCAGATCGCTAGCGGACGCTCCGCCACCGACCTCGGCACCCCGATCTGGGAGCAGCTGGTCACCACGATCCTGTTCCGGCATCTGCCCGAGATCCTGCGCGAGCGAGCCGACCAGCTCGCCGCCGGCCGCGCGGCGCTCTACCACGCGATGCGCGAGCACCTTCCCGACTGGGAGCTGCCGCCGCGTATCGACGGCGGTCTCTCCGCCTGGGTCGGCCTGCCCGCGCCGGTCAGCTCGCAGCTCACCCTCGCCGCCAGGCCCCACGGGCTGCTCGTCACCGCCGGGCCGCGGTTCGGGGTCGATGGCGCCTACGAGCGTCATCTGCGGCTGGCGATCACGCCGCGGCCCGAGCTCGTCCGACGCGGAGTCGAGATCCTCGCCGAGGTCTGGCCGCGTGCCGCCTCCACGCCCGCCCTGGCTCTCACCACGTCCGAGGCCGTCGTCTGAGCGGTCTCAGCCTCGGGCGAGGGCTTCCAGGGCCCACAGCCCGAGCCCGTCGAAGCGTGCCGTCTCGTAGCTGGGTACGTCCCCGCTCGTCGCCTCCAGGAGCCGGCGGGTGGTGATGTGTGAAGCCCCGCGGGCGAGGCTCGCGTTCGCGATGTCGGCAGCGGTCACGGTCCGCGACGGGATCTCGCGACGCTCCCGCGCCCGTCGCCGCTCGTAGTCGAGCTCGTCGACGGTGATCCCGCGGATGATCGTCTCGGCGCTCCCCAGGGAGCGGGTGTTGATCAGCGCCTCGGCGAGCGGGAAGGCGTACGTCTCGACGACATCGAGGCGCCACACGGTGGCACTCATCTCGCTCACCGGGACCGGCGTCTGTCCTCGTCTCATCTCCACGGCGCCTCGAAGCCCGCGCGCGGCGGCCGCAGCCAGCGTCGTCGCCTCGGTGGGGTGCCAGGCGAGCGAGTCGCTGACCCTGGCCACATCCGCGGTTCCCAGCGTTCCCGCATGACGGGCACCGAGCCCGCCGAGGATGGCGATCACCTGCTCTCCGGGGATCTCCCCGTCCACACCGGGACCGACGACGGCGAGCCGCACCGGCAGTTCGCTGCGCAACGCCGCGGCCAGCGTCAACGAGTCGGCCAACGGGCTCAGCAGCCCGGGCTCGTCGCCCCGCCCGACCACGTCGCCGCCGACATCGACGACAGTGAGCGAGTCGGCGCCGAGGGCTCGGGCGAGATGCTGGAGCTGCTGGGCCAGCCCGACGGCACCATCCGCGAGGTCGTGCAGGAAGAGGCGCGCTTCGACGTCTCCGGCAAGCCGCGGCAGGACGGACCGGCCCGGAGGAAGGGTGTCGGTCGTGGTCGATATCTCCGCCCGGACACCATCGACCAGGCGTAGTCCGACGAAGTCGCCCCGCGAGCGCGGTCCCGGCACCGGGTCGATGCGAAGCCGTTCCCAGGCGCAGGTGGACACGAGCACGTCGCCGTCGTCCATATCGGGCTCGAGGACCCGGCGCGCCAGAAGCACGCCGAGCGCATCACCCCCACCACCGGCCGCGACGAAGAGAGTGCTCACGCAGTCGATTCTGACCGCTGCGCATCCGGCGCGCCACAGGTCAACCGCATCGCCTGGCAAGAAGTTCGCGCGAACTCGTTGTGACCCACGCCACGTTGGGTCACGATGTGCAGCATGCAAGGACTGATCCAGGACGCACCGCTGACCATCGACACGATCATCCGGCGCGCCGAGCGCGTCTTCCCGACGCGGGAGATCGTCACCAAGACCGCCACAGGTCTGGAGCGCAACACGTTCAAGGACCTGGCCGTGGAGGTACGCAAGCAGGCCACCGTCCTCGACCGGCTCGGCATCTCCGAGGACGGCCGGGTGGCGAGCTTCGCGTGGAACACCCTGCGCCACCTCGCGCTCTACTACTCCGTGCCCTGCACGGGCCGGGTGCTGCACACCGGCAACATCCGCTACTTCCCCGAGCAGCTCGTCTACACCTTCAACCACGCCGAGGACGAGGCCGTCTTCGTGGACCGGTCGCTGCTCGGTCTGCTGGCTCCGCTTCTCCCCCAGCTGACCACGCTCAAGCACGTCGTCGTGATGGACGACGGGGCGCCGACCCCGCTCCCCGACGACCCGCGGGTCGTCTCCTACGAGGAGCTCATGGCCGACGCCGAGGAGGCGATGATCGAGGGCCGGGTCACCGACGAGCGCACCGCCGCCGGGATCTGCTACACCTCCGGCACCACCGGCAACCCGAAGGGCGTCGTCTACACCCACCGATCGCAGTACCTGCACGCGCTGGCCTCTCTGGCCGGCACCCTCTTCGGCACCAACGACCGCGACCGCGTACTGCCGGTGGTGCCGTTCTTCCACGCCAACGGCTGGGGCTTCGCCCACTCCTCGCTGCTGGCCGGCGCCAACCTGATCCTGCCCGGCCCCGACCTCTCTCCCGCCGGCATCGTCAAGCTCCTCGAGGCCGAGAAGGTGACGATCGCGGCCGGCGTACCCACGATCTGGATGGGCATGGTCCCGCTGCTGAAGGACGCCGACCTCTCCTCGCTGCGCGTGGTCATCTGCGGCGGCTCCGCGGTACCGAAGTCGCTCTCCGAGGCCTGGCGCGAGGCGATCGGCCTGCCGATCACCCAGGCCTGGGGCATGACCGAGATGTCGCCGCTCGGCAGCGTGTACAACGAGCGGGCCGAGATCACCGGCCTCTCCGAGGAGGAGAAGGCCGACTACCGTACGTCCCCTGGCATCCCGGCCGTCGGCGTCGAGCTCCGCATCGTGGAGCCCGGGACGACCGACGAGCTCCCCTGGGACGGCGAGACGACCGGCGAGCTCGAGTGCCGCGGCCCGTGGATCGCGTCGGGCTACTACAAGGTCGATGCGCCGACCTCCTTCTCCCCCGACGGTTGGCTGCGCACCGGTGACATCGCGGCGATCGACCCGCTGGGCTACGTACGCATCGTCGACCGCACCAAGGACCTGGTGAAGTCCGGTGGCGAGTGGATCTCGACCGTCGCGATCGAGAACCTCATCATGGGCCACCCGAGCATCGCTGAGGCCGCCGTCGTGGCGGTCGCGCACCCGAAGTGGGGCGAGCGGCCGCTGGCGTTCGCGGTGGTCAAGGACGGCGAGTCGGTGACTAAGGAGGAGCTGCTCGGCTACCTGGCCGACAACCTGGGCAAGTGGCAGGTGCCCGACGACGTGGTCTTCATCGACGAGGTGCCCAAGACCTCGGTCGGGAAGTTCTCCAAGAAGACCCTGCGCGAGGAGTACGCCGACTACAAGCTGCCCACGGCATAGCCGAAGGCGGTCACCCCAGCTGCGCGAGGATCGAGGCAGACTCGACCCTCGCGCAGCGGGCGTCCTCGTCCTTGCCGAGGGCCGCGCGGGCTTCGGCCAGATGGCCGAGCGCGTCGGCCAGACCGGGCAGGTCACCGGCGGCACGGAGCTTGGTCACCGCCTCCTCGAAGTGACCGGCTGCCTCGTCGACGGAGCCGAGCTGCTGGTGGATCCAGCCGATGGTGGCGATGACGTTGCCCTCGCTGCGATAGCCGGGCGCGACCCAGCGCAGCTCCTCGAGCGCCGCCTCGCAGTGGCGGAGCCCGGCCTCGTACGCACCGTCGAGGGCCTCGTAGAGACCCAGCCGCCCGGTCGTCCAGGCCGCCCGGATCGGATCGCCCGCGCGAGCGAAGACCTCCGCCGCCCGAGCCGCGTACGCAGCAGCCCCGGCGTGATCGCCGGAAGCCGTGGCCACGGTGGCCAGCCGGTGCAGGGTCTTTCCCTCCCCGACCAGGTCGGCGGACTCCATGGCCAGGTCGAGAGCCCGGCCGAGGTGCTCGAGAGCGTCCTCGACCCGCCCCAGACGCCCGCAGGCCGCCCCGGCGGCGCGATGCATGACGCCTAGCCCGGCCGGGTCGCCGCCCTGAGAGACGCTGCGGCGCACACCCGGGAGCGCGGCCTCGGCCAGCGCGGCGAGCTCGATCCAGCGTCCCTGGAGGTCGAGCAGGCGCTCGAGGGCACCGACGAGCAGCACGATCCGATCGGGTGCGATCCCGCGGGCGACGGCGACGTCGATCACCCGGGAGATCACCGGCAGCTGGCTGCCGATCCAGGCCAGCGCTTCGACGCTGTCGCCGACGACCTCGGGGGTGACCCCCTCGAGCATCGGCTCCAGCGCATCGAGATGGCGCTGGTGTGGGTCGTAGGCGCTGTGCACCGCCCGAGCGCTGAAGACATAGTGGTCGATCATCCGCAGCTCGGCGGCCTCACGGACCTCGTCGGACTCGTGGGTGGCGAGGTCGGCGGCGTACTCCCGGAGCAGGTCGTGCAGCACGAACCGGCCGGGCGCGACCTCGGTCAGCAGATTGGCCTCGGTGAGATCGTCGAGCAGGCGACGGGCCCGCACGCGGGAGATCCCGGCCAGGCTGGCTGCGGCCAGGACGGTGAGCGTCGGCCCGGGATGCAGGCCGATCAGCCGGAACAGCTCGGCCGCCGCATCGGGCAGGTGCTGGACCGACCACGAGAAGGTCGCCCGGAGGTCACCCCGCCCGCCGCCGAACCCGTCCAGACGGGACTCGCCGAGCTCGTCGGCCAGGTCGGCGAGGGAGTAGGCCGGCCGGATCGCCGCCCGGGCGGCCACGACCGAAAGCGTCAGTGGCAGCGAGGCGCACAGCTCGATGATCCGTTCCACGGCCTCCGGCTCGGCCAGGAGCCGGTCCTTGCCGAGCCGCCCGGCCAGCAGCTCATAGGCCTCGGCGTCGTCGAGCAGGCCCAGCTCCATCGGTCTCGCACCGGCCTCCGCGACCAGGCCGGAGAGCCTGTTTCGGCTGGTCACCAGGGTCACGCACCCCGGGCTGCCGGGGATCAGGCTGCGTACCTGCTCGCTGTCGCGGGCGTTGTCGAGCACGAGCAGCACCCGCTTGCCGGCGAGCTTGCTGCGCAGCAACCCGGCCCGGCCGTCGATGTCCTGGGGCTGGCGGGAGCGCTCCACCCCGAACGCCTCGAGCACCACGCCGAGCGCATCCAGCGGATCGAGGGCGTCGCACGGGTCGAAGCCGCGCAGGTTCACGAACACCTGTCCGTCGGGGAAGCGGGGAGCGGTCCGGTGCGCCCAGTAGAGCGCCAGCGTCGTCTTGCCGATCCCCGCCGTGCCCGCGATCGCTGAGATCACGACGGCCCCGCCATCGTCCTTGGCCACCAACTCGTCCAGCATCGTCAGATGGTCCTCGCGGCCGGCGAAGGCGGAGACGACCGGCGGCAGCTGGCGCGGCACGATCTCCTCGTACGTCCGTGCCGGCGCGGGCTCGGGATCGTCTCCCTCGAGGATCCGCAGCTGCAGGTCGCGTACGTCCTTGGACGGCTCGACCCCGAGCTCCTCGCGGAGGACGCGGAAGAGACGCTGGTAGGCGTCCAGGGCCTCGGCCGTACGGCCGGAATGCCACAGAGCCGTCATCAGCAGCAGCCACAGGCCCTCCCGGAGCGGGTTGGCCCGGACGACCGGTCCCAGATCCCCCACCACCGCGGCCTGCCGGCCGAGCGCCAGGTCAGCGGCGGCCCGGGACTCGACGGCGACCAGACGCAGCTCCTCGAGCCGGGCGGCCTCGGTCGCGATCATCGACGACTCACCGACCGCGCCGTACGCACCGCCGGTCCACAGCGCCAGCGCAGCATCGAAGAGCATGCTGGCGCGCTCGTGATCTCCGGCCTCGGTCGAGGCACGGCCCTGTTCGACCAGGTCCTCGAAACGGACTTGGTCGATGTCCGCACCGACCAGCGCATAGCCGTTCGCCCGGCTCTGCAGGTGGCGGCGATCCTCGCCGAGCGCCCGGCGCAGGTCACGGACGCGCTGGTGAAGAAGGTTCACCCCCGTTGCCGGGGGTGAACCTCTCCACAGCTCATCGACCAGTAGGTCTGAGGAGACCGGCGCCCCACGCGCGGAGGCCAACAGGGCGAGCAGAGTCCGCCGCGTACGCGACAGCTTCTGCACCGTGCCGTCGTCACAAACGAGCTCGACGGCACCTAGGACCCGGACCCGCACCACACCTCCAATTGACCACGCAGCATTACGTCCGAGAAGACACATCGTCTCATCACCACCGAGATGGTGACGCGTAATGCCGCCAGAAGGTTGCTTGGAGGCTGGTGCTGAATCCAGATTTAAAGGTTCTGGTTTACGGAACCCGCCACAGGCCGCTCTCGCCGCCCTTGTCGATCTGGAACCCGACCTGCTTGATGTTCACCCCGACCGGAACGACGAACGGCACCAGGGCCGTGCGCTGGTCCCGCGGCTGCAGCCCGAACGGGTTCGGGAACACCTCGCCGCCGTCGACCGTCACCGTGCTGGGCTGGCTCTTGTACTTCTTGCCCGAGGCATCGATGACCGTCGTGCCGGTGGCCGGAGTGTCGTTGAAGACCCTCGACCCGGCGTTGATCACCTGGATCTCGACGGCCATCACACGCGACCCCGGCGGGGTCGGGGTGCCGTCTGTGAACGACGTCTCGAAGACGTCCTGCACGATCACCCTCAACAGGATTCCGGGTGCCTCGCCCTTGATGGTGCCCTCAGCCGTCAACCCGAGCTGCTGGTTCTGCTGGATCCTCTCGGTGCTGTCGACGGTGATCACCTTCTTCTCCATCGCGGGGTTCTCAGCGTGGTTGTTGCTGTAGAACCCGTAGTCGATGGAACTGTCCGAACCGCAGCCGACCCCGGCCGCCGCGACGGCTCCCCCGAGGATCAGCATGGCCAAACGACGCACACGCACTCCTTATGAAATTTGTTGCCATGGAGAGGAAACTGTTCCTCTTGATTTACCAAGGCAACATGCCGGAGTCCAAGCGGTCGGCCTAGGGTCTAAAGTCCCAATCTGGGCTGCAACTCTTCGCAGTTATTTCCACAGCACGAGGTAGTAGACGAGCACCGGAATCACGGGCGCCACGAGAAACCAGGGCGTGACCAGCGGAAGCTTGTTGATCAGGCGTACGCCGGCCACGGCACCCGCTCCCAGCAGCACCGAGATCACGAAAAGACCCTCGCGCGCGCCACCCTTGTCGGCGCCAGTCGCGCCGAGCGCGGCCATCGCCAGGGAGTGCAGCATCACGACGGAGCAGAGCAGTGAGGAAGCGACGTACCTCTTGACCTGCTCGACATGCACGAGCGGACCCTACTCCGTCGTCACGGCCGGACGCTCGACGAGAGCGGCCAGCTTGGCCGGAGCCTGGATGCAGTAGGAGTCGGTCAGCAGCTCGGCGACCTCGTCCCAGTCGGTGCCGTCGTCGAGGATCATCCCGACGACGTTGCCACCCCAGCCCGCCTTGAAATAGGGGTGGCCGAGGTGCTCGAAGGCCACCACCTCATCGGGCTCACCCCGGAAGACGATCCGGAAGAGCTGGTCCTCGCCGCCGAAGACATGTGCGATCGTCGCCTGGCCGACCCGCCAGCGCACCCCCACCCAGGCGTCGTCCTCGAGACACTTCGGGAACGCGGTGAGGATCTCCCTCAGCCGCGCCACCATCGCCTCGGGGACATCAGGACGCTCAGCCATGCTCCCGATCCTGCCAGGCACCACCGACAGCGTTAATTGCTATACATGTTTATGATCAACATGTACGGTTTCTCCCATGAAGAAGCAGACGATCGGATACGTCGCGTGGCGCCTCGCCATGCGTCTTCGGGTGTCGATGGACAGAGCGCTCGCGCCCCTGGGACTCACCCATGCGCAGTACTCGCTCATCGCCTCCCTCCACGGCCTCAGCGCCTCGGAGGCGCCATCCCAGAAGCAGTTGGCCGACCTCACCGGACTCGAGCCGATGTACGTCTCCAAGCTCGCCCGCCAGCTCGAGACGAGGGGCTGGATCGAGCGCGTCCGCGACACCAGGGACACCCGAGCCGTACGCCTCGTCATCACGCCCGAGGGCACCGAGGTGACCCGCGAGGCGATCGCGGTGACCAGCCGGCTGCTCGACCAGCTCACCGCACCGCTCGGCGGCCGCAACAGCCGTCGCGCCGCCGAGGCGCAAGCAGCGCTCGAGGCGATGCTCGCCGCCCCCATCGACACCGATCCCACACCTGGAGACCGATCATGACCGTTGCCACGCCCCCTCTCACCGGCGCCAACCTCGGCGTCGCCTACTTCGCCCTGCGCAAGAACCTCCTCAACGTGCTCGACTACTACGACCTGACCTTCGAGCAGTCGCTCCTGCTCAACTACCTGCGCCAGGGCGACGCCTCGCGTGCCGATCTGGTCACGGCGACGGCCGACAACATCAAGATCTCCGCGGCCGAGGTCGAGTCGCATCTCGACGCCGCGATCGCGCGCGGCCTGATCGCCGACGGCCTCACCCTGACCGAGGAGGGTGACCGTCTCCAGCAGCAGATCACCGAGCGTGTCCAGCCGCTGACCAGGTCGTTCTTCGCCGACATCCCGGCCGAGGACCTGGTCGTGACCGCCCGCGTCCTGGCAACCCTCACCGAACGGGCCAACGCCGCTCTGGCCACCTCCTAGTATCGGGGCCATGGCACAGGAGAAGTACGACGTAGTGGTAGCCGGCGGCGGTCACAACGGCCTCACCGCCGCGGCCTATCTGAGCCGGGCGGGCCTCTCGGTCCTGGTGCTCGAGCGGCTCGACCACGTCGGGGGTGCCGCGATCTCGGCGCAGGCGTTCGAGGGCTTCCCGACCCGGCTCTCGCGCTACTCCTACCTGGTCTCGCTGCTCCCCGAGCAGATCCGCACCGACCTCGGCCTCGACATCGAGCTCGCGTCACGGCAGACCGCGTCGTACTCGCCCTACCTCGACGGCTCGCGGGCCACCGGCCTCCTCGTGGAGACGCCGGAGGGCGAGGCCACCGCGGCGAGCTTCCGCGCGGTGACGGGGTCGAACGAGGAGTACGCCGCGTGGCAGTCGTTCTACGACGAGGTCTCCGACCTCGCCCGGGCCGTCGCCCCCACCCTCACCTCCCCGCTTCCCACCGGTGCCGCGATCCGCTCGGAGGTGGGCGCGCCGATCTGGCGTGACATCGTCGAGCGGCCGCTCGGGGAGGCGATCGAGCGCCGCTTCGCCAACGACCTGGTCCGCGGCGTGGTCGCCACCGACGCCCTGATCGGCACCTTCGCCGGCCTCGGCGAGACGAGCCTGATCCAGAACCGCTGCTTCCTCTACCACCTGATCGGCAACGGGACCGGCGAGTGGCGCGTGCCGATCGGCGGCATGGGCGCGGTCACCGGAGCGATCGCCAAGGCGGCGTACGCAGGTGGCGCGCAGGTCCTCACCGGCGCAACCGTCACCTCGATCCGCGGCGGTGCCGTCGGCGAGGGCGCCGAGGTGACCTGGACCGACGCTTCCGGCTCCCACACCGTGGCCGCCGACTACGTCCTCTCCGGCCTGGCTCCGTACGTCCTCGACGGCCTCCTCGGCCGAACCCCCTCCGCCTCGACCAAGCCGGTGGGTGCCCAGCTCAAGATCAACATGCTCCTCGAGCGCCTCCCCCGGCTGCGCTCCGGCGAGGACCCGAAGGTCGCCTTCGCCGGCACCCTCCACCTCGGCGAGTCCTACTCGGAGCTCGAGAAGGCGTACGCCGAGGCTGCCGCCGGCTCGGTGCCGACCGAGATGCCGGGCGAGGTCTACTGCCACTCGCTGACCGACCCCTCCATCCTCGGTGACGTCCCGCCCGGCACCCAGACCCTCACCTACTTCGGCCTGCACGCTCCCGCGACCCTCTTCGAGGACCCGGCCACGCGTGAGGAGCGCAAGGCGCAAGCGGTCGAGCGCGCCATCGCCTCCCTCGACCGCCACCTGCTCGACCCGATCTCCTCCGTCGTCGCGCGGACTGTGGATGGCGAGCCGTGCATCGAGGCCAAGATCCCCCAGGAGATCGAGGCAGACCTGGCCATGCCCGGCGGCCACATCTTCCACGGCGACCTCGCCTGGCCCTGGGCCCCCGACGACGCCGACCTGACCACTCCCGCCGCCCGCTGGGGCGTCGCCACCGACGTCGGCACTGTGCTCGTGTGCGGCTCGGGCGCCGTGCGCGGCGGCGCCGTCTCCGGCCTCGGCGGCCACAACGCCGCCCAAGCCGTCCTGGAGCTCCGCTGACCACGCCGTTGATCCAGCACAGCCTCGATTTGGGGCGTATCCGAGCCCGCTGCTAATGTTCTTCTCGTCGCCGAGCGCGCCTGACGGGCCGGATGACATGCGCCATTAGCTCAATTGGTAGAGCAGCTGACTCTTAATCAGCGGGTTGTAGGTTCAAGTCCTACATGGCGTACATCGAAACCGGCCCTCACCTGCACTTTCAGGTGAGGGCCGGTTCTTTGCTATCTAAACCGGGACACACAATTGGGCACACAAAGCCCTGATTAGCTCGCCTTCTGGACGGGATCGTCGTCCTCCTCTCCTCCCGCCTGGTCCGAATTCGATGGTGAGATCGATGGTGAGATAGATGACATCGACCTGCAGATGGCTCTCGACCTGCGGTGGCAACGTCTCGCCGCGGACGCCGCTGATCTGGCTGCCAATCTGGCCGAATGGCGATCGATCCCGGGCTGGTGGCATGCGCGGTACGGAGCCGCCGATGAACCCTGAGAACCTTCTCTGCTGACTCAAGGCGCGCTGCGCGCCCCCGTCCTGCCGGCCACGGGCCAAAACGAGAAGAGCGCCCCGGCCCGAAGACCAAGACGCTCCCTCTCCACCCACCGACGAGCAGCTGACGGCTAGACCGCGACCCCGAGCACGAAAGCCCGAGGCCACGGCACCAGCAGCACACCGTCGTGGTGTCACCCTCTGCGCGCTCCTTCCACCGGAAGGAGACTCACAACCAGAAGTCACCCCTAAGCTGCCCTGCCAGCACTCACCACGGTAACCAAGCAAGCGCTACGGATGCACACCCCTCGGTGCTACCCCAGATCAGGTATAGATCACGGACCAAGACCTATGGCCGTAGCGACGTCGAGAAGCCCAGGCCTACGGTCACACGTCGGGGCAGCCACCTTTCGAGGTCCGGAACCTAGTTGGGTCGCTGCTCAGATCCCCATAGGGGCCCGCTCTGACATGGTCAGGGCGGGCCTTTGGCCGCTGCCCCGACCCCGACCGGCAATGCTGGCAACTGCCTTTCCTGCCGTCTCATCGCCGCGCTGAAGAGCAGGCGGGCGCGGTCCTGGGAACGGATCCCCAATCTGGGCAATGGACGCCCGGCGCATTGCGGCGCACGGCGAAGGGGCCCTCATCTACTCCGGGCCTCGCTCATTCCATGGGCGGGACCTGGACTGTGCCCGCCACCTCCCAGCGGGGTGCTACGGGCACACAAACGGGTTGCATTCATTTCCGGGCCAGTTCAAGCGACGCGGACAAAGTTGCGGACACAGTGAATGCGGCTCGGGTCCGCTCATGCCGCGGATTGTTCTCCGTGCCAAACTCTGCATATGGGCTGGTGGCGCGTCGTGAGGACCGAAAACGGTCGCAGGGTCGCACCACGTTGGGTGATTCGAAGTCACCTCCCCGACTTGCTGCCGAGCTTGCTCTGGCGGCGGGGCTTGGTGCTTTTGGGCGGCCGACTCCACTTCTGCGTGGGCCATCTCGAGTCCGTGCACCGCACCATCGAATGGAAGTCCACCGATTGGCTCGTCGGCTACCGCACGTTCGTGGGGCCGCACCGTGAGCGGGAGACGACCCGATTCGACGATCCGGACTCGTACGCCGCCGAGTAATCGAGCAGGACGTGCCCGCACGTGCCGCATTGGGAGTGGTCCGGGAGTCTTAGACCCAGTTCAGAGCCGAGCCTCACTGACTCCTCAGAACCTCCGCCAGTCGCACACCGCACCGACTAGGGTGCAGCCGTGATCCAGCGCTTTCTCGTCCGCTTGGTCAGGCCCCGGTGGCTCCTCCCCGCAGGCCTCGGATTCGCCGTGTTCGGCATCGTCGAAGACACCGCGTGGTGGGCGCTCACCCTTGCCGCGACGTTATTTCTGCCCCTCGCCCTCGCTACTTGGGTTCAAGACCGCGATCACAAGCTCGAGGAGCAACGCAAGGGAAGAAGTACGAGACTCCACAGCCTGACCACCACGAGTGACCCGACCGCAACTCATATCCCTGCCCAAAATGCTCGAGAGCTAGGCGACAAAGAGGACCAGAAACCCCCGCTAGCGGACGGGACCTCGTGCCCCGGGCCTGCGGCCCTGGCGCCGGCACGTCCCCGCACTCCGTCGCGACGGCACCGGGCAAACGAGAAGAGCGTCTCGGCTCCATAGACCCAGCCCTCTCGACCGACCACAGGCGCGGCCGAACCAGCCAGACGCTAGACGGGCCCGCCGAATCGCGATCAGACGGCTCCGCATGCCACTAGCGTCGCTCACTCGGCGGCGAGCCCTCGGTGAGCGCTTGGCGAGTGTCGATCAGCCAGTCTTTGTAGTCGAGGTGCGCCTTGCGCAGGGCGGGACCTGGCCAGTCTGCGGGAAGCAGTTCGTCGGGCAGGGCGGGGTCCTCGAGCAGGTGGCGCACGGACGTCGCGCAGGCGGTGAACCGGAGTACGGGGTCGTCGGTGGCGGTGGCGGCGAGCAGCTCGCGCGCTCGGTCGGCCCAGGCGGTCAGGCCCCACAGCCTCCCGGCAAGCTCCGCAGGGTCGGTCGTGGGCCGCATCGTCAGCCGCTCACACAGGCCTGCGAGGTGGTCGGTCCAGGCGAGGTCGAGGTTGGCCGGGCGTACCCAGACACCCTCACGCAGCTCGGCCAGGCGGAGCTCTGTGAGCGTCGCGCGGAGGCTCGCACGGTCGGCGGCGGAGCGGCCGGTGGCGGTCACCACGACCATGTCCCAGTCGCCATCCCAGGCGCTGGTCTGCACGTGGATCGCCGCCTCCTGGCGCCGCTGACGTTGGCTCAACCTCTCGGAGAGCTGGTATCTCCCGTCCGCGGTTCGGACCAGGTCGTCGGCGGCGACCATGCGGGAGAGCGCGACCCGGACCGTCGTCTCCGAGAAGCCGACCAGACCTCCGCCCGCGACGAGCTCACGGGCGGACAACGTCGGCACCTCAGCACCCATGAGCAAGCCCAGGAGCGCCGAGCGGGCGGACACAGGGCGAAGGGCGTCGGCGGTGGTCGATGACATCGCTCCGGATCTTACATGAACTCCGCATCCGCAGATGATGTGTTATTTACAACACCCTCACAGCCGCAAGCAGCCTGTAATGTCCCGAAGCATGACCCTTACTGGACGCACCATCATCATGTCGGGCGGCAGCCGTGGCATCGGCCTGGCCGTAGGCATCGCCGCGGCAAAGCTGGGAGCCAACGTCACGCTGCTGGCGAAGACGGACAAGCCCGACCCGCGGCTCCCCGGCACCGTTCACACCGCCGCCGCCGAGATCGAGGAAGCCGGCGGTCAGGCGCTGGCGGTGGTGGGGGACGTACGTGACGAGGCCTCCGTGGAGAACGCGGTCGCGCAGACCGTCGAGCGGTTCGGCGGCATCGACATCGTGCTCAACAACGCCTCAGCGATCGCGCTCGACGGCACGGAAGACCTGCCGATGAAGCGCTTCGACCTGATGACCCAGATCCAACTGCGCGGGACGTACCTGCTCACCAGCAAGTCACTTCCCCACCTGCGCGCATCGGCCAACCCGCACATCCTGTCGCTGTCGCCGCCGGTCAACCTATCGCCGCAGTGGCTGGGCAGACACCCGGCGTACACCCTGGCGAAGTACGGAATGAGTCTGCTGACACTCGGCTGGGCGGCGGAGTATGCCGAGCACGGCATCGCTGCCAACTGTCTGTGGCCGGAGACCCTCATCGCCACCGCCGCGGTGCAGAATCTCCTCGGCGGAGATGCAGCGGTGGAGAGGTCGCGTACGCCCGAGATCGTCGCCGACGCCGCCGTGGAGATCCTGGGGCGCCCCTCGCGCGAGTGCACCGGCAACACGTTCCTGGATGTGGACGTGCTCCGGGATGCTGGCGTCACCGACTTCTCGAAGTACGGCGGGACCGGCGAACTGGAGTACGACATCTTCGTGGACCGGTCGTGACGAGCCTCGTACGGGAGCGGCGCGGAGACGTCGAGATCCTCCGGCTCAACCGCCCCGAGAAGCGAAACGCCCTCGACACCCCGACGCTCCGCCTGCTCAACGACGCGCTGCAAGAGTTGTGCGATGACAGCGAGGTTCGCGCTGTCATCCTCTCCACAACGTCTCCCGATGCCTTCTGCGCAGGCGCGGACGTCAGCGAACCCCTGGACGCAGCGGGCGGGGTCGTCCGGATGGAGGCGTTCGCGGAGCTCTACCGGCTCGTCGAGCAGGTGCCCGTGCCGACGATCGCTGTCTGTGTCGGCAACTGCGTGGGTGCCGGCGCCGAGATCATCGCCGGCTGCGACCTGCGCGTGGCCGGGGAGAATCTGAAGCTGGCGTGGGCGGGCGCTCGGCTGGGCGTTCCGGTCGGACCGGCCCGACTGACCCAGCTCGTCGGCCTCTCGCGCGCGAAGGAGCTGATCTACACCGGGCGCCCTGTCGGCGCGGACGAGGCGGTCGCGATCGGCCTGGCCCAGCGTACGGCTCCGGCCGACGAGGCCGAGGCGATCGCTCTCGAGCTGGCAGGGCTCGTCGCGCGTCAGTCGTCTGACGGGATTCGCACCTTGAAGGAGATGTTTCGCGAGCTCGAGGGCACTGCCGACCGCATCACGTACGAGAACGAGCGGCTGCTGGACTTCCAGAGGAACAGTGTCGGACTGCCGCAGGGCTAGCTGCCGACGGCGCGAAGGACGAACTCCTCGATCCGCTCGGCGGGAAGGTGGCGGGTGCCGAGAACCGCATGAACGAGGGCGAGAGTGGCGTCGACGTCGGTGACGGCGAAGACGCCTTGCTCGGCACCCTGCTCGAGGATCTCAGCGAGGACCTGCTCGACGGCGACCACGTGCTCACGGATCTCCTGGCGCGCTTCCTCGGGGAGCCCGCCGTAGACCTGCGGGCCGAACCCCATGTGGAACTTCTCGCCGAGGGTGAGGTGGTTGCGTACGTAGATCCGCAGCCGTTCAGCCGGCTGATCGCTCGCGGCGAGCTGAGCCTGCAGGGACGCGACGTACTCCGAGGTCTCGTGGGTCGCGAACGCCACCATCACCGCGTCACGGTCCTTGAAGTGGTGGTAGATCGCGGTGCGCCCGATCCCCGCGCGCTGCGCCAGCTTCGACATGCTGATGGCGTCGTAGCTGCCCTCGGCCATCAGCTCCGCGAACGCCGCGAAGATCCGCTCGCGCACCAGTCTGCGGTGCTCGGGGACGTTCTCGGCGGCGATACGGGGCACGAGGACGAACCTTAGTGTCCCAATCCGAAAGGCCGTGCCGTAGGTCGTGCGATGCGTGCGTGCATCGCAAGGCGGCGTCGCGACGGCATACCGGGTGTCTTCCGAGCGATGCCAACGCAGCGAGGTGCGTGCGCAGCGTGCGACCTACGGTGCGGAATTGAGGTGCGGGACACTCATTCACCTGCGATAGGCGTCGAGGCGGCCGGCGAGCTCCTCGAAGAGAGCCTGGTTGAGGCCGAAGGCGACCTGGACCTCCTCGACGATACGGATCTTCTCCGCGGGGTCGAGGGGCAGCGCGTCGAGGCGGGCGCGGTAGCCGTCCTTGTAGGGCTTCGGCTTGGGGATCTCGGCGAACTCGTAGAACGCCACGCCCTCGCCGTCGAGCTCGAAGAACCGGTCGAGCAGCCGGCCGATCGCCTGGCCACCGGAGAGGTCACCCAGGTAGCGGGTGTAGTGGTGGGCGGCGTAGAGACCGCCCCAGGCGCGGGTGGCCTCGATCCGAGCGACGTACGCATCGGCAGCAGCCGACTCCACGGCATCACCCTCGATACCTGGCGCCCACACAGCCAGGTCGGCATCGATCGCGGCCAGCCGCTCCAGGGCGACGTCATGGACGGCCTCGGCGACGGCATCCGTCGCGGCCAGGTCCCGGCCCACCGTCTCGAGCGCGACGTAGACCTTGCGCAGGCACAGCAGGTAGTCGGCGTACCCCTGCTCGTTGACCCGGCCGGCCAGCAGCTCCTCCATGAACGAGGAGCTCTCAGCAGCGGTGTGCTGGATCCGGGACCCCTCCCGCATCAGCGCGGAGAGTGGAGCGTCGGGCATCTCATCGGCGAGGAGGGCGGACATGTGTGCTCCAGTCAGGGTCGGGCAGCGATCGGCGGTCCGGCAAAGATACTGACACACTGTCAGAAAGTCGGCAAGGTTTTAGTTAGGTCACCCTAACAAAACCGCCCAAAGCGGTGAGCAAACGCGCAACAGATCGGCTTGTGGAGATGCCTACAGAACATTGTTCACGAATCCGAGAGGACAACGTGATGACCACAACTTGCCCAGGCATCTCAGACGTTCAAGTTTCGATCCCGACGAAGATCCACAAGGGGTCCGATGAGGTGCTCGAAGACGAGGTGTTGCCGCGAAAGTTACGGCCGATTTCGCGGGTCATCGAGGCCCTGCGTACGCCTATGCACCCGCGATCTGACGTGGCTAGACTCCCCGCTTCGTCACGGCGAGTCACAGCAACCGGGGGGCTGCAGAGGCTGACTTCTACTCGTCGTGCCCTGTCATCGACAGTTATCAACACCATTGGAGAAGTCACTTGCGCTCCCCACTCTCGGTCCGCGGAGCCGCCCTTGTTGCGGCGACCGCGATGATCGGTCTTTCCGTGACCGCGGCCCCGGCGACTGCGGCGGAGAAGAAGCCGCAGGCCAAGGCATCGTCGGTCGCTCTGACCGTCAACGTGTCTGACAAGGTCAAGGCCGACACCGGCCGCTACACCGCCACGTACAACGGCAAGAAGACCGTCAACTCGGGCACCAACAAGCCGGCTCTGCCGCTCCTCGCGGGCGACCAGCAGCTGCTCTCGGTCGGCGTCTTCGCCCAGGACGCGGCCGCCGCCCTCCAGAACGGCACCGCCTACTCCGGCGCCTGCTCGGCCCTGGCCGGCAAGGGCGCGACCCTGGTCGCCATCGGCGACGGCTCCAGCTGCGTCAAGCCGGGCGAGGCCGTCACGGTGAACCTCGCCGAGCTCGACCTCCAGAAGCTGGGCGCCACCACCGACTACCTGCTCAACGACGAGAGCAAGGACTTCCACGTCAAGCTCGGCCCGGTCAACGACCTGGTGCAGACCGTCGTCTCCGGCGTGCTCACCAAGGTCGGCGGTCTCTCGGTCGGCGTCGACCTCGACGCCGCGGAGAGCACCTGCATGGCGCAGGGCAGCAAGTTCAAGGGCAACACCCAGCTCAAGAACGCCGCCGTCACCGTCAACGTTCCCGGCAAGGGCGACATCAAGGTCGCCGACCTGCCGGCGAACCCCAAGAAGAACACGACGGTCGTGCCGGACCTCTCGCCGGTGACCGACGCCGTCCTCGGCCGCGTCGACACGCTGCTCCAGTCGGGCCTCAAGAACGACGTCGGGCTGGGCGACATGAGCGTCTCGATCCGCATCGACCTGATCGAGCACATCAAGGAGCAGCTGGCCGTGCTACTCAAGGGCCTCGAGACCGACCTGGTCAAGCTCACCATGAACAAGCAGGACAAGACCGCCAAGTCGCTCGAGGTGTCCGCCCTGGACATCAACGTCCTCGACGCCGTGAAGAAGGTCGGCGCCCCGACCGCTGCCAAGGTCGCCATCGGCACCAGCACCTGCGGCACCAACGGCCTCACCGCCTCCGAGGAGAAGGCCGCGGCCACCGGTGACAAGAAGAACGTCGACGTCGTCGTCTCCGGCGACAAGTCCGACCCGGACTCGAGCGTCGCGGTGAAGCCGGACAACGCCCCGGCCAACGCCGAGCTCAACCTGCTCTCGTCCCCGGCCGCCAAGGGCGGGTTCGCCGCCGGCGCGCTCGTGCTGCTCGTCGCCGCTGCTGCCGCCACCCGGTGGTTCCTGCTGCGCCGCGCACACGCCTGATCCGCTGATCAGGACTCCCCTGTAGGACCGTTGTAGAACCCGCAACACCCGCATCCCGGGCCAAGGCTCCAGCCTCGGCCCGGGATGCGCTCTTTTTTGTCCGGAAGGCGGCGGATTCCGGGCGGCGCGCCTGCGTGCCGCCAACCGTGGGATCCGACAAAGTTGGGCCGCCCCCGATGCTCCCCAGAGCTCTTCCCCCAACTCTTCGGAGTCACCTCATGCTGCGCCCGCTGGCGACCTTGCTCGCCGTCGTACTCCTCTGCTCCGGCTGTATAGAGGTCGCCGAACCCGACACCGCCGTCCAAGCCGGATACGGCGCCGACAGCGGCGAGGAGGTCAGCCTTCCGCTGACCGACGCCATCGCGAAGCTCCCCGTCGCCAAGGAGGTCACCTCCGGCTACGAGCGCGAGAAGTTCAACCACTGGGTCGACGCCGACGGCGACTGCCAGGACGCCCGCACCGAGGTGCTCCTCGAGGAGTCGAAGAAGAAGGCGCGCGGCCGATGCGATGTCACCAGGGGCGAATGGCTCTCCACGTACGACGGGGTCACCGTCAAGCGCCCCGGCGGCCTCGACATCGACCACATGATCGCGCTCAAGGAGGGCTGGGAGTCCGGCGCCGACGCCTGGACCGACGAGCAGCGGGAGGCGTACGCCAACGACCTCGGCGACCCGCGCGCACTCATCGCCGTCACCGCCGCGACCAACCGCAGCAAGGGCGACCAGGACCCGGCCGACTGGATGCCGGACGCCGCGAGCTACCACTGCACGTACGTCGCCGACTGGGTCGCCATGAAGATCCGCTGGAGCCTCTTCGTCGACCGTGCCGAGAAGGCCGCGATCGAGGACATCGCCGCCGACTGCGACAACCCCGAGATCACCGTACGGCTGGCCGGGCCGGCCCAGGGCGATCCGACCCCGAGCGACCCGGCCACGGGTGACCCGGAGCAGAGCGCCGCTCCCGCGGGCGGCTCGGGTGACGACCCCCGTTTCGACACCTGCGCGAAGGCGACCGCGAAGGGCTACGGGCCCTACCGGAAGGGCCGCGACGCCGAGTACGCGTGGTACCGCGACGGCGACAAGGACGGCACCGTCTGCGACAGCTGACTGACGCCCGGATTCCGCAGGTCAGAAGCGATACCCCAGCCCGTAACGTACGAGGCTCCTCTGCCGTTGAGTGTGACGAAGGTCAAAGGGAGAGGGAATTTACGTGCGCACAACACTCATCGCGCGGGGAGCCGCCGTGGCGGCCGCAGCCGCCATGGTTGCCTTGTCAGCCGCACCTGCGAGTGCCGCCACGGTGTCGCAGGCGTCCGCAACCGCGCTGAGCCTCGAGCTCGCCGGCACCGGGGCGACCGACTCAGGCACCTATGCCGTCACCAACGACGGCTCCACCGAGTCCGCCAAGGGCACCAACGAGCCGCTCATCACCGCGCTCGCAGGCCAGGACGCGATCCAGGCCGGCACGCTGGCCCAGGACGCGGTGGCCAAGAAGAACGCCACCTCGGCAGCCTGCTCGGGTCTCGCCGGCGACGGTGCGACCCTGGTCGCGGCCGGGTCCGGCGACTGCCTCAGCGGCGGCGACAACATCTCGCTCGACGCGGGCAGCCTCGACTTCTCCGACGTCGAGCTCGTCTCGTCCGGTCTCTTCCAGGGCGTCGACAAGCAGCTGATCACCGCGCTGAAGGATGCGGGGTTGAGCCAGACCGCGGTCACCGACCCGCTCTCGGCAGCGCTCAAGCAGGTCCTCGCGGCGCTGGGCGACCCCGGCCTGCACCTCGACCTCGGCGCCGTGCAGAGCAGCTGCACCGCCGACAAGGACAAGGCCTCCGGCGACAGCAGCCTGGCCAACAGCAGGGCGTACGTCACCGTCCCGACGATGGGCGACGTCACCTTGGTCGACCTTCCGGTCGACCCTGACGTCAACCAGAAGGTCGTCACCGACCTGACCGGCGCGACCGACGCGATCCTGGATGCTCTGCGCACCCAGTTCACCAACGCCCTGCAGGGCGCGCTGGCGCCTGCCAACGGGGGGCTCGACCAGCTTCAGACGCAGGTGCTCGACACGGCCCTCGGTCAGATCGAGTCGCAGCTCGCGCCGCTCGAGGACAACGTCCTCGACATCACCCTCAACGCCCAGAACACCTCCCCGGGCGCGATCACGGTGACCGCGCTCGACGTGAAGGTCCTCCCGGCAGCAGAGGCGTTCGTCGGCAGCAGCCTGGCGCACCTGACCATCGGCACCAGCAGCTGTGGCCCGAACAGCCCAGCCACGAAGACGGTCGTCAACAAGCCGCCCAAGGCAGCCAACCCGCCGGCTTCGGTCCCGACCGTCGTGACCGCCGGCATGGAGAGCTACGACGACGGCAGCGCCGGACGCATCGCTCTGGTCACCCTGCTGCTCCTCGCGGCCACGGGCGCCGGTGTGGCGACGTACGTCCGCATGTTGCGGCGTGGCTGACACCTCTGCCGACTCGCCGCCGCGGCTTGCCGCGGCGGCGGGTGGCCTCTGGACCTCGTTGGTCGTGCTCGCCGTCGCGATGGTGCTGGCCGGACTGTTGTGGCCCAGCGGCAGCGCGGCAGTGGAGGTGCCACCCGGCGCCCCGCAGCGCCTCGAGCTTCCCGGGCTGAACACGAAGGCGAAGGTCGTCCCGATCCGGCTCGACGGCGAGGTGCTCGACCCGCCGCGCAACCCGCGCGAGATCGGCTGGTGGGTCGGCAGCGCCAAGCCCGGCTCAGCGCAGGGTCAGACCGTGGTCACCGGCCACACCGTGCACACCGGCGGCGGCAGCCTCAACAAGCTCGACCACATCGAGAAGGGGCAGGAGGTCGACATCGTCACCAAGGACGGCACCTTCCAGCACCAGGTCGACTCCGTCGAGGTGCTCAGCCGCAAGGAGCTCGCCGAGCAGGCCCAGCGGCTCTTCGGGCAGGACCACGGCGACGGCCGGCTGGTGATCATCACCTGCACCGACTGGAACGGCTCGAGCTACGACAGCAACGTCGTCGTGCTGGCGCATCGGTTCAACGCACTGCCCAAGGCTCAGAAGAAGAGCTAGAGGTAGAGACCCGTCGACTCGTCGCCGATCCGCTCGGCCGCGACGGCGTGCACGTCGCGCTCGCGCATCAGGACGTACACCTCTCCGGCGACCTCGACCTCCGGCTTGTCGTCGGCGTCGAAGAGCACCCGGTCGCCGATCTCGACGGCCCGCGCGTGCGGGCCGACCGCGACCACCCGTGACCAGGTGAGCCGCCGGGCCGCGCCCATGGCAGCGGTCGCCGGGATGACGATGCCGCCCGAGGAGCGACGCTCACCGGCGTCGGACCCGACCTCGACCAGCACCCGGTCGTGGAGCATCTTGATGGGGGTCTTGTCGGTCACGTCCGTCGTTGCCTTGCCGGTGGGGAGTGGTCAGCTGACCTTGCTGATCTTACGCAGCGTGGCCATGAGCACGACGGTGCCCACCACCCCACCGACGGTCTTGGCGATGTTGCCCATCTTCGGCTCGCCGGAGACCGGGTCGACGTAGACCGCCTTGAAGGCCGCCACCTGGCGCTGAACGATCGTCTTCGGGCTGCCCCGGTAGATCAGCTCGTCGATGGTGCCTGCGAGCCGGTCGCGGATCTCTTCGATCTCGGACTCGAGCGAGGAAGTCTGGTCCTTGGACATGCGCAGACCTTAGCAACCGGCGTACGTCCACTGCGCGCTCCACCGCTGCGGTTCGCCTGGGAATGTTCGCTAGGTTGGCTCCATGACGCGTCTCGAGCCGGGCGATGTGGCCCCCGACTTCACTCTTCCTGACGACACCGGCGCGGAGGTCTCGCTCAGCAGCCTCCGCGGCCGCAAGGTGATCGTCTACTTCTACCCCGCCGCGATGACCCCCGGCTGCACCAAGCAGGCCTGCGACTTCACCGACTCGATCGACTCGCTGAAGGCCGCCGGCTACGAGGTCATCGGCGTATCAAAGGACAAGCCCGCCAAGCTCGCGAAGTTCCGCGAGCGTGACGGGCTGACCATCACCCTGGCCTCCGACGAGGACCTCTCGGTGCACAAGGCGTACGACGCCTTCGGCGAGAAGAAGCTCTACGGCAAGGTCGTCGAGGGCGTCATCCGCTCGACGTTCGTGGTCGATGAGGAGGGCAAGATCGAGGTCGCGCAGTACAACGTCAAGGCGACCGGTCACGTCGCCAAGCTCCGCCGCGACCTCGGCCTCGCCTCGTAGGTCTTACTGCTGGTCGTCGGGCTTCTGGAAGTCCGGCGGAGGAGGTACGTCCTCCCCCGGGATCTCCTTCGGCGGCTCGACGACCACGGGGCCGGTGCCGGCGCTCCACTTGGCACCGGTCTCCATCAGCCACTCGCCCGCCTGGGCGGCGACGTCGGTGGCGGCAGCGCCGACCTGGAGCAGACCCGACAGGGCCTGGTTGCGCGGCGTGTCCGCGTCGGGTGCGGACGCCATAGCGGCCCGCTTGGCCTCGATCTGAGCCTTGAACTCGCCGGCCTTCACCACGGCCTTCTCGCCGCCGGTGACAAGGTGAGGTGCCGACTTCACCTTGGCGTCCTCAACGGCAGGCTTGGCGCCCTCGACGCCCTTCTGGACGCCATCGCGCCAGTTGGACGCGTTGTCCTTGAACGACATGACTTCATCCCTCTTCCTGGATGGGGTGTTGTTCTTCCATCCTTGAGGGTCGAGGGTCTGTTGTCCATGGGGATCGACCCTGGTGCGCCCCGGGTCGGACCCGGACTCTGTGTGCAGGTCATCACACGTTATTCCAAATCCGTCAACAACATGTCCTTGCTGGACCGTTGCCTGGCCGTTGCATCGCAGCCTCATCGAGAGACTGGGATACGTCCGACGCCTCGGCTCCTCCGAGATCGCCTCACTGACAAGGATCGAGCTGTCATCGTCGAAGCCTACGTCCGGCGGCGCCACGACCCGTGCCATGGCTGCGTACTACAGCGTCAGCGACTACTCGATCCGCAAGGTGCTCCGTCACGCGGGCGTCACTGGATCTGGTCGCAGTGTCTCGCCGGACGTTGAGCGACAGATTCGTGGCCTCCTGTTCTATCCCACAGGCGGCACGTGAGTTCGGGATCCCAGAGACAACGGTCCGGCTTGTTCTGGAAAGACCACCCCGGAGCGATGTCCAGCCATGACTGGGGTGGTCCTCGGACCGGTACGCCCCGCCTACAACACGATGAGGGCTGGTCACCCGGGACAGTCTGAAACGGGTCCGTGTGGTTCTGGAGCAAAAGTCGATCGCAATGGCAGCCAGGTGTTCTACGCTCCATTTCTATGTCCGTGGATCCCGCCCTTCGAACTCTCGCCCAGGTGATTGAGTCCGAGCAACCCTGGCCCCGTCCGAGATGCCCTTCATGCGATGCGGGACACATCCGCTTCGATCAACCTGTCGATGCAGAGAGCCATGCATCTGCCTCGTCACGCGATCACCCCGCCTTCGAGCCCGAATGGATACGCGGGACGTTCGCGCTCTTGGGCGCGTGCGAGAACCCCGACTGCCGTCAAACGGTCCACGGCACGGGTGACTACACCGTCGATTACTCCAAGAAGTCCGCCCCCGACAACCCGTGGGAGCAGCACGGACCCGCATACTCGGCCTACTACCAACTGACACATCTCCACCCACCGATGCTGTTGATGCCTATCCCAGCTTCGGCGCCCGAGGTAACCCAGGAGGCTGTCCGGCGTGCATCCCGGGTCCTGTTCGCAGACCCAGGGCTAGCTGCCACCGCGCTGCGCGCTGCCGTCGAGAGGTTCATGTCCGCCGAGGGCATTGCGGCCACGTGGCCATCAGGAAAATTTCGGAGCGCACATAGCCGGATCAAAGAATGGGGAGAGGCCGATCCTAATCGAGACCGGGTTGCCAACCTCCTCTTCGCGGTCAAGTGGCTCGGCAACGCAGGCACACACGAGGATTCCGATCTGACCGTCTCCGAGGTTCTCGACGGCGCAGGTCTTCTTGACGAAGCATTCCACCGGCTATACACCGGCCCTGACATCGACGCTCGTGCCCAGAACATCAACACAGCTGAGGGCCCACACCGTCCGGTCTGACTCGCCCCCTGGTGTCCCGCATTCAGATGCCGGGGCGCGACGCCTCACCGCAACCGCAACGCTAGGGAGGCCGAGTAACTCGGCGTCAGTCCCCGCTAAACAGCTCTACGATCTTCGCCTCGAAGGCATCGCCGGCCTGTCGAGAGGCCCGTTCGTGGGTATCCACTTGCGGGGTGGAGATCAGCTTGCGGCCTCCAAAGCGAATCTCCGCGTGCCATCGGTCTGGGCTGACGACATCACACACGACGACGGCCCGAAACTGCAGCCGCGGCAGGGACTCCGTCCAGGTGGCACCAAGTTCGATCAGACGATTGGCGTGGGTGCGTTCAACGCGCGTGCTGTACCTCATCGCTCGCCCCTAGCCCAGCAGGCCGCGGGATGCGGCTCGCTACCTCGAACTTGTCCAAGATCTTCTCCAAGCGCTGGATGGCAGGTTCGGACGCGGTCTAGCGGGCGTAGGCCAGCATCAGGCTGCGGTCGTAGGCGCCGGCTGCCTGGAGATCTTCGAGGTGGCCGCGAACCACCCGAGCGGAGATGTCATCCGACCAGCCCTTGTAGCCCTCGTAGACGATTCCCTCGAGCGCCTTCTGCGCCTCGGCGCTCAGCGCGGCATCCATGACCTCGCCGGTCGCTACGTTGTACGCGCCGGTGACCTTCGCCCAGGGCTCCATTTCGCCCGGAACCCACTCGACTAGCACGATGACGCTCTTCTCGAGGTGGTGGAGCTTCTCCATGGTCTTGAACCTCGGACACCAGACCATCACCACGCCTCCGTCGGCGATGTGGCCACTGCGCTCGGTCACAATGGTCAGTTTGGCGAGCTCGGCGTGGTGCGTCGCACTAATCTTCTGCGGCGTAAGAACGGTGAGCGGCAGCTGGCGCGCACGCGCAACGGCCAGGCCCAGCTCCTTGCCCAGCGTCAGGCTGTCCTTAACCTCGCCGCGCGGTACGTAGATGTAGCGGTGGTTGTGCGCCTCGTCGAGCAGATCTGACATGCTCCATCCCTTCTGTCATTCCCCTGGATCTGAGGGGAGAGGGCGGCACCGACAGTTTGCCGACCGTGGCCTAGCAAGGCGTGCACTTGCGACATCGGCCAGCACCGGCCGAGTGGGGACCGTGCAGCCTCCCGGCGACACAGGCAACGGGCATCAGGCAGGCCTCGCGGTTTCCACCAGCCAACGCTTGCTTCCCCGGACGGCACTAACAGCAACGATGGTGCCGCGATTTGATGATTGTTCAGTGATCGCTCCGCACCAGCACAGCAGTTTCGTACGCTTGTAGTGCATAGGAGGAGGCTGGGTGGCCGAGTTCATCGACACTGACCGCGCGTCGGCTGACCTTCGATCACGCATGATCGACCTAGAACGTCGCGCCGTTTCTCTCACCAGGTTCTCTAGTAGTGAGCAGAGCAATGACCTTTCGGAGGCGCCGAACTGTGATGGGTTCGGTCGTATCCACACTTTCAGCGAGGACGCATTCGACGACTGGCCGGCCAATCCGCTACCGATCCGGCCTGCCGTTCGCGCTTTGGGCCTGGGGGCCAAGACGACCCTGCGTAGTCAGGTGTTTCAGAACTCGGGTTGCAACTGGCGCTGCTGGTACTGCTACGTGCCCTTTGCCGACCTAACTGCGAGGCGCGGGTCCATGGTGTCGGTGGCACGGTTGGTCGACTGGACACTCGAGGCACATGCCGAGCCACACATGGTGGACCTAAGCGGTGGCCAGCCAGACCTCACCCCAGAGTGGGCGGTGTGGTTCCTCGAAGAGCTAGATCAACGCGACGTCGACCACGTATACGTCTGGTCAGACGACAATCTGAGCACCAACTACCTCTGGACCATGCTCTCAGATCAGCAGCGAGCACTACTCGGGGAGCACCCGCGGTACGGCAGAGCCTGCTGCATCAAGGGGTATGACCCTGAGTCGTTCTCGTTCAACACCTTGGCGACGCCAGCGATGTTCCAACGCCAGCTAGACATCCTCGGGCGTCTACGCACAGAGACCAAGATCGACTACTACGTATACCTGACCATCACCTCGAAGACGACTGCCGACCTTACGCAGAAGATGCGCGTCTTTGTCGACCAGCTCCAAGCGCTGCACGAGTGGCTGCCGTTGCGCTGTGTACCGCTGAAGGTCCTCGAGTGGGGTCCGGTAACCCAACGACTTACCGCAGATCGGCGGCACGCCCTGCGCAACCAGCACGCCGCAGTCGATGCATGGCAAGAAGAGATGTCTCGACGATTCCCCGGCACGACTCCAGCGATCGAAGATGTTCCCCGCTGAAGTGCCGACCTCGGAGGCGAGCTTTCGTCGCTATGTCGAGTGGCTGATCCGTCGGCACAGCCAGGAGGTGAGCACGCTTGAAGGGCTGGTACGCGTTTGCCAGGGCGCTTACCCGACCATGGTGCAGAGCATCGCGCAACGCCTCATGATGTCCGAGCCCGGGGCGATGCGTCCGAACGTCTTGCTTCAGAGCTCAAGCTCGACCGGTGATCTGGCTGCCGCCGCTAGCCGCCTTCCTCTCCCACATCCGCTGGACTTCGAATGGCGGTTCTCGACGACCGGTTGTCGTGCCATCGGTGACTTCCTGGAGGCTGCGGCGCGCCCCGGCGAAGCGGTCGCATTGCTGGGCACGCCAGGGCTTGCCGAGCACTTCGCCAGGCTCAATGTTGGCGGCATGCCTACCTTGTTCGAGCGTCGAGACGAAGCGTGCGCAGCCCTGGAGTCAATCTCGTCGTTGGAGGTTGTTAGGGGGAGCCTGCATGAGACATCGCATGCGCATGCCGGCCGCTTCGCGGCTGCAGTTGCGGATCCTCCCTGGTATCGGGAGATCAGCGAGGTCTTCCTGCTTCAAGCAGCTCGGCTCCTGATTCCTGGCGGCGTTCTACTGTTCTGCGCGCCGGCGTTGGCGACCCGACCCGGCCTGCCAGGAGAGCGGGCGCACCTAACGGCTGTGGCGCTAGCCGCTGGGTTGGTCTTGGAGCGAGTCGAGCCCTCTCAGATCCAGTACGAATCACCGCCCTTCGAGATCGCCGCGCTCGCTGCGGCCGGGATGCCCAGGTTCGACTGTGGATGGCGCCATTGCGACCTGCTGCAGTTCCGTCGCATGCCCACCGAGACGGATTCCAGCCCAGCCCAGCCCAACGGACACCGGGAGAACCTCACTGAGTGGCGTGAGGTCCAAGTAGGGCGCGGGCGAATCCGTATCGATCTATCACCCGCCTCAACTGCTGAGTCATCCGAGGGGCCACTGCTGGCCTCGGTTGTGCCTGGCGACGTGCTGGACAGTGTCTCGAACCGCGATCCGCGGCGGGTGGGCGTCAATGTCTGGACGACAACCAATAGAGTCTTCCGCACGAGAGACCCTGCAGCCCTACTTGCCGGCCTTCACGCAGTCGCCGGCTTAGACGGAGCCAGCGGGGTCCCAACGAAAGACGAGCACACGGTTGCGGCAACGGAACTGATCGAACAAGAGATTCGACTACTGCGTTCAATCGGAATAGAATAGATAGAGTCTATATGAATACTCTGGATGCAATCCAATCGTATCTTCGCGGTTCACACTCCTCGTCGTCCGATGCGGTTTCTCTCGATGATCTCCAGATGTGGGCCAACGAGTTGGACGCCAACATCCATGTCGCGATCATGACCGAGCCTTACTTGTCGAAGGTCCGTTCTGGCGAGAAGTACATCGAGTCCCGTCTGACGAAGGTCAACATCTCCCCCTTCCGGCGCGCCGCCGAGGGAGACATCGTCTTGTTCAAGCGCTCCGGCGGCGCAATCTTGGCCATGGCGTTGATCGAACGCGTGGAGTTCGAGCATCTGACCGCCCCCGACGGACCGGCATCCCTTGCTGAGAAATACGCCGATGGCCTGGGCTACGAGCCGGGCTACGTCGAGACCAAGCAGCACGCGAAGTTTGCCAGTCTGCTGTGGCTGCGCGAGGTTCGAGACCTGCCTGCGACACCGTTGGAAAAGCGAGGGCGTCAGGCCTGGGTCACTCTTCACGCTGGTCATCAATGTGACTCAGCCAAGTTCGACCCCTCGAGCATGCTCTTCTAGAAAGATGCGCCCCGTTGTTGTGACCGGACCGATGGCCGTCGGCAAGTCCACGGTCGCCGGCAAGGTCGCCATGTCCAATGACAGCGTGCTGTTGTCGTTTGGCGATCTTGTTCGTGCGGAGGCTCAGCAGAGGGACCTGAGCAGAGATCGTGCGACGCTCCAGGAGCTCGGCCAGGAACTTCATACGAGGTGGGGACCACGCGGACTAAGCGAGGCTTTGCTGCAAGAGCGGCGAGCTGACGTAGTGATCGAAGGCGTCCGGCATCTCGACGTTCTCGAAGCGCTGCACGCACTCATGCCGGATCTGGTTGTGGTCTTCCTGACCGCGCCTCCCGATGTCCTGGATGAGCGCTGGACGGCCCGGGGCGCAACCGGCGCCCGCACCGCAGCCACGATTCACGGGGTCGAGAGCGAACTCGACCTACTCCGGAACCACGCCTCCGTAATCATCGATACCGCGCAGATTTCATCCGATGCCGCAGCCCAGATGATCACTGTTGCCGCGCGAGCGACGGTTGCGACTTAGCCAGTAGCCGAGCCCAGCCGCCGCTGCACCTGCTTGTAAAGCAGTTCCAACGAACGTTCATCGGTACGGTAGTCATTTGCCTCAGCGTCGACTCGCAGTACCGGGCAGCGATCAAAGGTGGAGACCCAATCGCGGTAGGCGCCTTGGATACGATCCAAGTATTCGACGGTGAGTTCCTGCTCGAAGGCTCGTCCGCGCGCAGTGATACGTCTGCGTAAGACGTCCGTGGGCGCCTCAAGGTAGATCAGGATTGACGGTGGCGGCAGCACTCGCTCAAGTACGTCGTACAGGCTACGGAAGACCGCATAGTTGTCCTCCGGTGTAATGCCATCGGCTCGAGCTAGATCAACGAACAATCGGTCTTCGTACAGGCTCCGGTCGAACACACCTCCGCGGCCCGACGTGGTCGCATCAAGGATCGCCTGGCTGCGCGAGCCCAGGAAATACATGTTCAGGTGGAAGGCCCACCGAGGCATGTCAGCGTAGAACCGGTCGAGGTACGGATTGTCACCGACGCTCTCCTCGATCAGGGCGAGGCCCAGCCGGTCGGCCAAGCCGCGAGCCAACGTTGACTTGCCGCTGGCGATGTTTCCCGCGAGCACAACCTGCAGTCCGCCATACCCGCCGCCAGGCCCCTCGGTCGCCATCTGTATCCCTTCAGGCAGTGCGCTCGATCCTTGCCACGCTAGCCCCGCCGACGGTTGTCCGCGCGCGATTCGGCCCTCCAGGAGCGAAACTACCCCAATCCAGACAACACAATGATAATGTTGTGTCGTGCTGCCAGACCTGACGTCGGCCGGGGTGCTCCCGCCCGGGATACACAAGGCCAGCTGGGACGAGCTCGTTCAAGCCTTCGGGACGAACGAGCGTCGACGGATGCTGCTGGGGGGACTCTCGGCTGCCTGTTTAGCCCTGGCAGACGCCGGCTGTACGCAGCTGTGGGTCGACGGCAGCTTCGTGACCGACAAGGACCGACCGGGTGACTACGACGCATGCTGGGACCCGGAGGGCGTTGATAGACCGCTACTGGACCCAGTGTTAGTCGACTACAGCCATGCCGGAAGGGAGGCGATCAAGGCCAAGTACTTGGGCGACGTCCTGATTGCAGGTGTAGAGATCGGCTCGGGGTTGTCCTTCGTGGAGTTTTTTCAACGCACCCGCGACGGCGGCACGAAGGGAATTGTTCTGCTCAACCCGAAGGAGGTCCCATGATCCGCAACGAACGCCAATACCGGGTAACACAGAGCGAACGCGACCGGCTACTTACCGAGCTCGACCAGCTCCCGCAGGCAAGCGCGCCCGACTGGGTCGTCAAGGCTACTCGCGATGCTCTCACTTCCCAGGTTTTGGAGATGGATGGCGAACTGACCGAGTACGAAGCGCTGCGCTCGGGCTCCATAGCAGCAGTGTCCGAGGTCACGAATCTGGCCGAACTGCCTCACACCTTGATCCGAGCCCGGATCGCGGCACAACTCACCCAACGCGATCTCGCCGAGCGCCTCGGGCTGCGCGAACAGCAGATACAGCGCTACGAAGCCAACGACTACTCCGGCGCCAGTCTCAACCGCCTAGAGGAGATCATGCAGGCGCTCGGTGTCACTTTCCAAGGGGAGGTGACGCTGCCCTCTACCGGCGGTGGCGGAGCTGCGCTACGCCGCAACCTCACCGACCTGGGCATTAGCAAGGAGACACTCAGCCGTCGCATCTTCGGTACTGAGGTCGGCACTAGCCCAGGGGGCGGTTGGATGAACGCCGCAGCCCGTGCAGCCAGAATCTTCAAGGCCGACATCAGTGAAGTTGTCGCGGGTCAAATCCCTGCACTCGCTAACGCGGGCGCCTTCCGTGCCTCGTCGGCAGCGAACGTCCAGGCAGTAAACGGCTACGCGCGCTATGCCCAGTACCTCGGCGAACTTCTAGTACAAGCCTGCAAAACCGACTATCAGCCACTGCCTGAGCTCGCAGAACTGCGAGCAGAACTATCTGGGCCTTTGGCGGACCAGCCGTTGGCCACCCTGACCAGACTGTGCTGGGAGCACGGCATTCCAGTCCTCCCGCTGTCCGACCCGGGCACCTTCTATGGAGCTTGTTGGCATATTGAGGACCGTCCTGTCGTCGCCCTCAAGCACGGGGTCCGCAGCCCCGACCGGTGGGCCTTTCTACTCGCACACGAGATGGATCACGCCAACAATCCCAGCGACGAGGCCGTCATAGAAGCAGATGTCGACGCTCACGACTGGCGCAAACTCCCCTCCGAGCGAGCTGCAGATGACTTCGCGTCCGAACTGCTGTTGGGCGACACCGCCGAGGCAATGCTGCATGTCGCGCTTGACCAAGCCGGCAGAGACGTGGCACGACTCAAGTCCGTGCTGCCCGCAGTGGCCGCTGCTGGCGAGGTCTCGGTGGGCGTACTCGCTGACTACGCCGCCACCCGCATCGGTGCCGAGGGATTTAATTGGTGGCCGGCAGCCAACGCACTGCACCCCGCCGACCAGGACGCCTGGGTGGTATGTCGGAGCATTCTGTTCGAGTACGTCGACTTCTCCCGCCTGGACTCCTTGGACCGGGAGATTCTCATCGATGGGATCGGGATATGAGCGCTTACCCCTTCGACCCAGACCTGATCGAGCAGCTGCGGCAGAAGATCGCTTCCAAGCACGAGGAGTTGTCCAGCGGACCGGCTCCCCCGGGCATGGTGCCACTAAAGATTGTGTGCACGATGACGTCGTGTAATCACGGCCGCCACTGCCTCGATCACCTGCGCCGGCCTCACAAGTACAGTGGGGAGGTCGCCCCGGGGAACTGCCGCGATTGTGGTGCCCCCGTGACGACCATGCCCGGCGCAGGCGACCTCCGCTACGGCGACCCCGACCAGTTGGCGAGCACGCTAGAGAGTCAACAGCACGAGCTCATCCGCGCCCACTACTGGCATGTCCCGATCGACGAATGGGCATACAACCAGGCACTCAGGCTAGGAAAGACTGAGCTCCTGCACCGCATTGAGAAGGCCGTCGTCGCAGCTATGACTTCGACAGACGCCTGGGCGGGACGCGCCGCGCCCTACACCAAGAACATCGTGGCCTACGCACAACATGCCACCGCAACCTGCTGTCGAAACTGCGGGGCATACTGGCACGGCATCTCCCGCGACCAGAGTGTCGCACCGACCACCGAACAACTCAACCACACCGTCTGGGCAGCACAGGCATGGCTGAACATCAGACTTCCCGACCTCCCAGAGTTCGGCCGCGAGGTCCCTGCTATCCGACGTGCCAACCTGCCTGGCACTGACCGTGTCAGCATGATCGATGACCAGGTCATGGACAAGCTCACCGCAGGAACCGATCCGACGGGACTCGTCGTCCCAGACGATACTCACCTCAGCATCACCGCCGCCCGAGGCTCCCTAGTCGTGGCCCGGATGATCAACATCGACCGCTGACTAGCCCGCGGCTGTGGATTGAGCCTGTCAACGAAATCGGCAAACAGGTGCTCGCGTCGCTGACGCAGTGCATCAGTGTCTACGAGCAGAGTTGTCACATCTCCTCCCCCACCCCTCCAGAGCGACCACCGCCACTTTCGCCGCGACCTCGATCTGAGCCTCGGGCACGCCACAGATACGGAGGCTGGAGGCGGCAACGGCATGGAGTTCCGCCGTGCTGACCATGTCGCCCGACGTACGAGTTCGGATGACGCTCTCAACTTTGTTCAGGATCAGGTCACCCAGTTGGCGCAGAGATATGGAGTCGATGACGGCCGGCGAGCCACACGCGAGAGCGAGCAAGACTCAGATCGTGCAAGAGCTACACGACGCTGCTCGCGGTTACGAGCACCTGAACGAGATTTAGCGCGCTGCTCTTCGTGGTACCGCGACGTCGTCGGCGGCCACCACCAGCACCCCCAGAACGAACAGAACTCCCCAACGAGAACGCTGGGGAGTTCGACTCAACCGAAGCACCACTACTTCAGGACCTTCTGCGTGAAGGTTGGAATAGAGGTGCTCTGGTGCCGAAGGCGGGACTTGAACCCGCACGCCCTGGAGCACAGCATCCTAAGTGCTGCGTGTCTGCCAATTCCACCACTTCGGCGAGCGGCGATCAGTCTAGAGGCTGACGGCCGCAACCAGACAGCCGACGGCGCAGAACGTGCCGGTGTGTCCTACCCGCCGGCCAAGGCGTACTTCCCACGACTCGCGCCACTGAAGTTCGGGGTCTGACTGTGGCAGTTGGGGCAGAGGAACCGAAGGTTGTCGGCGAGGTTGTTGTGGAAGTCGCCATCGATGTGATCGATATGGAGGCGGAGGGGCTTTCCTCGCCACCTCTCGCCACAGCCACACTCGGCACACACGTACGGCCGACCTATCTCGAGGAGCGCTCGTCGCAGCATGGGCGGCTTCGCTCGCCCGCTGCCTGGCGGTCGCACGACGAGGATCTTGTCTGCAGAGTGTCGGGCATGTGCGCCCGTGCCGACATACCGAACGAAGTGGCTGGTGTCGATGTCCATCTTCTTGAGCATCCGGCTGATGTGGGCGTGGGTTCCACCCGCTTGGTTGAGACCGAGGTGCCGAAGTACGCCGGCGACGGATGTCGAGTTGTCGACCGCTTCCTGCAACATCTCCTGTGTGTACTTCCGCCAGGCCATGGAATGACAGTAAGCCTGGCCACCGACACTTTTCGGTGGCCAGGCTTACCTGCGAAGGACCAGAGTCGCGTCAGGCGACGTTGTACTTGTCGCCCTCGGCCTTCTCGGGCAGGGCCCAGAAGACGATCAGCACAATGATGCCGACGCAGGTCAGGTAGAGCAGCTGCCACCAGCCGGAGCGGCCGGTGTCGTGCAGACGGCGGGCGCCGACAGCGAGGGACGGGACCAGGACGGCGAGCCCGAAGATCCCGCCGATGATGGAGCCGGCGGTCGAGTCTGCGCCGAGGATCACGTTGATCGCCATGTTGACGACGACCGCAGCGAACCAGGGCCACCAGAACTCGGACCGGCTGGCGCGGCCCTCGAAGGAGGCGTACTTCTTGAAGAAGCGCACGATGGCGTCGCGGGGCGACGCGCCGCGGAGCGGCTGGCTCAGCGGAACTTCGCCCACGGGACCAGCGCCGTACGGCTGCTGCGGGGGCGGGGGCGGCGGGTAATCCGTCACTTCGGATTTCTCCTCATTGAGATGGGTTGGATGTGCGAAACCTAGTCGGGACGGACTCCGGGGTAAAGGACCGCTACCCCTAGGGTTGAGCCATGACCACGCTGGTCCTTGCCTCCAAGTCCCCCGCCCGGCTGCAGACGCTGCGCAGCGCAGGTGTCGAGCCTGTGGTGATCGTCTCCGGCGTCGACGAGAGCAAGCTCGATGGGCTGCCGCCGACGGAGCTGGCGCTCGGGCTCGCCGAGCTCAAGCGGGACGCGGTCGCCGGCCGTCCCGAGGTGCCCGAAGGGGCGCTCGTGCTGGGGTGCGACAGCGTCCTCGAGCTCGACGGGAAGCCCCTGGGGAAGCCGCACGATCCGGAGGAGGCGACTCAGCGCTGGCGGGGGATGCGGGGGCGCAGCGGCGTACTCGTCTCCGGGCATGCGCTGGTCGACACCGCGACGGGTCAGCAGGTGTCGCAGACCGCTGCCACCACGGTGCACTTCGCCGATGTGAGGGACGAGGAGATCGCTGCGTACGTCGCGACCGGCGAGCCGCTGCACGTCGCGGGCGCGTTCACGATCGACGGACTCGGCGGGGCGTTCATCACCGGGATCGAGGGCGACCACCACAACGTCGTCGGGTTGAGCCTGCCGCTGCTACGCGACCTGCTCAGCCAGCTCGGTCACGCGTGGCCGGCTCTGTGGAACCGGTGACCGACTCGCGACGCTCCGGGGTCATCAGTACCGTCGCGCCGCCCGCGGCCGCTTTCAGCGCGGCGGCCTCCTCCTCGACGCTGCCGTAGACCTGCGTGTAGCGGATCGGGCGGCCGAAGACGAACTTCCGGAAGAGGAAGAACCGGGCGATCTGGCCCAGCAGCACGCCGACCACGTTGGCCGACAGGTTGTCGGCGATCGCGCTGTCCCAGCCGATCACGCTACGGGTGACGTACAGACACCCCACCGGCAGCAGCATCGTGACCGCGTTGATCATGACGTACGCCGTGAACCCGCCGTCGGCATGGTCGGAGACACGGTGGCGGAAGGTCCAGCGACGGCTCAGGTCGTAGCTGATCAGCATGCCGACCGTGTTGGCGATGATGTAGGCCGGGATCGGCTGACCGTTCATCGGTCCGGCGCCCATGAAGAAGCCGTGGACCAGTCCGTTGAACAGCACGAAAGCGACTGCTGTCGCAATTCCGCCGACCATCATGAAGCGGACCACCTCTCCGAAGAGGCGGGTGCGACGCAGCCGTCCTAGCAGCTGTCCCCCGAACACCATGTGGCCACAGTAAACGGTCAATGGTGAGATGGCTCTTGATTACTTCGCGGGTTTCGTTCAGCGTGCCGTAAGATTCGCGCCTATTCGACGGGCTCTACTCCACAGGAAGGCCGAGACCTCTGGCGATCAGCATGCGCTGCACCTCGGAGGTGCCTTCGCCGATCTCGAGGATCTTCGCGTCGCGGTAGAAGCGGGCCACCGGATACTCCTCCATGAACCCGTAGCCGCCGAAGACCTGGGTGGCGATGCGGGTCGCGGTGACGGCCGATTCGGTGGAGTACAGCTTGGCGGCGGCAGCCGCCTGCTTGAACTCCTTCATCGTCACGGCGCCCGAGTCGAGCCCGGACTTCATGGCCGCGGCCTCGTACGTCAGCAGGCGTGAGGCCCGCAGCATGACCTCGAGGTCGGCGATCTGGAAGGCGACGCCCTGCTTGCGACCGATCGGGCCGCCGAAGGTCTGCCGCTCCCCCGCGTACTCGAGCGCCATGTCGAGGCAGGCCTGGATGCAGCCGACCGCGAGCGCGGCGATCGCGACGCGGCCGTCGTCGAGGGTGGCGAGGAACTGGGCGTAGCCACGGCCGCGCTCACCGAGGAGGTGGTCGGCCGGCACCCGGGCGCCGTCGAAGGAGAGCGGGTGGGTGTCGGAAGCGTGCCAGCCGAGCTTGTCGTACGCCTTCTCGGCGGTGAACCCGGACGTGCCCGAAGGGATCATGATGGTGCTGATCTCGGGCTTGCCGTTGTCACGGGTGCCGGTGCGCGCCGTGACGGTGACGACTGAGGTGATCGAGGAACCGGAGTTGGTGATGAACTGCTTGGCGCCGTCGACGACCCACTCCTCGCCATCGAGGACGGCCTTGGTGGCCGTCGCGCCGGCATCCGAGCCGGCACCCGGCTCGGTCAGCCCGAACCCGGCCAGCTTCTTGCCAGCGACGAGGTCGGGGAGCCAGCGCTCCTTCTGCTCGTCGGTGCCGTAGGTGAGGATCGGGTTGATGCCCAGGCCGACGGCGGCCTCGAGCGTGATGCCGATCGACTGGTCGACGCGGCCGAGCTCCTCGATCGCGACGCAGAGCGCGACGAGGTCCCCCTCGCCCCCGCCGTACGCCTCGGGGGCGGTCAGGCCGAAGAGGCCCAGCTCACCCATCTTGTGGACCACGTCGACAGGGAAGTGATGGTCGCGGTCCCACTGCGAGGCATGGGGCGCGATCTCCTTCTGGGCGAAGTCACGGACGACAGCACGCAACTCTTCGTGCTCGGGCTGGAGAAAGGCGGTCATGCCGCCACCTCCGTAGGGCAATGCAAAGAGTACGGAAGTGGCGGCCTGACGCCGATGGTCACTCGCTGTCGCTCGCTCATGCGCCCCAGGTTAGCGCTTATTAACCTGGGGCGCGAGATCCGCGTCACATCTGGTTCAGAATCCGGCCCAGATTCGGGTCAGCGGAACGTGCCCGTCGAGACCGTTCCGGCGATGCGCCGCTGGAAGATCAGGTAGACGACCAGGACCGGAAGCACCGTCAGCACCACCCCGGCGAAGAGCGCACCGAAGTCGACGTTGTAACCCGCCTGGGAGGAGAACGACGCCATGCCCTGGGTGAGCACGTAGTTGTCCCGGTTGGTGTTGAGCGCCACCGGGAGCAGGAACTGGTTCCACAGCCCGAGGAAGTTGAAGATCGCCACGCCGGCCATGCCGGGTGCGGCCATCGGCAGCATGATCTGGAAGAACGTGCGCCACTCGCCCGCACCGTCCATCATCGCGGCCTCGTAGACGTCGTCGGGCAGCGTCTTGAAGAAGGCGTAGAGGAAGAAGACGGTGAACGGCAGCGCGTAGGCGACGTAGGTCAGGGTCAACCCGGGCAGCGTGTTGAGCAGCCCGAAGCCCTGGAGCACGAAGAACAGCGGCACGATGACCAGGAAGACCGGGAAGGTCAGCCCGGCGAGCATCGTGTAGTAGATGACCCTGCGGCCGAAGAACTCGAACCGCGCCAGCACGTAGGCGCACATCGCCCCCAGCAGCATCACCAGCACCAGAGCGGTGCCGACGACGATGACGGTGTTGAAGAAGTACGTCCCGATGCCGGCCTTGGTCCAGGCGCTGACGTAGTTCTCGAAGCTCCACTCCGCGGGCAGGGAGAACGGCGAGGACAGGATCTCCTTCGACGTCTTGAACGAGGAGAGCACCACCCAGCAGAAGGGCACGATGACGATGACCGACCAGATGATCAGCATCGTGTGCGAGGTGCCGGCGACCAGTGCGTCGCCGGGCGTACGTCGCCCGCCCTCGGAGCGGGCAGCGACAGGCTTGTCCAGAGTGACGGCGCTCATCAGCGTACGTCTCCCTTCTTGTCGCGTCCGCCAGCGAAGTGGAAGACGACGAAGACCAGGGCGGCGAAGAGCAGCGTGACCAGGGCGAGCACCACGCCCATCGAGGTGGCGTAGCCGAACTGGCTCTTCTTGAAGGCGGTGTTCATCAGGTGCTGGCTCATCGTCAGCGTGCTGTTGGCAGGGCCGCCGCCAGGGGCGAGCGCCGCCATGAAGACGTACGCATCCAGGGTGAGGATCCCCAGATAGATGTAGGCCGTCTGCACGTTGTCACGGATCGAGGGGAGCGTGATCGAGATGGCGGTGCGGAAGCGGCCGGCACCATCGATGCGGGCAGCCTCGTAGATCTCTGCGGGTACGCCCTTGATGGCGGCCACGAAGAGCACCGTGTAGAAGCCGATGCTGGCCCAGATGATCACGAACATCGAAGCAGGCATCGCCGCACGCACCTCCCCGAGCCAGGCGTAGTCCTTGAACCCGTCGAGGCCGATGCCGGTGAGCATGCCGTTGAGCAGGCCGGCGGCGGGGTCGTAGACCTGAGCCCAGAGCAGACCGATGACGACAGCGGGGACGGCGTACGGGAAGAACGAGACGACCCGGTAGAAGCCGGACCCGTTCAGGCCGCGGACCTGACCGGTGCTGGGACCGGCGGTGGTCACGACCACCGCGATCGCCAGCGCCGCAACCAGAGTCACGAAGGGCACCACGATCGTGAGCAGTATGTTGTTGCGCAGTGCCTTGACGAAGGTCTCGTCGTCGAGGAGCTTGGCGTAGTTGTCCAGGCCGACGAAGTTCATGACCGGCGAGAAGCCGGTCCAGTCGGTCAGCGAGTAGAAGAGGGCCTGCCCGATCGGGACCACGACGAAGATGACGAAGACCGCGACCGGGAGGCCGAGGAAGACCGTCATGAACAGTGCCCGGTCGAGGGTTAGCTTGCGGCGGCGCCGGCCGGGGGCGGCCCCCCAAGGATTCTCCTCGGGGGGACCGCCGGCCGTCTGGGCCATCGTGGTGGATGGGTCCGGCATGGTGTCAGGAAACCTTGAGCTTCTCGATCGATGAGTCGTCGGCGACCTTGTCGAAGATGCCCTGGACTGCCTTGGTCAGGCCCTTGACGTCGAGGTCACCGGAGAGGAACGAGTTCCACACGACGAGCTCGTCGGCGTTGGTGCCGTAGTAGTCGTAGAACTGGTAGTTGAAGGTGTTCTCACCGGCGGCGTCGAGCATCGCGCTCTGCGACTTCAGCGCCGCGGAGCCGAACCCGTCGGCAGGGATGGTGTCCTTGACGATGGTCGGCGCGAGCTTCGTCTTGGCGAAGTTGGTCGCGGCCTCCTTCGACAGCATGGCCCGGAGGATCTCCTTGCCACCTGCCGGGTTCTTCGCCTTGCTCGGCACGATGAACGCCTCGCCGGCCGCGGCGCGGACGGCCTCGTACGGCAGCGCCGAGCTGTCGCTGAGGACGAACTCCGGGATGCCGGTCATCTCGAAGCCCTCCTTGGTGGCATCCTTCATCTCGTTCTCGATCCAGCCGCCGCTCGGGTAGAGGAGCGCCTGCTGGTCGTTGGACCACTTGGCCTGCGCGGCGGTGAACTGGGTGCCGGCGCCGCCAGGGATGAACATGTCCTGGCTGACCATCTCGCCGAGCTTGCCCAGGATGTCCTGGATGACCTTGTGGGACCAGATGCCCTTCTCGAGGTTCTCGAGCCCGAGGCGTACCTCGTCGCCACCCTCCTTGGCCGCCGAGTCGATGACCAGGGTGCGGTAGTAGGTCGCCGCCTCCTTGCCCCACGTCCAGAGGTACTTCTTCTTGGCCTTGGCCTTGGCACCGAGGTCGAGCGCCTCGTCCCAGGTCTTCGGCGCGGTCCAGCCGTTCTCCTCGAAGAGGGAGGCGGAGTACCACACGCCGTAGAGGGTCATGACGTAGTTGATCGCCACGAAACGGTCGCTGTAGGTGCCGGGCACCTTCACGTTCGGGTAGAGGGTCTCCTCGATCTTGACGCCCTCGTAGCTCTCGGCCTCGAAGACGTCGTCGAGCTCCTCGAGCTGGGCGGCGATCGAGCTGAAGCCGATCAGGTCCGCACCCGAGTTGTCGATCAGGTCCGGGGGCGTGCCGCCGACGAAGCGCGGCTGCAGCTCCGTGGCGATCTTGGTCGTGGCGCTGATCTTCAGGTCGGCATCGGCGAACTCCTTGCCGACCACGCCTGCGGCGAACTCGACGTAGTCGTAGCCGTAGCCACCGTCGAAGATCACTGCGTCGACGGTGCCGTCCTTGGGCATACCGAACGGGTTGGACGCGGACTTGGTGCCACCGCCGGAGTTGTCGGTGTCGCTACCGGGCGCGCCACACGCGGCGAGCGCTCCGGAGAACGATACGAGCGCCGCGCCGGCGAGGGTGCCGCGCAGAAGAGTCCGGCGATCGAGCCGGTGAAGCTGCTGGGACATCGTGCTGCCTTCTTTCGGGTGGGTTCCTCGTTACTTCTTCTTTACGGGTGTTCAGGCCATGCTTCCGATGCGTTCGCCGTAGCGAGCCTTTAACGCATCGTTGTGCTCATCGCCACCCGGGATATTGGCGGAGAGATAGAGGGGCGGGGTCTCGCCTGCCTCCTCGATCCTCGCGGCGGTGGCGAGGGTCAGGAGCTGGGCGATGTAGGCCGCCGTGATGGAGGAGACGGCGCCGGCGAGCACGCCGCCGTCACCGACCGGGACGGTTGCGTCGCCGAACGGAGCCAGGTTGTCGATCACCACGTCGGCGATCTCGGCCAGGCGCTTACCGCTGGGGTGCTTGGGGGTGACCGCGTTGGTGTGCTGGAGGCTGGTCACCGCGATCACCGTGTGGCCCTCCTCCTTCGCGCGCTGCGCGATGCCGACGATCGAGCCGTTGACACCGGAGTTGGACGCGATGAGGAAGACGTCCTCGGGGTGGAACTCGTGGAGCTCCCAGAGCTCGTTGGCGATGTTGGTGTCACGCTCGAGGAGGCCGCCCTTGAGATCGCTCGCCGGCCGGTCGCCCTTGAGGACCGTGTCGCGCAGAGCGATGGCGTGGGTGGGGATCAGACCACCGGCCCGCCCGGCGATCTCCATCGCGAACGCCTGCGAGTGGCCGGTGCCGAACGCCTGCAGCACGCCGCCGTTGCGGATGCTGCCGACCATCGCCTCGACCGCCGCGTCGAGGCCACCGGATTGCGCCATCGACTGCAGCTCGGACAGGCGTGTGCGAACCTGCTCATCGAAGGCTCCGAACACGTCTCTGGTCAATTAGTCCACCCACCTAGCAAACTCCGGCCGCGACCGTATGTCGAGGCCTGCGCTCGAAAACTATTTGGAGAGAGTACGCCTGGCAATGGTTTTCTGTTACGAAACGGTGTCAATGAATAACGACTATCTGGGACTCGACGCTGGAGGCACCAGCACTCGCGCCGTCGTGGTCTCCTCCGACGGACGGTGCCGAGGCATCGGGAAGGCCGGCAGCGGCAACCCGACCTCCGCCGGAATCGACGCTGCCACGACGGCGATCAGGTCCGCCGTCACACAGGCCCTGACCTCCTCTAAAGCCGGTACGGTCGCCGGTGCTGCCCTGGCGGTGGCGGGGGCGGGCGACCCCGGCAACCGGGCCGCGATCGTGGCCGCTCTCTCCGACCTGGTGGTGGTCGAGCCGGTCTTCGACTTCGATGTGCTGGCTGCGTACTTCTCGGGGACGGCGTCGCCCGACGGCTATGTGCTGCTCTCTGGCACGGGCGCGTCGGCGGTGCGGGTCGAGGACGGCCAGCTGGCCGGTATCTCGGACGGACTGGGCTGGCTGCTCGGGGACGTCGGCTCGGGCTTCTGGCTGGGCCGGGAGGTCGTACGTGCCGGGCTGGCGCCGCTCGACGGGCGGGGCGCCGCGACCGTGCTGACCGGCCTGCTGCTGGACCGGCTCGGCATCACCCCTGATGAAACGCCACAAGGCGGCCGGACAGCGACCCTCGTCGCGGCGACGGCGGCGCTCTACGCGATGCCGCCGCTGCGACTGGCCGACTTCGCCTCGCTCGTCTTCACCGCGGCAGGTGCCGGCGACGAGGTCGCCGCGGGCATCCTCGACCAGGCGGCCGAGGGGCTGAGGGAGACGCTGGCGGCGGTGCGTACGCCTGATGTCGAGGGGCCGCTGGTCGCGGCGGGGAGCGTCCTGGCCCGACAGCCCGACTTCGCCGCGCGGGTCGCTCCCGGGGCGGTCGTGGCCACCGACGGCCTCGCCGGAGCGGCCGTGCTGGCGCTGCGGCATGCGGGCGTGCTCGTCGACGACGCCGTGTACCGCCGAGTAACCTCATCGCTTGCGCAGCTCACCGAGGTGTGACAATCGTTACTACGGGCGGCTGGAGTCAGGGCGAGATGGCCTCCCCTAGCATGTCCATGCATTCACGATGGAGGAGTTCTCGTTGAGCAAGCCACTGACCAAGGTCCTGATCGCCAACCGCGGTGAGATCGCCGTTCGAGTGATCCGTGCGTGCAAGGACGCCGGGATCGGCTCGGTCGCGATCTATGCGGACCCCGACCGTGACGCCCTCTTCGTGCGGCTGGCCGATGAGTCCTACTCGTTGGGTGGAGCCACCCCGGCTGAGTCGTATCTCTCGATTGAGAAGATCATCGATGTCGCCCGCCAGTCGGGTGCGGATTCGGTCCACCCGGGCTACGGGTTCTTGGCCGAGAACGCCGACTTCGCCACCGCCGTGATCGAGGCGGGTCTGACCTGGATCGGGCCCTCGCCTGAGGCCATCGACGCGTTGGGTGACAAGGCCAAGGCCAAGCAGATCGCGCTCAAGGCGGGTGCGCCGTTGGCGCCGGGGCTCAAGGACCCGGTCAAGGACGCTACCGAGATCGTCTCCTTCGCGAAGGAGTACGGCCTCCCGGTCGCGATCAAGGCCGTCTTCGGTGGCGGCGGACGTGGTCTGAAGGTCGCCCGGACCCTGGAGGAGATCCCCGACCTCTACGAATCCGCCGTGCGTGAGGCCGTGGGTGCGTTCGGGCGGGGTGAGTGTCTGGTGGAGAAGTTCCTCGACAAGCCCCGCCACGTCGAGACCCAGTGCCTGGCCGACAAACACGGCAACGTGGTCGTGGTCTCCACGCGTGACTGCTCCCTGCAGCGCCGCCACCAGAAACTGGTCGAGGAAGCCCCGGCACCGTTCCTGTCCGAGGAGCAGAACAAGCGGCTCTATGAGTCGTCCAAGGCGATCTTGCGGGAGGCCGGCTACGTCGGCGCCGGGACCTGTGAGTTCCTGGTCGCCGCCGATGGGACCATCTCCTTCCTCGAGGTCAACACCCGCCTCCAGGTCGAGCACTGCGTCTCCGAAGAGGTCACCGGCATCGACCTGGTCCGGGAGATGTTCCGGATCGCCGCCGGCGAGGAGCTCGGCTATGAGGACCCGGAGGTCCGTGGCCACTCCATCGAGTTCCGGATCAACGCCGAGGACGGCGGCAACAACTTCATGCCCGCCCCCGGCACCCTGACCGAATGGGCACCCCCCGCCGGACCCGGGGTGCGCCTGGACGGTGGCTACGAGAAGGGCGAGACCATCCCGGGCTCCTTCGACTCGTTGATCGCCAAGCTGATCGTCTCCGG
>NZ_JBEORH010000016.1:0-109697 GCF_040302165.1 Nocardioides sp. NPDC127503 | reverse complement strand
CCGCCCGCCGGCGGCTGCCGCGCCGGGCGGCGCTGGGCGGGGGGGTCCGGGGCCCTCCCGCCCCCAGCCCCCCCCCCCCCCCGCACGGGAGTGACGTTTCGGCCGACGTACCTGACGTCTCGGCGAGTTCGTCAGGCCGCGGTGGCGAAGGCCGCCTCGGACTCCGGGTTGCGGGCGACCGAGCGCCGGGCGAGGTTGAAAGCGACGGCGCCGAGGACCGAGGTGACCACCATGGTGATCGCCAGCGGGACCGCGGTGTGCTCACCGGCGACGGCACCGAGCGGGGAGGCGAGGCCACCGCCGAGGAACATGATCCCGCCCATCAGCGCCGAACCGGCACCGACGGAGGGACGGGCCTGCTCGATGGCCAGGGCGCCGGTGTTGCCCATGATCAGGCCGACGCAGGTGGTGACGACCAGGATCGGCAGCAGGATGAGCGCCTTCGGTACCGGCAGCAGCGCGACGACGAGCACGAACATCGCGCCGATGGCGAGCACCGGCTGCGCCGAGCGGACGATCTGCGCCGGGTGCACCTGGCGCTTGGCCAGTCGCGCCGAGAAGAGCCCGGCGACGGTGAGGAAGGCGGCGTTGACCGCGAACCCGATGCCGTAGACCGCGGCCGAGGTGCCGATCACCGACTGGTAGAGGAACGAGGAGGAGGAGACGTACGTCATCAGGGTGGCGAACGTGAGCGACTGGGTCAGCGTGTAGCCGAGGAAGGCGGGCTTGGCGAGGAGACGGCCGAGGTCGGCGTACTCGACCCGGCTGGTCCGGCGCTCGGCCGGCAGGCTCTCGCGAATCACCAGCAGCACGCAGACGACCTGCGCGACGGCGATCGCGGCCACGATGCCGAGCACCCCGCGCCACGGCACGAATCCGGCGATGGCGCCGCCGATCACCGGCGCCAGGATCGGCGCGATCCCGCTGATCGACATCATGATCGACATCGCCCGGGCGGCGGCGAAGCCGTGGAGTACGTCGGCGACGATCGCCCGCGCCATCACGATTCCGGCCGCGGCGGCGAGCGCCTGGAGGAAGCGGGCCGCGATCAGCAGCTCGACGGTCGGCGCCAGCGCGGCCAGCACACCGGCCGCCGCGGCCACGACCGACCCGATCAGCAACGGCTTGAGCCGTCCGAAGCGGTCGGAGATCGGCCCCCAGGCGATCTGTCCGAGCGCGAGCCCGATCAGGAAGGCGGTGAGGGTCAGCTGCACGTTGCTCGCCGCGGCACCGAGGTCGGTGCCGATCTGCGGGAAGGAGGGCAGGTAGAAGTCGATCGCAAGCGGCGCGGATGCCGAGAGCAGGGCGAGTGCGAGCAAGAGCCGCGGCGGGACTGACGTCACCGAGTGAACCTCCGGAGAGTTTGGTTGAAGAAGACAACCAACCGAACGCCGAAGTCCCGCCGGGCATTCCTCACCAGAGCGTGATGGACCTCTCGAAGATCCCGGTCAGGTCCTCCGCCGACGGCTGCTTCGGCGCGGTGGCGAGCAGCCGCTGCTGCTTGAGCGCTCCTTCGACCAGGTCGGGGATGTCGCCGGCGACGTAGCCGACCTCGCCGATCCCGGCCGGGATCCCGATGTCCCGCATCAGGTCGCTCAGCACCCGGGGCAGTACGTCACGGGGCTCCTCCTTCGACTCGTCGAAGTCCGGAGCCAGCAGACGGGCCGCGCGGAGGTGCCGCTCGGGCGCGGCGTCGAAGGTGTAGCGGAACGCCTCCGGAGCGGTCAGCGAGACCGCCATGCCGTGCGGCACCAGCGCCTCGTCCCCGGGGTAGTCCACCGGATGGAAGTCGCGCACCCGCCCGGCGATCGGGTAGGCGCAGGCGTGCGGGATGTGCACGCCGGCGTTGCCGAAGCCCAGGCCCGCGAAGGTCGCCGCGAACGCCATGTCGCCGCGCGCGAGAGTGTCGTCGCCGTGCGCGACCGCCTGCCGGAACGAGCCCGCCAGCAGCGACAGCCCCTTCTCCGACCACATGTCGGAGATCGGGTTGGCGCCACAGTAGGGCACCCGCTGGGCGGGCTCCTTGCGGTCGTAGGAGGTGTAGGGCCGGGCCGTGTAGCTCTCCAGCGCGTGACACAGGATGTCCATCCCCGACGCGGCGGTCACCCCGGCAGGCTGGGTCATCATCAGGTCGGGGTCGACGACGGCCAGCGTGGGGCGCAGGCGCGCGTGCGAGATCCCGGTCTTCACCTTGAGCGAGAGCACGTCGAGTACGCACACCGTCGTCGACTCCGCCCCGGTCCCGGTGGTGGTCGGCACCGCGACCAGCGGCAGCAACGGGTTGGCCGGCGCGAGCCCGCGACCGACCGGCGCGTTGAGGTAGTCCATCAGGTCGCCGTCGTTGGTGGTCAGCAGGTTGACCGCCTTCGCGGTGTCGATGCTCGACCCGCCTCCGACCGCCACGATCGCGTCGAACGGCCCGTGCTCGCGGGCGAACTCGACCGCCTCGCGCATGCTCTCGTCGGTCGGCTCGACATGGACGCCGTCGAAGACGACGGCAGTGACGTCGTACGCCTTCATCTGCTCGGCCACCCGCTGCGGCAGCCCGGTCGCGGAGATGCCGGGATCGGTCACCACGAGGGCGCGGCGGGCGCCCAGGGACGCGAGGTCGTAGCCGATCTCGGCCGATGCGCCGGTGCCGAACTTGAGCTGCGGGGAGCCATAGGTGAAGACGGTCTCAGGTGTGGCGTGCGTCATGAGCGCACGATATCGACCGGCTCCCACCGGGATCACTGTGCGCAGTGCCCAAACGTCTCGTGAGACACCCGTGGTCGTAAGTCATGTATTTCACTAGACTTTATTCAGATCAAGCAGCCTTCGTCAGAGGAGACCACGCATGACCATCACCGAAGCATCCCCCGTCAACGAGCTCACCGTCCACAAGGTCGGCGGCCGGATCGGCGCCCGCATCGACGGCGTCACCCTCTCCGGCGACCTCCCCGCCGAAACGATCGCCGAGATCCGGGCCGCGATCCTGGAGAACAAGGTCGTCTTCTTTCGCGGCCAGGACCATCTCGACGACCGCGCGCAGATCGCCTTCGGCGAGCGCCTGGGTCCGCTGACGACCGCACACCCGACCGTCAACACCGGCAGCGCCCGCGTCCTGACCCTCAAGGCCAACCGCGGCATGGCCGCCAACTCCTGGCACACCGACGTCACCTTCGTCGACCGGCCGCCGGCGTTCTCGATCCTGCGCGGTGCGGAGATCCCCGAGTACGGCGGCAACACCGTCTGGGCCAACACCGTCACCGCCTACGAGCGGCTCCACCCCCAGCTCAAGGCGCTGGTCGACAACCTGTGGGCGGTCCACTCCAACGACTACGACTACGTACGCCCCGACACGCCTGCGTCCACCGACGACGTGGCCGCGCGCAAGCGTGAGGAGTTCGTCTCGACGATCTACCGGACCGAGCACCCGGCGGTCCGCATCCACCCCGAGACCGGCGAGCGCGCGCTCGTCCTGGGCCACTTCGTCAAGCACTTCACCGGCCTGAACCAGAAGGAGAGCGCGATCCTCTTCAACCTGCTCCAGGACCGGGTCACTGCCCTGGAGAACACCGTCCGCTGGCACTGGCAGCAGGGCGACGTCGCGATCTGGGACAACCGCGCCACCCAGCACTACGCCGTCGCCGACTTCGACGAGCTGCCGCGGGAGGTGCGCCGCATCACCGTCCAGGGTGACGTACCCGTCTCCATCGAGGGCGAGCACAGCCGGGTGCTCGAGGGCTCCGCCGAGGTCTACAACCGCCTCGACGAGCTGATCTCCTGACCGACGTACGTCCGGGAGGTCAGGCGAGGGTGAAGCTGACCTTCCGGGCGACGACGTCGGCCGTCTCCAGCCGCACCTCGACCTCCTCGCCGAGCGGGAGGGCCGTCGCGCCGGTGACCCTGGCCTCGATGGCCGGCTCCTCGACCGTGATCGAGCCCTTCTGCTTGTCCTCGTCGTCGACCTCGACGACGACCGCGGCGAAGGTCTCCCCGACCCGCTGGGACAGCAACCCGGCCTCGACGAGGTCGACGACGCCGCGCTCGTAGGCACCGCTGGTGCGCGAGGATGCCCGCATCGTCTCCGGGAGGGTCTTGAACGCGTTGGTGACCCAGTCGGGGACCGGCTCGTCGGCGCAGAGCGCCAGGCAGACCTCGCCGGCGTAGCGGTCGATCAGCCGGCGCAGCGGCGCCGTCACGTGCATGTACTCGTTCGCCAGCGCCGAGTGCTCGGTCAGCTCCGGAAGCTCGCCGTTGAACGAGGCGTACCCGCTCCCGCGCAGCAGCCGGGTGCACGCGATCGCCATCGCGGCGTGCTTGCCGTTCTTGCCGTCGAGCGAGCGGATGAAGTCGGGGTAGAGCATCTCCGCGGGCCACTCCAACCCGAGCGCACGAGCGGTGCGGTGCAGCCGCTGTACGTCGCGGGGGTCGGGTTCGGGGAGGGTCCGCAGGAGTCCGACCCGGGCGTAGACCATCAGGTCCGCCGCCGCGAAGCCGGTGAGCAGCGAGATCTGGGCGTTCCAGTTCTCGACAGGCAGCAGGTCGCGGTATTCCAGCGACCAGTGGTCGCCCTCGACCGAGATCTCCTGGTCGCGCAGCGGCAGGTTGACCCCGCCGCGGGCCGCCTCGAGGGCGATCCGCTTCTCGCCGATCTCCTTCAGCAGCTGGAGCGACTCGGCGTAGTCGGTGTCGCCGAACCCGTCGCCGTCGAACATCTTCTGCACGCCGTCGTAGGAGAGCTTGGCCCGCGACCTGACCAGCGCGCGCTCGACGACCGTGTCGGTCCCCTCGCCGGTCGCATCGAGCTTGTGGGTCCATAGCAGGGCGGGACGTACCTGGTCCGGGAGCAGCGAGGCGGCGTCCTCGGAGAGCACCTTGGGGTGGAGCGGGATCTTCGCGTCAGCGGCGTAGAGCGTCTCGCCGCGCTTGTTGGCCTCCAGATCCACCGGGTCGCCGGGCGCCACGAAGGCGGCCACGTCGGCGATCGCGTAGTGCACCACGTAGCCGTCGCCGTCGCGCTCCAGGTGGAGCGCCTGGTCGAGGTCCATCGACGTCTCGGGGTCGATCGTGACGAACGGCAGGTCGGTGCGGTCCAGCTCCGGGAGCCTGGGGTTGGCCGCGGCGGCGGCCGCGGCCTCCTCCACCTCCGGCGGGAACTCGGCGGTCACCCCCAGCTCAGCCTGGAGCGCGGCGATCCCGTCTCGAAGCGTGGTGGCGGCGACACCGTTGTCGGCACTGGCAACCCGGATGATGCGTGCGGAGCCCATGGCCAGAACTGTAGTGGCTACTTCTTCTTCGAGTCCTTGTACGTCTTGTGCAGCGCGGCGGCTTCCTTGCCGAACGCCTTCGGGTTGCCCTTGAAGGCGCCGAACTGGTCCCACAGGACCTTCGTGGACCCGTGGCTCGCCTTCGCCGACCTGTCGATCTTGGCCACCGCCCGGCGCTGGGAGGAGGTCAGCGAACGCCTCGCCCGGAGATGCTCCGAGCGCGCCCGGGCCTTCTTCGAGAAGTCGTGGATCAGCCAGAACAGCCCGACGATGATGACCACGACCAAGAAGCCGCCGAGGTTGGGCCCGGCGGTGGACTCGGCGGCCAGAACGATCATGACTCGAACGTAAGCTCGCGCGTTCCCCCAGGTCACAGGCGCTTTGAAAGATACCCAATCCTCGATTCGGCCTTCCTGGTCCCGGGCGGCACGATAGTCCCGTGCTGATCCTGCTGCCGCCCTCGGAGGGCAAGACCGCGGCCGTACGCGGCAACCCGCTCGCCCTCGACGACCTCCGCCTCCCGGTGCTCAACCCGGCCCGCGCCAAGGTCATGGACGCGCTCGTCGAGCTCTGCGCCACGCGCCCGGACGAGGCCGTCGACATCCTCGGCATCCCGAAGACCCAGCCCGAGCTCGTCACCCTGAACGCCGGGCTGAGCGATGCCCCCACCGCGCGCGCCGACCGGATCTACACCGGCGTCCTCTACGACGCTCTCTCCCCCGCCACCCTGTCGCCCGCCGCCAAGCGGCGCGCGACCAGCCGGGTCATGGTGACCAGCTCCGTGTTCGGCCTCGTCGGCCTCGCTGACCGCATCCCTGCGTACCGCCTCTCGGGCGACACCACCCTCCCCGGCATCGGCGGCGTCCAGGCCCACTGGCGCGCCCACCTCGGCGCCGGCGTGTCCGAGGCCCTCGGCGACGGCCTGCTCGTGGACCTCCGGTCCGGGACGTACGCCGCCTTCTGGCGCCCCGACGCCGAAGGGTCGAGCACCGTGCCCGCCCGCACCGCCACCGTCCGTGTCCTCCACGAGCACAACGGCCAGCGCAAGGTCGTCAGCCACTTCAACAAGGCCACCAAGGGCCGCCTCGTCCGAGCCCTCCTCGAATCCGGCGCCAATCCCCGCACCCCCGCCAAGCTCGCCGAAGCCTTCCGCGACCTCGGCTGGACCGTCGAGACCGGCCCCGCCACCAAGACCGGCACCCAGCTCGACATCATCGTCGCCGAGATCTGACCCACCGCCCAGTCGGCTCGTCCTGACCAAAAACCTCGCCGAGTCGGCTCGTTATGACGAGCCGACTCGGCGGGAAATCAGGTCAGGATGCGCCGAGTCGGCGTCAGAAGGTGTTGGCGGCGAAGTGGTCGCGGGAGACGGGGAGGCCGTTGAAGAGGCGCATGGAGGCGCGGCCGTCGGAGAAGAAGGAGACGACGGTGGCGGAGGCGGGCGAGAGCTCCATGTTGAAGACTCCGCCGATCGGGGCACCCAGTGCGTGAGCGACGATCAGCTTGATCGGCGACACGTGTGAGGTGATCACGACGGTCTCGCCGGCGTGCGCCTCGAGCACCCGTGAGAGGCCGTCGAGCACGCGAGCCTGAGCGGAGTCGAACGACTCGCCGCCCGGCGGCGCGACCTCGGTCGCGCCCATCCACGTCTTCATCTCGTCGGGGAACCGTTGGGCGACCTCACCGAAGGTGAGCCCTTCCCACTCGCCGAACTCGATCTCCGCGAAGGCGGGCTCCTCGACCAGCCGGGCACCGAGCGCACCGGCGACGATCTCACCGGTCTCGACGGTGCGCAGGACCGGCGAGGTCACGACGGTCGAGACCGAGGGCGCGAGCGGCTTGAGCCACTCCGCGGTGAGCATCACCTGCTCGCGGCCCTCCTGGGTCAGCGGCGGGTTGTCGCCACCGAGGCCGCCGGAGAACGCCTTGGCGGCGGTGTGCTTGGTGACCCCGTGGCGTACCAGGACCAGCGTGGTCGCGACCGCGCCGGCTCCCCAGCCCCGCGACTCCTTCGAGCCCCGCGACTCCTTCGAACTCACAGACCCGACTCGGCGGTGCGGACCAGGATGCGGGAGCACTCCTCGCAGCGCACGACCTCGTCGGCGGCGAGGCCGCGGATGCGGGAAATCTCGGCCGGGTCGAGCTGGAGGTTGCAGCCACCGCAGCGGCGGGCGCGCAGCTCGGCGGCGCCGACACCCATCTTCTCGCTCAGCCGCGAGTAGAGGGCGAGCAGATCGTCGGGGATGCCCTCGAGGGCCGGCGTCCGCTCCTCGGCGACCCCGGCGAGCTCGCCGTCGATCTTCGAGGTCTCGACGTCGACGGAGTCGACCGCGACCGCGAGCTTCTCGGTGATCTCGGCGAGCTCGGCCTCGAGCCGGGTCACGTTCGCCTGAGCCTCCTCGAGCTGCTCCATGACCTCGAGCTCCTCGTCCTCGAGCACCGAGATCCGGCGGTCGAGGGTGGCCAGCTCGTGCTGCATGCGCTCGAGGTCCTTGGCGCTGCTGATCGCCCCGGAGTCCATCCGCTCCTGGTCGCGCCGACGGCGGGTCTTGACCGCCTCGACGTCGGCGTCGGCCTTCTTCTGCACCCGCTCGAGGTCGTCGCGGATGACCCTCGCGTCGCGTACGGCATCGTCGGTGGTCTTCTTCGATGCCTGCAGCTCCGCCACAACGGCGGCCTGCGGCAGATGCGCACGGCGGTGGCGCAGCTGGAGCGCTCGCGAGTCCAGTTCACAGACGTCGAGCAGCTTCACCTGGGCGAACGGGTCGGCTTTCAGCGGATTCTCCTCAGCTATTCACACACGATTTTCTTACAGACGCAGCGTCCACGGGTCGGTGACGATCTGACTGACCCGAGTCTCCACCGTATCTCCCAAAGCCTCGTTCAGTCGCCTCGCCAGAACAGGCAGCCAGGTCCACTCCGCCGCCCAGTGCGGGATGTCGATCAGCGCACCGCCCTTCTCGAGGAACTCCGAGGCCGGGTGGTGGCGCAGATCGCTGGTCAGATAGACGTCGTACGCAGCCACCTGGTCGAGCAGGAAGTCACCCGCGCCACCGCACAGCGCCACCGAGGACACCGGCCGGTCGAGGTCACCGGCGACCCGGATCCCGGCCGCGGTCGAGGGCAGCGCGGCCGCCACGGACTCGGCGAAGGCCCCCAGCGTGGTCGGCGCCACCGTCCCGGCCCGGCCCGTCCCGACATCGTCGGTGAGCCCCGGCACCAACGGCCGTAGCGAGCTCAGCCCGAGCGCGAGCGCCAGCGACTCCGAGACGCCGCCGAGGGCCTGATCGGCGTTGGTGTGGGCGGTGAGCAGCGCGCACCGCGCGGAGACCAGCGTCGAGAGCGTACGTCCCTTCGGGGTCGTCGCGGCGAACCCGTGCACACCCTTCAGGAAGAGCGGATGATGGACCACGACCAGGTCCGCACCCCACGCGGCCGCCTCCTCGGCGACCGGGAGGGTCGGGTCGACGGCGAGAAGCACCTTCGAGACGGGCTGCGAGGGCTCTCCCCAGACCAGCCCGACAGCATCCCATTCGTCGGCGGTGGCGGGCGGGTACCAGTCGTCCAGCAACGAGGTGACGGTGGACAGAGTGGGCGGGGTCGGCATGGGGTAAACCCTAGATCCCGAGACCGGGGCCGCACTCAGCGGCGGCGACGTACACGAAATCAAGTTCGTAACCGTTCTTTTACAACTGATTCCGTACTTTTCCCCGGATCCTGTGGTGGAATGCAGCGCTAAGTGAACAATCGACTGGAGCAGCGATGACCACGACAGCTACCCCGGACCCACCCTCCGGCTCGGTAACCATCACCGGCTTGACCAAGACCTATGGCCAGGCCACGGCGGTCGACGGCCTCGACCTGGAGATCAGGGCCGGCGAGTTCATCTCGCTGCTCGGCCCTTCGGGCTGCGGCAAGACCACGACGCTACGCATGATCGCCGGGTTCGAGAAGCCCGATTCCGGCAGCATCATCATCGGCGGCAAGGACGTGGTCAGGCTCGCGCCCTACCAGCGCGACGTGAACACGGTCTTCCAGGCGTACGCGCTGTTTCCGCACAAGTCCGTCGCGGAGAACGTCGCCTACGGCCTGCAGCAGCGCAAGACGCCCCGCGCCGAGGTGCGTGAGCGGGTCGTCGAGGCGCTGCGGATGGTGCGGATGCTCGACTTCGCCGACCGCGGCCCGGCGCAGCTCTCCGGCGGCCAGCAGCAGCGGGTGGCGCTCGCCCGGGCGCTGGTCAACCGCCCCGGCGTCCTCCTCCTCGACGAGCCGCTGGGCGCCCTGGACCGCCAGCTGCGCGAAGAGATGCAGCTCGAGCTCAAGCTCCTCCAGTCCCGCCTCGGGATCACCTTCGTCTTCGTCACCCACGACCAGCACGAGGCGCTCGCGATGAGCGACCGGATCGCGATCATGCGCGCCGGGCGGATCGAGCAGCTCGCTGACGCCGAGACCGTCTACAACCAGCCCGCCAGCGCGTACGTCGCCGGCTTCGTCGGCCAGCAGAACTTCCTGCACGGCGAGGTCAGCGCCGACGGCACCACCGTCGAGACCCCGGTCGTGGTGGTCGAGGGTCCTGCGAAGCCCGACGGGAAGCCCGGCGAGGCCCACCAGGCCGCGATCCGCCCCGAGATGATCTCGATCGAGCCCCGGGCCGAGTCCGGGACGGTGACGGAGGGCCTCAACTCCGTCGCCGGCGAGGTCCTCCAGGTCTCCCCGCTCGGCGAGGTGATCCAGTACCTCGTCAAGGTCACTGACGAGCTCAGCCTGCTGATCCGCCGCCCCACCCACGGCGCCGCCCGGCTCTCCCCCGGCGACCCGGTCCTCTGCGGCTGGGCCGCCGAGGACGTACGTCTCTTCCCCCTCGACACCCCGATCGACCCGTCCACCGCTAGGAGCCCACAGTGAACAAGGACAAGAACGTACGCATCCTGGCCAGCCATGCCGGCGCGCGAGCGATCCGTCAGGAGCTCTCGCGGCGCCACTTCCTGAGCCTGGCCGCCCTCGTCGGTGCAGGCGCCGCGCTGAGCGCCTGCGGCTCGGACGGCGGTGGCGGGGCCTCCAGCGCGGTCGAGCCCGGCGGCGGCGCGACCGGCGGTCCGATCGAGAAGTCGCTGTCGATCTACACCTGGGGCGACTACGACTCCCCCGAGGTGATCGAGGCCTTCGGCAAGACCGGCCCCAAGGTGACGCTCGACTCCTACGGCTCCAACGAGGAGCTGATCTCAAAGCTGGTCGCTGCCGAGGGCACCAGCGGCTACGACATCGTCGTGCCGACCGGGGTCTACATCCCGCAGCTGATCGAGAACGAGATCATCGTCCCGCTCAACAAGGACCTGATCCCCAACATGGCCAAGGTGGACCCGAAGTTCCTCGGCCAGGACTGGGACCCGGAGAACGAGTACTCGGTGTGCAAGTGCTGGGGCACCACCGGGTTCGTCTACGACACCACCGTGATCAAGCGCGACCTGGCGACGTGGAACGACTTCATCGATGCGATGCAGAACGAGGCCTCGGGCAAGACTTCGCTGCTCGACGACCCGCAGGGTGTCTCCGGCCTCTACTTCTGGGCCAACGACATCGACTGGAACACCGAGGACATGGCCGACTACGACGCCTACGAGACCGAGGCCGTCGAGAAGTGGGCGCCGCACATCGCCGGCTTCGACTCCTACCCGGGCACCGGCGCGATGCAGCAGAACACCTTCGCGCTGATGCAGAACTGGAACGGCGACTCCCGTCTCGGCATCCTCGAGCACAAGCAGCCCGACCGCTGGAAGTGGGTCCTGCCCGGCCCGACGACCGAGCTGTGGATGGACAACTGGTGCATCCCGACCGGCGCGCCCCACCCCGAGGCCGCCCACGCGTTCCTCGACTACGTGCTGGAGCCGGAGAACTCGTTCCTGGAGATGGACTACATCGGCTACAACACCGGCGCGCTGGGCATCGAGGAGATGGCCAAGGAGCGCAAGGTCGAGCTGCCCGAGATGATCTTCTTCACCGACGAGCAGCTCGCCACCATGAAGAACGGTGCCGTCAACGAGGCGCAGGACCGGCGTACGGAGGTCTACGACAAGCTGAAGGCCGCCGCCAGTGCGTAAGCGTCTCCCCGGTTTCGTCCTCGCCGTCCCCGCGTGGCTGTGGCTGACGGTCTTCTTCGTGGTGCCGTTCCTGCAGATCGCCTGGTTCAGCCTCGGTGAGAAGCCCGGGATGTTCGGCACCCACAGCAACGCGGTGATGTCGCTGGACCGCTACGCCGACGCGTTCAGCCCGACCTTCTTCACGATCTTCCGGGCGACGCTGTGGATGAGCGTGCTGGGGACCATCGCCTGCCTGCTGATCGCGTTGCCGGCTGCGTACTTCATGGCGGTGAAGGTCCCCGCACACCGCCGCGGGCTACTGGTCGCTCTGGTGATGGTCCCCTACTGGACCTCGTTCCTGATCCGGACGATCGGCTGGAAGGTGATCCTCTCCTCGGAGGGCGCCCTGGCCGGGTTCCTGACCGACATCGGGCTCGTCGCCGATCCGCACGACCTGCTCAACACCCGCGGGGCGGTGCTGCTGGGGCTGATCTACAACTATCTGCCGCTGATGATCCTGCCGATGTACGTCGCCTTCGACCGCGTGGACAGCGCGCTCGGTGAGGCGTCCAAGGACCTCGGCGCTGACCGGGTGCGGACGTTCTTCCAGGTCACGCTGCCGTTGGCGCGGCCCGGGATCGTCGCCGGCATCATCCTGGTCTTCATCCCGATGATGGGCGACTACGTCACCCCGGCGGTCCTCGGCGGCGCGAAGGGCACGATGGTCGGCTCCCTGATCGCCAGCCAGTTCCTGACCGCCCAGAACTGGGCGCTGGGCTCGGCCATGGCTGTCGTCCTCATCCTGCTCACCATGCTCATCGTCATCCTCGCCATCTCGCTGATGTGGGCCGTGGGATGGCTCCTGCACAGACGCAGCAAGCTGGTCGTCGGAACCGTCCACACCAAGGAGGTGACCGCATGAGCAGGCCATCCGGGACCAATCTCGCGCTCGGCGCGTGGACCACGCTGGTCTTCCTCTTCCTGTTCGCCCCGATCATCGTGATCGGCATCTACTCCTTCAACGGCGGCCGCCTGCTCACCGCCTGGGACGGCTTCAGCCTGGAGCCGTTCACGGCGATCATCGAGCGGCCGACCGTACGCCACACCGTCGCCGTCTCCCTGCAGACCGCCGTGGTCGCCGCGCTGCTGGCGAGCGCGCTCGGCACCCTGGCCGGGATGGCGATGGCACGCTACCCGGGTCGCTGGGCGGGCCCGTTCACGCTGCTGTTGCTGCTGGTCTCGGTGACGCCCGAGATCGTCGACGGCATCGCGTTGCTCCCCTGGTTCGTGACGCTCGGGCAGGACTGGTCGCTGCTGCCGTTCAACAACGGCTACGTACGCCTCGTGATCGGCCACTCGCTCTTCGCGACCGCGGTGGTGACCTACATCGTCCGGGCACGCCTGGTCGGGCTGGACGCGTCACTGGAGGAGGCCTCCGCGGACCTCTACGCGCGGCCGGTGGCGACCTTCTTCAAGGTCACGATCCCCCTCGTCGGCCCGGCGGTACTCGCCGGTGGGCTGCTGGCCTTCACGCTGAGCCTCGACAACACGGTGATCTCGTCCTTCATCAACGTCTCCGGCACAACCTCGTGGCCCGTCTACGTGCTCTCCTCGGTCCGCTCCGGCCTCAAGCCCGAGATCGCCGCGGTCTCCACGATCCTGCTGGTCCTCACGCTCCTGGTCCTCGGCCTGGTGGCGCTCGTGCTCAAGCGCTCGGGCTCCTCGGTCACCGACACCATGGCCGTCAACTGACGGGCTCTGACGCCCTCCCGGCGGACCTGCTGCTGCGCGGTGGCCGCGTGCTGCGGGAACGCCGCTGGGAGGACGCGGCTCTCGCCGTCCGCGACGGGCGGATCGCGGCCATCGGCGAGGATCTCGACGCCCTGGCCGGCCCGGAGACGGTGGTCGAGGAGCTCGACGGCCGGTGGGTCATGCCCGCCTTCCACGACTCCCACGTTCACCCGATCCAGGCCGGGCTGGAGATGAACCAGTGCGACCTGACCGGGCAGTCGACGCTCGAGGGCTATCTGGACGCCATCGCGGCGTACGCCGCAGCCAACCCGGAACGCGCCTGGGTCACCGGCGGCGGCTGGTCGATGGACTCCTTCCCGGGTGGGGTGCCGAGCGCTTCACCTCTCGATCGCCTGCTTCCCGACCGGCCGGTCTTCCTGCCCAACCGCGACCACCACTCCGCCTGGGTGAACAGCCGTGCGCTCGAGATCGCCGGCATCGATGCGGGCACGCCCGATCCCGCCGACGGGCGCATCGAGCGTGACTTTGCCGGTCGGCCCACCGGCGCGTTGCACGAGGGTGCGATGGCGCTGGTCGGCTCGCTCGTTCCGGCTCCGACCTCGGGCGATCTGACCGAGGCACTGCTCACCGCGCAGCGGCATCTCCACTCCGTCGGCATCGTCGGCTGGCAGGACGCGCTGGTCGGCGAGGGTCTCGGCATGCCGGACTCGCTGCCGACCTACATCTCCGCGCGTGCCTCCGGCGCGCTCACCGCGAAGGTCGTCCTCGCCCAGTGGTGGGACCGCGACCGCGGCCTGGAGCAGCTGTCCGAGCTGATCGAGCGCCGTGCCCTGGCGGCTCAGGCGGGCCTGGATGCGGCCAGCGTGAAGCTGATGCAGGACGGCGTCTGCGAGACGCACACGGCCGCGATGCTCGACCCCTACCTCGACTCCCACGGCCATCTCACCGACAACCGCGGGCTCTCCTTCATCCCGGCCGACGCCCTGGCCGCCTATGTCGCAGCCCTGGACGCCAACGGGTTCCAGGCACACATCCACGCGCTCGGCGACCGGGCGGTGCGCGACAGCCTGGACGCGATCGAGCACGCGCGTGCGGTCAACGGTGCCAGCGGCCTGCGGCACCACCTCGCCCACGTCCAGGTCGTCGACGCAGCCGACGTCCCGCGGTTCGCCGAGCTCGAGGTCACCGCCAACATCCAGCCGCTGTGGGCCTGCCGGGACGAGGCGGTGGAGGTGCTGACCCTGCCGTTCCTGGCGCCGGCTGCTCGCAAGCAGCAGTACGTGTTCGGGTCGCTGCTGCGTACGGGTGCCCGGATCGCCTGCGGCAGCGACTGGCCCGTCTCCGACCCGGCGCCGCTGCTCGGCATGCACGTCGCGGTCAACCGCCGCTCCCCCGACCAGCCCGTCGACGCCGCTCCGCTGCTGCCCGAGGAGGCACTGACGGTCGCCGAGGCCCTCGCCGGCTACACCACCGGCACCGCCTACCTGAACCGTCTCGAGGGCTCTACGGGCCGGATCGAGACCGGGTACGCAGCCGACCTGGTCGTGGTCGACCACGACATCCTCGGGGAGGACACCACCGTCCTGGCCCGGACCCGGGTGACGAACACCTACGTCGACGGTCGCGAGGTCCATCGGCGCTGAGCGCGTGCAAGACTCGTTGCCATGATCATCTTCGGGATCAAGACCTACACGCGACTGCTGGCCACGCTCTCGCTGGTCTGTCCCCACTGCCGCCAGCAGGCCGCCCACCGCCTGTTCGAGAACGTCAACAAGTTCACCCTCTTCTTCATCCCCCTCTTCCCCGTCGGCACCTCGCGCCGGATGGACTGCACCTACTGCGGCTACGCGTCAAAGGTGACCAAGGAGCAGGCCGCGCAGCTCATGTCCGGTCCGCGCCCGAGCGTCGGCTGATCGGCTTCACAGGCACCCCACAGCCGGGGCAGGAGGTCCTCACGGATCGCGACGTCAGAGTCAGGGCAACACACCGAGACAGACGTCAAGGAGAACCCATGAGCCGCGTACCCGAGCCCCAGAACACCCCGCAAGGCCCCACCTATGAAGGTCGCCTGCTGGCCCGCCCCGACGAGGAGGTGGTCGACCAGGGTGCCGGCTTCGACATCTCGACGCTGCTGACCCGCCGCCGGATCCTCGGGCTCGTCGGGGCCGGGGTCGGAGCCGCCGCTCTGGCCGCCTGCGGTGCGGGCTCCTCGAGCACGTCGACGGGCGGCTCTGCGGCCAACACCTCCACGACCGCCGACGGCGAGATCCCGCAGGAGACCAACGGCCCCTACCCGGCCGACGGGACCAACGGCACCAACGTGCTGACCGAGTCCGGGATCGTACGCAGCGACATCACCTCCAGCCTCGACGGCGGCACCACGGTCGAGGGCGTGCCGCTCGAGTTCACCTTCACCCTGACCGACATGGCCAACGACGTGCCGTTCGAGGGGGCCGCGGTCTACCTGTGGCAGTGCGACGCGCTGGGCCGCTACTCGATGTACTCCGAAGGCGTCGAGGACGAGACGTACCTCCGGGGTGTCCAGGTCGCCGACGCCGACGGGCAGGTGACCTTCAAGACGATCGTCCCGGGCTGCTACGACGGCCGCTGGACGCACATGCACTTCGAGGTCTACCCCGATGCCGACTCGGCCACGACCGGCGAGAACACGATCGCCACCTCGCAGGTCGCCTTCCCGGAGAAGATGGTCACCAAGGTCTACCAGGACGACGCCTACGAGGGCTCGGCCGAGAACCTGACCAAGGTCAGCCTCGACACCGACAACGTCTTCAGCGACGGCTACGACCTCGAGATGGGCACGTTCACCGGCAGCCCGAGCGCCGGCTACAAGGGCTCGCTCTCCGTCGCCGTCGACACCACCACCGAGGCCGCCATGGGCGCCGCACCGGCTGGCGGCACCCCGCCGACTCGGCGCTGATGTCCCACCAGAACCCGCCGAGTCGGCGCAAATGTCCCAAGCTCGCGGGACAGATGCGCCGACTCGAGGCGTATTTCTGGGGCAGTTGCGCCGAGTCGGCGAATCAGTTGACCTTGCGTTCGCGGTCGCCCCAGTAGGGCTCGCGGAGCTTGAACTTCTGCAGCTTGCCGGTGGCCGTACGCGCAAGGGAGTCGCGGAACTCGACGACGGTCGGCGCCTTGTAGCCGGCGGCTCGTTCCTTGCACCAGGCGATCAGCTCCTCCTGGGTCGCCTGGGCGCCCTCGGCGAGGACGACGAGGGCGAGGATGGTCTCGCCCCACTTCTCGCTGGGGATGCCGATGACGGCGACCTCGGCGACCGAGGGGTGCAGGAAGAGGACGTCCTCGACCTCGGCGCTCGAGACGTTCTCGCCGCCGGTGATGATCACGTCCTTGATGCGGTCGGAGATGGTGAGGTAGCCGTCGTCGCCGAGGCTGCCGCCGTCGCCGGTGTGGAACCAGCCGTCGGCGAGCGCCTTCTCCGTCTCCTCCGGCTTCTCCCAGTAGCCCTCGAGCACGACGTTGGAGCGGGCCAGGACCTCCTTGTCGGGCGAGATGTCGAGGCTCACGCCGATCGCGGGCGCGCCGGCGCGGGTCAGCTTCGCGGCGCGCTCCATCGGGTCGAGGTCGTCCCACTCCGCGCGGGTGCGGTTGATGGTCAGCAGCGGCGAGGTCTCGGTGAGGCCGTAGATCTGGATGAACTCCCAGCCGAGCTCCTCCTGGACGCGTACGACGGTCTTCGTGGGCGGCGGCGCACCGGCCATGATGATCCGCACCTTGTCCCGTCCCGGGATCTCGCCCTCGGTGGCCTGCCACTGCGGAAGCGCGTCGAGCACGGCGGCCGCCACCGCGGGCGCGGCGCACATGTAGGTGACTCCGTGGTCGCGTACGCGGCGCAGGATCTCCATCCCGTCGACCTTGCGCAGCACGATGTGCTTGATGCCGAGGCCGGTCGCCGCGAACGGCATCCCCCAGCCGTTGGCGTGGAACATCGGCAGCGTGTGCAGGTAGACGTCGCGGTCGTTGCAGCCCGCGTGCAGCGCGAACGTCAGCGCGTTGGTCCAGATGTTGCGGTGGGTGATCTGCACGCCCTTGGGCCGGGCGGTGGTGCCGGAGGTGTAGTTGATCGCCGCGGTCGCGTTCTCGTCCGGCTCCCACGGCTTCGGCTCGACACCCTCCTCGGCGTAGAGGTTGGTGTCGTCGCCGAGCACGAACCGGTGCTTCGCGGTCACGTCCTTCAGCGCCTCGTCGACCTCCGGGTCGACCCAGAGCACCGAGGCGCCGGACTGCTCCACGATGTAGGAGACCTCGTCGGGACGGAGGCGGAAGTTGACGGGCACCAGGACCCGGCCATAGCCGGAGACGCCGTAGAACGCCGTCAGCAGCCGCGCGGAGTTGTGGGAGACGATCGCGACCCGCTCCCCCACCCCGACGCCGAGCTCGTCGAGCCTCGCCGCCATCCGCTTCGCGAGCGACTTCATCTCGGCGTACGTCACCTCCCCGAGGGGCGTCGCCGGCTGGTCGGGCTCGTCGACGATGCCCACCCGCTCGCCGTAGACGGATGCGGCTCGGTCGATGAAGTCGTTGACGCTGAACGGGACGAACACGGGCGTTACCTCCAAGTGCAAGTGGTGACCCGGATCACTGTATCGATGAGAGGTCTCTCATGGACCCCCACATCGGACAGGTGGTCAGGCACTATCGGAGGGTCATGTCCCGCACCCTGAAACTCGTCCTCCCACTGGTCGTCCTGGTGGCGATCGGCGTGTACCTGGCCGGCTCCTTCGCCGGAGCCTCCGAGAACGACCCGCCGCCTCGCGAGCCCGTCGTGCTGCCCTCGGAGACCGTCTCGCCCTCCTCGCCCGGATCTCCGGGTTCCTCGTCGAGCTCGGATCCCTCGGGTGTCCCGGTCGTCACCCCTGGTCCCGTCGACGATGATGATGACGACGACGATGACCGCGACGACCGCCATGACGACGACTGACCCTCAGCCTCCCGGGACCACACCGCCCCCGCCGCGCCGGGGGCTGTCCGTGCGCGCCCGGATCACCGCCTCGGTCGCACTCCTGGTCACACTCGCGCTGGCCGGGGCCGGCCTCATCGTCTACGCCGTCGAGCTCAGCCGGGTCGATGCCGCGACCACGCGCGAGATGGAGCAGGAGCTCGACGAGTTCTCCAGGCTGCGGACCGAGGGCATCGACCCCGAGACCAGGGCGCCGTACGACGTGGAGGGCCTGCTGCGGACGTTCCTGAGCCGCAACGTGCCCGACGACGACGAGCTCCTCGTCGCCTGGGTCGACGGGCGGCCGCGCGCGCACTTCCCCGAGGACCCGCTGGTCAATTCGCCACGGTTCCACAGCGCCGCACGCGACGTGGTCCGCAACGGTGGGACGACCTATCTCGACACCGCGGACGGCGAGGTACGCATCACCAGCCAGCCGGTGCGGCAGGACAACGCCCGGGGCACCACCGAGGGCGCCCTCCTGGTCGTCTCCTACCTCGACGAGGACCGCGCCGAGCTGCGCAGCACGATGCGCACCTACACGATCGTGGCCGCCCTCCTCGCCCTGCTCGTCACCGCGGTCGCGGCCTGGCAGTCCGGGCGGCTGCTGGCACCGCTGACCAGGCTCCGGCAGGCGACCGGAGCGGTCAACGCCAGCGACCTCTCCGCCCGGCTGCCCGAGTCGGGCAACGACGACATCTCGGCCCTGACCAGGAACTTCAACGACATGCTGGCCCGCCTGGAGCAGGCGTTCACCGACCAGCGCCAGTTCCTCGACGACGCCGGTCACGAGCTGCGTACGCCGCTGACGATCATCGGCGGCCACCTCGAGCTCCTCGACGAGTCCGACCCGGCCGAGGTCGAGCAGACCCGGCGGCTGGCGCTCGACGAGATCGACCGGATGAGCCGTCTGGTCGGCGACCTGATCCTGCTGGCCAAGCACGACCGGCCCGACTTCCTCACCCTGGAGGAGGTCGACGTCGACACCCTCACCGAGGACATCCTCGCCAAGGCCAGCGCGCTGGCCGAGCGCGACTGGCACCTCGACGAGGCCACGCCCGGCACCTGGCGTCTCGACCCGCAGCGGGTCACCCAGGCGATGCTCCAGCTGTGCGACAACGCCGCCGGCCACACCGCACCAGGCGACCGGATCGCGGTCGGCTCGGCGACCGTCGACGGCACCCTGCGGCTGTGGGTGCGCGACACCGGACCCGGCGTGCCCGCCGAGGACCGGGAGCGGATCTTCGAGCGGTTCGCGCGCAGCGCGGAGACCGGCTCGGGCGACCGGCCGGGACTCGGACTCGGGCTCGCCATCGTCTCCGCGATCGCCACGGCCCACGGCGGCACCGTGGGCGTCGAGGACGCCAGACCGGGCGCCCGCTTCACGATCACCCTGCCCGCACGCACCGAAGGAGAGGCATGGCCCGCATCCTGATCGTCGAGGACGAGGACCGCATCGCGGCCTTCCTCGCCAAGGGCCTGAGCGCCGACGGCCACCAGGTCAGCACCGTCGCCGACGGGCTGGAGGGACTCGAGGAGGCGCTCAGCGGCGCCTTCGACCTGATGGTGCTCGACATCGGTCTGCCGACCATCGACGGCTTCGAGGTGCTCGACCAGCTCCGCGCCCAGGGCTCCCGGATGCCGGTCGTCGTACTGACCGCGCGGGACTCGGTGCACGACACCGTCTCCGCGCTCGAGGGCGGTGCCGACGACTACCTGGCCAAGCCGTTCCGCTTCGCCGAGCTGCGGGCCCGGATCAACGTACGCCTGCGGCAGCAGGACAACACCGACGCCGAGGTGGGCGAGCTCCGCTCCGGTTCGGTGGGCCTGGACCTGCGTACGCGGCGGCTGCGGGTCGACGGGCGCGAGAGCGACCTCTCGGCGCGGGAGTTCGCTCTGGCGGAGGTGCTGCTGCGGCATCCGGGGCAGGTCCTCTCCCGTGCGCAGCTGCTCGATCTGGCCTGGGGCATGGACTTCGACCCCGGCTCCAACGTCGTCGACGTCTACGTCGGCTACCTTCGCAAAAAGCTGGGCTCGGCCCGGGTCGAGACCGTCCGCGGCATGGGCTACCGCTTCCAGCCCTGACCCGGGCCTCCCGGGGATCAGCCGGGGGATCAACTGATCCGCAGGCCGCCCAGCGAGGCTCGCGGAAGCCGCTCCAGCGCGGGCGAGACGGTCTCGGCGATCTCCGCCGGTGCCGGCCGGTCACCGGCGGCCGGGGCGAGGCACGCCTCGATGACCTTGACGACCTCGGGCGGCGTACGTCTGGGGAGGTCGCCGGGCTGGGAGACGAGCTGCGGGTAGCGCTCGTTGCGGTCCGCGGCCGACGGGTCGCCATGGGGGAACGGCCGCTCGCCGGTGACGGCGTGGAAGAGGGTCGCACCCAGGGCCCACACGTCGCTGGCGGGGCCGACCTCGCCGCGCTCGCCGGGCAAGCACTGCTCGGGCGCCATGTAGGCGTCGGTGCCGATCTCGTGGCGCAACGCGGCGGCCGCGGCGACAGGCCGGGCGACGGAGAGGTCGATCAGCCGGGCCGGCGAGCCCATGATCAGGTTGCTCGGCTTGATGTCGAGGTGCACCCAGCCGGAGCGGCCCAGGTAGTGCAGCGCCGAGGCGAGGTCGAGCGCCAGCGGCAGGTACTGCTGCTCCGGGAGGCGCCCGTGGCGGCGGATCAGCGTCGAGAGCCGGGGGCCCTCGACGTGCTCCATCACGACGTACGGACGCTCGCCCTCGAGGTCCTCGCGCAGGCCGCGGACGAGGACTGGATGACGCAGCTGCGTCAGTGCGTCGGTCTCGCGCCGCAGCGCGTTGCGGCTGGTCTCGCTGTCGATCAGGTTCGGTCGCAGGACCTTGGCGACGACCGGCCCGTAGGTGATCTCGTCGAAGGCCAGAAAGGCCTCGTACGACGAGCCGCCCCCGAGCAGCCGCATCGCGGTCAGCTCGGGGGTGATCGCGTCACCCTGGACCAGGCCCCAGGTGTCGGTCATCTTCGACTCAGCCCTGGGTCCGGTCGTTGGTGTTGTCGTCCCGCGTGTTGTTGTTGGTGTTGTTGTCCTTGGTCTGGTCGTCGCGGGTGACCTTGTCGCGGGTGTTGTCCCGGGTGTTGTCCTTGGTCGCCCGGGTCACGCCGGTGCCATTGGTCGCGTCGTCGTTGCCGGCGGCGTCGCGGGTGACGTCGTCGGCGTCGTTGTCGTCGTCATCGTCGACGGTGGTCACCTGGGTGTTGGACTTCTCCTCACGCTTGGCATAGCTGTCGTCATCGACAGCGGCAGCGCTCTGGTAGCTGAACACGCCGGCCGCGACCACACCGACCAGGCCGGTACCGAGGATCATCGGAAGCTTCTTCATCATTCGTCCCTTTCAGGTTCTGCCCCGGGTGTTCCCGGCGCCATGCAAGAACCATCTCGACCCGCGGTGAGGTGATCGTGAGATGACCATGAGAGCTCTCTCATCCGCGAGCCGGTTCGGGTCCTGGGGCCGGTGGTGGTAGGAACGTCCCGTGCAAAGCAGCGAGCGGCGCGAGATCGCGCTCAAGGTCGGTGTACTGCTGCTGGTCGGGGTGCTGATCTCCGTGGCCGGCTACGGCTACTCCCGCTCACGCTTCCGCGAGCACGCCACCGAGCAGTCCGAGACGGCTGCAAGCCGGTTCGCGCGGACCACGAGCTGGACCACCGTCGAGGCGAAGCCGGAGCTGGTCGCTCAGTGGGCGCGGGCCTGCCCCTCGGTCCAGACCCCGCCGACCGAGAAGACGGCTGATGCGCGCGGCCACCTGGAGAAGGTACGCATCACCTCCACCGACCTCACCGAGACGGGCGCCACGGTGGAGCTGACCCCCGACGGCGGCCAGTCCGTGTTCACCCTCGTCGTCACCCGCTCCGGCGAGGGCAAGGACGAGGAGTGGCACGTCACCGAGGTCACCTGCAAGGCCGGTTGATCCGACCCGTCTGCCAGCCCCCGTTTGCCAGTCCCCGTCGGTGGGTACCACACCGATATGGACACCGCTGGATTCACCAACCTGTTGACCCGACCCGGGCCGTACGCCACCGTGCTGGCCGATGTCAGCCAGGACTCGGAGAACGCGGCCCACGCCAAGGAGCTCCGGGTGCGAGCCGTCTGCGAGCAGCTCTCCGCCCAGGGCGCTCCCCCGGGCGTCGTCGCCCAGGTCTCCGACCGGCTGGAGGCGAACGTACGCCAGCCGGCCCCGCTCGCGCGGGTCGTCGTCGCGACGCCCGAGGGGATCGCCTACGACGAGGTCGCCGTCGCCGAGGTCCCGAACCCGGTCGCGACCTGGGACGCGCTGCCCGACCTCGGCTCCTGGATCGCCGCGCGCGAGGCCTCGATGCCGTTCGTGCTGGTCCTGGCCGACCACACGGGTGGCGACATCTCGCTGTGGGACTCCGGACTGCCGCAGCCCACGAGCACGACCACCGTGGAGGGCGACGAGCTCGAGCACGTCCACAAGGTCCAGGACAACGTCGGCTGGGCGGCCTTCCGTATGCAGCAGACCACCGACAACGTCTGGCGCCACAACGCCGACAAGGTCGCCGAGGAGGTGACGAGACTGGTCCGCGACCATGGCCACGAGCTCGTGCTCGTCGGCGGAGACCCGACCACGGTGGGCAGGCTGCGCGAGGGTCTCGCCGGCCTTCGCGCCGAGGTGGTCGAGCTGTCGAGCGGCCAGCGCGCCGAGGACGGTGGGGACCACGCTCGCGACGAGGCGATCCGCACCGCGCTGCTGGACCAGGTCGTACGCCGCCGCACGGCGCTGGTCGGACGGCTCGAGGAGGCCTGGGGCAAGGGCGAGCGCGCGGCCACCGGCGTACGCGACGTCGCCGACGCCTTCGTCACCGGCCGCGTCGAGACCCTGCTGATCGACCCCGGCGCCCTGGCCGAGCACACCCTCGATCCGGCGGACCATCCCGGCCTCACCTTCGGCGAGGCCCCGGTCTCCGGTCCGGTCCCGGCCAGCGAGGCGCTCATCGCCGCCGCGGTCCTCACCGACGCGGAGGTGTGCGTCCTGCCCGCCAGCGTGCTCGGCGACGCACCCGTCGCCGCGCTGCTGCGCTGGGCCTGACCCGACTCAGCAACACCGGATCAGCGCCGCCAGGCCCTGATCCGGTCCGGCTCGGTGTCGGGTGACTCCGTGGCCGCCCAGACCTTGCGCCACTCGGCGATCTCGTCGCCGGCGGGGTCGGGGGTGCGGTCCTCGGCGGCACGGCGCATCGAGGCGTACCAGTCCGTGGCGTCCTCATCCAGCAGCCTCGCCACCGCCGTTCGGATCCGGGGCGCGAACTCGCGGATCGACTCACCCTCTACCGGGCGGAGCGGCTCCCCGAAGCGTACGGTCAACTGGCGGCGGCCACCGGCCTTGTCCTTCCCGGGCCAGTTCACCCCGCGCGGCATCGCGGCGTAGGTGCCGCGGTGGGCGATCGGGACGACGGGGACGCCGTACTCGATGGCCAGGTAGGCGGCGCCGGACCGGAACCGGCCGACGGTGCCGTCCTTGGACCGGGTGCCCTCCGGGAAGACGACCAGCGACCAGCCGTCGGCGAGCACCTCCCCGGGCGCGTTCGCGAGCGCGCCCCCGCGACGGTCGATCGGCAGCGTGTTGAAGACCAGCGAGGAGCCCACCGCCCGCCACCAGGTGTCGAAGAAGTAGTCGGCCGCGGCCGCCACCGCCGTACGCCGCCGCCACTGGTCCGGAAGGCTCAGCAGGATCAGCGGAGTGTCCAGGTGGGAGGCGTGGTTGGACACGAAGATCACCGGTCCGTCGAGCCTCTCGAGCACGTCGAGCCCCTCGACCTGGGTCTTCACCTGCGACCGGAAGACCGCCTCCAGCCCGGCCTGCGCGACCTCCCTGACCGCTCGCGCGGGCGGCTTGCGCGACCACTCGTTGTCGAAGACCGTCGTCGTCGCCGGCGGCACGAACGGCTCCGCCGACCGCGGCACCTGCGCCCGGTGACCCCACCGCCAGCCCCGCTGAAAGAGCCGTACGTCGCGCATCGTCTCTTTCCAGAAGCCACTCATGCGGACCACCCTGTCACTGCTGGTCGAGCCGGATTCGTGAGGAACGAACGAATCCGTGTCGAGACCAACACGGTCCCGTCCGCGCTCGAATCGACTGTGTTGGTCTCGACACGCCTCCGCCTAGCGGCTCCGGCGGCTCGACCAGCGGTGATGGCGCTCATCGGACGTCCGCCAGCAGGTGCGGAGGGTTGCGCAGGTAGGTGATCGACGGCGACGGGCCGACGGTCGAGCTCGCCATCTCGAGAGCGTCCCGCAGGGTCGACGCCGATCGGAAGCCCATCCGCGCCGCGGCCTTGGGGTTCCCGCCGACCCAGATGACGTCGCCGAGGTGGTCGAGGGCGTGCGCGATCCAGTACCACATGTAGAACGGGTGGACGCCGTGGTAGGCGTTCGAGGTGCGGTAGAGGTGGACGTACCAGGGGTCCGTGGCGAACTGCTCCTCGAACTTCGGCCCGATCAGCGCCGGGTCGTTCGTGTCGGCCAGCACCTCCTCGTAGAAGTCGACGTAGGAGGGGTGCGTGAGGGTGTTGAAGCCCTCGTCGAGCGGGTGGTAGAGGATCGCGACCCCACCCTCGCGCACGACCGGCTGCCGCAGGTAGGAGTTGAAGTAGTAGCCCAGACCCATGCAGGCGGCCAGGATCGGGTTCATGGTCGAGTTGACGTTGTAGGGGCCGAGATAGGGCACCCCCATCACCATCACGTCGGACTGTCCTTCGACCTTGACCCGCTGCTGCTGGTGGACGCGCTGCACGGTCAGCTCGTGCACCGGCTCGACGGCGCCGGCGGTGATCCCGGTCAGACCGTAGTTGGAACGCAGGTCGTGGAACATCTTGTGGCGCATCTTCTGCGGCGCGACGGCCAGCCCGCGGCGCAGGCCGAGCACCGTCGCCTGGTCGCGCAGCGACCACTCCCACTCGCGCTTGAGCAGCGTGTCGTACGGCTTCCCGAACACCTCGTTGTCGAGCGTCGTCTCGATCTGGAAGACCTTGACGTGCTCGCCGATCAGCCGGCCCATCCGCCAGGCGGAGGAGTGCATCTCGGAGTGCTTGTGGTCCATGAACGAGCGCGAGTGCACCATCGTCTTGGCGTTGTGGTGGTGCTTGATCGACTTGTAGGAGGCCAGCCCGATGCCGACCGACTTGTGGCCGCCGTCCATCGCGACGAGGTTGACGTTGACGTAGATCAGCAGGTCGGAGGTGGCCGCCCGCTTGTTGATCTCGACGTCCTCGCCCTTCTCGGTGACGCCCATGTGCTCGAGGTTGGCGCGGTCCTCGGCGTCGTGGTTGTAGAGCAAGCCCTGCGGCGCGAAGCTGCGGAAGACGCGCTCGCCGACGATGTGCTTCATCTCCGCGTCGGTCATCCGGCGGTGCAGGGCCAGTGCGGCGATGATCTCGACGTCGTCGACGCCCTTCTCGGCCGCGATCGTGAGCACCTGCTCGATGATTCGGCCCCTGATGTCGGGTGCCTTCATGGTCGGCAGCGGCAGCGAGAGGTCGTCGAAGGCGATCGTCAGCCGCATCCCCGGGAACATCAGCTCCCGCAGCGGCTCGGAGTCGACCGGGTTCTCCAGCGACTCCCGGATCGCGGCTTCCACGTCGGGCACCGTCGGCAGCGACTCGGGCGGGTAGACCACCCGGGTGCCCTGCGGGAACTCCTCCAGCCGGAACCCGAGCCCCTCGTGGACGAGCAGGGGCGGCGTACGGTCGTCGACCTCCAGCACGAAACCTGGCCGTGTCATCGATGACTCTCCTTCTTCAAGACGTACGTCTGGGGTCGAACGCCACCTTGACGGTGCCGAGCCGACCGGCTGAATGGGCATGGTCGAGGGCCTCGCGCCAGCGGTGGAGCGGGTAGGGCGCGACGGTCTTGGCCAGGCGGCACATGGCGTCGTGGCCGACCAGGTCGAGGGCGGTGGCGAAGTCGCCGGAGCCACGCGAGGAGGCGTACGTCCCGACCACCTCGAGCTCCCGGAACCAGGCCGCGGACAGATCGGCGGAGGCGGGCATCCCGGAGAGCACCACCCGGCCACCCGCGCGGGTGGCGTGCAGGCAGGTCTGCAGCGACTCCTTCGAGCCGACCGCGTCGACGGTGACGTCCACGCCGCCGAGCAGGTAGGGCGAGGAGAGCATCTCCGGCTCGAGCATGAACGCGCTGGTCGCGCGCCTGATCCGGCGCAGCGTCTCCGACGGCGCGACGACCTCGGTGGCACCGAACTCCAGCGCCAGCTCGCGCTGATGAGCGTGCTTGGCGACGACCAGGATCTCGCCGGCGTCGGTGAGCTCGCGCAGGGCCAGCGTGGCCAGCAGCCCGACCGCGCCGGCACCCGAGACGAGCACCCGGTCACCGGGCTTGACCGCGGCCCTTCGCGCCGTGTGCACTGCACAGGCGACCGGCTCGGCGAGCAGCGCCTGCTCGTCGGAGTAGCCCTCCGGCACCACGTGGAGCTGGGAGCGGTGCACCGAGAGCTGCTGCGACCAGCCGCCGCCGGTGTCGTGGCAGAAGCCGGTCTGCAGCCCCGACGAGATGTCGCCGACGGTGATCCGGGAGCACCGGTTGGTCTCGCCCCGCGCACACGCCTCGCACGCCTCCAGCCCACGCGCCGCGCAGGTCAGGACCGGGTCGACGACCACACGGGTCCCGGCCGCCAGGTCGCCGCAGGAGTCGAGCAGCTCGCCCACGATCTCGTGGCCGGGCACGAACGGCAGGCTCACCAGCGGCTGGAAGTAGAGGCTCGTCTTCCCGGACAGCATCCCCAGGTCGGAGCCGCAGATGCCGGAGAGCGAGACCCGCAGCCGCGCCCATCCCTCGTGCTCGACCCGCGGCGGGTCGAGCGTCACCATCCGCAGCGGCGCCGCCGCCCCGGTCAGCAGGAGCGGCAGCCGCCCGCCGGCGACCTTCCCCAGCGCCGTCTTGGCGACGCTGCGATACATCTCGAGCGCGAGCATTCAGCCCCTCCTCATCGGTGCAGCCCGGCCGGGTCGAGGGTCCGGCTCGCGTGGCCCGGCGACTCCCAGTCGACGATCGTCCAGTGCGACTTCTTGGCGTGCCGGAACAGAGGTACGTCGGGCCGGACCGCCACCGGGTGCCCTACCGCCGCGAGCAGCGGGAGGTCGGAGTGGGAGTCGGCGTAGGCGAAGCAGTCGGCCGGCGAGATGCCCTCGCGGCGTGACCATTCGCGGACGAACGCCCCGCGCGACTCCCCGACCAGCGGCGACGCGGCCATGTGGCCGGTGCAGAACCCACGATCGTCGACGGCCAGGTCGGCCGCCTCGATGTGGTCGAACAGCGGCATCAGCGGCCTGGTCAGCGGCCGGATCGCGCCGGTGACCAGGACCGTCACGTGCCCCGCGGCCCGGTGCTCCCGGATCCGCCGGACCGCGTCCGGGGCCAGCCGCCCGAGGATGTGCGTGGTCAGGTGCTCGTCGACGATCTCGTCCAGCTCGGAGAGCCGGGCGCCGGCGTACTCCTTGTAGACCGTACGCAGCAGCGTGCCGCGCTCGGTGCGGTCCGCCCACACGTAGCCGGGCACCTTGCTCGCCATCCGGGCGATCTCGGCCGCCTTCTTGGTGCCGGAGAGCTCACCGAGCCGCAGCCACAGGTAGGTCTCGATCACGTTGGAGGACATCAGCGTGCCGTCGAGGTCGAAGAAGGCCGCGACCCGCCCGTCCTTGAGCTGGGGCAGCCGGCCGGAGTCCGGCCTCTTCCGCAGCTTGCGCAGCTCGTCGAGCTCACGGACCGGCTTGGTCACCGACGGCACGTGGATGTCGTAGAGGTATTCGTGCCAGTCGATCACGCCGGTGTCGAAGGCGAAGGTCTGCTGGTCGGCCGGCGACAGCGACCGGTAGAGCGCGAGCGTGTTTTCGTCGACGAAGCGGAGGTCGGCCTGGGCGTACTCCTTGTAGAGGTCCAGGTAGCGCCGCAGGAACTGCAGCCGTCGGCCCTGGCGGTCGAGGTCGCGCGCCCATCCGCGGGTGCGGTCGCCGCGCGGGGCAAGACCGAGCAGGGTGTCGGCGATCTTGTGCACCCTCTCGCCGGTCACCATCATCCGCTCGACCGAGGCGCCGCCTGGGAAGGTCCACTCCGGGAGCCGCGCCGCGCCTCGGTCACCGGCTGCGAACGGCTCCTTCGAGAAGTAGGCCCGCACGGTCTCGTAGAGCATCCCGAAGGTCACCGGGTTGCGGTCGCCGGAGGCGAGATGGAAATAGGCCGGATCCCCGTGCTTGGGCGGGTGGGCCAGGCAGGCCACGATCGAGGCGACGACGTGGTCGACGGGCACGATGTCGACGGGGGTGTCCGCGGCGGCCGGGAAGAGCGGCAGCTCGCCGCGGCCGTAGGCGAGGATCAGCGGCTCGGCCATCTTGAAGCCCTCGATCCAGCCCGGATAGGGGCGGGAGACAGCCGACTCGATGATCGCGGGGCGATAGATCGTGGCCCGGTTCCCTGCTGCGGCGTGGGCCTCGACGACCCGCTCGCCCAGCGCCTTGGTGAAGGTGTAGGCATCGGTCCAGCCCAGCGACCGCGCCCGCTCGGTGCCGAGGCGTACGAGCTCGTCCTTCACCCACTTCTTGCGCGCCTCCTCGGCGGCAGCGGCGGCGGTCATCAGCCCGGCACGACCATGCTCTCGCTCGGCCTGCTTGCGCAGCTTGGAGATCACCTCGACGCCGCGCGAGCGCTCCTCGACGGCCGCGCGCTGCGCCAGCCCCCAGGCGAGCTCGGCGTCGACGTCGACGGAGTGGTCGACGGGCCCCTCGGGGATGTGCCCACGGCGCCGCCCGGAGACGTACGCGGTCGAGACGTGCAGGTAATGGATGTCCCGCCCGGTCTCCTGGACCCGCTTGAGCAGCTCGCGGACGCCGACGACGTTGGTCACGAAGCCTTCGTCGACCGGCGGGTCGAAGGAGACATCGCCCGCGGAGTGCACGACGGCGTCGAGGTCGTCCGGCAGCGCCGGCGGAGCGGAGAGATCGCCCTCCACGACGTTCACCTGCGCATCCGAGACAGCCTCGAAGATCGGCTTGGTCAGCATCTTCGCGATCCGGTCAGCCCCCGACGTCGACCCCTTCGGCCGGACCAGGACGCTGAGACGTACGTCCGGCACCTCGGTCAGCATCAGATGCAGCAGCGCCTCGCCGACAAACCCGGTCACTCCCGTGAGCAGCACATGCTGCCCCGCGAGCCGCTCCCGAATGGAGGCGTCGTGATGATGGTTTCCCTGCGCCAGGTCAGAGGTCACGGATGCGATTGTGCCCCGTCGAGGCAACCCCCGTGACTCCTTTTCCGCGCTCGACCTGAGAAACTGCGTGGAACCCCCGCAAACCCGAGGAGACGTACGTGTCGAGGAAGCTGCTGAGCATCGCAGCCGTCCTCTCGGCGACCGCTCTCGCCGGCTGCGGCTCCGGGGAGCCCACCTCCGGCAGCCCTGGTCCGAGCCCCTCGACCTCCTCCCGCGTCGAAGCCTCCGGACCGTGCCTCTTCGAGCCCGGTCAGGTCGCCAGTGCCATCCCCGGCACCTGGTCGCATACCGCCGACGAGGACGTCTGCACCTACACCAGCGACCGGGGCGCGATCTTCGTGACAACCTTGGTTGACACCTCTGTCTCTGCTGGGCTCTCGGCTAGTCGGGACGACTGCATCTCTTCTCCTGCGCCTGTTGAGGTCGGATCTCGGGCGTTCGTGTGTATTGAGTCGCACGATGACGGGGATCTCGTTGTCGGGAATGTTGCTGTTGACAATCGGCTTTGGTCGCTTGTCATCGTTCCTGATCAGGGGGTTCATGATGCTGAGCTCGGGGCTATGGGGCGGCTTGTTGAGATGGTTGCGGACTGACTTCCCCGCTGGTCGAGCCGCTGGAGCCGCTAGGCGGCGGCGTGTCGAGACCAACACGGTTCTCTTCTGCGGGAAACCTCGCTTAGCGACTGTTCTTCGTTTCTGGGGTTCGCCGCCGACCCTTGCTTTGATTGTTTCTCGATCGTGCGCCGCGTCAAGGACGGGCTTCGCCCGCCGCTGCGCGGTGGCCTTCGGCCATCCTTGACTCGACACACGATCGAGAAAGATTTCGCCTATAACGGGGCGGCGGCGAGAGAGTGGCGCGGTGCTCAGGTGTCGTGTTCGCTGACTGCGTAACGTGGTTTGACCTGCTTAAATGGGTCGTTTCGTGGTGCTCTGTCGCATATAATAAGGCTCATGTACGAGACCATCGAACGCCTCCTCGCTGGGCCGCCTGCGGGTGCGTCCGAGGGTGAGTTGGTCGACTGGATCGCGCGCCTCGAAGAGGTCAAGTGCACTGCTGAGGCGGTTCAGGCCGAAGCGGCGGTACGTGTTGAGGAAGCGGTCCGGGCACGCCAGACTGAGGCCGGGGTTCCGGCCCGCAAACTTGGCGAAGGGGTTGCCTCTCAGATCGCGTTGGCGCGGCGGGTCTCGCCCGAGAGAGGCGCCAAGCTGCTCGGGCTGGCGAAGATCCTGATCGCCGAGATGCCGCACACCTTCGCTCTGATGAAGGCCGGGCTGTTCTCGCAATGGCAGGCCACCATCCTCGCCCGCGAGACCGCCTGCTTGTCCTTGGAGGATCGTCGGGTCATCGACTTCGAACTCTGTGCCACTGGGCCGGGCGGTGAGCTGGCGAAGGCGGTGTCGATGGGGCTGCGGCAGCTCGAGAACGCCGCCAAGAAGCTTGCCATCACCCTCGACCAAGAATCCGTCGTCGCCCGTGCCGCCAACGCCGAGAAGGACCGCCGGGTCAGCCTCCGCCCGGCACCCGACACGATGACCTGGCTCGGATCCCTGCTGCCGGTCAAGGACGGCGTCGCCGTCTTCGCCGCGCTCGATCAGGCCGCGAAAACCGCTGCGGCCGCAGGCGATGAGCGCACCCGGGGCCAGGTCATGGCCGACACCCTCGTTGACCGAGTCACCGGCCGCCGTGAGGCTGGTAGCAAGCCTCGGATCGAGGTCAAGATCGTCATGACCGCCGACTCCCTCGCCAACGACGCCGATCAGCCCGCCATGGTCAAGGGCTACGGCCCCGTCCCAGCGGCCTGGGCCCGTGACGCGCTCGCCGACGCCGAGGTCTTCGTACGGCGACTCTTCACCGACCCCGCTGGTCACCTGGTGGCGATGGAGTCACACTCGCGGAAGGCCCCCGAGGGGCTGGCGGAGTTCATCACCACCCGCGACGGGGGCATCTGCCGGACCAACGGCTGCGACGCCCCGATCCGCAACATCGACCACGTCGAGCCCCACGCAGACGACGGCGAAACCAGCGCCGAGAACCTGCAAGGACTGTGCGAAAGGTGCAATCAGGCCAAGGAAGCTCTCGGCTGGCGAGCCAGACCAGGACCCGACGGCAGCATCATCACGATCACACCAACGGGCCATACGTATGTCAGCCCGCCGCCCGATACCTGGGCACCGGATCCACCGCCACTGTCCCGGGCTGAGTTCGGGCTGCGCGACGTACTCCTCGACCACACCCTCGCGGCCTGAGGTCCAGGGCTCTCGAGAACTTTCTTCAGATCGGTGCTTGACCTTGACGCTACGTCAGGGCTGCACGCTTCTTTCACGGCCCCAAACAAGGGAGCCGGGAAACACACACCAACCGATCACAAGGGAGCATCACCGTGAACAACCTCCTCAGCCGCCTCGTAGGTGACAAGAAGGACTGGAAGCGCATGGAAGCCCGCGCTGCTGAGCTGCCCGCTGACTACCGCACCGTCTACTCGGAGATGAAGAGCTACATGTGGCGCTTCACCGCCGGCGACGGGATGGACATCGTCGAGGTCCTGCGCGAGATTCTTGATCTCTTCGAGACCGAGGCCGCTGCGGGGCGTTCGGTCATCGAGGTCACCGGGACCGACCTGGCGGCCTTCTGCGACGCACGGCTGCCCGAGCAGCACGACGCGTACCGCGCCAAGCTCCGCGCCAACCTCAACGAGGTCGCCTCGAAGCTCGCATGAGTCAGGGCAGGTCTAGGAAGGCGTACTGGGCGACCTTGTGCGGGAGCTGAACGACAGGGCCGCGTTTGAAACCGTAGTCGTCGAGCCTGGCGAGGGAGGCCTCGTTGGAGGCGTCGGGCTCGACGACGATGCGGCGGGCGCCGGACTTGGAGATGACCTCCTCGATGAAGAAGTCGAGAACGGTCTCCGTCCAGCCCTTGCGGGTGGGAGTGTCGGCCAGGAAGAGGTGGGCGCCGATGTCGCCGGGGCGGCGGTCATAGAAGGTGCCGAGCTCGTCGACCTCGGGGTCCCAGGTCTGGAAGAGCGCGACCGGCTCGCCGTCGAGCTCGACGATGTACGCAGCCAGGTGGGGCTGCTCCTGCAGCCAGGTGTAGATCTCCTCGATCTCCTCCCGCGGCTTCTCGACCATGCCCCAGAACTGGGCCCGATCGTCGTGAAGCCAGCCGCACAGCAGATCGATGTCGGCCGACGGCTTCAGGTCACGAATGGTCAGGGCTGGGCCAGCCAGATCTAGTACGGTCAGGGGCATGTCTTCTCCTCGGTGAGCAGGGACCAGTCGGTGACGACGCGGACCGCGCCTCCCCTGGCCCAGGCGTCGTGCTGGTCGGTGTGGTGGGGGCTGTCCGGGGAACCGCTGACACCGAGGGGTACGACCCAACGGCTGTTGTCGCGGTCGGCCAGGTCCCAGGCGTAGCGCGCCACCGAGCCCCGGACGGTCACGGTGGTGCCCGGGATCCAGGCGTTGCAGCGGACCGTGTCGGTGTCGCCGGGCAGTGGGGTGGCGGGGGCGGTCCGGGTGTGCGGTAGATCGAACTGCTCCAGCGCGTGCAGCGGCCAGAAGCGGTGTTCGTCCGGCCAGGGCGCCGGCTCGCGGTCGGCGTCGCGTACGGCCTTCGCCGCGTCAGCGACGAGCGCTCGCGGATCCAAGCCGAAGGGCTTCTCCGCGGCCAGGATGATGTGCAGCGCGCCCGCCACTCGCGCGGACAGGCTGAACCACGGCTCGTAGAGGGGCCCGTGCTCCGACGGCTCCCGCAGCGGCGCGAGCACCGGTGCCGCGCAGATCCGGTCTACGACCTCGTCTCGCAGCGCGGCGTACCAGGCCGCGCCCGGCGAGCCGTCCATAGCGCCGTCCCACTCGGCCAGTGCCTGGGGGCGCAGCTCGGCCGGGACCAGCGCGAGCAGCGGCGCGCCCGCGGTCTGGGTGGTGTCGGCGAGCACCGCCACCGCCTGCTCGGCGTCGAGGGGGCCGGCTTCATCGAGGAGCTGGCCGATCCGGTGCGCCCGGAACGGCGGCGCGAAACCGGTCGCGAGCACGTCGAACTCCGGCATGCACCGGTCGTTGGCGGTCACGACGGAACCATCGGCCGACGCCGTACGCCGCGGCAGCGGGTCGACCCAGCCGGTCCACTCCCCCGCGTCGTCGCGCCGCGGCACCCGGCCGCCGACGGTGTGGACGACGTCGCCCGTCACGTCGGCGATCACCCAGTTGTTGACCGGCTCGACCCAGTGCTCCACCGCAGCCTCGACATCGGCGGCCGAACGGGCCCGCAGCAGTGGCAGCAGCGCCCCGAAGCCGAGGTCACCGAGCTCGTGGCCGGGTGTGCGCAGCACCTGTCCCCAGCCCTCGTCGAGACCGCCGAGGACCACCGGTCCGCGGTCGGTCTCCAGCACCTCGACCTCGACCGGCTCCTGGTCGCGGACGAGCACGGTCTCCACGCTCCGCCGCACCACATCGCCGTCCGAGCGCAGGTCGACGCGGTAGAGATCCTGGTAGTCGGCCATCGCGTTGGTAATGCCCCACGCGACCTGGCCGGCGTGCGCGAAGTGCTGCACGCCGGGTACGCCGGGGAAAGTCATCCCGACCACGTCGAAGGCGTCGTCGGGGTCGGTGCAGGCCAGGCGCACCTGGAGGTAGACGTTGGGCGCCTCGAAGACCCGGTGCGGGTCACCGGCCACGATCGGCGCGCCGGATCGGGTGCGGCCGCCGCCGACGGCGTACGCGTTGGAACCGCCGGACAGTCCCCCGGTCAACCCTTCGGTGCGGAACAGCTCGGCGTCGGTCCCGAGCACGCGCGCCGCTCGGGCGCCGAAGAGCTTGGAGGGGAACGACCCGAAGAGGATCTGCTGCACCCAGAACACCGCCAGCGGCGTCCACGGCTGCCACGTCCCCGGCGCTCGGCCGAACTCTTCGAGCTCCGGCGAGGAGGCCCCCTCCAGACCGGAGCGGACCCCCTCAACGTACGCCGTCAGGAACCCCTGTGTCTCCTCGTCGAGCCGCTCGTAGGCCGCTTTCGCCACCGCCGCCAGCCGGGCACGGCGGGCGAAGACGTCCCACTCGAGCCCGGCCGGGCCGAGCAGCTCGGCGGTGCGGCCCTCGCCGCGCAGCCGCTCGATCTCGAGCTGCCACGCGCGGTCCCGCGCGGTGGCCCAGCCCTGCAGCCGGGCCACCTCGGCGAGCGAGGCACCCCGCACATGCGGGATGCCCCACTCTTCCCGCAGGAGAACGCTCATGCCGCCACATCCGTAGCGCAAGCGCCAGAGTACGGACGCGGCGGCATGTTGACTCCATGACTCGCTCGCTCGCGCTCGCTCATGCGATCGGGTTGGCCAGCGTGCCGGCGAACATGAGCGACTCGGCCTGGTCGGTGATGTCGACCATCTGCAGCGTGTTGCGCAGCTGGAGTCGGTTGAGGCACGAGTGGCGGAAGCGCGGGCGGAGGAAGTCGTACCGCGCGACGGCGTCGGCCAGCTCGGGGTGGTCGGCGGCGTGGTCGACGATGCAGGCTCGCGTCTCGGCCCAGAACTCTGTCTCCGGCAGCACTCCCTCATCATCGAGGATCGCGGCGACGTAGCGCAGCACCCCGTCGAAGATGTCGGTGTGGACGGCCAGCGCCTTGACGTCGTCGGGGAACTGCCCGCGGATCCGGGAGACCTCGTTCGGCAGCGGCAGATCACCCATCACCGCCACCTCCTCGCCGATGTCCTTCATGAACATCCGCACCGGCACGTGGTCGCGCAGCACCATGACGAGGTTCTCGCCGTGCGGCATGAACGCCAGGTCGTACGCCAGCAGGCAGTGCACCAGCGGGCGCAGGTAGGCGTCGAGGTAGCTGCGCACCCACTCCCGGGCGGGCAGCCCGGAGGCACGGACCAGCTCGGCCACGTACGAGGCACCGGAGGCGTCGCGGTGGAGCAGCGCCGCCATCGTCGCGCACCGCTCCCCCTCGGAGAGCCGCGGCACCGGCGACTCCCGCCACAGCGCGGCGATCATCTTCCGGTAGGGCGACGGGCTCGGCAGGGCGTGGAAGATGTCACCGGTCCAGCCGATCGAGGCGAGCTCGCGCAGCACCCCGAAGCCCCGCTCCTTCAGCTCCGCGTCGCCCTCCACCAGGTCGGCGACCCAGTCGTTGATGACCGGGGTCGCCGCCATGTAGGCCGGCGAGAGCCCCCGCATGAAGCCCATGTTCTGGATCGACAGCGCGGTCTTGACGTAGTGCCGCTCGGGACGGCTCGTGTTGAAGTACGTCCGGATCGACTGCTGCGGGCGGTGGGCGTCCTCACCCTCGCCGACCAGCACCAGCCGGCGCGCGGCGACGTCGGCGGCGAAGGTGACCGCCAGCTTGTGGCGCCACTGCCACGGGTGGACCGGCAGGTAGCGGAACCCGTCCGGGTCGAGCCCGAGCCCGCGCAGCTTCGACGCGAACCGGGCCAGCGTCGCCTCGCCGAGCTCGGCCTCGTAGAGCCCCCGCTCGTCCTCGCCGCGGCCCAGGGCCAGGTGGGACTGGTCCCGGGAGACGCCGACCCACAGCAGGCTCAGGTCGTTGCTCGTCTCCGGCGCCCAGCGGGCGTGGTCGTCGATGTCGAAGCCGATCCGGCCGTTGTTGGCGACGAAGGCCGGGTGGCCCTCGCTCATCGCGCCCTCGACGCTCTGGTGGTCGGCGTCGACCAGGTCGGCGGCGGTCAGCGTCTGGTGCTCGAGCTTCCAGCAGGCCGAGGCGATGGTGGCCGCCAGCTCTTCCAGGTAGGTCGGCAGCAGCTTCTCCGGGATCCCGAGATCGGGCGCGAACTCGGCGACGAACGCCTGCGCGTCGACCTCGGCCTCCGCACCTTCGGTCCGCCGGACGATCGAGGCCGGGTCGACCTCCCAGTGCTCGAGCTGGAAGCGGCGGGCGGCGAAGGTGTAGGTCGAGGACGGCCCCTGCAGCTCCCAGCCCGTGTCGGTCGCCACGGGGGCGATCATCCGCTCGTGGCTGAACTCCGCGATCGCCTTTGCCACCAGGTGGCGGTGCGCGACGCCCAGGTTCTCCGGGCGCAGGTGGGCGGCGGCGTACATCTCCCGGGTGCAGACCGAGAGCATCGCGGTCTTCTCGCCGATGCTGATCTCGCGCAGCTCGACGAAGCCCGCCTCGGTGTTCTTGCGGCGGATCGCCTCGTTGCGAACGTCCGGCTCGACCACCACACGACGCACGCCGGGGTCCGCGAAGCAGTGCCGCATGACCGCCCGGAAGACCTGGGTCGTGAAGCCGGAGACGGGTTCGCCGGACGTCGGTGCGACCAGGACGTGCATGCCCAGGTCGCCGGGAGCCAGGTCGGGCACGTGGGTGATCCCGGCGAGCTCGCTGTGGGCGGGATCGTAGGTCTCGACCAGGAACGCCGGTACGCCGTCGACCCGGCCCAGCCAGGCGTCGTGGTGCGGGTGGCCGGCGATGCGCGCGTACTCCGCGGCGACGTCCTCCAGCGTGGCGTCCAGCATCATCCAGTACGCCGAGCGCGGGTGGGTCACCCAGGAGTGGACGGTGCCGAGGTTGGCCTCGATCTCGAGCGGCTCGATCGTGATCCTCATCGGTTCTCCTCCGTGCCCTGGCCGGGCTGAATCTTGAAGCGGTCGGGGACGCCGAACTCCTGGAAGGCGACCCGCTTCTCGACCGGGTACGGCTCCCGGCCGAGGATGGCGGCGAGGATCACCGAGCTGCGGTAGGCGCCCATGCCGAGGTCGGGGGCGACGAAGCCGTGGGTGTGCTCCTCGCCGTTCTGCACCCAGATCTCGCGGTCGGCGGTGTCGACCGAGAAGGTCGAGCTGGCGGCGTAGCGCCCCTGCTCGTCCAGGCGGAGCCGGTCGCGGACGGGCTCCAGGAAGTCCGGGATGCCGGCGCGGTAGCCGGTGGCGAGGACGAGCGCCTCGGTCGCCATCTCGTAGTCCTCCTCCTGCTCCACGTGGTGCAGCGCGAGGTGGTAGCCGCTCTCGGTGCGGGTCACGCCGCGCACCTCGGTGTTGGTCAGCAGCGTGGTCTCGGCCGCCTCGGTGACCGACCGGGTGTAGAGGGCCTCGTGGATCGCGTCGATCGTGTCGCCCGAGATGCCCTTGTAGAGGCTCTGCTGCGCCTTCAGCAGCCGCTCGCGCTTCTCGCTGGGGAGCGCCTGGAAGTAGGCGGAGTACTCCGGGGAGGTCAGCTCGAGGGTGAGCTTGGTGTACTCCATCGAGAAGAACCGCGGGCTGCGGGTCAGCCAGGCCAGCTGGTAGTCGTGGTCGGGCTGGGCGGTCAGCAGGTCGAGGTAGACCTCGGCGGCCGACTGGCCGCTGCCGACGACGGTGATGCTGCGCCGGCCGACGAGCTCGTCCTTGCGGGCCAGGTATTCGGCGCTGTGCAGCGCCGGCCCCTCCGCGGCCACGGCCTCGGCCGCACACTCGGGAACCCGCGGGCTCGTCCCGGTCCCGAGCACCAGCCGCCTGGTCCGGTGGGTCTCACCGGAGGCGGTGGTCACGACGTACGTCTCGCCGTCGTGCTCCACGGAGGTGACCTGCTGTCCGAAGCGCACCGAGTCGAGCCGCTCGGCGACCCACTGGCAGTACTGGTTGTACTCACGCCGGTGGGGCAGGAAGTTCTCGCGGATGTAGAACGGGTAGATCCGGCCGGTCTGCTTGAGGAAGTTGAGGAAGCTGAACCGCGAGGTCGGGTCGGCCATCGTCACCAGGTCGGCGAGGAACGGGACCTGCAGAGTGGCCTCATCGAGCATCATCCCGGGATGCCAGTCGAACCGGTCGCGGCTCTCGAGGAAGAGGCAGTCGAGCTCGTCGATCGGGTCGGCGAGGGCGGCCAGGCCGAGGTTGAACGGGCCGAGGCCGATGCCGATCAGGTCGTGGACGCGGGCATCGGTGAACACAGTCGTGGGCGTGGTCATCGGGCGACCTCCGGAACGGCACGGCCGAGCGTACGAACCTGCTCGATGATGTCGAGTACGTCCTGCACGGAGGCCTTGGGGTTGAGCAGGGTCAGCTTGAGGAACTGCCGGCCGTCGACCTTGGTCGCGGCGACGACTCCGCGGCCGCCGCTCCACATCTCGGCTCGGATGCGGCGGTTGAGGTCGCCGAGAGCGTCTTCGTCCAGGTGCGGGTCGACGTAGCGGAAGACGACCGTGGAGAGCTGGGAGGGCGTGATGACCTCGATGTCGGGCTGCACGCTGAGGATGTCGTAGACCTCGCGCGCCAGGTCGATGACGGTCTCCAGGTAGGCGCCGATCTGGTCGGGGCCCATCGTGCGCAGCGTCAGCCACAGCTTGAGCGCGTCGAAGCGGCGGGTGGTCTGCAGGGACTTGTCGACCTGGTTGGGGTTCTCCGACTCTCGCGGGTTGAGGTAGTCGGCGTACCAGGAGGCGTGCTGCAGGGTCGCCAGGTCGCGGACCAGCAGGGCGCTGGAGGAGACCGGCTGGAACCAGGTCTTGTGGTAGTCGATCGTGATCGAGTTCGACCGCTCGATGCCGTCGAGCAGGTGGCGATACTTCGGCGAGGCGAGCAGCCCACCCCCGTACGCCGCGTCGACGTGGAACCAGACGTTGTAGTCCTGGCAGGCGTCGGCGATGGCGTGGAGGGGGTCGATGACGCCGAAGTCGGTCGTGCCGGCGGTGGCCACGACCGCGGCTGGGACGAGGCCGTCGACGACGCACTCGTCGAGCGCCTCGCGCAGAGCGACGACGTCCATCCGGTGCTCGGCGTCGGTCGGGATCGCGATCGCGGCCGCGTCGCCCATGCCGAGCAGGCGGGCCGACTTGGCGATGGAGAAGTGGCTGTCCGCGGAGGTCAGGAAGCGCAGCCGGTCCAGAGGTACGCCGCGGCGCTCCGCCTCACCACGGGCCAGGAGCAGCGCCTGCAGGTTGGACTGGCTGCCGCCGCTGGTGAAGATGCCGTCGCGGGTCGCCTCCGGGTAACCCGCTCGGGCGGCGGTCCAGTCGATGAGACGACGTTCCATGAACGTACCGCCGACGGACTGGTCGAAGGTGTCCATCGAGGTGTTGACGGCCGCGATCAGCAGCTCCCCGACGAGGGAGGGGATCACGACCGGGCAGTTGAGGTGCGCGGCGTAGGAGGGGTCGTGGAACCAGACCGCGTCCTGGAGCCACAGCTTGCTGACCTCGGCCAGCGCTGCGGCGCCGTCTACGAGGGGGTTGTCCAGGTCGACCTCGGCGACCGGTCCTGCGGCCGACTCGGGCGAGATCCCGGTGGTGGGGCCCGAGAGGGTGGCGAGCTGGTCGACGAGCAGCCGGATTGCTTCGGTGATCCCGCTGGTGTACTCACGAGCATTGTCGGGGTGGAACAGATGCTCCAAGTGCGGTGCGCTCACTGGTCTCCTTCGACACGGGGGGATTAGGTTAGGCGAACCTAAGTGAGGCTACCCTAAACGCGTCCCCGCCAGACAGGTGGGCCAGAGAGAGGACGATCACACCCGTGCCGCACTCCCCCACCCAGGCCACTCGCGTGCTCGCAGGCTTCGCCTTCGCCTCCCTGGGCAACGGCCTGACCCTCCCGTTCCTCTACGTCTACATGGCCCAGGTCCAGGACCTCGGGTCGTCGACGGCCGGCTGGATGTTCGCCTGGATGGGGGTCGTCGGTCTCGCTGCCGCCCCCGGCGTCGGAGCGCTCCTCGACCGCTTCGGGCCTCGCGCCGTCCTGCTCGCCGCGCTGATCGTGGAGGCCGTCTCGATCGGGTCGCTCGGGTTCGTCGACGGGACCGTGCCGACGATGGCGGTGCTGGCCGGCGTGGTCGTGGGCGCCTCTCCCCTGTGGCCCGGCACGACGACCCTGCTCGCCGGGATGGTCCCAGCCAGCGACCGCGAGCGGGCGTACGGCTTCGCCTTCCTGGGGCTGAACGTGGGCATCGGCGTAGGTGGCCTGGTCAGCGCGTTCCTCATCGACGTCGAGCGTCCGGAGACCTTCCAGGTGCTCTACCTGTGCGACGCCGTCGCCTATCTGGCCTACGCCGCGGTGCTGGCGTTCCTGGTCCGCTCCCCCGCTCGGGCCGGCGAGGACGAGGCCGAGGACGGTGGGTCCTGGGGCGAGGTGCTCCGCGACCGGCGGGCGGTGGCCCTGGTCGGCTGCGGCGTGCTCGCGGTGACCTTCGGCTACGGGCAGCTCGAGGCCGGCGCGACCGCCTATGCCGTCGACGTGGCCGGGGTGCCGGCGACCGCGCTCGGTTGGGCCTTCGCCGCCAACGCCGCCGTGATCGTCTGCGGGCAGGTGATCCTGCTGCGGCTCACGTCCGGGTGGCGGCGTACGACCGCGCTGGCCTGCGCCGTGCTGACGTGGTCGCTGGCCTGGACCGTGCTCGCGGCCGCTGACCTGATGCCGGTCGCCGGCGCGGTGGCCGCCGTCGTGATCGGCCTCGCGATCTTCGGCCTCGGCGAGACGCTGTGGGCCCCGATCGTGACCGGCCTGGCGAACACCATCGCCCCCGACCACCTGCGCGGCCGCTACAACGCGTCCCTCGGCCTCACCCTGACCCTCGGCCAGATCCTCGGACCGGCGCTGGCCGGCTCCCTCATCGGCAGCGGCCTCGGCCACCTGTGGGCGGTCGTCGTGATCGGCGGCACCCTCACCGCGGGCCTGGTGCTGACCCGGCTCCGGTTCCTGCTCACTGCGGAAGAGGACGGCGCCCCGGAGGCCGCGAGCCTCCGGGAGCCGGTCGAGGTGGCTGCCGACTAACGCCGCGCGTCGTAGCCGAGCCGCCCGCGCGTGGCGACGATGACGATGGCCGCGCCGATCCCCGCGGCGAGCAGCACCGCGAGCTGGAACCGGTCGGCGTCGACGCTCGGGAAGAGCTCCGTGGAGGCCACCGAGGCGTAGTTGTTGACGCTGGTGTGCAGGAGCATCGCCAGCGGCAGGCTCTGCCCGGTGCGGTTGAAGACCCAGGTCATCACGATCCCGAAGGTGACGCAGAAGGCCGCGAAGACGAGCGGCGCGTACCAGCGCACGTCCGGCCAGCCGGCCCAGTCTGTCAGGAAGAGCGGCATGTGCCACAGCGCCCAGATCGGGCCGAGCACGAACGCGGAGCCGAGCGGTCCGACCTTCCGCTGCAGCCGGGGCAGGGCGAAGTCACGCCAGCCCGGCTCCTCGGCGAGCCCGGTGGTGATCATCTGCAGGATGAGGCCGGGGACGTACGCCACCAGCACGAACAGCCACGCCTGCGACGGCGCCGCCATCTGCCCACCGACGGCCTGGGTGGCGATGATGATCGTGGCTGGCACACCGATCAGGATCCCGGCGTACCAGCGCCAGCTCGCCCGCCAGCGCCACATCCCGACCACCCAGGCCCGCAGGCCGGCCCGGCCGCCGACGATCCCGGTGACCAGCGCGGCGCTGCCGATCGGGCCGAGGTACGCGCCCGGGAGCATCCCGAGCAGCTGGCCGCCGATCATGCCGCCGGGGAAGGTGAGGTCCCAGAGGCCAAGGCCGCTGTTGGACAGGACGTACGGTGTCCAGGCCAGCCAGCTCGCCGCGAGGGCGAGGACGAAGAATGTCGAGAGCTGGTGGCGGCGTACAAATGCTCGTAGGCCTTGGTCCGGGTGGGTGACCGGCTGGATCGCTGGCTGGGTCGTGGTCATGGTCGTTCCTTTCGGCTGGGGTCGCTTTTCCTGACCTGAACCTAGGAACGGGGCCGGTCCGGTCGCGCCTGGCAAAAGAGCGAACCTTCGCAGTTGCATCGAAAGATGCTGGCGACCGGGACCGGTTGCGTAAAGGATGATGACGTGAGCGACGAGACGACCCGGATGCTGCCGCGACTGATCCCACCCGTGGTGGTCTGGCTGGTCACCACGGCGCTGCTGGTGGCCGCGCCGAGCCTCGACTCCGCCGACGCCGAGATCGGCGGGAGCCCGGCGCTCGGCAGCGGCGGGTGGTGGGTCGCGCTGGTGGTGCTCACCGTCCAGGCCGCGGTGCTCATCGAGCGGCGCTCGCGGCCGTTGACGGTGCTGCTGGTCGTGGCCGCCGCGTCGGTCGTCTTGGCGGTCAGCGGTGCGGGCGACGCCACCAGCCTCGCCTCGGCGGCCGTGCTGGTCGCGGTGTGGTCGGCGGTGACCTCGGTGTCGCTCCCCAGTCGAGCCCGGCCGCTCGCCGGGGCGCTGACCGGGGCCGGGCTGCTGGTCGCGCTCGGCACCTGCCTGAGCCAGACGAGCATCGGCCTCGCGGTGGGCACCGCGGTGCTCGCCGGCCTCGTCCAGGGTGCGGGCGTGATCGCCGCTCCGGCGCTGCTCGCCGCGACCGTGCGCGCACGCCGCGACGCGAGGTCCGCCCGGACCGACCTGGCGGATGCCGTCGACCGCGAGCAGTCCGCCCAGATCGCCGCGGCGATCGCGGAGGAGCGTACGGCGATGGCCCGCGAGCTCCACGACATCGCCGCCCACCACCTGACCGGCATCGCGGTGATGACCGGCGCGGTCGAGCGGCAGATCGACACCGACCCGGCGGGCGCGAAGGAGTCCGTACGCCAGGTCCGCACCCAGAGCACCGCGATGCTGCGCGAGCTGCGGGGGCTGGTCACGCTGCTGCGGAGCCCGGGCCAGGCCGAGGAGACGACCGGGCACGAGCGGCTGTCCCAGCTGACCTCGCTCGTCGAGGAGGCCCGTCGAGCAGGGCTCGAGGTGTCGCTGTCCACCCTGGGTTCCGGCTCCGTCACCGAGACCGTCGGGCCGCTCGCCCAGCTCTCCGCCTATCGCACCGTGCAGGAGTGCCTCGCCAACGCCGCCCGACACGCGCCGGGCGCCCGGTGCGAGGTGGTCCTGGACGCCCGGGATCCGGCCGAGGTGGTGGTGACGGTGCGCAACGGGCCGCCGCCCATCCCGCCCGAGCGGTCGCCGCGCCGGCGTGGCCTCGGCCTGATCGGCATGCAGGAGCGCGCCGACCTGACCGACTCGACCCTCGAGGCCGGACCGACCGCCGAGGGCGGCTGGCAGACGCGGCTGCGGATCTCCGCCACCGCAACCGCGGAGGTGGCCGGATGATCCGGGTCGTGGTCGCCGACGACCAGCCGCTGGTGCGAGCCGGGCTGCGTACGCTGCTGGAGACCGAGCCCGACATCGAGGTCGTCGCGGTGGCCGAGGACGGTGCCGCCGCGGTCGAGCGGGCGCTCGCGCTGCGGCCCGACGTGGTCTGCATGGACATCCGGATGCCCGGCCGCGACGGTATCAGCGCCACCCGCGAGCTCTGCGGCCCCGACGTCCCCGACCCGATCCCGGTGCTCGTCCTGACCACCTTCGACATCGACGACTACGTCTTCGGCGCCCTCGAGGCCGGCGCCTCCGGCTTCCTCCTCAAGGACGCCGACCCCGACGCGATCGTCGCCGCCGTACGCTCCGTCGCCGCCGGCCACGGCACCCTCGACACCTCCCTCACCCGGCGGGTCCTCCGCGAGGTCGTCACCCGCAGACGTACGCAGCCCGTCACCGCCGCACGCGCCAGCGAGGTCCTCACCACCCGCGAGCTCGACATCCTTCTCCACCTCGCCGAGGGCATGTCCAACGAGGAGATCGCCCAGGCGCTCGTCCTCGAGGTCTCCACGGTCAAGTCCCACCTGGCCCGGATGATGCCCAAGCTCGGCGTGAAGTCCCGCCTCCAGGCCGCCGTGTGGGCCTACCAGTCGGGACTCGTCGAGCACTGAGGGGTCGCGCGTCAGATCAGGCCGGTCTCCTGCGCGACGTGGATGGCACGGGAGCGGCTGTCGACGTCGAGCTTGGTGAAGATGTGCGCGAGGTGACTCTTCACGGTCGCCTCGGTGACGAAGAGCGTGCGCGCGATCTCCTTGTTGGTCGCGCCCCTGGCGAGGTGACGCAGCACCTCGATCTCGCGATCGGTGAGCCGCGGCAGCGGGCTGCGCATGCCCTTGAGCACCCGGGTGGCCAGGTCCGGAGCGAGGACCATGTCGCCGGCAGCCGCGCGGTGGATGCCCTGGACGATGACCTCGGGGTCGACGTCCTTGAGCAGGTAGCCGGCCGCACCCGCCTCGATCGCGCCGAGCACCTCGGCGTCGCGGTCGAAGGTGGTCAGGATCAGCACGGCCGGGGCCGGGTCGAGGGCGCGGAGCGCGATGGTGGTCCGGATGCCGTCGATCCCGCTCCCCAGGCGGAGGTCGCACAGCACGACGTCGGGACGGAGGTGACCGGCGAGGACGATCGCCTCTTCGCCGGTGGCGGCCTCGCCGACCACCGTCAGCGCGTCGCCCGCCTCGATCACGGCGCGCAGCCCACTGCGTACGACCGGGTGGTCGTCGACGAGAAGCACCGTGGTCATCGTGACCCCTCGATGTGGATCGGGAGATGTGCGGAGACCGCGGTGCCCTCACCGGGCGTGCTCTCCACGTCGAGACCGCCACCGAGCTCGCGGAGGCGAGCCCGCATGAACCGCAGGCCATAGCTGGAGGACCCGGCATCGGCGTCCTGTTCCCAGGCAGCGACGTCGAAGCCGGTGCCGTCGTCGCTGATGTCCATGCGCACCGAGTCACCGTCGTCGATCAGCGTGAGGACGACCCGGGTCGCGCCGGCGTGGAGACGTACGTTGGAGAGGGCCGACTGGGCGGTACGGAGCAGCGCGACCTCGACCTCGGTGCGCAGCAGCGGGAGCGTGTCGTCGACATGGAGCTCGACGTGCAGCCCGGCCTCCTCGTGCGTGCGGTCGAGCATGCGTCGAAGCGCGGAGGCGAGGGCGGCGTCCTCGAGCTCGGCCGGCGCCAGGGCCTCGACGATCCGGCGTACGTCCGCGAGGCTGTCGCCCGCCAGCGCCTCGACCTGCGCGAAGGTGCGCGAGGACTCAGGGTCCGTGGTGCGGTTGCCTCCGGCGTGGGTGAGGAGCCGGATCGAGGAGAGCGCCTGGGCGATGGTGTCGTGGATGTCTCGCGAGATCCGGGTGCGTTCGGCGATCGCTCCGGAGTGCCGCTGGGCGAGCAGGAGCTCGTCCTGCAGCTCGGCCATCTCCTGCTGGGCCTTCCGCAGCGAGGTGACCAGCCGTTCTCGCTCGGCGGCGTCGCGGAGGAGCTGCAGGTATCCGCGGGAGATGCCGAACGCGAAGATGCCGCCGATGAGCGGCCCGAAGACGTCCGCGTAGCTGGTGGTGCCGCGATGCAGGATCGGGGCGACGATCACCACCACGAGGATCGCCGCCGCGAAGACCAGACCCCAGCGCAGCGGCAGCAGGTGGCCGGCGAGCAGCCACAGCAGGAACGCGAGCCAGACGAACTCGTCCGAGACGGCGACGGCGGCGACCCAGATCAGCGCGAAGCCGAGCAGCCACCACACCGGGAGACGCGGCGAGCTCGTCCTGGCCGGCAAGACCGTCCCGGCGGTGTGCCACCCCAGGATCGCCAGCCCCGCGATGATCGCGACCGGAAGCGCCACTCCGTCGCCGATCGCCCTGCTGACGCCGATCGCCGTCAGCACGACCGCGATGACGTGCTGCCCGATCTCCATCGCCCGCACCGTCGAGGCGGCGGGGGTCGGATGTGAGGCGCCGGGCCGCCTCAGCGGCACGTGTACGACACTCATGTGCTCGATTCTCCCCCGGCCCGCAGTCGTCCCGGCCACCAGATGCGGTCGCCCACCAGGGCGAAGATCGCCGGCACGATCACCGTACGCACCACCAGGGTGTCCACCAGCACGCCCACACCGACGATCAGGCCGAGCTGCCCGAGAGTGACCAGCGGCAGCACACCGAGGGCGGCGAAGACCCCGGCGAGGACGATGCCCGCGCTGGTGACCACGCCGCCGGTGTGGGCGACCGCCTCCACCACGCCCTTTCGAGTGCCGAGCTGCGCCGCCTCGGCGCGCGCCCGGTGGACGAGGAAGATCGTGTAGTCGATCCCCAGCGCGACCAGGAACAGGAACGCCAGGATCGGCACCTGCAGATCGAGCGCCTGCTGATCGAAGAGGACGCGGCTCAGCCAGGCCCCGGCGCCGATCGCCGCGACCGCGCTTGCGAGGTTCACCAGGAGCAGCAGGCCGGGCGCGATCAGCGAACGCAGCAGGACGAGGAGCACGAGGAAGCTCACCGCGAGCACCAGCGGCGCGATCAGCAGCAGGTCGTCCTCGCTGCCCTCAGCGGCATCCAGCTCGGTCGCGACCGCACCGCCGACGAGAGCATCCGCGATCGGGTGGACCGCTTCCCGCAGGTCGGCGATCTGGTCGAGACTCCGCTCGGTGCCCGGCGAGTAGTCGCTGGTCACCATGATCTTCGTCAGGGACCCGTCGTCGGTGACTCCGGCCGGCTGGGCGCGCACCACGCCCTCCACCTCACCCGCGACCGAGGCCACCTCGGCGGCGGCCGCGCTGGCGGTGACGATGTAGACCGGCTGGGCCTCCCCGGGCGGGAAGTGCGCCGAGAGCGTCTCGAGACCGGCAACCGACTCGGACTGCACCCGGAACTTCTCGATCTGATCGAGCCCGACTGACGTACCGGACAGGCCGGAGGCCATGACCGCGAGCAGCACGAGCCCACCCAGCAGGCTCACCACCGGACGCGCCACCACCCGTGACGCGACCGCGCGCCATGTCCGCCCCTGCTCACCTGACTCACCCGGGCGAGGCACGAACGGCCAGAACAGGCGCCGCCCGCACACCGCCAGGGCCGGCGGAAGCACGAACAGCACCGCGACGACGGCGATGAGCAGACCGATCGCCGCCGGGACACCCAGACCCCGGGTCATCGGGATCGTGGCCAGGACCAGCGTCAGCAGGGCGAGCACGACCGTCAGGTTGGAGGCGAGGATCGCGAGCACCGTCTTCCGCCAGGCGGTGCTCAGCGCCAGACGGTCGTCCTCGGTCCGCTGCAGCTCCTCCCGGTATCGCGAGATCAACAGCAGCGCGTAATTGGTCCCCGCGCCGAAGACCAGGACGCTGACGACGCCGGCGTCGAACCCGAAGTCCCACAGTGCTCCCGCCGCCGCGGTGACCCGCCCGGCGAGCGCGTAGGCGAGGGCGACCACGATCAGCGGGATCAGCCACAGCACCGGCGAGCGGTAGGTGATGATCAGCAGCACCGCCACGATCAGGATCGTCACCAGCAGCAGCGTGAAGTCCGCGCCGTCGAACGCGGCCGCCGCGTCAGCCCCGAACGCCGGCCCGCCCGTCACCTGCAGGGTGAGCCCGTCGGGGGCCTGCGCCGCGATGTCGGTACGCAGCGCCTTGACCACCTTCGCCGTCTCGGCGTTGTCGGCGCCGACCGTGATCGGCACGGCGAGGGCCGCAGCCTTCCCGTCCTCGCTGACCATCGGACCGGCGGAGCCGGGCTGCGCCCCGACCTGGGCGCCGAGCCGCTCGAGGCCGTCGAGATCGCCGCTGGAGAGAGCACCCTCGTCCTCGCGGGAGGCGACGACGAGCACGGACTCACGATCCGCTCCCGGGAACTCCTCCAGCAGTTCGCTCATCCGCGTCGACTCCGAGCCCGCCGGCGCCTGCCCGGTCCGCGCCGGGGACTCCGCACCCGCGAAGGCCCCGAAGAGCACCCCCACCACGACCACCGCGACCCCGAGCGCAACCCAGGCCCCACGGCGCGAGGTCAACCTGTCTGCGACATGCGGACGAGCACCCGACCGCGTACGAACCAGAGAATCTGCCATACCCACAACTCCACCAGCGGCGTCGTCGCAGATCATCGCGAGCAGGACTGAACCCGGAATCATCCAAATGGCTGATGCCGCGGCGCCGGAGAATCATCCGATCAAGGGCCGCAAGCCGATCTCGGTCAGTCGCCGACCCCGGCGCCGGAGCAGGTCCTGGAAGGCGGCGGCGAGGGTCGACGGACGGCGGTCGAGCCAGCAGGCACCGATGTGACGTACGGCCTCCGGGTTCGTCAACGGCACCTCGACACAGCCCGCGGCACCGTGCGGGTCGCGGGGTGCGAGGCTCACACCGAGGCCGGCCGAGACGAGCCCCCGCAGCGTGGCGAGGTCGTCGCCCTCGAAACCGATCGCGGGCGTGACACCGCTGGCCTGAGCGAGATCCTCGAGCAGCGTACGCATCCCATAGCCGCGCTTCATGCAGATGAACGTCTCCGCGGCGGCCTCCTCGAAGCTCACCCGGGCACGTGTCGACAGGCGGTGGCCGGTCGGTACGACCAGGACCAGGGGCTCGGTGTGCAGCCGCCACTGGCGCATGCCGGAGGCCTCCTCGAGTGGCGAGATCAGTGCGACCTCGGCGGTGCCGTCGGTGACCGCCTCCAGGCACCGCGGACGCGAGGTCTGGATCAGGTCGACGGACGTGCCCGGATGCTCCTGGAGGAACGCCTTGACCAGCGCCGGCACGACCCGCTCACCGAGGGTGCTCTGGAACGCGAGGGCGATCCGTCCGCGGGCACCTGACTCCTGGGCCTGCACCGCCTCGATGCCCGCCGTTGCCGCCGCGACCGCGGCGGCCGCATGCGGCGCCAGCGCCTCCCCCGCCCTGGTGAGCCGCAGACCTCGCCCGTGCCGCTCGACCACGTCCACGCCGAGCTCGCGACCGAGGCGCGCGAGCATGCGGCTCACCGTGGGCTGCGGCATCTGCAGAAGATCGGCGGCGGCGAGCGTCTGCCCGGTCTCGGCCAGGGCGGCGAGGGCCGGGAGCATCGGCAGGACGTTTCGTGCGGTGGCATCCACGTCGCCATGGTATGCGAATCGGCATTATTCATGCATCACCAATGCATTGGACGCATGGTTTCAGGATCCTTAGCGTGATAAGGGTGAGCGTACAGGCACCGACCGACCCCGGGCATCGACGCGTGCTGATCGCTCTGGTCGCGATCGGGATGACGACGTTCGTGCAGCTCTACTACCCCCAGGCGCTGATCCCGTCGATCAGCCGCGACTTCGCGGTCGATGCGTCGCAGGCCGCCCTGACCGTCTCCGGCGCGACGATCGGACTCGCCGTCGCCGCGCTCGGCTGGTCGTGGATCGCCGACCGGATCGGCCGGGCCAGGGCGATGACTATCGCCATCGTCGCCGCGGCGGCCATCGGGCTGACCCTTCCCTTCGTGACCTCGTTCCCCCTCCTCATCCTCCTCCGCGTCGCACAGGGCATCGCCCTGGGCGGCACCCCGGCGCTCGCCCTCGCCTACCTCGCCGAGCAGGTCAGCCGACGCGACGCGATGGCCGCCGGCGCGACGTACATCTCCGGCACGGTCGTCGGCGGCCTGGTCGGACGGCTGATCGCCGCGCCGATCGCCGATGTGAGCGACTGGCGCGTAGCGGCGCTCGTGGCCGGAGTCGTCAGCGCGGTCGGCGCTGCCATCGCGGTCATCGCCCTGTCGCGCGAACGCCGCGAACGCCCCAGCCCCGCAACAGCACAGCCGCGACCGGCCGGCGTGTGGCCAGGGATGGTCGCCAACCTCACCAACACCGGCCAGCTCGCGCTCTACGCACAGGCGTTCTTCCTGATGGGCGCCCAGGTGGCGGTCTTCAACTACCTCGGCTACCGACTCGAGCTGGAGCCGTTCGACCTGCCGCCCGCACTGACCGCGGTGATCTTCCTGGCCAGCCTCTCCGGCGCCGTCTCGGCCCGCCTCGCGGCCACGCTCGCCGGACGCTTCGGCCGCAGACGCGTACTCCTGGCCTCATCGCTGACCATGGTCGCGGGAGCCACGCTGACGATCCCCGACCGACTGCCCACGGTGCTGATCGGACTGCTGCTGTTCACGACCGCCTACTTCTCCGCGCACTCGATCGCGTCCGGCTGGGTGGGCCCGATGGCGACCAGTGGGATCGCGCAGGCCACCTCGCTCTACACACTCTTCTACTACGCAGGCTCCAGTCTCTTCGGCTGGCTCGGCGGCCTCGCCTTCGCGGCCGGCTGGACCGGCACCGCGAGCATGGTCATCGCGATCACCCTCATCGCGTTCACAGCCGCCCGCACGCTCCTGCCCCAGTCCTCGAAGCAGGATCCAGGTCGCCAGGCCTCCTAGTCATGCCCAGCATGTCAGGCGCTGCGCCATCTCGCGGAAGGCCGTGAGGTCGGCTTGCGACCGTTCGTGGTCGATCGGCAGCGGCCAGCTCGACAGCTTCACGCCGATGAAGTCCCGGGCCCGGTCGACGTAGACCATCTGACCGTGGATGCCCAGGCACAGCACGACGTCGCCGCCCGCGGCCGGGGACCAGAACTGGCCGCGGTAGCTGCCGCCGCGAAGGCCGTGGTCGTGTTCGGCGTTCGCGAAGGCCGTCGCCGAGTCGGCCCCACCGCGGAACAGGTCGTCAATCCACGCAGCAGGCACGACCTGCTCCCCCGTGAGCGACCGGCCACCCGAGGCGATCAGCGCACCGAACCGGGCGAGGTCGCGCAGCGTGGCGCAGATGCCGCCGTCGAACATGGCCGTGCCGGCGCTGTCGACTGTGACGAAGGCGTCGTGCTCGGCTCCGATCCGCGACCAGATCAGGTCCGAGGCCAGGTCGGCGATGGGGACGCCGCCGGCAGCCACTTCGCAGACGAGGCCGACGGCGTCGGTGATGGCGCTGCTGTATGCGAAGGCACCGCCGTGGGGGCGATCGCTGCGCAGCTCGGCCAGGAACGCGCGCAGGTTCGCGGGCGACGATGGGCCACGTACGGCCCACCCGACCGCCTCGTCGAGGCGGCGCACCTCGGATGTCGGGTCGAGGTAGTCCTCCGAGAAGTGGATACCGACACGCATGTCGAGCAGGTGGCGAACCGTCGCGCCGGCCCAGCCGGAACCGGCGAGGTCGGGGAGGTACGACGTGACGAGCCGGTTCACGTCGAGTCGGCCGTCGCCTACGAGGATGCCCGCCACGAGGCCTACGATCGACTTGCTTACGGACATGAGCAGGTGTCGTGTGTCTGGGCCCATCGTGCCGGCGTACTCCTCGGCCACTACCGCCCCGCGGTGGACGACGAGCCAGGCGTCGGTGTCCTGTGCCTGCACGGTGAGGGCGGGCTGGTCGAGGTCGCATGGCGGTAGGGGCGCGGCAGCCCCCTCTCCCCGGGCGATCACCGCCGCAGGGAAGAGGTCATCCATGTGCTGGAAGGCCCAGCGCAGCTGCGGATGGGTCTGCCAGTCGGCGACAGTGACCTCCGTCATCGGTCGTCCATGCGGTGGGTGATCCGTCCGCCGGAGACGGTGAGCCGGATCGGTGCGGTCGCGAGCTCGTCGGCCGGCGCTTCGACCGGGTCCACGACGAACGCGGTGAGGTCGGCCCGGTGCCCGACGGCGATGCTTCCGGTGGTGCCCTCGGTGCCGTCGGCCAGCGCCGCGTGGGTGGTCATCCCCTCGAGTGCCATCAGCCCGGTGACGGCCTGGTCGGGCGTGATCGGCGTGTTGCCGCTCCCCGGGCGGCGGCGCAGCTGCGCGAAGGCGAGGACCTCGCGGGCGTCGTACGACGCGATGGGCCAGTCCGAGCCCAGCACCAGAGTGCCGCCGGCGTCACGTACGTCCCGGCAGGGCCAGGCGCGCGCGGCCCGCTCGGGGCCCAGGCGGGTCGACCACTCATCGGTGTGGTCGGCCCTGGCATAGCCGGTGTGCGACGGCTGCATCGAGGCGACGAGTCCCGCGTCGACAACCCGCCGTACGTCCTCCAGAGGCAAGGTCTCGAGGTGCTCCACCCGGTGCCGCACACCTCCGGTGTCCACACCGACCAGGGACTCGACGACGTGGCGCACGCCGGCGTCCCCGATGGCGTGGGTCGCCGTCTGGACCCGGCCGGAGGCGAAGTGACGGACAGCCCGGGTATAGGACGCCGGGTCGCGCCAGAACGCGTCGGCCCCCTGCCCGTGGCCGTCAGCGTGGCCGAGCCAGGCGGTGCCGCCCTCGACGGTTCCGTCGATGAAGAACTTCACGCCGCCCACGGCCCAGCGCCGGCCACGGCGCCGTTGTAGAGCATCGAGAGCCGCGAGGTCGCTTTCCGGCATGCACCACGGCATCACCCGCAGCCGAACCGGCAGCTCGGCGGCCGCCTCGACAGCGGCGAGCACGTCGAGCGCGCCGCCCTCTGCATCCATCATCACCCCGCCCGTGAGCCCGGTAGCCGCCATGCCGTCCATCACCTCGAGGAGCCGCTTGTGGAGCTCGGCCTGCTCCATCGGTGGGATGAGGTCGCGCACGGTCTCCATCGCGGCATGCTCCAGCAGCAGCCCGGTCGGCCGCCCCGCGTCGTCGCACACGATCTCGGCACGCTGCTCGAACCGGCGGGGGCCGGTGACACCGGCTCGGCGCAGCGCCTCGTCGCTGGCCAGCGACGAGTGGCCGTCGTACAGGACGATCACGACCGCGGCTCCCGGGAGCACCTCCTCCAGCTCCCTGTTGGTGATCGGGGCACCACCGAAGACGTTGTGGTCGAGGCCGAAGCCCGTCACCCAACCGTCCCTGCCGGGCAATGCGCCCGCGAGCGCGGTACGCAGGTCGTCGAGGTCTCGGCAGCCGGAGAGGTCGACGCCGACGAAGGCAGTCACCCCGAACAGGGCATGCAGGTGCCCGTCGACAAGGCCGGGCGTCACTGTGGCGCCGGCGAGGTCGACGACCTCGGTCGTGGCGCTCCGCAAAGCCAGGGCATCGTCGTCGAGCCCGACGATCCGATCCCCGCGGATCGCGACGGCGCGGGCCGCGGGACGAGCCGGGTCGAGGGTACGGACGGTGGCCCCGACGAGGAGCAGGTCGGCACTCACGACGCCGCCACCTCCGGGGTGCTGTCGCACGTCGCAGCGACGCCGTCGAAGACGTCGCGGCGGTTGCGGCGCAGCCAGACCGCCCACACCACACCCAGAACGCAGGTGATGGGGATGGTGAGCAGCAGCACCTGGTTCACCAGACCGGTGGTTCCTGTCAGGAAGGAGATGTTCTTCGCGGACAGCACGATCGCGAACAGCATCAGGCCGGCGGAGACGACCGGGGCGATGACGGTGCGCCAGACCCCTTCGCCTGTGGACCGCTTGCGGAAGTAGGCGACGACCGAGATCGCGGCGGCGACCTGTAGCAGCAGGATCCCGAAGATTCCGGGGGTGTTCACCCAGATCAGCAGCTGCGTGTAGGGGTCGGCGTTCGCGATCGCGAAGCCTCCGACGATGACCAGCGCCAGCGCGGTCTGCAGCAGTCCAGCAACGTATGGCGCCCGAGTTCTCGGATGCACTTTCGTCAGGACCGCGGGCAGCAGACCCTCGGCGGCGATGGCCAGCGCGTAGCGGGTCACCGCGTTGTGGAAGGCAACCAGGCTCGCGACCACACTGGTGGCGATGAGCAGGTGCATGGCCGTGGTGAACCAGGTGCCGAGGTACGTTTCGCCGGCGACGAAGAACATCCCGACCCCGTTCGTGGTAGCCGCCTCGACCGCTCCAGCGGCACCGAATGCCTGGACGATGCTCCACACGATGAACGCGTAGGTGCCCGCGAGGACCGCGACGGCGAGGTAGGTCGCACGCGGGATGGTGCGCCGCGGGTCGCGGGTCTCGCGACGGTAGATCACGGTGGCCTCGAAGCCCATGAAGGCAGCGAACGCGGTCGGCAGGATGACGGTCATCGGCGGCACGAACACGTTGTCAGGTGCGAACGAGTCGAGGCCGAGCCCCTCGCTGCTGCCACCTTGGACGAGGATCGCGATGGCGAGCACCAGCAGCAGGCCCGTCTCCGCGGTGAGCAGCACCGCGAGGAACTTCGCACCGAAGTCGACGCTGCGGAAGCCGACGTACCAGACGACGACCACGCAGACGATGGCGTAGACCCACCAGGGCTGATCTATCCCGAACACCTCGGCGAAGGTGCTCTGGATGGCGACGCCGGCGAGACCGTAGACGCCGATCTGGAGCGCGTTGTAGGAGACCAGCGCCACGAGCGCGGAGACGACACCGGCCGTACGACCGAGGCCGACCGCGATGTAGGAGTAGAACGCGCCGGCGTTGTCGATGTGCCGCGACATGGTCGTGAAGCCGACGGCGAAGATGGCGAGCGATACGCCCGCGAAGACGTACGCGGCCGGTGCCCCGATGCCGCCGATCATCAGCGCAAGCGGCGCGACGCCGACCATCACCATCAGTGGTGCGGCGGCCGAGACGACGATGAAGACGAGATCACTGGTGCCGAGGGCGTCGCGCTTGAGGCCGGGCGATGACCCGGTTGTGTGGGTGGTGGTGGACATGGGGCGGTCTCCTTATTAATCGAAACCGATTAGATTTAGGTTGTGCGGTAGCGTACGACTCCTGAGCCCCGAAGGGAAGAGTTTCTCGTGACACAGATCACTCAGCGGCGCGCCGGACGCCCCCGCAAGGCGCTGCTGGACCGCGACCGGATCGGCGCCACGGCGCTCGAACTGGTCGACGAGACCGGCGACTTCACCCTTCCCGAGCTGGCCCGCCGGCTCGGAGTGCAGACCGCCTCGCTGTACCACCACGTCGATGGCCGCACGGGTGTCATCGAACTGCTGCGCGAGCAGGTGAGCGCCGAAATGGACACCTCCACGCTCGACCAGAGCCCCTGGGACGTCGCCGTCTCGGGCTTCTTCCGCTCCTACCGCGCAGTCTTCGCCGCGCACCCGCGCGTCGTGCCGCTTCTCACGACAACGACCATCCGGTCGCCGCAGGTGCTGGCTGCGTACGACCGGATGGTCATTCTCCTGGAGGAAGTCGGCTTCCCTGTCGACCACGCCATGGAGGTGCTGACGGCGGTAGAGAGCTTCGTCATCGGCTCCGCGCTCGACCTCGCGGCACCCGATGTGATGTGGGAGATCCCCGAGGGAGTCGATGTCCCCCGTCTCGCCGTTGCCCTGGCCTCGCAGCGCGACGCCGCCCACCGCGCAGAGGCCGCCTTCGAGTGCGGTCTCCGGATGATGTTGGCCGGCGTGGCCGCCGAGGTCGGCCCGTCGACAGCCTGAGCCCCGAGCGCGTTCAGTCCTGCCCGACGGTGGCCAGGTCCGTCTCCCGGGTCTCCTTCGCGATCAGGGAGGCGACAAGCGACACCACGCCCATCGCGGCGAGGTAGGCCGCGATCGCGTAACCGGTGCCGAATTTTTGATACAGCGCGATCGCGATGATCGGAGCGAGTGAGCCGGCGAGGACGGAGGCCAGGTTGTAGGCCAACGAGACTCCTGAGTAGCGCACCTCGGTCGGGAAGAGCTCGGAGAAGAAGGCGCCGATCACCGCGCTGAAGGCGGCGAAGATCAGCAGACCCCCGGTGACGGCCAGCACGATCAAGCCAGTGTTCTTCGTGTCCAGCAGGCCGAAGAAGACGAAGGACCAGACGATCGTCGCCATCGACGCGGCCAGGTAGATCGGGCGTCGGCCGATGCGGTCCGCCAGCACCGCGATCAAGGGGATTGCCACCACCGCGACACCCTGGCCGATCAGCACGGCCGTCAGAGCTGTCGACTGGTCGAGGTGGAGCATCTTGGTGACGTACGTGATCACGAACAGCGAGTAGATGTAGAAGCCGGCGTTCTCGCCGAAGCGAGTTGCGGCAGCGAGCAGCACCATCCTCCAGTGCTTGCGGACGACGACGCCCACGGGCAGCCCCTTGGGCTGGGCATCGGCACGCTTCTGAGCCTGCTCGAAGAGCGGGGTCTCGGCGACGTAGAGACGCAGCCACAGACCGATGAGAACGAGCAGCGCCGAGAGGCCGAAGGCGATCCGCCAGCCCCACGACAGGAAGTCCGCCTCGGAGAGCGCGCTGTTGAGGGCGAGGAGCACACCTGCTGCCGCGAGGTTGCCGAGGGGCGGGCCGATGTTGGGCCAGGAGGCGTAGAACGCCCTCCGCTTCTCGTCGCCGTGCTCGGAAACGAGAAGTACGGCGCCACCCCACTCGCCGCCCAGCGCGAAGCCCTGCACCAGGCGTAGGACCACGAGCAGGATCGGCGCGCCGATCCCGATCGTCGCGTAGCTCGGCAGGAACGCGATCAGGAAGGTGGATCCTCCCATCAGCAGGAGGCTCGCGATCAGCGTCGCGCGGCGTCCGTGCCGGTCGCCGAAGTGGCCCAGGACGATGGCGCCGATCGGACGCGCCAGGAAGCCCACGGCGTACGTCGCGAAAGCCAGGATCGTGCCGACGAGCGGGTCGGACGCCGGGAAGAAGAGGGTGTTGAAGACCAGCGCCGAGGCGGTCCCGTAGAGGAAGAAGTCGTACCACTCGACGGCGGTGCCGGCGAGGCTCGAGCCGGCGACGACCGGAAGGCTGGTGTGCGACGTTCGCTGAGACTGCTTGCTATGTTGATCGAGGGTTGTTCGGGACATGGGTCTCTCCTGAAGGGTGCGTGTCCGATGACCTCGCCTCGGGGGCTGTTGCAGCAGCCGCCGGGGCCTTTCTCGTTCCGGCCAGGTAGGCCTAGAAGAACCAGTGCTCGGGGTCGTGCCCGTGCGGGGTGACGTCTGCGAAGCGTCCGCCATGGAACCCGAGGGCATCTCCCTCGCGGGAGCAGACACCCCTGACAGCCCCGAAGACGACCGTGTGATCGCCCGCATCGACCACCCGTTCGACGTCGCAGTCGAGGTGGGCCAGCGCGCTCGGTACGACGGGCACTCGGTGCCCGTCGTACTCCAGGCCCAGTCCGGCGAAGTGGTCCTCCCCCCGCTGGGCGAAGCGCAGGGCGATGGGCTGCTGTCGCGACGCGAGGATGTTCACCGCGAACCGCCCGGCGGACGTGACCGCCTCCGCGCTGCGGGCTCCGTGGTTTAAACAAACCAGGAGCAGCGGCGGATCGAGCGAGACCGATGTCAGCGAGTTAACGGTCATCCCGTGCGGGACGCCGTCGTGCTCGGTCGTGATGACGGCGACGCCGGTGGCGAAGCGCCCCATGGTCTGCCGCATCGCCATCGAGTCGACCAGGGATGCGGTCATCGTCCCCATCTCCCTCAGTCCTCGGCCCGGGCGTGATAGCGGACCTCGTAGGTGGTCACGCCCTCGTCGGTGCGCCATGGGCCGTGTGGCATGCCCGGTGGGCGGCAGGCGAACTCGCCCGCCACGAAGGTCCGGTCCAACGAGAGGTCGTGGAACGAGCCCTCGATGATGTAGACCTCCTCCCAGAACTCGTGCTTCTGCACGCCCAGCTCGGTGGAGTCGGCCCCGGGCTCATAGCGCAGGATGCGGGTGGCGGTGCCGCCGATGGGGTCGGTCGCGAGGATCCGCTCCTTGATCAGCGGGTTGTCCCCCGGGCACAGGGTGTAGTCGATGTCGGTGATCGCGGTGAACTCGATCTCGGGCTTGCTCATGCGGTGACCTCCTCGGTGATGGCGGCGAGCTCGGTGACGCCGTACGACGCCAGGAACTCCTCGACGGACGCGAGCGGCCCGTCGTAGTCGAAGTTGCGGAACGCGTAGCCCTTCACGACGAAGGGGGCGCCGGAGTAGAAGAGCTCGTACTGCTGATGACGGCCGGCGAACTCGCTGCCGATCGCGTCCCAGGCCAGCTTGAACAGCTTCACCCGGTCGATCGAGGAGAGGCCGGGGCTGCTGACGTAACGCTCCATGTCGTCGCGGGTGGCCTCCTCGACGAGCTCGTGCACGCTCGAGGGGACCTGCAGGACGCCACCGCCGACGAGGTCGCGCAGGATGCCGATGACGCGCGGGTGGATCTCAGCCTGGAGACCCATCGCACCGTAGAGCGCCTGGGCGCCAGGGCGGATCAGGCCTTGCGCATCGGTCGTCGCTGTGAACTGGGCGGAGTTGACGCCGGACTCGACGACCGAGACCAGGCTGGCCAGCTCGCCGAGCTTCTCGACGACACCGGGGAACTTGTCGACGCCGTTGACGGCCGCGACCTTGCGGGCGATGCCGGCGAGGAACTTCAGCTTGGTGGCGAACCGGATCTGGGCCTGGAAGTTGCCGAGGACGTGAGCTGCGGTCTCGAAGAACTGCTTGCGGAGACCGACGACGTCCTTGTAGACGAAGACGTTCTCCCACGGGATGAACACGTTATCGAAGACGAGCAGCGCGTCGGTCTCGTCGAAGCGGGAGCTGAGCGGGTAGTCGTACTCGCTCGTCACGCCCGGCGCGTAGGGACGGCGGCAGTAGAGGCTAAGGCCGTCAGCATTGACCGGGACCGTGAAGCTGACCGCGAAGTCGGCATCCTCGGCCTGAAGGGGCTTGATGCACGACACCAGGATCTCGTCGGCGACCGCGCCACCGGTGGCCAGCATCTGGGCACCGCGGACGACGATGCCGTCCTCGCGCTCCTCCTTGACGCCGACCTGGATGAAGTCGCCCTCCCAGGCGTGCGCGGTCGTGGCCCGCGAGACCTGCGGCGGGATGATCGCGTACGAAACGTACAGATCGTTCTCGACGACGCGGCGGTGGAAGGCGAGCACGTTGTCGGCCAGACCACGCTCGGTCGCGAATGCTTCCGGGTGGGCCGAGAACGCGGCCACGAAGGCGCCGACATGGTCGGGCGAGCGTCCCACCCAGCCGTGGGTGTGGTCGGCCCAGACCTGGGCCGCGTCGCGCCAGGACTGCAGGTCCTCGGGGCTGCGGGGCGCGAGGAAGAGGCGGTTGACCGGGCGGTCGGTCGCTTCGTCGTGGACCTGCATCCCGTTGGCGGGATCGACAGCGAGGTCGAGCAGGGCGCCGATGGTGCTGGCGATCGGCGCGAAGGCCGGGTCACTGGCGACGTGCTCGACGGGCTTGCCGTCGATGATGACGCGGCGGCCGTCGTCGAGGGAGGCGAGGTAGTCGGTGCTGGTACGCATCAGTTGCTCCTGACAGAGACGGTGTAGGTGAGTTCGATGGGTGCGTGGCCGGGGACCTCGAGCTGCATGCGCCAGTCCCGGCCGTAGCGGAAGGTGCCGTCGATCAGCGGCCGGGTGCCGCCGAAGAGGACCAGGGCGACGTCGGCGCTGCCGCCGATCTGGTCCCACTCGGCCAGAACCTGGGTGATCGGGAGCATCGAGGCGAGGGTGCCCTCCTGGTAGAGGTCGCCGTCGACCCAGCTACGGACGACGATGGCGTCCCAGTCGACGAGGGCAGGCGGGTCACCGAGCTCGATGAGGGTGGAGGCGATCGGCTTGGGGCAGGCGGCCTTCGAGAGCTGGATGCCGACGGTCTCCATCTCTCGGTCGGTGTGGTCCGAGCCGACGGTCAGGTAGTAGGTGCCGTTGGCCCGAATGAGCACCGGCTCGACCTCGCCGGAGGTCTCGGCGCCGCCGACCTCGATGTGGCCGGCGGTGGTCAGTCGGTCGACGTCGAGCGGGTAGAAGGCCGGAACCGTCTCCGGCTCCGGCACGCCGATCGCGGCGAGCTCGTCGATGTGGTGGCGGACCGCCTCCTGGTCGCGGCCGGTGTATCCGGCGACGACGAGGTGGGTGGCTGCGATCTCGACGTCGACACCGTCGGTGGTGCCGAGCCGGAGGCGCGTCGCGGTCGTGCTCATGCGTACTCCTTCATCTGGGTGGGCGTTGATCGGGGCGTGGCTGGCCAGCGGCGGTCGGCCAGGGCGGGAAACTCAGCGCGGAACCGGCTCGGCAGGCCGGGGTCGATTCCTGCGTACGTGAAGCCCTCGTCGGCGCCGGCCTCGACGAGGACCTCGCCGGTTGGCGCGATCACGCGACTGTGCCCACCGAGGGCGACGCCCTGCTGCTCACCGACCGCGTTGCAGGCGATCAGGTTGACCTGCTGCTCGACGGCGCGCACGGAGGTGAACAAGCGCCAATGCTCGAGGCGAGCTGCGGGCCAGGCGGCGCAGACGACCACCTGCTCCGCGCCCTCGTCGACCAGGCACCGGAAGAGCTCGGGAAAGCGCAGGTCGTAACACGTCGTGATTCCGGTGGTGGGACCCGCTGCCGGGCCGACGCCGAGGCCATCGCCCGGCGTCAGCAGCTCCGACTCGCGGGAGCCGTAGCCGAACAGGTGGACCTTGCGGTATCGAGCAACGACCCTGCCGTCAGGGGCGACGACGACGGAGGTGTTGTGCAACCGACCCTCGGCGTCGACCTCGACGAAGCTACCGAGGTGCACGAACAGCTGGAGCGAAGCGGCCCAGCCTCGAGCTGCGGAGAGAGTCGGGCCCTCGAAAGGCTCGGCGCGCTCGGCGTACTGCTCGAAGGAGAAGTAGCCGGCTGTCCACATCTCCGGCAGGACCAGCAGATCGACGTCGTGCAAGGCACGCTCGGCGCGGACCGTACGGTCGACGCGGGCAAGTCGGTCTTCGACCGATTCACGGTCCGGACTGGCGAGCTGGAGGAGCGACATCTGCATGCCCCAACGATCTTGTGATCGGGGCCACACCCGATATCGGAAAGACGCCGTCGCGCACTCGGGATTGCGCGAGGAGGTTGGTCAGCGACGTTCAGCGAGAACGGCGGAGGGGGTGACGCCGTAACGGCTGCGGAACGCGGTGCCGAACTCGCCGAGGTGGAAGAAACCGCAGCTGTAGGCGACATCGGTCACCGACAGCCCGGGAGCGCCGCCGGCCAGCAGGGCGTGCGCACGCTCGAGCCGCTGGGAACGCAGCCACTGCACCGGGGTGGTCCCGAGCTCACGCCGGAAGCCAGCCTGAAGGCTACGTACGCTCATACCGCTCGCCCCCGCCACCGCCGTGACGGTCACCGGATCGCCAAGCCTGTCGAGCATGAAGTCCATCGCCTGCCGCAAGCGCGGCGACACCGGCCGGGCACGCTCTGGATCGGCGGAAGTCCGGTTGTTCGGCTGCGCGAGAAGCAGGGTTTCGATGATCACCTGCTCGAGCTGCCACAGTAGCTGCGGACGATGCTCGACCGTGGCCGAGTCGACAAGACTGACGGCCGACTCCAGCAAGCCGTCGAGGCTGATGACACTCTCGGCCAGGGCGACATCGAAGTGGACCGGTCCGACCTCCCCAGTCAGCGCGGCCGCCACCGACTCGACCCGGGCCCGGTCGAGACGCACGATCACCTGGTCCCACTCCGCGTCGAACGCGAACTCGAACTCCCGGTGCGGACCGATGATGACACCGCGTCCCGGGGTCGCCAGCACCTCCGCGCCTCCGTAACGGAAGACGCCCGCGCCAGCGACCGGGAGGGTCAGGAGGTAGTCGTCGAGGACCCCGTCGCCAGAACTGACCGTGACCTCGGCCCCGTAGCGCAGCAGATTCACCGACGCGTCCTGCAGCGGGACGTGGGTCAGGGTCGTCGCGAGCTGCGCCCCACCCTGGCGGACCGCAAGGGAGTGGGGGCGCAGAGCACCGGTGCACGCCTCGATGACCTGGTCGGCGTCCTCGGTCTCCGACAGCACCGCGCGTCCGCGATCCGCCGTCAGGCGCGCCAATGCGGGAACTCCCATGGCACCTCCCGGCAATCTGGTCAGACGGACCTCGAGTCGACACCTCGAATCCACCGATCATGGCTCGCCCGTCCCGACGTCGTCAACGACAGGTGAGTCAAGAACGGGCGCCCGGCGCCTCCACCGAGATCTGCCAGCCAGTCGTCGACCTCACTGAGGCGGGAGCGGAGCTCGCGGCCAACGCACGGAAATCTCACGAGAACCGCTGAGTCAGGATGTGGGCTGACCGGCGGCGTTGGTGGACGCAGAGGGACTCGAACCCCCGACATCCTCCGTGTAAGTCAGATGCGGGAAGCGGTGCCCTACTCCCCCCACCCTTACGCCCACTGGCTTTTCGTCATGGATGTTCATGGCTCTTCGGGGCCGTTTCGAGTGCTCTGGGAACACCACGGGGGCATCGCTGGGAGTCCGTATCGCGGGGGCGGAGCGTCACCCATTCCAGCACCTGGCCCCCTTGGCGGGGGTTCGGGGGCTTGCCCCTGACGTACGAGAGCCTACGCCTGGTCGACTCGTCGAGGGCTGGAGTGCCTACGCCGCTACGGCTGCCCCCGCCCTCGTCATCGGCGATAGGACCCGGTCGCAGGCATGGCTGAGTCCGGACGGCTTCGGTTATCGCTTCACGAGGTACACGACAAGCGCGACGACTGCGATGGTGATGGCGGCGACGATCGCGAGGCCGACGACGATGAGCAGGAGCGCATCCATGGGGCGGAACGGTAGCGGCTCGACGGGATCGAAGTTGTCGTAACGGCCGATCGGGTCGGGCAACTTGCCCGGCGGCCGAGGCTGTGAAGACGATCGGTCGTCCCACACTCCGGGTTCACGATCTCCGCCACACCTGCGCCTCACTCTGGCTGGGTGCCGACGCTGACCCGAAGGTGCTGCAGCGCATCCTGGGGCACGCCTCAGCAGCCATGACGATGGACCTCTATGGCCACCTGATCGACGACAACCTCTGGGACTCGGCCAAGCGGCTCGGGGGCATCCTGGGGGCATCTGAGCCCGACGAGGAGGCCGGAGAGGATGAGGACGGTGACGAAACAGGGTCCTGACCTGGCGAAACAAGGTGGTGGACGCAGAGGGACTCGAACCCCCGACATCCTCCTTGTAAGGGAGGCGCTCTACCAACTGAGCTATGCGTCCGAAGCGCCCCAAGAGTACGCGATCAGGGGCGGGCCAGAGAAACCGGGCCGTAAATGGAAGTTGAGCCGCTGACGTCTCGGGTCATCAGCGGCTCAACAACTCAAGACTAGATCCCACCCAGGGCATAGGAAAAGCCATGTAACCAGGCTGTTAACGGACCTTTGATGACCCGTAAACTACTTCCCCCATACCGCCGCGTGGAGCTGCCGGAGATGCTCGTCGAGGTCGCGGCCGTCGGCGTTGTCGTTGTGTACGGCCCACCGCACGACGCCCGACTTGTCGATGATGTAGGAGGACCGTCGCGGGGCGCCGGTGCGGTCGTTGAAGACGTCGTAGGCCTGGGTGACCTCGCCGTGCGGCCAGAAGTCGGAGAGCACCGAGAAGTTGAGCCGGTCGGTGTCGGCGAACTGCCGCATCGCGTACACCGGGTCGCACGAGATCGCCAGGACCTCGGTGTCGAAGGTGACGAATTCGTCGAGCCGGTCGCGCAGGCCGCTCATCTCACCGGTGCACACGCCGGAGAAGGCGAACGGGAAGAAGAAGATCGCGACCGCCTTCTTGCCGTGGAAGTCGGAGAGCGTGACGTCGGCGCCGAACTGGTCGCGGAGCGTGAAGTCCGGAGCCGGTCCACCGATCTCGAGTCCACTCACTGCTCTGCCACCTTCTCGCCGTTCGATCCTGCCGCCTCGATGTCCCAGGTGGCCAGCTCGCGCCGGAGTACCTTGCCGGTCGCGTTGCGCGGCAGAGCGTCGGTCACGACGATCTCGCGCGGCACCTTGAAGCGAGCCAGATTCTCCTTGACCCAGTCCTTCAATGCCGCATCGACGTCGTCCTCGGCCTCAGGGACCAGCACCACAAACCCGCGCAGCCGCTTGCCGAAGTCGGCGTCGTCGACCCCGACACAGGCAGCGTCAGCGACGAGCGGGTGACGGATGAGGCAGTCCTCGACCTCCTGCGGGAAGACGTTCTCGCCGCCAGAGACGATCATGTCGTCGTCGCGACCCTCGACGTAGAGTCGGCCGTCGGGACCGAACCGCCCGACGTCGCCGGTCGCCATCAGACCGTCGATGACCTCCTTGCCGCCGCCGCTGATGTAGCCCTCGAAGAGGAGCCCGTTGCCGACGAAGATCCGGCCGGCCTCACCATCGGGCACCGGGACGCCGTCGCCGTCGAGGATCCGCATCTGGGTGCCCCAGGGCACCTTGCCGGCCGAGGTCGGCGCCTCGCGCAGGTCGACCGGGTCGGCGATCGAGGCGTAGGAGACCTCGGTCGAGCCGTAGACGTTGTAGAGGCTGTCGCCGAACCGGTCCATCCACTCCAGGGCCAGGTCGCCGGGCAGTGCCGAGCCTGAGGACGCGACGGCCTTCAGCCGGGAGGCGATCCCCTCCAGGTCGTACGCAGCCAGGGTCTCCTCCGGCAGCGACAGGATCCGCTGCATCATGACCGGGATGACCACGAGCGAGTCGGCCTGGGTCTCTTCCAACGTCGCCAGCGCGTCCTCCGGGTCGAACCGGCGGCGCAGGATCATGGTGGTGCCGAGCAGTTCGGCGAAGAGCAGGTGGGCGAGCCCCCACGTGTGGAAGAGCGGCGCGGCGATGAAGCACCGCCACCCGTCCTTCATCGGCATCCGCGACATCAGCGCGACGGCGGCGTCGAACCCTGCCTCCGGACGCGGCGCCGACTTGGGCGCCCCCGTCGTGCCGGAGGTGAGGATCACGATCCGGCCGTGCCGCTTCGGCGGCTGCACCGGCCGCGCGTCGCCGGTGACCAGCGACTCGAGGGTCTCCGCGCTTCGCGCGGTTACTCCCTCGCTCGGCGCGAGCGGACGAGCAAGCTCGCCGCTCGACCTCGCTCCGGTCGTCTCACCAGGATCCGCGGAGTCGACCCACGCGACCAGGCGCTCGGCCGAGGTCGCCGAGGACAGCAGCCCGGTGAACTCCTCGTCGTGGATGATCAGGGCGGGCTTGTCCCGCTCCAGCACCCCGACGAGCTGCGGACCGGCGAAGGCGGTGTTGAGGTAGAGGACATCGGCGCCCAGCTTCGCCACCGCCAGGGTCGCGTCGACGAAACCGCGGTGGTTGCGGCACATGATCGCGACCCCGTCGCCCTCACCGATCCCCCGGGCCGCCAGGGCCCGGGCGATCGCGTTGGAGCGGCGGTCGAGGTCGGCGTACGTCAACGATCCGAGCTCATCGATGAGCGCGGTGCGTCGCGGGTAGCGGTGGGCGAGGCCGATGAATCCTCCGGCCGGCCCGGTGCCCCAGCGCGCGAGCGCCAGACCGGTCCGTGCGAGCCCGAGAGGGTTGACCGGCCGGACGATGCCGGAGCCGGCCAGGATCATCGCCGCGGATCCGGCGGTGCGCGCCTTGGCAGCCGTAGTCGAGAACACCGTTGGGAGTCTAGCCAGGCTCACACTAGGTCTCCTGTGGGTGTCCAGCGGTCCCTAGAATCGCCGGCATCAGACCGGAGTCTTCGGCGCCAGCAGACGCGTCGCGGCCCAGTCCTTGCTCACAGATGCGGTGGTGGTCTGGGACAGTCCGGCGATCGGCGCGGCCTCGGCGATGTCGGCCGGGTCGACCGCACCAGGGCGGCCCACCTTCGGCGTCAGCAACCAGATGACGCCACCTCCGACAAGGTCGGTCAGCGCGTCGACGAGACCGTCGACGAGGTCGCCGTCGTCGTCGCGCCACCACAGCAGCACGGCGTCGACCACGTTGCCGTAGTCGCCGTCGACCAGGTCCGCGTCGACGGAATCTTCGATGGCGACCCGCAGCTCGTCATCAGTATCGTTGTCCCAGCCCAGTTCCTGGATGACCATGCCGGACTTGAGGCCCAGCCGGTCCGCAGGCCCTGTGGCTGCGGTCGAGCTCACGTGTCGTTCCTCCAAAAGCTTGATGTCCACGCCGCTTGCATGAACTTGGTTGGTGGTAGTCCAGCGGAGAACGCTGGTCCACGCAACCCCACTCGCCTGTCATTCGCTAGATAACGGCGTGTCGGACGCCCCTCAGGCCCTCGGATCGAGCAGATGGAGCAGTACGTTGCGATCCTGCGCCGTCCCTGCTGACGGGTGCTCGGCGAGGCGGATCTTCGGTCCCTGCCAGTCGTTGGCGGACAGCTCACGAGAGAGCGAGGCGAGATGGCCGACCTCCTCGATCGACCCGCTCCAGCGCGCCGGACCGGCGTGGTCGAGCATCGTGGTGGCGATGGTGAGCACGTCCCCGTCGGAGATGAGCTCCACGATCCGGCCCTGCTGCGGCCAGTCGATCAGAGACGGAGCGGTGACCTCCCACCAGGAGCCGCGAGGCTTCACCGACGTACGATGCGTGTGCCCGTTGAGCCAGAGCACGGCGCTCTCATGGCGTGAGACGGTCTGCTCGACCTCGTCGCTGAGCACCCGCCGCTTGCCGCCGGCGCCGCCCATGTCGTTGACCAGCGAGGCCACGTCGTGGTGGCTGGCGATCACCGCGAGCCGCTCGTCGTAGTCGGTGGAGGCGAGCACCGCGTCGAGCCAGTCCAGCTGCTCGGCGTCGATCGACCCCTGGAAGCCGCCGGCCGGGTTGACCGTGTCGAGGACGACGAAGGTGACCTCGTCGTTGACGTCGTAGCGGTAGTACGGATTTCCGCCCGCGTGGAAGCCGTGGCCCGGCGGCTTCGCCTCGTCGTGCACGTGGGAGTCGACGAACTCCTGCAGCGTGGTCTGCCGACGGCGCCGGTCGGGAGTCACCTCGTACGGCTCGAGCTCGGCCAGCATCCCGAGCGCCACCGGGTCACCGGAGATCAGCCCGGCGATGAGCTTCGCCTTGGCCTCGTCGGTCCAGTGCTCGGGCATGGCGATCGCCTTCAGATCGCCGACCGCGATCTCACCGATGGCGGAGGTGCCCGGCACGGTGCCCTGCAGCAGCCCGTCGTGGTTGCCGTTGACGGCCAGCCACGGCACCTCCAACCCGGGTGAGTCGATCGCCTTGCGCACGGCCTTGAGCAGCCCTGGGACGAGCGGGAAGCCGTGGTCCCCTCGGCGCATGTCGTACGTCTCGCCCTGGGGGTGCCAGAAGCGCTTGTCGGGCAGGTCGGCGACGCCCTCGTAGTGCAGCATGTCGCCGGAGTCGGGAGTCAGCCGGCCGCCGTCGAGCAGCGTCAGATACCAGTCGAGCTCGTTGTACTGCCCGTTGTCGGTGTTGTCGCCGGTCGCGATCGCCAGGTCGAGCGGGCCACCGCCGATGGGGCCCTCGGTGATCTCGTTGACCGCCTCGACCATCGCCGCGCCGACCTGCGCGGTCAGCAGCTCCTGGGCCCGGTACGTCCCGATCTCGTCGATCAGCTCGCGGGTCGTCGCGTCGGGGTCCATGAGCCGGTCCAGGACCTCGACCCGAGCCGGCGACTGGTGGTCGCAGATGTGCATGTCGGACAGGTGCGCGACGGTCAGCACCGGGTCGCCCAGCTCCTCAGGCCTCCGGGCCAGATCGGTGCGCGAGACGTGGCGCTCCTGCGGGCCTTCGGCCAGACGTACGTAGTTGCCCTTCCGGCCACCCGCGACGATCCGACCGCTCTCGCTCGTGACACCCATCTAAGCCGCCTCTTCTCCCTCAGGACCGGCCGCCGCGGTCCGGGGGCGAACGATACTCCCAGGCGCCAGGTCTCCGCGGTCCCGACCGGGTAGAGAATGTCCGTGTGATCGACCGGGCGGAACCAGATCGAGGGGAACAGCTGCGATCCCAGTTGCTCCGTGCCTTCCCCTCGGTTGCACTTTCGGCCGCTCATCACGCCGTCGACCTGGTTCCACCAGCCGAGTTCTCGTCCCCGGGCCTGATCCAAGAGACCAACAACGCCGAGTGGCCCGAGGTCACGATTCACGGCGAGCATCTCGAGATTCCGAACCGGATCTACAACGTCTTTCCAGCAGGCGCGTTCGAGCGCCTCACACCGCCGAGCCGAGCAGCTGCGGGCTGCATCTATACCCGGCACCCCGACGGACGAACCCGACAGCGCGCCCTCGGCCTCGCGTTGAGCGCGGATATGGACTGGTGCGCGCCCTTCGTCGTGCAACTGCTCGGCGAGTACGTCGTCGAGATCTGCATCGACATCGAGGAGTTCCTGGCTGACGGGGCGATGACCTATCCGAACGTGGCCCGTGGGCTCCAGCACTTCGCTGGGTCCAACCCGGCTTTCATCGCGCTCACACGAGCGCGCGCGACGAGCTATTGGTCGGAGTACTACCGGACCGACTTCCCGCACATCAACACGTATCCCGCGATCCGTGCGCTCGACCAGATCACGCGGCAAGCGTGAGTGGTGGAGCGAGGTCGTTGCTCACATCGATCGTGCCGACTGGGCTGACGACGTACTCGTAGCCATGGGGGCTGCGCCATCGGTAGGTGCCTGCTCGGATCCGGTGGTAGCGCCAGCCGTAGTGGGTCTTCATCCGATGGTGTTGTCGGCACAGCGGAGTGAGGTTGTGGCTGCTGGTCGGACCGCCGTCGGCGTGGGCGACTCGATGGTCAAGGTCGCAGTGCTCAGCGCGCGCCTGGCAGTAGGGGAAGGAGCACTTCTGGTGGATCAGTGCGGCCTGACGCCGCTGCCGGGCGGTCGGGACATAGCCGGCGGCCTCGATGGCTTCGGCGAGGTCGACCACGATGATCGGCTTGACGACCGTGCCGGGGGTGGTGGCCCACTGCTCGAGGCGTTCGATGCTGGCCAGACCACGAGTGTTTCTGAGACCCACCAGGCCGGTTCCGGCTAGTTCGCGTGTGTCGGTGTGGATGACCAGCTCGACCACCCGGGCCGCTCCGGGGACGCCGTCGAGGGAACCTGAGTTGTAGGCCCGCCCGAGCACCCCGAGCGCCGCGGCCCGTCGTACGTCCAGGCTTGCATCGGCGTAGCCGTCCTGGTCGAGGAGACCGTGCGCGATCGCGGCAATGGCCTGCTCCAGATCCAGCGCGTCCGCAGCGTCGAGGACCGCGTCGACATAGCCCAGCGCCAGGACCGCCTGTCCTTGTTCGGCACCTGCGCCGACGAAGGGGGTCGTCTGGTTGGTCGTGATGGTCACCGAGCGATGTTCGACCGCGTCAGTTTCGGCGATCGCAGCGGCGAGGTCGGGTTCGAACAGCGCGGCCGCCTGAGTGACCTCGCGCTCCAACTGGACCGGACCCATCTTGTGAGCATGAGGACCGACCTGCTTGTCGACCCAGGCCACAGCCTCGGCATCGAGGTGCCGGGTCAGGTCAGCGATCCGTCGAGCCCGCCACACCAACAGCGACCCGTCCAGGATCCGCGCCCAGACATGCCTGAGCCGGTAGCGCAGCTCGACCGCGTCCCCGAGGAACTTCTTGCCCGCCTGGGTCGATCGGCCCCACACAGCCGCGAACTCCACCGCCGCGGCCTCCGACACTAGCGGCGCCCCGGGGCCGGCCAGGGGCAGCATCCGGTCCCCGAACGTATCCGCATCCAGCCGCGCAGACTCCTCAAGCGAGTCGACCGAATGCAGCGCCGCGAACCTGGCGGCAGCGATCAACACATCCCGATCAGCCTGCTCCGCGATCGCCCGAGACGTACGCACCGCAGCCAGCAAACTGCCTGTCGTGTCGCCCGGGTCGAGGAGTGCTTCCATGACCCATATTTTACCAGAGCACAGTGCACCTGAGAACCGTATTTCCCCAGGTCAGATGGCACATTGACGCCATTCCCAGTCCCTGGAATGGCGCAGATACGTCAACCGACGAAGAAGCCACCAACCAGCGCCGGCGGGCGCCGGCACCCAACCCAAACCGAAGCCCGACAGGGCTGGCCGCCGACCCGATAGCCAGCCAAGTTTTTCTCGATTGTCCCCGGTGTCAAGGACCGCGAAGCGGCCGGCGAAGCCGGCGGCCGAAGGCCGTCCTTTACTCCGGGGACAATCGAGAAGACCCTCCCAAAAGGGTCGGCGGCCAAGAATGCGGCAGCGCGGAGCCGCCAACCCTGGAGGAAACCGACGCGCCCAGGTCAGCCGGTGTAGACGGTCGCTTTGCCGTACAGGTTGCGGGTGACGGTGGAGAGGTAGGCGCTCGCGTCGGCGGAGCCGAGGTTGTAGGTGTTGAAGACGCCGTAGCCCTGGGAGACGGTGCGGGAGGCGAGGCTGGCGGCGGTCGAGGAGGAGGTGCCCTGGATGTTGATGGCCGCGGGCGCCAGCGAGGGCTTGCCGAGGCCGGGTACGTCGGGGACGCCCCAGGTGCCGTAGTAGGGGTTCCAGGCGTAGTCGAGCAGGTCCCCGGCGTTGACCCCGCCGTACGAGAGCCGCTCGGCGGTGGGGCCGATGAAGTAGAGCGTGATCAGCTTGTCCGGAAGCCGCGAGCGCAGCGCCTGGAGCAGGTAGACGAAGGAGAAGTCGTTGGGCTGGCCGGTGCCGTTGGCGCCGTAGTTGGACCACTCGTCGTCGAAATCGATCCCGTCGAGTCCGTAGCGGTTCACCACCTCGGCGAGCTGGTCGGCGAACGCCTCGGCGGCGGCACGGTCGGGGAAGTTGGCGAAGCCGGCGCCCTGGTGGTTGCCGAGCACCGAGAGCAGGATCTTGATGCCCTTGGCCTGGGCCGGGCGGATGTGCACGTCCGCGGCGTCGAGCTGCGCCTGCACCTGCGGGTTGTTGTAGAGGTAGGCCCGCTGGCCGTCGTAGTTGATGTTGGCGGCGAAGATCAGGCCGATGTCGAAGACGTTGCCGCCTCCGGCGAGCTCGTACTTGGCGACGTTGCCGACGCTGTAGTTGTTGACCTCGACATAGCCGGTCATCAGCGTCGGCGACGCGAGCGGGCGCGCCGCGTTCGCCGACGAGGCCAAGCCGAGGCCGGTGGCCGCGATGCCTGCCGCTCCGGCACCGAGAAGCATGCGTCTGCGTGAGATGTGGGGAACTGACATGTGGCGGATCTCCTTTAGTTGCGGTGGAACCTCAGGGTGCGGACCTCGAAGGCACCGAGACTGAGCGCGACGACACCGCCGTCAGCGCTCACCTCCGCGATCGGGTCCTCCACGAGCGAGATCTCATCGACCCGCCCGAAGCTTGTTCCGACGCGCAGCTCCCCCTGCGTACGCGCACCGGTGGACTCGTAGACACGTACGACCAGGTCGCCGGAGCGGTCGGCGGCGAGCTTCACGCTCGAGATCACCAGACCCTCGCCGGAGACGGTCACCAGCGGCTCGACCGGCTGGGCTCCCGACACAGAGCGGGCAGGCGTGTTGAGCGCGGCCCCGGCCTCGGTCGCCGACGCGACGGAGGCACCGATGACCAGGCCGTAGCGGTGGGTCTGTACGCCCTGGTCGGTCTCCGGATCGGGGAAGCGCGGGGCCCGCAGAAGCGAGAGCCGCACCTCTGTGGTCAGCGCGGAAGGACGGGTGACGTCGAAGCCGTACGTCGAGTCGTTGACCAGCGCGACGCCGAACCCAGGTTCCGAAGCCAGCACCCAGCGGTGCATCGAGGTCTCGAACTTCGCCGCCTCCCAGGAGGTGTTGGTGTGGGTCGGGCGGCGGTGGTAGCCGAACTGGGTCTCGGCGAGCGTCTGCTCGGCCTTGATGTCGAGCGGGAAGGCGACCTTGAGGAACTTCTCGGTCTCGTGCCACTCGGTGCTCTGGGAGATGTCGAGCACCCTTGAGCCGGGAGCGAGTGACAGCACCTGCGTGGTCGAGGAGTCGGCGGAGATGGGCCGCTCGATGACCAGCCCATCGGGGGTCACCGAGATGGAGGTGACGTCACGCAGGTCGGTGACCCGGTTGCGGTAGAACCGGTCCACGTCCCAGGCGTCCCACATGTTCGGGAAGTCCTGGTGGAGCTGGAGCAGGTTGGCCTCGGCCCCGGCCGGGATCGCGTCGCGCCCGGTCTCCAGATCGAGCGCCGAGGTGATCAGCCCTTCGGCGGAGACCTTGACCCGGACGAGGCCGTTGTCCAAGACGTACGTCCCACCCTGCTCGACCACAGAGACCGCCGCCACGGGCTCGGCCGCGGTGACCGCACCCGAGCGCCCGTCGGCACGCAGGGCGACCGTGCCCTCGCCGGCGAGCGCGGTGAGCGCCCGGTCGATGAGCGCCGCAGCGGCCTCGGCGACCCGGGCATACTGGGCGGCCGCCTCGCGGTGGACCCAGGCGATCGAGGTGCCGGGCAGGATGTCGTGGAACTGCTGCAGCAGGATCTGCTGCCACAGCGCGTCCAGCTCGTCGTAGGGGTAGTCCGCCAGCCCGCGCAGAGTGGCGGTGGCCGACCACAGCTCGGCCTCGACGAGCAGGTGCTCGCAGCGCCGGTTGCCCTGCTTGGTGAGGTGCTGGGAGGTGAGGGTGGCGCGGTGGAGCTCGAGGTAGAGCTCGCCGACCCACACCGGCGGCTCGGCGAGTTCCTCACGAGCCTCGGCGAAGAAGTCGTCGGGGTGGCGCCACGACACCTGGGCGGAACCCTCCAGATCCGCGAGACGACGGGCCTTGCCGGCCATCTCGCGGGTGGTGCCGCCACCGCCGTCGCCCCAGCCGACAGGGGCGATCGAGCCGGTGGCGAGCCTGTTCTCGCGGAACTGGCGCGACGCCTTGGCGACCTCCTCGCCGGAGAGCCGCGAGTTGTAGGTGTCCATCGGCGGGAAGTGGCTCAGGATGCGAGATCCGTCGATGCCCTCCCACTCGAAGGTGTGATGGGGGAACTTGTTGACCTGGTTCCAGGAGATCTTCTGGGTGAAGAACCACTCGAAGCCGGCCCGCTTCATCAGCTGCGGTAGGGCCGGCGAATAGCCGAAGGAGTCCGGCAGCCAGACGCCACGGCAGCGGATCCCGAACTCGGTCTCGAAGAAGCGCTGGCCGTAGAGGAACTGCCGCACCAGCGACTCCCCCGACGGCATAGTGGTGTCGGACTCGACCCACATGCCGCCGAGCGGGATGAACCGGCCCTCGGCGACCGCGGCCTTGACCTTGGCGTAGACCTCGGGACGGTGTTCCTTGAGCCAGGCGTACTGCTGGGCGCTCGACATCCCGTAGCGGAAGTCGGGGTCCTCGCCGAGCAGCTCGGTCATCGAGGAGGTGGTGCGGGCGACCTTGCGGATCGTCTCGCGAACCGGCCACAGCCAGGCGGAGTCGATGTGGGCGTGGCCGATCGCGGAGATCTGGTGGGCGGAGTCGTGCGAGGTCGCCTCGAGGACCCCAGTGAGAGCCGAGCGGGCCGAAGCCGCCGTCTCCGCGATCCGCTGCAGGTCCACCCGGTCGAGGGCGTCGTCGATGGCCTGCAGGATGCGGAACTTGCGCGGCCCCTCGGGCAGCTCGACCTGCAGCTCGTGGAGCGTCTCCAGGTCGAGGCAGAGCTCGAAGACGTCCTTCTCGAAGACGACCAGCTCGATCCGCCGGGTCGTGTAGAGCTTCTTCGGCGAGGAGGTCTGGATGTCGCCTTCCTGGGTGGGCAGGAAGGGGTGATAGTCGAGCAGCACCGGGTTGGCCGCGGCCTCCAGGAAGAGCTCGATCTCCTCGCCGCCGGTCGCCTCCTCGGCCACCAGCACCCACTGGTTGCGCGGGTTGAGGCTCTTGATCGGCTCGCCGTCAGGTGTGTAGACCAGCCCCTCGCACTGGAAGCCGGGCATGTTGACGTCGAAGCCGAGATCGCAGACCAGCTCCACCCGCTTGCCGGCCCACTCCGCGGGCACGGTCCCGGTGATCCGGAACCAGGTCGTTCCCCAGGCAGGACCCCAGTCGGTGCCGACCTCGACCTTCTCGTACGCCAGCGCCAGCCCTTCCGCGGGAGCGATCGGCTCCCCCGGCAGCTCGTGCCACTCGACGCTCACGGGCGCCGCGGTGGTGTGGACCGCCGGCCACAGGCGCTCCTTGAGGACCCGGCTCACGCGGCCTTCGGTGAGATGTACGTCGTCGTGCATCAGTGCTCGTCCTGTCTGTTCTCGAGGTCGTCTTCGATGAGCTCCAGCTGCGTGAGCACGCAGTCGGACAACGCGGTGAACCGTACGGCGCCGGCCACGACCGGGCCGCCGCGCCTGATCCGGAAAACCCGGGTCTGACCAGCCCAGGCGTACGTCTCAGCAACCCGCTCCTCGCGGGCCACCGTCGCACCGTCGGCATCGAGGTAGTCCAGCGCCCAGGCCAGATCTCCCGGCTCGGCAGAGGTCACGGTGTAGAGGGAGAGCCGCCGCTCGCCGACGAGGGGGACCTCCACCTGCTCCCCCGCCGTCAGCGCGATCGCGGTCTCGCCTGTGTCGTCGGTCAACGAGCCCGCGACAACGACGGAAACGTCGGACACCGGCAGCCCCGGCGCGATCCGCGAGGCCGACGGCGGCCGGGAATCCTGCGCCCAGCCGCACGGCACCTCGGAGAGCTCGATGACCAGGTGTGCGCCGTCGACCAGGCGCGCGTGCGGGATCGAGATCTCGTCCCAGGGCGCGCCGTCGAGCGTCACCGAGCGGATGAAGCCACCGCTCCCGACCGCCTCGATCAGGATCTCCTTGCCGTCGCGTGGCCGCAGCACGGTCCGGCGCACCGACGGCGGCACGATCACGTACGAGGCCGAGCCGGGGACCAGCGGGTAGAGGCCGATCGTGGCGAAGACGTACCAGGCCGACATCTCGCCGTTGTCCTCGTCGCCGGGATACCCCTGGCCGAGGTCGGACCCGACGAAGAGCCGTCCGAGGCACTCGCGGACGATCCGGTGGGCGTCGTCGTGGCGCCCGGCGAACATGTACATGAACGGGATGTGGTGGGCCGGCTGGTTGGAGAGGCCGAGCATCCCCATGCGTACGTCCCGGGCCTCGGTCATCTCGTGGATCGCGAACCCGTAGTGGCCCGACAGCGATGCCGCGCCGGTCTCGGGACGCGCGAAGAGCTCGTCCAGCTTCGCGCCAAGCGCGTCCTCGCCGCCGTGGAGCGCGGCCAGCCCGGCACCGTCGTGGGGCGCGGTGAAGGCGGTCCCCCAGGCGTTGGTCTCGGTGTAGTCGTGCCCCCACTCGTCGGGGTCGAAGCTTTCGCGCCAGTCACCGGCCGGGGTCCTCCCGATGAAGAAGCCGCGCGAGGTGTCGAAGACGTTGCGGTAGCCGAGCGCCCGGCGCGCGAAGTAGGCCTCCTCGGCGGCCAGGTCCTCATTCGCCCGGTCCTCGTTCAGGACACCGGCCAGGCGGGAGATGCCCCAGTCGTTGATCGCGTTGTCGAGCGTCCAGGACATGCCCTCGTGGGTCTCGGTGTCGACGTACCCGCGGAAGATCGCGCGCGGCAGCCCCTTGCGCCCGACCCGGGCGTCATCGGCCGGCACGGTCGCGTTCTTCAGCGCCGAGGCGTAGGCGGTCTCGAGGTCGATCCCGGGGACGCCCCGCAGCGCCAGGTCGGCGAGGACCGTGTCGAAGGTGGTCCCGGTCATGCAGTCCTCGGCGGCAGGAGCGCTCCAGCGCGGCGTCCAGCCACGGTCACGGAAGTGCTCGACGAAACCCCCCGCCAGCTCGCCGGCGCCGGCCGGGTCGAGCAGCGCGAGGAGCGGCCAGGCCGTGCGGTAGGTGTCCCAGAAGCCGTGGGTGACCGTCATCGGCGCGTGCCTGACCGTGGTCAGGTCGTACGGCGAGGTGTGCGCGTGTGTGGGCCCCTCGCCGTAGCGGTTGGGGTAGAGGAAGAGCCGGTAGAGCCCGGACCGGATCGAGACCAGCTGGTCCTCGCTCGCCCCCTCGACCTCGACGGTCGCCAGCGCCTGCTCCCACGCTGCACGGGCTGTCTCGGCCATCTCGTCGAAGCTCCCGGCGGTCGCGAGGTTGGCTGCCGCCTGCTCGTCACTGACGGTCGAGATGCCCAGCCGCACGTCGACGGTCCCCGCCCCGTTCAGCGCGATGTGGCCGCGGAGCCGGCCCCCGCCCAGACGCAGCTGGGAGGTGCCCTCGACGCGGAGGTGGATGTGCTGGGCGGGCTTGCCCTCGCGGTCGTCGAGGAGGGCGCGGACGATCAGGCCCTCCCTGCCGCTGTACACATCATTGGCGCAGGTCAGCGACCGGATCTCGCCATGGTGGTCGAGCACCAGCGAGCGGGCGCCGGTGAACCGCATCCCGAGCGCGAAGTCGCCGGGGACGAGCTCGGCGGTGACGCCACCGTCGAGCGCGACCGCGTAGCGGTGCGGCCCGGCCTCCTCGTCGGCATGGTCGAAGCCCAGCGCCCGCGCGCGCCGGTCGTCGTCGGGCTCGATGAGCGGGCTCGGCATCACCCCGAACACCCCGTGGTCGCCCATCCACGGGCTCGGGATGTGCGAGGTCGCGAACGCCTCGATCGCCGGCCGATTCGGCCCACCGGCCGTGTCGCGGTTGTGCGCGTGCCAGGCGTAGGGCCAGTTGCCCGCGGCGGCGTTCGTCATCGGCAGCCCGAAGACGCCCCCGTGCGGCAGCCCGACCAGTGGCGCGTTGTTGCCACGCGAGAACCTGCCGCTGGAGTGCGTTCCGCGGCGGATGTCGACCTGGTCGAGCGGCTCCGCCGGCAGCGGGCGGGCCGGGCGTGCGCCGACGTCATCGACCCACACCCGCAGCGGCACCTCAGCGGCACGGGCCACGACCAGGAGCCGCTCGATCCGCCGGCCGGCCAGCCCGGCCAGCGCGACGCGCCGCAGGTTCCACTGGTCCACCCACGCCCGACGCCCCTCCCCCTGCGCGGCCGGAGTCAGCGCCTGCCCGTACTGGTCGACCAGCCCGATCTCGCCGAGCCGCCGCCCGTCATCGAGGACCGCGTCGAGACAGACGTACGTCGAGTCCCACCGCCGCTCATCGGTCGACGCCGACTCCGGGAAGACCACAAAGCGCAGCTCGTCCCCGTCGGCCACCTCGATCGGCGCCTCCAGCGGAAGCTCGGCCTCCACATCACCGACCCCGGGCTCCACCTCGAAGCACCACGCCTGCGACGAGGAGTACCCCACGCCCGCACGCGCGTTGACCGGGTCGGCCGGCCCGTTCCCGAGAAAGTGACTCACGCAGTCCTCCCGCTGGTCTCGACACCGGCTCGCTGGCGCTCGCCGGGTCTGAACGAAGTGGCCCCGACCAGCGAGACAGCTGCCCCGGCGAAACTAGCGCCGGCAGGGAGCAGGGGCAGGATCACGGTCTGGTAGGCGTGGTAGACGTCCGGCTTGCCCGGCCAGACGGTGGCCGAGGGCTGGTTGTGGGCGTCGAGCTCGTGATGCCACGAACCACCCTCCCGGTCGACCAGATGCTCCTCGCAATAGGCCCACCAGCGGCGTACGTCCGCGAGCGCGGCGGCGGAGCCGGTGTCGCGGAAGAGGGTCCAGGCCGCGGCGACGGCCTCGGCAGCGACCCAGTGCATCCGCTCGCGCACGACCGGCTTGTCGGCGAAGTCGGTCGTGTAGACGAAGCCGGGAGCTCCGTCGACCGACCACCCGCGCGAGGCCGCCGCCGCGAGGAGCGACACGGCATCCTCGAGCAGCCCCGAAGGAGCCGATGCCCCGAGCAGCGTGCGCGCGTGCAGCGCCAGCCGCGCCCACTCGAAGAGGTGCCCGATGGTGACGCCGTACGGCCGGAACGGGTGGCCCGGCTCGTCGACGTTGTAGTCCAGCCGCACCGTCCAGGACGAGTCGAAGTGCTCCGGCAGCCGCCAGTCGTGCTCGCGCGCGAAGCCGTGCACGACCCGTTCCAGGATCCGCAGCGCACGCTCGAGCCACACCCGGCGCCCGGTCACCTCGGCGACCGCGAGGAACGCCTCGACGGCGTGCATGTTGGCGTTGACGCCGCGATAGCCGTCCAAGGTGGCCCAGTCGGCGCTCCAGACGTCGAGGATCATGCCGTCGTCCTCGCGCCAGAACCGCTCTTCCATCAGGCTCAGCGCGTCGTCGAGAAGCGCCTCCGCGCCGGGGTGGCCGGCGGCGTACGCGGTGGTGGCGGCGAGCACGACGAAGGCGTGGGCGTAGCCCTCCTTCACGGTGCTCACCACCTCGCCGGTCTCCGGGGAGACCGCGGAGTGCCAGCCGCCGTTGTCGTCGTCGTGGAGCAGCCCGGTCAGTGCGGCGACCCCGTGGTCGACGTACGCAGCAGCCGAGGCGTCACCGCGCAGCTGCGCGAGCCCGAAGACGTGCGTCATCCGGCAGGTGATCCAGGTCTCGACGGGCCGCTCGGGAGAGAGCCGACCGCGCTCGTCGAGCCACCCGAAGCCCCCGCCGTCGTGACGGGAGGCCCGGGCGAACGACAGCAGGCGCGAAGCCTCCTCCTCGAAGCGGGCGATCTCGGCGGTGGTCAGTTGCAGGTCGGTCATCCCTTGATGGCCCCTTCCTCGACCCCGCGGAAGAAGTAGCGCTGCAGCACCGCGAAGACGATCACGATCGGGACGAACGAGATCATCGTGCCTGCCGCGATCAGGCGGGGGTTGTTGGTGAATGTGCCCGACAGATACTGCAGGCCGACGGTCAGCGTGAGGTTCTCCGGGTCGGTCAGCACGATCAGCGGCCACAGGAAGTCGTCCCAGGCCCCGATGAACGCGAAGATCGAGATGACGCTGAGCATGCCGCGTACGCCGGGGAGGTTGACGTGGATCAGCCGCTGCCAGGCGTTGGCACCGTCGACCTTGGCGGCCATCTCGAGCTCGTCCGGGATCGCGGTGAACGCCGCCCGCATCAGCAGGACGTTGATCATCCCGATCATGCCCGGCAGCGCGACGCCCAGCAGGGTGTCCGTCAGCCCGAGCGATCGGACGGTGACGTACTGGGCGATGATCGTCGCCTCGCCCGGCAGGATCAGGGTGGCCAGCAGCGCACCGAGCACCAGCCTGCTCCCGCGGAAGCGCAGCTTCGCCAGCGCGTAGCCCGCCATGGTGGCCCCGAGGACGTTGCCGCCCACGACCAGGACCGCGACGATGAGCGAGTTCATCGCGTAGTCGATGACCGGCACGACCTCGGCGACCTTGGTGTAGTTGGCGAACGTCGGGTCCTCCGGGATGAACCGCGGGGTCGAGGTGTAGATGTTCTCGTCGATCCCCTTCAGCGACGTCGACAGCTGCCAGACGAACGGCAGGACCGTGATGACGAGCACCACCGCCAGCAGCGCGTAGCGCAGCACGACCTCCCCCACCGACATCCGGTGGAAGGCGTACGACTTCTGCTTCCTGTCGTTGGTCATCAGCCGTCCTTCCTGTTGAGACGGACCAGCAGCACCATCGGCACGAGGGTCAGAACGAAGAGCAGCAGGCTCAGCGCCGAGGCGTAGCCGAGGTGGCCGGTGAAGCCGGTGGAGTACATCTGGATCAGCATCACCACCGAGCTGACCCGGCCTCCCGGTCCGCCGGTGCCGCCGGTCATCACGTAGAGCTCGGAGAAGACCCGCAGCGAGGAGACCGTGATCAAGATGGTGATCAGCAGCATCGTGCCGCGTACGCCGGGCACCGTGATGCTCCAGAACCGGCGCACTGGGCCGGCACCGTCGACGGCGGCGGCCTCGTGCAGCTCCTTGCCGACGTTCCCGAGCGCGGAGAGGTAGATGATCATGTAGTAGCCCAGGCCCTTCCAGACCGTCAGGCTGATCGCGCTGAACAGCAGCAACCAGCGGTCGGTGAGGAACGGCAGCGGCTCCTGGACCACCTTGAGCGCCTGCAGGATCGCGTTGATGGCGCCCCGGTCGTCGAGCATCCAGTTCCAGATCAGCGCGACGACCACTGCCGAGGCGACGACCGGGGTGTAGAACGCCACCCGGAAGAAGGTCAGGCCGGGCAGCTTCTTCTCCACCAGCACCGCCAGCAGCAGCGGCAGCATGGTGAGCAGAGGTACGCAGACCAGCATGTAGAGGACCGAGTTGGTCAGGGCGTAGACGAGCTGGTCGTCATCGAGCATCCGCTCGAAGTTGGCGAGCCCGACGAACTCTCCTCCGCCGAGCGGCTTCTTGTTCGTGAAGGCCATGTAGACCGTGTTCAACGCCGGATAGAGGTTGAACACGCACAGCCACAGGGTCGCGGGCGCGACGAGCAACCAGGGCGTGAACCACTTGTGTTCACGCACCCGATTGGTCATCCCGGTGGAGTCGGGCACTGGGGAGTCCGTCACTGCGCCAGCAGCTTGTTGCACTCCTCGACGGCCTTGTCGAGGGCTTCCTGTGCCGTCGCATCACCGCTGATGGCGAGGCCGATCTGCTGGTCGATGATGGTCGACATGGCCGGCGAGACCCTCGGGTTGTTCGGGATGGCGGTGGTCAGGGTCTTCAGGCCGGTGACCTTCGCCTTGGCGGCCACGGAGCCGTCGTCCTCGGTGAAGTAGGGGTCCTCCTGCGAGGCGACGGTGCTCGGGTAGACACCCGGGGCCAGCTTGGCGAACTCGCGCTGGTTGTCGGGGTTGGTCACGAACTGGGCCAGCGCGTTCGCGGCGGCGAGGTTCTCGCTGTTGGCGTTGACCGAGAGGCCCTGGACGTAGAGCGGGCCGTCGCCGAAGGCCGGCGAGATCTCGGTGCCCTTGGCGAGCGCCGGGTTGGCCTCCTCGAGACCGGAGATGTTGGAGCTGCCGGTCGTCCAAGCGGCCTTCTCCTGGTTGTAGAGCTCCGCGTTGCCCTGGAAGGTGTCGGTGAGGATGTCCTTCGGCAGCAGCCCGTCCGCATAGGCGTCGGCGTACTTCTGCACGAGCTCGACGGCCTCAGGGGTGTTGAAGGTGAGCTCGGTGCCTTCGTCGTTGAAGATCGGTACGTCGGCCTGCTGCAGGTCGTTGAGCCCGGGCTTGCGGGTCATCAGGTAGACCTTGCCGCCGGACTTCTCCTTGAGGGTCCTGGCCTGCTCGATCAGCGAGTCGAGGTCGGTAGGCAGGCTGGCCGGGTCGAGCCCGTTCTTGGCGAGCATGTCCTTGTTCCAGTAGTTCACATCGGTGCCGAGGTACCACGGGTAGCCGTAGGTGCCGTCGAGGCCGTCGTACTGGTAGCCCTGCAGTCCACCCTCGACGAACGTCCCCTCCAGGTCGACGTCGGTCTCCTCGAGGTCGAGGAGCTGGTCCTGCTGGGCGAGCGGAAGAGCGAAGTCCGGAGGCAGGTTGGTGACGTCGGGAAGGTCGCCGGAGGATGCCTGGGTGAGCACCTTCTGGTCGTAGCCGTCGCCGGGCTGGTCGAGCCAGGTGACCTCGACGCCCGGGTTCTCCTTCTCGAAGTCGGCGATCACGCCTTCGACGTAGTCGGTGAACTTGGGCTTCAGCGCCCAGGTCTGGATCGAGACCTTGCCCTCGATCTTGCCCTCGAGGTCACCGGCGGACGGCTCGTCACCGGCCCCGCAACCCGTCATCGCAGTGATGCCCATGGCCAACCCAGCGGCGACCCCCACCAACCGGCGTACGCTCATTTTTGGCTCCTTGCTGAAAGCTTTTGATAAAGCGGTTAAGTTCGGGCCGTACTATTCACCGAACGAGGTGTGCCGTCAAGGCATCCGTGTGAGGGGCGCCACAATCGCTCCCGGCCTCGTCCCAGGAAGGACTTGTCGATGGCACGACCCACGATCGCGGACATCGCAGAGCGCGCCGGCGTCTCCAAGGGCGCCGTCTCGTTTGCGCTCAACGGACGGCCGGGGGTCAGCGAGGAGACCCGGCGGCGCATCCTCGCGGTCGCCGACGAGATGAACTGGCGCCCCCATCGCGCGGCCAGGTCCCTCGGCAACTCCCGCGCCGGAGCCGTCGGCCTGATCCTGCCCCGCCCCGCACGTACGCTCGGCCTCGAGCCGTTCTTCGGCCAGATCGTCTCCGGCCTGCAGGCCGGCCTGGCCGAGGACGGCACGGCGCTGCAGCTGCTCGTGGTGGAGGACCCCGAGGCCGAGATGGCCGCCTACCGCAGCTGGACCGCCGAGCAGCGGGTCGACGGCTTCGTGCTGCTCGACCCGCTCATCGACGATCCCCGGTTCGCGGCGCTCGAGGCACTCGAGGTCCCGGTGATGGTGCTCGGTGGGCCGCTCGAAGACACATCGCTGAGCTTCAGCTGGGCCGACGACAGCGAGGCCATGCACGAGGCGGTCGACTACCTCGCCGCGCTCGGCCACCGCCACGTCGTCCACGTCGCCGGCATGCCGCAGTTCCTGCACACCAAACGCCGGATGGACGTGCTCACCGAGGCCAAGGAACGCCACGAGCTCGCAGAGGTGGTCTCGATCCCGACCGACTACAGCGACTCCGAGGGAGCGGTCATCACCCGCCGGGTGCTGTCGCGGCGCGAGCGGCCCACCGCAATCGTCTATGACAGCGACGTGATGGCCGTGGCCGGCCTCGGGGTCGCCCTGGAGATGGGCGTGCGCGTGCCGCAGGACCTCTCGATCCTCTCCTTCGACGACTCGCTGCTCGCCCGGCTCACCCACCCCTCGCTGACCGCCCTGACCCGCGACACCCAGGGCTGGGCCACCGAGGCCGCTCGCGGGCTGCTCCGGCTGATCGCCGACCCGAGTCTCACGGTCCGTCATCAGTCGAGCACCCCGGTGCTCGTCCCGCGGGAGAGCACGGCTCCGCCTGCCGGACACTGATTGCCCCTGTTTACTTAATCGGTTTATATTGCGCGGGTGCCAGCTCTTCCGACGCCCTCAGCCACTGCCCCGTTGCGCTTCGGCGCCAACCACGTGCCCTCATCCGGCTGGTTCTACTCCTGGCTCGACTTCGACGCCGACCAGATCGCCCGCGACTTCGACGACCTCGCCGGGCTCGGCCTCGACCACGTACGCATCTTCCCGGTCTGGCCGTGGATCCAGCCCAACCGCTCGCTGATCCGGTCCTCGGCGGTCGACGACGTGCTCACCACCATCGACCTGGCCGCCACCCGCGGGCTCGACGTCTGCGTCGACCTGGTCCAGGGCCACCTGTCGAGCTTCGACTTCCTGCCGTCCTGGGTGCTCACCCACCATCAGCGATCGCTGTTCAGCCACCCGGAGGTGCGAGACGGCCTGCGCACCTACGTCGACACCCTCTCCGGCGCGGTCGCCACCCGGGACAATGTCTTCGCGCTGACCCTCGGCAACGAGGTCAACAACCTGTGGCCGTCCAACCCGACCACCATCGCCGAGTCGCATTCCTGGGCCGAGGAGCTCCTCGAGACCGCCCGCAAGGCCGCTCCCGGCCTGCTCTGCCTCCACTCGCTCTTCGACGATGCCTTCTACGCGCCCGACCACCCCTTCGGGCCCGCCGATGTCACCACTCTCGGCGACCTCAGCACCGTGCACTCCTGGGTCTTCAACGGCGTCGGCGCGATCGACGCGCCCCTGGGGCCGGCCACGCTCACGCATGCCGACTACCTGGTCGAGCTGGCCGCTGCGTACGCCGTCGACCCGGGGCGCCCGGTCTGGCTCCAGGAGATCGGCGCTCCCCTGCCGGAGATCGGACCCGACAGCGTGCGCGAGTTCGTCACCGGCACGATCGACCACGTCGTCCAGAACCCGGCCCTGTACGGCATCACCTGGTGGTGCTCCCACGACCTGGACCGATCGCTGGTCGACTTCCCCGATCGCGAGTACGACCTCGGTCTCTTCACCGTCGACCACCGCCGCAAGCCCGTCGCCGAGGCACTGGCGGAGGCGATCGCCGAGCACAGCGGCCCTCGCCCCACACCCACGCCACGACAGCGGCTCGAGTGCCCCGTCGACCTGACCAGCGAACCCGAGCGCCGCGCCGAGGTCGCCCCTGGCAGCGACTTCCACCGCGCCTGGGTCGCCGCCCGGGTCGACGGCCCGGTCGAGATCGTCCCGCCCACCCGCTCCCGCTGACCTCAGCCACCTTCCCCGCCGTCGTGACCTCACGTCCGGCGACGGTCGAACCCTGTCGAGACCCCTTGACACGACGCGTGATCCTCATCACACTCTAGTCAATTCCAGTGTCGAACCGGTTCGAAAGTCAGGTAGCGAGTTGGCCACCATCCAAGACGTAGCGCGGCACGCGGGCGTCTCGCGGAGCACCGTCTCCTACGCCCTCTCCGGCAAGCGCACGATCTCGACCGAGACGCGGGAGCGGATCGAGCAGGCCATCCGCGAGCTCGGCTTCACCCCGAACGCCGGCGCACGCGCACTGGCCACCTCGCAGACGATGGTGCTCGGGCTGCTGCTGCAGTTCCACGAGGACGAGTTCGCGCCGGCCATGCTGCAGTACGTCTTGCCGATCTCCATGCGGGCTCGCGAGCTCGGCTACGACATCCTGATGGTGACCGACCCCGACGGCCCCTCCGCGATCCACCGGATCGCGGACTCCCGCATGGTCGACGGCATCGTCCTCCTCGACGTCACCGCCGAGGACCCGCGCCTCGAGGCACTGAGAAAGGTCGGCAAGCCCGGCGTGCTGCTCGGCCTCGCCCGCGACACCGCCGGCCTGGACTTCGTCGACCTCGACTTCGGCGAGGCGGCCAGGATGCTCGTCGACCACCTGCACGAACGCGATCATCGCGAGCTGATCCTGATCGCGCCGCCGCACCACGTGGTCGAGCGCGGCGGGACCTACGCCTGGCGGTTCCGCGACGCGGCCGTCGAGCGCGCGGCGCGACACGGCATCCAGATCCACTGCTACCACGGCGAGTCGCGCCAGCCTGCGATCGGCGAGTCCGTCAACCGCATCCTCGACGCACACCCGACCGCGACCGGCCTGATCGTCCACAACGACGCGACGGTCGCCGCGCTGCCCTCGATCCTGAGCGATCGTGGGGTTCGGGTCCCCGAGGACCTCAGCGTGGTCAGCCTCTACTCGCGTGACTTCGGCGAGGAGTTCTCGCTCCCCTATACAGCCGTGGACTCGGCCGCGGACGAGCTCGGACGCCAGGCGGTCTCCCGGCTGATCGGCCGGGTCACCGACCCGGTCACGGCCGGACCGCCGATCGTCCGGTTCGTCACCCCGGTGCTCCGCGACCGCGGCAGCACCAGCTGACCCACCGCCGGGATCGTACGGAGCGCCTCGTCGCGCCCAATGTCGAACCGGTTCAACAACCCACGCAATGATGCGAGAGGACACGAGATGAACAGCACCCCCACCACACGCCGCCCCCACGGTCGTACGGTCGCCCTCCTCACCGCGGCCGCGCTGACCATGTCTCTGGCGGCGTGCGGCTCCTCGGAAGAGTCGGGCAAGGTCACCGAGATCGGGTTCTGGGACCCCTACCCCCAGTACGACGACAGCTCGGACTGGGCCAAGTACGTCAAGTCGTGCGCACCGGAGGGCACCACCATCAAGCGCACCGCCGCCCCGAACACCGACCTGATCAACAACCTCACGACAGCCGTCCGCGAGGACAACGCACCCAACGTGGTGTTCCTCGACAACCCGGCGATGCCCGAGGCCTCCGCGTCCGGCCTGCTGGCCCCCATCGACGAGGTCGGCCTCGAGGCGACCGACGCCGATGCCAACCTCGCCGGCCCGGGCACCGTGGACGGCGAGACGTACGGCGTCCCCGTCGGCGCCAACACCCTCGGCCTCTACTACAACGAGAAGGTCCTCACCGACGCCGGCGTCGACCCGGCGAGCATCACCGACTGGGCGAGCCTGAACGCCGCCCTGGAGAAGGTGACCGGAGCCGGCCACAAGGGCATCACGTTCGCGGGCGTCCCCGGCGAGGAGGGCACCTTCCAGTTCCTGCCGTGGTTCTGGGGATCCGGCGCTGACCTGTCCGACATCGGCTCGGCCGACGCCGTCGAGGCGGGCCAGCTCGTCTCGGACTGGATCGGCAAGGGGTACACCCCCAAGTCGGCCGTCACCGACAACCAGTCCGCGTCCTGGGACCTGTTCCTCACCGGCGACTACGCGTTCGCCGAGAACGGCTCGTGGTTCGCCCAGGCGGCGACCGAGCAGAAATTCCCGATCAAGATGATGCCCATCCCGAGCCAGGACGGCGGCGCGGCGCCGGTGCCGACCGGCGGCGAGTTCGGCGTGGTGCCGCTGCACAAGGAGAACAGCGACGCCCACTACGCCGCCGCCAAGGACGTGCTCGACTGCCTGCTCGGCTCGAAGACGCAGGTCGAGACCGACGACATGCTCGGCTACTTCACCGCCTCCGAGGCCACTCGCAAGCAGCAGATCGCCTCCACGGAGCACTACCAGCCGTGGGCCGATGCCATCTCCAGCGCCCAGGGCCGCACGACCGACCTCGGCACCAGCTACCTCGCGACCTCGGCCGCACTGTCGAAGGCCGAGCAGGCCGCGCTCAACGCCGCCGGTGACGCCGATCAGGTCAAGGAAGCGTTCGAGACCGCGGCTCAGGAAGCCAAGGGCAACTGACCCGCGACCGGACCCTGGAGAACGGACGAAACAGTGACCAGGAATCCCACAGTCTCGACACTGGAACGCCGGACGGCACCGGAGACGGTGCCGGCCTCGGCGCCCCCTCCCCGGCGCCGGCATCACCGCCGCCGCTGGGCCGGCGTGGCGTTCGTCGCTCCGCTGGTGACGTACCTCGTGGTCTTCTACGCCTATCCGCTGGCCGAGAACGTGTCGATGAGCCTGCACCGCTTCACCCGGGCAACGTACGTCACCGGTGAGGCGCCCTTCGCCGGGACCGACATCTACCGCGAAGTGCTCACCGCGCCGCAGTTCTGGCCGATCGTGCAGCAGACAGCGATCTTCGTGGTCGGATCGCTGGTCTTCCAGTACGTCATCGGGCTGGCGCTCGCGACGTACTTCCACCGCCACTTCCCGCTGTCGGTGCTCCTGCGTGGACTCTTCCTGGTCCCGTGGCTGCTCCCGATCATCGTCTCGGCGACGACGTGGCAGTGGATGATGGACGCGGACTCGGGCATCGTCAACCGGTTCCTCGGAGCCTTCGGCGTCGACTCCGTCTGGTGGCTGAGCGCCGACAACTCGCTGTGGGCCGTGATGATCGCGAACATCTGGCTCGGGATCCCGTTCAACCTGGTCATCCTCTACTCCGGGCTGCAGAACATCTCGGCCGAGCTCTACGAGGCGGCCGCTCTCGACGGCGCCGGCCCGTGGCGCCGGTTCTGGTCGATCACGTTCCCGCTGCTGCGGCCCGTCACCGCGATCACCTTGCTGCTCGGCTTCGTCTACACCCTCAAGGTCGTCGACATCATCTGGATCATGACAGCCGGCGCCGGGTCGTCCCAGACGCTGGCGACCTGGGCGTACGGGATGGCCTTCGGGAAGGGCACTTCGGCAGTCATCGAGTACTCCCAGGCGTCCGTCGTCGGCACGATCCTGCTGCTCGTCGCTCTGCTCATGGGGCTGGTCTATGTCGCCGTCCAGCGCAAGGAGGCCTGACATGGACACCTCGACTCGAACCACACGGACCGCCTCTGCCTGGCTGAAGACCGGCATCGGCCTCGTCCTCACCGCGATGATGCTGTTCCCGCTCTACTGGATGATCAACGTCTCGCTGACCCAGCGCGACGCCATCCGCAGCGGCGGCCTGTTCCCGAAGGCGTTCACCCTCGACCACTACCAGGTGGTGCTGCAGGACCAGCTGCCCTATCTCGGGACGAGCCTGGTCATCGGCATCGGGACGGTCGCGCTCACGCTGCTCGTCTCGGCCCCGGCCGGCTACGCGATGTCGTCGCTGTTCGTCCCGGGCCGGCGGGTGCTCAACTTCTGCCTCATCGTGGCGCAGATGGTCCCCGGCGTCGTGATGGCGCTGGGCTTCTACACCGTCTACACCGACCTCGGGATCCTCGACACCGTCCCCGGCCTGATCGTCGCCGACTCCACGATCGCGATCCCGTTCGGCGTGATGCTGTTCTCCGCGTTCATGGCGGGCATCCCGCGAGACCTCCTCCACGCCGCGGCCATCGACGGCGCGAGCCACTGGAAGACCTTCACCCAGGTCGTCCTGCCGATCTCGCGCAACTCGGCGGTGACCGTCTCGCTGTTCGCCTTCCTGTGGGCGTGGTCCGACTTCATCTTCGCCTCCACCCTCAACCGCGAGGGCGGCGCGCTGCGCCCGATCACGATGGGGCTCTACGACTACATCGGCTCCCAGAACCAGGAGTGGGGCCCGCTGATGGCGACCGCCGTCGTCGCCTCGATCCCCACCGCCATCCTGCTCGTCGTCGCCCAGCGGTACGTCGCCGCCGGAGTGACGGCGGGCGCCGTCAAGGACTGAAGGACACCCCGCATGCCGCTGCACGACACCTCGACCGAGGCCGCCTTCGACGTCCGGGAGATCCCGTTCTCCCGGCGCGGCTCCTGGCTCGACCTCTCCCCCGTGGTCGCCCTGCACACCCGCACCGACACGATCCACCTCGTCTCCCACCGCAACGGGTTCCACGGCGTGCTCGCGCTGCGACCGGAGCGCGTCGGCCGGCCGGTCGAGACGACCTGGTCCGCGGAACCTGCGGTCCTGACCTGGGCGCGGGAGGACGGCCGAGTCGAGGCGGCCTTCGCCGGCACGGACGCCGTACGGCTCCGTGGGTCCGGCCTCGCGCTGCGGCTCGGCGATGCCGCTGCCGGGCTCACCCCGTTCACCGGAACCTACCTGTTCACCGACCCGAGCGACGGTGCCGTCGTCTTCACCAGCTACGAGACCGGTCACCGCTACCGCGTCACCATGCTCCGCGGGGAGCACTCGGTCGAGGGCTCCGAGGCCCTCGGCGAGGCGACGAGGTCGATCCTGCTCGGAAGCGACGGCGGCGACTGGGAGGCCGAGGTACGCGAGGCGACCTCGCAGCAGACGGTGCCGGCGGAGGCAGCGACCTTCGAGGAGGTCGTCGCGGACTCGGCAGAGGACTTCGCCGGCTATCTCGACGACCTCGCCCCGTGGCGTGACGGGCGCACCCCGGCGGCGGCGCTGGCGGCGTACGTCCTGTGGTCGGCGACGGTCGCTCCCAGCGGTCTGCTGGGCCGGGAGTCGGTGCTGATGTCAAAGCACTGGATGGACAAGCTGTGGAGCTGGGACCACTGCTTCAACGCGATGGCGCTCGCCCCCGGCCGTCCGGACGCCGCGCTCGACCAGTTCCTCGCGCCGTTCGACCACCAGGACGACCGCGGCGCGCTGCCCGACTCGGTGACGCACACCGAGGTCCTCTACAACTACGTGAAGCCGCCGATCCACGGCTGGGCGCTGAGCCGGCTGCGCGCGACCTCGGCCCGGGCCTTCGACACCGACGAGCTCGAGCGCATCCACGACGGCCTGGTCCGATGGAGCCGGTTCTGGATCGACTCCAGGCGACGGCCGGGCCACGACCTGCCCTACTACCAGCACGGCAACGACAGTGGGTGGGACAACTCCACCACGTTCGACCTCGACCGGGTCATCGAGTCACCCGACCTCGCCGCGTTCCTCGCGGTGCAGCTCGAGGTCCTCGCCGACCTCGCCGACGAGCTCGGCCACCCTTCGGCGGGCTGGCGCAAGGTCGGCGACGAGCTCGTTCGTACGCTGGTCGACCAGCTCTGGACGGGCACCGAGTTCGTCGCCGTGGGCGCGCTCTCGGGTCGCCGGAGCACCGGAACCAGCCTGCTGAACCTGCTGCCGCTGGTGCTCGGCGACCGGCTCCCGTCCGACATCCGTACGACGATGGCGGACCGGCTCGGCGATCACCTGACCGACTACGGACTTGCCACCGAGCCGGTCTCCTCGCCCCACTACCAGGACGACGGCTACTGGCGAGGCCCGATCTGGGCGCCGTCGACCGCGCTCATCGAGGACGGCCTGCGCCGAAGCGGGTTCACGGCCGTCGCCGACGTCGTCAGCGAGCGGTTCAGGGCGCTGTGCGAGAAGTCCGGCTTCGCCGAGAACTTCGACGCCCGCACCGGCGCGGGGCTGCGTGACCGCGCCTACACCTGGACCGCCGCGGTCTACCTCCTCTTCGCCGCCGATCACGTTCGGCGGTCTTGACCCCACAACAGAAGGAGCTACCGATGAGATCACCCTTCATGTCCACACCAACCCGGGCGGCCGCCGTGGCCGCGGTCGCCGCGATCGCGCTGGCCATGCCCGGGGCGGTCCCACGCGCCGGTGCCGCCGAGGTCGCCGTGCCTGACCCGGTCGTCCACTACGCCTTCGACGACGACCCGGCCACCGGCACGGTCGCCGACGACTCCGGCAACGGGCTCGACGGCGTCCTGGTGAACGGCGGCACCGCCAACACCGTCCCCGGAGACGGCGGCGGCCAGGCTCTGCACCTGCCCGGCGGGCCGTCCTCGTCGGACGGCGCCTACGTCACTCTCCCCAAGGGCGTCCTCGAGGGACGCACCGACCTCACCGTCACCGCGCGGGTGAGCTGGGACGGAGGTGGCGGCTCCTGGCAGCGGATCCTCGACCTGGGCAAGGACACCAGTCGCTATCTGTTCCTCACGCCGTCGAACGGGTCGGTGCTGCGTACGGCGGCCGTGGCGGGCACTGGCGCCGAGGCGACCAACTCGGGCTACGCCCCGCTCCCGGAGAAGTCCTGGCACACCGTCGCGGTCACTCTGGACACCGAGTCGGACCGGCTCACCACCTACCTCGACGGCGCCGCCGTCGCGACCGCCACCACGAAGATCACCGCCTCAGACCTCGTCGAGGGCGCGTCCACGAGCGGGTACCTCGGCAGGTCGATGTTCCCCGCCGACAACCTGTTCGGCGGCTCGCTCGACGACGTGACGTTCTACGGGGCGGCACTCACCCCGGAGCAGCTGGTCCAGGCCACCGGAGCCACCCCTCCCACGATCGTCGAGCCGACAAAGACCTCCTTCGACGTCTACACCGACGTCGGCAAGGAGCCGGACCTGCCGGCCTCGGTGCGGGCCACGTTCAGTGACGGCTACGACCGCGACGTACCGATCACCTGGGACGAGGTGGATCCGGCGAAGTACGCGGACCGCGGCAGGTTCACGGTGACCGGCGCCGCCGCCGGGCGGCCGGTCTCGGCCGAGGTGACCGTTCGATACGAGAACCAGGTCGACATCGACCTGGCCAAGCCCACCGGTGACGTCATGGGAGGCGCGTCCGGGACGCTCTACGGGGTCTACGGCAAGGACCTCCCGTCGAGCAACCTGATCGACGGGATCAACCTGCGTACGGTGTCGACCAAGGCCCAGGACGGTCCGCAGCACCCGGGCGCGGACGCCCTCGAGGTGCTCGAGCCGCTGGTGGACGGCTCCGGCGGCGACGTCTACATCTACATGACCGACATCTACCGCGGGTTCCCCTACCAGTGGCCGGGCGACACCCCGCAGGCCAAGCTGGACGACTTCAAGGCCAAGATCAGGACCCAGGTCGAGCAGGTCAAGGCGCTGCCGGAGAAGTACCGCAGCCACGTCGTCTTCGTGCCGTTCAACGAGCCCGAGGGCAACATGTTCGGCACCGGCGAATGGAGCTACAACAAGGTCAGCTGGCTCGACGACCCGCAGCACTACTTCAAGGCCTGGGACGAGGTCCACGCCCTCATCAGGAGCGAGCTCCCCGACGCCCGGATCGCCGGTCCGAACACGAGCATCCTCTATGACCAGGTGCAGGGCTTCATGAAGCACGCGCTGGCCAACGACACGATGCCGGACGTGATCACCTGGCACGAGCTGAGCAACCCGGCCTCGATCCGGACCAACGTGGCGAGGTTCCGCGGGTGGGAGGACACGATCTACCAGGGCACCCCGTACGTGGGGAAGCATCTGCCGATCAACATCAACGAGTACGCGTTCAACTACCACACGTCCGTCCCGGGTCAGATGATCCAGTGGGTCTCAGCGCTCGAGGACAGCAAGGTCGACGGCGACATCGCCTACTGGAACATCGATGGCAACCTGTCCGACTCCGCCGTCGAGGCCAACAAGGCCAACGGGCAGTGGTGGCTGCTGAACGCCTACAGCCAGATGACCGGCCAGACGGTCAAGCTGACCCCGCCCCGTCCGAACGAGAGCTACACGCTTCAGGGCGTCGCGGCCCTCGATCGCGATCGACGACGGGCAGAGGCGATCATCGGCGGTGCCGACGGGGAGTCGTACGTCGACCTCGAAGGCGTCGACCCGACGACGTTCGGGACCAGCGTGCACGTCGCCATCAAGGAGATCGGCTGGTCGGGTCAGCTCGGCGACAACAGCGGGCCGGCCGAGGTCGCGGAGATGAACCTCCCGGTCAGTGACGGCGGTGTCGGGTTCTGGTTCGGCAAGGACGGCGTCCCCGCCCTCTCGGCGGAGTCCGCCTACCAGATCATCGTCACGCCCGGCGCCAACGCGACCGCGGAGGCCGCGCCGCCGCAGCAGTGGCGGGCGACGTACGAGGCCGAGGACGCCGCGCACTCGGGCTCGGGTTACACCCGCAACGGCCCCGAGGGCAGCCCCTCCAACCTGGGCGGCTTCTACACCTCCGGCTCCTACAACGTCGGCGGCATCCGCACCGACTCGAACGTGAAGCTCGACTTCGCCGTGGACGTGCCGAAGGACGGGACCTACGACCTGAGCGTGTTCGCGAACTCTCTGAACACCTACGGCCTGGTCAAGGAACAGGGTCCGACCAACGCCTTCATCACGGTCGACGGCAAGCAGGAGCAGGAGATCCACCTGCCGCTCGGCTACAAGTGGGTGGTGTGGGACCACGCCGACACGACGGTCGACCTGACCGCGGGGAAGCACACGATCTCGATCGCGGCCCGGAGCCTCGACGGCACTGAGGGCACCCGAGGGGACGCGATCATCGACAAGATCGACCTCTCCTTGTCGAACCCTGCCGCCACGCAACGCACCTACGAGGGTGAGGACGCGACGATCACCGACGGAGCACGGGCCGACTACTCGAAGGCCAGGGTGTCCGGGTCCGGCGCCGCAGACCTCGCCCGGGGTACCGCGACGTTCTGGGTCTACTCCCCCGACGACGGCGAGCACCGCCTCCGGTTCGACACCCTCGGGTCCGGGCGCGTTCGTCTAGCGTTGAACGGAGAGAACCTCGGGGTTGTCGCTCGGTCGGTCTCGCGTGACGTGCTCCTCTCCGGCGGCATCAACAAGATCACCCTGACCGCGGAGCAGGGCAGGCTGCTGGTCGACCGGCTCCGTGTCGGTCCGTCGGCGGGCGCGCTGAAATCGGTGACCACCCAGGCCGAGGACGGGGCGCTCGAGGGCTCGGCGAAGGTCGCGTCCTACCCGCTCGCCGACGGCGGCAAGGCGGTCACCGGTGTCGGTGGCGACCCGGGCAACGGCAACGCGCTGACGCTGGCCACGACGGCACCTCGGGCCGGGACGTACGCGATCACGGTGCGCTACTCCAACGGCGAGCAGTCACCCGCCTCGCACTACAACCCGGACCCGCTGGCCCGGCACGCCGACGTCAGCGTCAACGGCGACGAGGCCCGCCGGGTCTGGTTCCCGCACAGCTTCCACGACAACGGCTTCTGGACATTGACGTTCTACGCAGAGCTGAAGGCAGGCGAGAACACGCTGTCCTTCCGCTCCGAGGAGCTGCCGGACTGGAACGGGGAGACCTACATCTCCGACCGCTATCCGGAGCTTGGCCTTCGGTCGCCGTGGGCCCCGAACCTCGACCGGATGACGGTGACGCCGCTGGCCGCGGACTGAGTACGCCGCGGCCGCCCTCGCCGGGCGGCCGCGGCTCCATCTCAGTGTGCTGAGTGCGCGACCTGGCGTTCGGCGGCCTGGCTGCGCTTCCACGTACGGAAGCTCTCCTCGGTGTTCCCACGGCGCCAGTAGCCGGAGATCGAGACGTCACCGCGTGGCATCCCACGATCGCGCAGCAGGTAGGGACGGATCCGCTGCATCGTGACCTCGGCCTCGCCGTGCACGAAGGCGTGCACCCGACCGAGCAGCCAGGGCAGCTCGCGAACGACGACCTCCAAAGGCGGTGCGACGGTGGCGTCCAGCCAGCGCACCTCGACCCCGGCCGGCGCCTCGACCCGCTGGAGATGCTCCGTGGAGGGCACCTCGATCACGGCGTAGCCCACGGCATCGGCCGGCAGCGCCGCCAGCGCCGCCCGGATCGCGGGCAGACCGGACTCGTCGCCGACGAGCAGGTGCCAGTCGGCGGCCGGGTCCGGAGCGTACGTCCCACCCGGCCCGCGCACGGTGAGCACGTCACCGGGGCCGGCCGTCGCCGCCCACCGGCCCGCCACGCCCTCGTCGCCGTGGTGCACGAAGTCGACGGCCAGAGTTCCCTCGGCGACCGACGGGTCCAGCGCCGTATAGGTGCGGCAGACGGTCGAGCCGTCGCCGACCGGGATCTCCAGACGCACGAACCGGTCGGTGCACACGCTGCCCTCGAACGCGGAGAGATCCTCGGAGCGGAAATGGACGCGGGTCATCCCAGCACTGAGACGCCGGGTCGAGGTGACCACGACCCGCGTCTCCGGCTTTGACTCCGGCTTCACCGCGCGAAACATGAGGGGAGCCTAACCTAATTTCCGAGAAATGCGGATGACGCCTCGCGGACTGCCCTAGAGTTGCGCCGTGCTCTACTCCGCCGGGTTCGAGTTCGAGTATGCCCTCGTGACGGAGTCACCCGACGTAGGCGCGGGCTCGTTTCGCGACACGGGCATCTTCCATGACTTCGGGGATCTCGACTTCGACACCCTCCAACGCGCCCTCGCCGACGGCTCCGGCACCACCGACGAAGGCCTCGTCCGCGGTGACCTGGGGATCAAGAGCGGCTACTGGTATCTCGAAGGCGACGAGCGGTTCGACGCCGACGGCACCTTCACGACGATGCTGGTCAAGGGGGTGGAGATCCGCACCCCGATCTGCTCGAGCACGACCGAGGCCGCCGACCGGCTGATCGAACTCCAGGACGACATCACCAAGCGCCTCGCTCCCCTCGGCATGCAGTTGGGCATCGTCGGCTTCAACCCGGTCCGCGAGGCGTACGTCCTCGACCCGCCGCTCAACGAGTGGGAGCGGAAGATGCGGGCCGAGCATCGTGAGTACGACCACGCCGAGGTCTCCAACCTGAGCTACGGCCCCGACATCAACCTCTCCTTCCCCGGGTTCTCCGCGGAACAGGTCGTCGAGGTCACCCGTCGGCTGACCCACTACAGCCCCTTCATGGTGCCGTTCAGCTTCAGCTCGCCCTTCCACGCCGGCCGGGCGTGGCGCGGCCCCAGCAAGCGCACCTACGAGCGCACCTGGCGACGGGTCGCGGCGCGCTGCTTCGTCGACGCGCCCGCCGGCGCCGAGGCCACCATGGTCCATCCGCCGCGGATCCCGCGCGAGGAGGGACGCATCGAGTTCAAGGCCTACGACGCCTTCCTCTCCCGCGACGTGCTGCTCGCCGGCGCGGCGCTGACGCTCGGTGTCTGCCTCGCCGACGACCTTCCCGGGCTGGCCGACGCGCCCAGTCGCGACCTGCACCAACGAGCCGCGACCGCGGCTTTCGCCGATCCGGAGATCGCCGCCGGCGCCCGTGAGGTGCTCGCGGCCGCCCGCCGGGCACTCACCGAACGTGCTGGCCTGCGGCACGAAGTCGGCCACCTCGCCTGTCTGGACCAGTTGCTGAGCCAGAAACGGACCCCAGCCGATAGCCTTCTGGACGCATATTCGCGCACCGGCCTGATGTACCACCCGGAAGGACTTCGTTGACTGATCTGCCCGCCGACCTGACCGCTGACCAACCAATGACTCAGCTCGCAGAGGCCGACGTAGCGATCTGCGGAGCAGGCCCGATCGGCGCCGCGACGGCCATCTTCCTGGCCCGGCCCGACCTGCGCGTGGTCCTCATCGACCACGACCCCGCCGACGACCCCGCCCACGTCGCGACCTACCGCTATTCGGGCGGCAGCATCCGGTGGACGTGGCCCGACCCGGTCAAGCGCGAGATGACGACCCAGACCGAGCAGTTCATCCGCGGCGCCGCAGCCGACGCGGACGCGGAGCTGGGCATGATCGAGAACACCTACCACCTGCTGCACACCGGCGAGCACATCCCCGCGCTCAACGTCTCCGCGACCGGGCTCGTCGGGCTGCTCCGCGACCAGGCGCAGGAAGCGGGAGCGACGTTGGTCGACGCGCTCGTCACCGGCGTACGCCCTGACGGCAGCGGTCATGTGGTCGAGACCTCGCGCGGCGCGATCCGCGCCGGCCGGGTCCTGGGCGCAATGGGCGCCGCGAACGCCTCGGTGTTTCCGCAGGTCAGCGCCGAGGCCGAGAAGCGCCAGCTGTTCGTGCTCGACCTCCCGGTTCCTCCCGAACGGGAGCAGCTGCCCCACACGATCGTGCCGATCGGCGACGGATTCGGCTATGTCTTCGTGAAGCTCATCGACGGCCAGCTGCGCGTCGTCGTCGGGCAGGAGGACATCGTCGAGGACGAGGACACCTCGGGCCCCGTCGACCACTGGAAGGAGATCCTCGACAGCGGGCTGGCCACGACACTCCCCTGGCTCCGCGATGCCCGCGTCGACGACATCCTCTGGGGCGTCGACACCGCACAGAAGACGCTGGTGGTCGACGAGCCCAGCCCAGGCGTCCTCGTCGCCAACTGCGGCAGCGCCATCCGCTCCGCGGCCTGGCTGGGACGTACGCTCGCCGAGCGGCTCGCGCTCGAGAACTGAGGTCCGGCCGCGGCCGATGTGAATCCTTTTGCGCGCTGGACCACTCCTATCTGCGATAGCCCGCGCCGCGGGCAGAACAGAGAGGAACACACGTGATCGACGTAGGAAGCACGATCGAGAACACCTCCGTGCAGCTGAGCGACGGCACGACGGCCGATCTCCTCGGGGAAGGCCACCGGGGCACGCTCATCTACTTCATGCGAACCACGACCTGCATGATCTGCAACGCCCACGTACGCACCCTCACGTCCAACGCGAAGGACTTCCGTGACCGAGGCGTCCGGGTCCTGATCGCTGTCCCGGAGGAAGCAGCAGCGGCCCAGGCCTGGGTGGACCGGCGGCAGGTCTCCTTCCCCGTCGTCCCCGGCCTCCACGGTGACCTCGGCCTCGCCCGCCGCCTGCTCGGCTCGATGATGCAGTCCGGAACGGTCGTGGTGGACGCCACCGGCCGGGTCACGTACGCAGACATCGTCACCATGCCCACCGGCGGCTACCGTCACCGCGATGCCCTCGCGGCGCTCGACGCCCTGCCGCAACGCGCGGGGTGATCATGACCGTCGGTGGTACGCACCGCCCGTGGCCCGACATGGCCGTCGTCCGGTCGGCGCAGGCCGGCGACGAGGCCTCGATCTCGGTGCTCATCGAAGGGGCCCACCCGCACGTGCGGCGGTTCGCCGCGTCGCTGTGCATGAGCGAACAGGACGCAGAGGATGCGACGCAGGAGGCGCTGGTCATCCTCTATCGCAAGATCGGGACGCTGCGAGCGACCGGAGCGTTGGCGTCGTGGATGTTCACGATCGTGCGGAACGAATGCGTACGCCGCTGGGCCATCAGCAGCAGGCACGTCCTCGCCGAGGTGACCGATCTGCCCCTTGGGGCGAGCTCGTCGGCGGAGGAGACCGCCTTGGCAGGAATCGAGGCTCGTCTCGTCGCCGCGGCCATCGCGGGGCTTCCACCCGACCAACGGCAGGTGTTGCTGTTGCGTGACGTACACGGCTACAGCGGCAGATCGGTCGCCAAGCACCTGGGGCTGAGCCTGCCTGCGATGAAGTCACGCCTGCATCGCGCCCGAGCAGCGCTCCGGGCCGGCCTCGAAGAAGCGGGCTAGCTGCTCAGCCCAGTTCGGCACGGGTCGGCGGGTTGGCACCGGCGCGCGAGACGGTGACCGCCGCCGCCCGGACGCCGTGGGCGAGCACCTCGCGCCGATCGCGCTCGAAGTCGTCCCAGAGGCCGTCGACGAGGCCCGCGGAGAAGGTGTCGCCGGCACCGATGGTGTCCACGACCGTCACCTTCTCGGCCGCCACATCGATCCGCTCGGAGGCGGTGATCCAGCTGGCCCCGTCGCCGCCGCGGGTCACCGCGACCGCGCCGGCACCGAGCTCGAGCAGCCGCGCGGCCGCCTTGTCGAGTCCGATACCGGGGTAGAGCGTCTCCAGGTCCTCGTCGCTCGCCTTGACCACATCTGCGTACGCCGCCGCCCGCTCGATCCGCGAGACGACCTCCTGGCCGGTTCCGGTCAGCGTGGGCCGCATGTTGATGTCGTAGAGGACCCGGACGGAGTCGGGGAGGCCGTCGAGCAGCGCGAAGACCGTCTCGGCGCCCGGCGAGAGCACGGGCGCGAGCGAGCCGACGTGGACGAACCGCGGCGTCCCCACCGCGATCTCTCCGAGCTTCCACTCCAGGTCGAAGACGTACGTCGCCGACCCGTCGGCAGTGATGGTGGCCTGCGCGGTCGAGGTGCGGGCCAGCACGTGCGGGTCGCACGCCATCTGGACCCCGGAGTCGGCCAGATGGGCGGCCAGGGCCTGCCCGCGGGCGTCGTCGGCGTAGGAGGCGGCGTAGCGCACCGGACGGCCGAGTCGGCCCAGCGCGACGGCGACGTTGGCGCCGCTGCCGCCGGGATGGTCCTGGGTCACTCCGTCGGCCGTCGTAACCACGTCGACCAGCGCCTCACCTACCACCAAGACGTCAGCAGCGGCATTGTCACGATCCAGGCTGGTCACGGCGGCAGATTAGCAACTCGGCGTACGAACGAATTTTCCGGGTTTGACCAGCAGAAACCGCCTACTGTCCAGTAACCCACCGCGGATGGGCAACCGCTCTAGACCGCGTGCGACCATTGAGGACGTGACCGAAGAATCCACCGAGACGACTGGTGGTCCGCAGGGCCCGACCCCCGCCCAGCCGACCGTAATCCACGAGGGTCTACCGACCCAGCTTCCGGACATCGATCCCGAAGAGACCAGTGAGTGGCTCGGCTCGTTCGACGCGATGCTCGAGTCGAGCGGACGCGAGCGAGCCCGCTACATGATGCTGCGTCTGCTGGAGCGAGCCCGAGAGAAGTCCGTCGGGGTCCCCGCACTGCGCAGCACCGACTACATCAACACCATCCCCTCCGACCGCGAGCCGTGGTTCCCGGGCGATGAGGACATCGAGCGACGCATCCGGGCCTTCATCCGCTGGAACGCCGCCGTCATGGTCTCCTCCGCCAACCGCAAGGGCCTGGAGGTCGGCGGCCACATCGCCACCTACCAGTCCTCCGCGAGCCTCTACGAGGTCGGCTTCAACCACTTCTTCCGCGGCAAGGACCACCCCGGTGGCGGCGACCAGGTCTTCATCCAGGGCCACGCCTCCCCCGGCATCTACGCGCGTGCGTTCCTCGAGGGCCGGCTCAAGGAAGAGCAGCTCTTCCGCTTCCGCCAGGAGGTGCAGCACGGCGTCGGCCAGGGCATCTCCTCCTACCCGCACCCGCGCCTGATGCCGGACTTCTGGGAGTTCCCGACGGTCTCGATGGGTCTGACCGGGATCAACTCGATCTACCAGGCCCGGTTCAACCGCTACCTGCAGAACCGCGGCATCAAGGACACCTCCGACCAGCGCGTATGGGCCTTCCTCGGCGACGGCGAGATGGGTGAACCCGAGTCGCTCGGTGCCATCCGGGTCGCCGCCCGTGAAGAGCTCGACAACCTGGTCTGGGTGATCAACTGCAACCTGCAGCAGCTCGACGGCCCGGTGACCGGCAACGGCAAGGTCATCCAGGAGCTGGAGTCCAACTTCCGCGGTGCCGGCTGGAACGTCATCAAGGTCATCTGGGGCCGCGAGTGGGACCAGCTGCTCGCCAAGGACGTCGACGGCGCCCTGGTCAACAAGATGAACTCCACCCCCGACGGCCAGTTCCAGACCTACTCGGTCGAGACCGGTGCCTACGTCCGGGAGAACTTCTTCGGCTCCGACCCGCGCCTGCGCAAGATGGTCGAGCAGATGAGCGACGAGCAGATCCGCAAGCTCCCCCGCGGCGGCCACGACTACCGCAAGGTCTACGCGGCCTTCGACGCGGCCACCAAGACCGTCGGGCAGCCGACCGTCATCCTGGCCCACACCATCAAGGGCTGGACGATCGACGCTCTGGAGGGCAAGAACGCCACCCACCAGATGAAGAAGCTGACCATGGCGGACCTGAAGAAGTTCCGCGACCGTCTGCTCCTGCCGATCTCCGACAAGGAGCTCGAGGCGACCTACGAGCAGACCGGTGCGGCACCGTTCTTCAACCCGGGTCCCGAGTCGGCCGAGATCGAATACATGATGGAGCGCCGCAAGCAGCTCGGCGGCCCGCTCCCCCAGCGCCGGGTCGAGTTCAAGCAGCTCACCCTGCCGGGCGAGAAGGTCTACGCCGAGCTCAAGCAGGGCTCCGGCAAGAACAAGATCGCCTCCACGATGGCCACCGTCCGGCTCCTCAAGGACTGGATGCGTGACCCGGAGATCGGCAAGCGCATCGTGCCGATCGCTCCCGACGAGTACCGCACGTTCGGCATGGACGCGATGTTCCCGAGCGCTAAGGTCTACAACCCCGGCGGCCAGCAGTACGAGAGCGTCGACCGGAAGTTGTTGCTCTCCTACAAGGAGTCCGCGCAGGGCCAGCTCCTGCACGAGGGCATCTCCGAGGCGGGGGCGGTGGCTTCGGCGACCGCAGCCGGCACGGCGTACGCCACCCACGGCGAGCCGATGATCCCGTTCTACATCTTCTACTCGATGTTCGGGTTCCAGCGCACCGGCGACTCGATCTGGGCGATGGCCGACATGATGGGCCGCGGCTTCCTGGTCGGCGCCACCGCCGGTCGCACCACGCTGACCGGTGAGGGTCTCCAGCACGCCGACGGTCACTCCCCGCTGCTGGCGGCGACCAACCCGGCGGTCGTGCACTACGACCCGGCGTTCGCCTACGAGGTCTCCCACATCATGCAGAGCGGTCTCGAGCGGATGTACGGCACCTCCGAGGAGCACCCGCAGGGCGAGAACGTCATCTTCTACCTGACCGTCTACAACGAGCCGGTCAGCCAGCCCAAGGAGCCGGAGGACGTCGACCTCGAGGGGATCCTCAAGGGCATCCACCAGGTCTCGACCGCCGAAGGAGACGGCCCGAAGGTCCGCCTGCTCGCCTCCGGCGTCGGCTTCCCGTGGGTCGAGGAGGCTGCCCGGATCCTCGAGGAGGACTGGGGCGTCAAGGCCGACACCTGGTCGGTCACCTCGTGGAACGAGCTCGCCCGCGACGCCATCGACGCCGAGCAGTGGAGCCTCAACCACCCCGGTGAGACCCCGCGCACGCCGTACGTCACCGAGAAGCTCTCGGCGTCCAACGGCCCCGTCATCGCGGTCTCCGACTACATGCGGGCCGTCCCGCTGCAGATCGCCCGCTGGGTGCCCGACGACTACCGCGTCCTCGGCGCTGACGGGTTCGGCTTCGCCGACACCCGCCCGGCCGCGCGTCGCTTCTTCCAGATCGACGCCCAGTCCGTCGTCGTCCAGGCCCTCCAGGCCCTGGCCGAGGCCGGCGAGATCGACGCCGCGTTGGTGAAGAAGGCCTTCGACACCTACCGCATCGACGACCCGACGTCGACGAAGGGCATCATGCAGGAGGGCGGAGACGCCTGAGCGTCTGTCCGTCAGGTCGGGGGCTCGGAGCGTCTGTTCCGGGCCCCCGGCCGCATCTCCAGGTGGAAGGATCAGCAGTGTGACCAATCAGGCGAGCCTCGATACACGTCGACGGACGGCGACGGCGCTTCGGCGCGCGACCGGCCGGCTGGCGACGGCCGCCACGTCGCGGATGGACGACGCGATGCCGTGGTTCAAGGACCTCTCCGCGAAGAACCGCTCCCTCGTCGGCCTGATCGTCCAGGCCGGCATCAAGGAGTTCGTCGGCTGGTACGGCGGCGGCGCCTCCGCCGACACCGCCAAGCCCGACCTGGCCGCGTCGATGTTCGGCGTCGCGCCGCGTGCGCTGACCGGCATCATCACGCTCCAGCAGACCGTGGATCTCGTACGCCTCTCCATCGAGGTGGTCGAGGCCAACATCGACCACCTCCTCGGGCCCGAGGACGCGGCCGACGTCCACGAGGCGATCGGCCGCTACGCCCGTGAGGTCGCCTTCGCCACGGCGGAGGTCTACGCCCGCGCCGCCGAGCAGCGCGGCGCCTGGGACGCCCGGCTCGAGGCGCTCGTGGTCGACGCGGTCCTGCGCGCCGAGACCGACGAGGTCGTCCTCTCCCGGGCCAGCGCGCTCGGCTGGGACGCCGACCTGCCGCTGTGCGCGGTGCTGGGCCACGCGCCCGACGGCGTCCGCCTCGACGCCGCCATGGAGGAGGTACGCCGCCGCGCCCGCGCCCACGACCTGCACACCCTGTGCGCGGTCCAGGGTGATCGCCTCGTCGCCCTGCTCGGCGGCATCGAGGACCCGCTGGAGGCCGCCGAGCGCATCGCCGACCTCTTCGCCGACGGGCCCGTCGTGGTCGGACCGATGGCGGCCGGGCTCGCCACCGCCGCCGAGTCCGCCCGGGCCGCGCTCTCGGCCTACCGGGCCGCGCCCGGATGGCCCGACGCGCCTCGCCCGGCACGCAGCCAGTCGTTCCTGCCCGAGCGTGCCCTGGCCGGCGACGCGTGGGCCCACCGCTACCTGATCGAGAATCTCTATCGGCCGCTGGTGGAGGCCCGCAGCACCCTGATCGAGACGCTGGCTGCGTACTTCGCCGCCGGAGGCGGGCTCGAGGCGACCGGTCGCACACTGTTCGTGCACCCCAACACCGTGCGCTATCGGCTCAAGCAGGTCGCCGAGCTCACCGGGTTCCTCCCGACCGACTCCCGCGACGCTCTCGCCCTGCAGGTTGCCCTGATTCTCGGCCGGCAACAGGACCACTGACTCTGGCAGCGACGCAAGTTGTAGAAACCCTACAAGATTGCGCGACAGATATTCGTTGCCGCTGAAGGTGAACCGACACCCCTCCAGACGGGACTATCGTTGCGTGCTCGTCATTGTCGCCCCAGGACAAGGTGCTCAGACACCAGGATTCCTCACCCCGTGGCTGGAGGACCCCGCTTTCGCCGCTCGTATGGAGTGGCTCTCAACCGTCGCAGGCATCGACCTGATCGACTACGGCACCAATGCCGACGCAGAGACCATCCGCGCCACCGAGATCGCCCAGCCCCTGCTGGTCGCCACCGGCCTGGTAGCGGCCCTCGAGCTCTTCCCGCAGCCCGCGGACGCCTTCGGCAAGATCGGTGCCGTCGCCGGCCACAGCGTCGGTGAGATCACCGCCGCCGCGGGCGCTCGCGCGATCAGCGCCGAGCAGGCGATGGTCCTCGTACGCGAGCGGGGCAAGGCCATGGCCGAGGCCGCCGCGAAGACGCCGACCGGCATGACCGCGGTCCTCGGCGGCGTCCGCGAGGAGGTGCTGGCCGCGATCGAGAAGCACGGCCTCACCCCCGCCAACGACAACGGCCCCGGCCAGATCGTCGCCGCGGGCACCCTCGAGCAGCTCGAGGCCTTCGCCGCCGATCCGCCCGCCAAGGCCAGACTGATGCCGCTCAGCGTCGCCGGCGCCTTCCACACCAAGCACATGGAGCCCGCCGTCGGCCACCTCGCCCGGCTGGCCCAGAGCGTCTCGACCCACGACCCGCGTACGCGCCTGATCAGCAACAAGGACGGCCAGATCGTCCACGACGGGGCCAAGGCGCTGGACCGGATCGTCGGCCAGATCGCCAACCCGGTGCGCTGGGACCTCTGCCTCGACACCATGTCCGACATCGGCGTGACCGGCATCCTGGAGATGCCGCCGGCCGGCACCCTGACCGGGATCGCCAAGCGTGCCCTCAAGGGCGTCGAGACCTTCGCCCTGAAGACCCCCGACCAGCTCGACGACGCCCGCGCGTTCGTCGAGAAGCACGGCGAGGCCAACCCGATCGAGACCACGCCGACCTGGCGCATGGTCGTCTCCCCGTCCAAGGGCACCTTCAAGCTCTCCGAGACCGTGTCCGGAATCAACGTGATCCCGGCCGGCGCCGAGATCGGCGCCATCGCCAGCCTCCGTGACACGATTGCGATCACGTCCGCCCACGGCGGCGAGGTCATAGAGTGGCTCGTCGAGGACGGCGACCTCGTTTCCCCCGGTCAGCCGCTGCTGCGTCTGCACCCGACAGGAGTCCAGCACACGTGATCTCAGCCCCGACAGGTTCACCGCACGCCCGTATCCTCGGCGTAGGCGGCTATCGCCCCACCCGGGTGGTCCCCAACAGCGAGATCGTCGACCTGATCGACTCCTCCGACGAGTGGATCCGCACCCGGTCCGGCATCACCGAGCGTCGCTGGGCAGGCGAGGAGGAGACCGTGCAGATGATGTCGGTCGCCGCCTCGCGCAAGGCTCTCGAGCACGCCAAGATCGGCATCGACCAGATCGACTGCGTCATCGTCGCCACGGTCAGTCACATGCGCCAGACCCCCGCAGTGGCCGCGCTGATCGCCGACGAGCTCGGTGCCGACCACCCGGCCGCCTTCGACGTCTCGGCGGCCTGTGCCGGCTTCTGCCACGGCATCGCGATGGCCAGCGACTTCATCCGCGGCGGCAGCGCCCGGAACGTACTCGTCATCGGTGTCGAGCGTCTTTCCGACATCACGAACCCGCACGACCGTGGCACCGCCTTCATCTTCGCCGACGGCGCGGGCGCCGCGGTCGTCGGCCCGAGCGAGGAGCCCGGGATCGGTCCGGTCGTATGGGGTTCCTCCGGCGACAAGGCCAACCACATCCAGACCCCCGACTGGTTCGACGCGAACGAAGCCAAGGAGACTCCCTGGCTGACGATGGAAGGCAACGCTGTCTTCCGCTGGGCCTCCTTCGCGATGGCCAAGGTCGGCCAAGAGGCGCTCGAGAAAGCCGGCATCACCGCCGACGAGCTCGACTGCTTCGTCCCGCACCAGGCCAACATGCGCATCGTCGACGCCCTGGCCCGCTCCATGAAGCTTCCGGAGACGGTCAAGATCGCCCGCGACATCGCCACCATGGGCAACACCTCGGCCGCCTCGGTCCCGCTTGCCCTTGAGCGGATGATCGAGGAGGGTCAGGCTGAGTCGGGCGACACCGCCCTGCTGATCGCGTTCGGCGCCGGACTGGTCTACGCAGCCCAGGTCGTCGTCGTTCCGTAGTCCGGCACCACCCCAGAGTTTCAACACACAAAAATCCGAGAGGAAGCACCACATATGGCCACCACCGAAGAGATCCGCTCCGACCTCGCCGAGATCGTCAACGAGGTCGCCGGCATCGATGTCGCCGACGTTCAGCTCGACAAGTCGTTCGTCGATGACCTCGACGTCGACTCGCTGTCCATGGTCGAGGTCGTCGTCGCTGCCGAGGAGAAGTTCGGCGTATCCATCCCCGACGAGCAGGTCAAGAACCTCAAGACCGTTGGCGACGCAGTGAGCTTCATCGAGAAGGCTTCCGCGAACGCCTGACGCGCCCCGGCGGCTCGGCCAACCCTCCCAGGCCGAGCCGCCGGATCTGCTTCACCTGACCCAACGCGCCAAACACCTCACACGGAGACCACATGAGCAGCCGCACCCGAGTCGTCGTCACTGGATTGGGCACCACCAACCCGGTCGGCGGAGATGTAGCCACCACCTGGGATGCCTTGATCGCCGGCCGCTCCGGCATCCGCGAGCTCACCGAGGAGTGGGCCCAGGACCTTCCCGTACGCATCGCCGGCCGCGTCGCCGTCGAGCCGTCCGAGGTCCTGGAGAGGGTCAAGGCCCGACGCTTGGACCGCTCTGCCCAGTTCGCCGTGGTCGCCGCGGCCGAGGCCTGGAAGAACGCCGGCTTCGAGGGCACGGCCACCGAGGCCGGCCTCGACGGTGAGCGGCTCGGTGTCGCTGTCGCCACCGGTATCGGCGGCGTCACCACCCTGCTCGACAACTACGACACGCTTCTGGCCAAGGGGCCGCGCCGGGTCAGCCCGCTGGCCGTCCCGATGCTGATGGCCAACGCCTCGGCAGCCAACATCTCGCTGATCTACGGCGCCCGCGCCGCGGCTCAGACCCCGATCTCTGCCTGTGCCTCCGGCTCCGAGGCGATCGCCCTGGCCGCCGACCAGATCCGTCTCGGCCGCGCCGACGTCGTGCTCGCGGGCGGCACCGAGGCAGCGATCCACCCGCTGCCGATGGCCGCGTTCGCCAACATGATGGCCCTCTCCAAGACCGCCTCCGGCCCCGATGGTGGCGACCCGACCGCGGTCAGCCGCCCCTGGGACACCGGCCGTGACGGCTTCGTCCTCGGTGAGGGTGCCGGCATCGTCGTGCTCGAGACGCTCGAGCACGCCCAGGCCCGTGGCGCCCGGATCTACGCCGAGGTACTCGGCGCCGGCGTGACCGCCGACGCCCACGACATCGCCCAGCCCGACCCTGAGGGTCGTGGCGGCAGCCGCGCCATCAAGCGCGCACTCGAGGACGGCGACATCGACCCGAACACCATCGTCCACGTCAACGCCCACGCGACCTCGACCCCTCAGGGCGACATCGCCGAGGGCCTGATGCTCCACGCCACCCTCGGCAAGCAGGTCGAGAACGTCGTGGTCACCTCGACGAAGTCGATGACCGGCCACCTGCTCGGTGGTGCCGGAGCCCTCGAGACCGTCGCGACCGTCCTGGCGATCCACCAGCGCCAGTCGCCGCCGACGATCAACCTCGACAACCTCGACCCCGCGGTCGAGCTCGACATCGCCACTAAGGCCCGCGACCTGCCGGTCGGCGACATCGCGGCCCTCAACAACTCCTTCGGTTTCGGTGGCGCCAACGTCGCGGTCGTCTACGGAAGCATCTGATGACCATTGCGGTCCCCGCACCTGCGCGCGCGAGGAAGCAGCAGAAGCTTCCTCGCGACCAGGATCCCCGGAACCCGCTGACCCGCCTCCGGGCGCTCTTCGACGAGGGCACGGTCGAGCTCATCTCCCCCGACGACGATTCCGGCATGCTGGCCGCCGTCGGCGAGGTGGACGGCACCCGGGCGGTCGCCTTCTGCTCGGACGCCACCGTCATGGGCGGCGCGATGGGCGACCTCGGCTGCCGCGTGGTCGTCGACGCCTACCACCGCGCGATGACCGACGGCAGCCCGATCATCGGCCTGTGGCACTCCGGCGGTGCCCGGCTCGCCGAGGGCGTACTCTCCCTGCACGCGGTCGGCCGCATCTTCCACGCGATGACGCAGGCCAGCGGCAAGATCCCGCAGATCTCCGTCGTACTCGGTCCTGCTGCCGGTGGCGCTGCCTACGGTCCCGCCCTCACCGACGTCGTCATCCTCGGCCCCGAGGGCCGCATCTTCGTGACCGGTCCGGACGTCGTACGCTCCGTCACCGGTGAGGACGTCGACATGCTGCGCCTCGGTGGCCCCGAGCCGCACGGCCGCCGCTCCGGCGTGGTGCACATCCTCACCGAGTCCGAGCGCGAGGCGCTCGACAAGGCCCGCACGGTCACCTCCCTCCTCGGCTCCCAGGGCGGCCTCGACGTCGCCGCGGTCGAGGACAAGGACCTCGCCGAGCAGCTGCCTGAGTCGAAGAAGCGCGCCTACGACGTGCACCCACTGGTCGAGAACATCCTCGACGAGGACACCATGCAGGAGCTGCACGCTCGCTGGGCCCCCAACATCGTCACCGCGCTCGGTCGCTTCGGCGGCCGCACCGTCGGTGTCGTCGCCAACAACCCGCTGCGGCTCGGCGGCTGCCTCGACTCCCTCTCCGCGGAGAAGGCCTCCCGGTTCGTACGCCTCTGCGACGCCCTCGGCGTCCCGCTGATCGTCGTCGTCGACGTCCCTGGCTACCTGCCCGGCGTCGGCCAGGAGTGGGACGGGGTCGTACGCCGCGGAGCCAAGCTCCTGCACGCCTTCGGGGAGTGCGTGGTCCCCCGGGTCACCCTGGTGACCCGCAAGACCTACGGTGGCGCCTACATCGCCATGAACGCCCGCTCCCTCGGCGCAACCAAGGTCTTCGCCTGGCCGGGCGCGGAGGTCGCGGTCATGGGCCCGGTCGCCGCCATCCGCATCCTGCACCGCCGCAAGCTCGCCGAGGTCGCTCCCGATCTCCGTCCTCAGGTCGAGGCGGAGCTCGCGGCCGAGCACGAGCGCCTGGCCGGCGGTGTGGACAAGGCTGTCGAGATCGGTGTCGTGGACGAAGTCATCGAGCCGTCGGCGACCCGCGGGGCGATCGCGGCCGCCTTCGAGGACGCGATCCAGACCGTCGGCGTACGCCGCGGTGCTCACGGCAACATCCCACTCTGACCGGCACCGGTCAGACACGGACTGAGGCCCCGGAGCTCACGCTCCGGGGCCTCAGTCTTCGTCAGCCGTGCTCTGCGGCCGACAGGGTCGCTCAGACGACCTGGTGCAGCCAGCGTACGGGGGCGCCCTCCCCAGCGTGACGGAACGTCTCCAGCTCGTCGTCCCACGGCTTGCCGAGGAGCTTGTCGACCTCGAGCTCGAGCGTGGTGTCGCCGAGGGCGGCCTTGACGACCGCGGCCTTGAGCCGGTCCTCCGGGATCATGATGTCGCCGTGCATCCCGGTGACGGCGTGGAAGACGCCGAGGTCGGGTGTGAAGGAGTAGCGCGCACCCTCAGAGGTCGACGTGCCGTCCTCGGTGACTTCGAAGCGCAGGTGCGTCCATCCCTTCAGCGCCGACGCGATCGCCGCTGCGGATCCGACCGCACCGGACCAGAAGAGCTCGGCTCGGTAGGTGCCGGCCTGGGCGGGCTGCGCCGTCCAGTCGAAGTTCACCGGCGCACCAAGCACCCCCGCGACGGCCCATTCGATGTGAGGGCAGAGCGCGGAGGGAGCCGAATGCACGAACACAACGCCTCGTGCGATGCCACGCGAGGCGCTCGGGTCCTTGATCTGAGTGGTCACCGAATATCTCCTTCGTTGCGGCGCGAGCTACGCCTTCCCCAGCGGGCTCGATCATGCGTGAAGGAACAATTCGGTGATCACACGGATGTAGTTGTGCGTCCATTCTTACCTACCGAGCCCAGGATCTCCAGTATCGGAGCAAAACGGCCAGTGGCGACCGGCACGGATGCCGATCGCCACTGATTGCTCGTTCTGAGGGGACGTCAGTCCCTCTCGACCGTCTTCTCGAGCACCTCGGCCCGCGCCGCGGCGTCGGTGATCTCCTCGGAGTCGATCGCGTAGGTGCGGTGGAACCAGGTCAGCGCGTCCTTGTCCCGGCCGGCGTCCTGGAGCGTGTCGGCGTACGCGTAGCGCAGCCGCACCACCCAGGCCTCGCGGCCCTTGTTGTTGAGCGGCGACTGCTCGAGGATCCGCAGGGCCGCGTCGAACTGACCCATGTCCCGACGAGCGCCGGCCTCGACGATCGTCATCTCGGCCTTCGCCGGCGCCTCGAAGTTCGCCACGGACGGGCTGTGCGCCAGCTTGATCGCCTGCTCGGGCTGGCCGAGCGCGCGGTGGCAGTCCGCCATGATCGGCAGGTACGCCGTCGCCCCGTTCATCCGCTTGGCTGCACGCAGCTCGGCGAGCGCCTCGGAGTAGTGGCCGGCGGCGTAGGCAGCCTCACCCAGTGCCTCACGAATCACAGCGATCCGCTGCGTACGCGACTTGGCCGCCTTCGCGTGCTGGTAGGCCAGCTCGGGGTCGGAGTCGATGAACATGTCGGCAGCGACCAGGTGGCGGGCGATCCGCGCCGCCAGCTTCTCGGGCAGACCTCGCAGCTGAGCCGAGATCGCTCGGTCCAGCTCCTTGCCCGTCACCTCTTCCGGCAGCTCCGGACCGTCGTAGATCCGCTGATCCGCCGTGCGCTCCTCGCGCGGCTCGTCGAAGCGACGCGGGGGCTTGCCACCAGGCTTGCCGCCGCGGTCCTTGGAGTAACCGCCCTTGCGGTCGCTGGTGCTACCGCGCTTCGGGCCGTCAGAGCGCTTCGGACCGTCGGAGCGGCCGCCTGCGCGAGGGCCACTGCGTCCGGTCGACGGCTTGCTGTCGCGACGCTCGTCGCCTCCGCGGCCACCGTCACGACGCTGCTCGCCGCCACGGCCAGCTCCGCCCTCGCGGCGGTCGCTGCTCCGGCCGGCGCCTGGCCGACCGCCACTCGGACGACCAGCGCTCGGCTTGCCGTCACCCGATCGGCCGCCACGGCCACCGGTGGATGATGAACCTGAACCTGAGCTCTTCGGACGCCCGGGGCGTCCAGCGGGCTTACCGCCTCTGTTGCTACGGCGCTCGTCAGCCATAGCTGCCTTCCTCACTGCTGCGTACCGCAGCCGAATTCGAACGATCCGCAGACCAATTCGTCGGTAAAAGCAGTAGAGGCCGCCCCAAAGGGCGGCCTCTACCTGAAATTTTGTCCGGCGGCGTCCTACTCTCCCACAGCCTCTCGGTTGCAGTACCATCGGCGCTGAAGGGCTTGACTTCCGGGTTCGGGATGGGACCGGGTATT
>NZ_JBEORH010000015.1:117272-125122 GCF_040302165.1 Nocardioides sp. NPDC127503 | reverse complement strand
GGCAATGATGCCGCCGACCTACCTCAACTGTCTCGAGGTGACCTCGCTCGGGTCGGAGGACGAGGTCCTCGCTGCCGCTGCGGAGCGCGTGCTGACGATGTTCACCCCGGCCGTCACCGAGGTCGACGGCGGCCACACGCTGTCGATGATGCCCCTGCACGCCACTCTCGTCGCCGGAAGGAAGCGCTCATGAACGAGTCCTGGTCAGGCGGGGCATTCGGCGAGCGCGGGCAGTGCATCCTCGCGCCCAACCCCGGGATCATGTCGCTCGACGGCACCAACACCTGGGTGCTGCGCGAGCCCGGCGCGCGCCGGTCGGTCGTGATCGACCCCGGGCCTCTCGACGAGGGGCATCTCGATGCGGTCGCGGAGGCGGCCGGCGAGGTGGCGACGGTGCTGCTGACCCATCATCACTATGACCACTCCGAGGCGGCACGGGCCTTCGCCGAGCGGGTCGGGGCCGGCGTACGCGCTCTTGATCCTGAATACCGGCTCGGGACCGAGGGGCTAGGCGACGGTGACGTCATCGAGGTCGACGGCCTGGAGATCCGCGTCGTCGGGACCCCCGGCCACACCTCGGACTCGCTCTCCTTCTGGCTGCCCGCCGATGGCGCCGTGCTCACCGGCGACACGGTCCTCGGGCGGGGGACCACCGTCGTCGCTCACCCCGACGGCGAGCTGGGTGCCTATCTGGACTCCCTCGACCGCCTCCACGCGCTCGCCTCCGAGCACGGCGTCGGCAGCGTCTGGCCCGGCCACGGCCCGGTCATCGGGAACGCCCTCGGCGCGCTGGACTACTACATCGCCCATCGTCGCGAACGCCTCGGCCAGGTCGAGGAGGCTCTCTCCGGCCTCGGCGCCACCCCTGCCGACGCGGATCCGCGGGCGATCGTCGAGATCGTGTACGCCGACGTCGACCAGGTCCTCTGGGGCGCCGCAGAGCTCTCCGTACGAGCGCAATTGGCTTACCTCGCTGAGCGCTGAGGCCTACTGTTCCGCTCATGGCGATCCTGTCCGGAGCCGAGCTCCTGCTTCCCGACCCGCCCGCGTGGCGGGCCTGGCTGGAGGAGCACCATGCCGACACCCCCGCGGTCTGGCTGGTGCTGACCAAGAAGGGCGGCACGCTGACCACGCTGACCTGGCAGACCGCGCTTGATGAAGCGCTCTGTTTCGGCTGGATCGACGGGCAGGCCCGGCGGCGCGACGAGCAGTCGTCTTTCCAGCGGTTCACGCCACGTGGGCCGAAGAGCCGCTGGTCGCTGAGGAACGTCGAGCACATCGGCCGTCTCGAGGCCGAGGGCCGGATGACCGCCGCCGGGCGGGCCGCTGTGGAGGCGGCGAAGTCGGATGGGCGGTGGGAGGTGGCGTACGCCGGTCCGGCCACCGCCGAGACCCCGCCCGACCTCCTCGCCGCGATCGCTGCGGTGCCTGAGGCGCAGGCGATGTACGACGTCCTCACCTCCCAGAACCGTTACGCCCTCTATCACCGCATCACCTCCCTGAAGACCGAGGCTGCGCGGGCGCGCCGGATCGAGGAGTACGTCGCCATGCTCGCCCGTCACGAGACGCTCCATCCCCAGAAGCGCCGGCCTCAGTAGCTCCGTTCGTGTGGGCGCGTGCCGCGGAACACTCGGTGCGCACTCAGCTGGCCTTCCTCTCCGAACGGAACCGACGCCGGCGTACGACGAACGGGGCGAGGACAAGGGCGAACAGCGCCGCGATGCTGAGGCCGATCATCGGCAGGTTCGGGCCGCTGGACGGTTCGGGCCAGGTCGGGTCGGGGCGGATGACGGTGGTCCTGTCCTCACCGGGTTCGATCAGCCGGTAGGCGATCGTCGCGCCCTTGGCGATCGGTCGGTGCATCGTGACGAGGCTTGATCTGCCGTCGAGGGCCGCCGACCAGTACTGATCAAAGGAGGTGAGGTTGTCGTCGATCTCCTCCCAGAGGATCGGGTTCGGACCGGCCCAGCCGACGAGCCGCGGGTATCCACTCGCAGCGGTCTTCAGTCCGGGTGAGCTCCCGTCCGCCGGCAGCACCTCGGTCCCGAACGGCCGCTTGATGACGTGCAGCTCTGTTCCTCTGAAGGCCAGGCCGACGTACTGTCCCGCGTCGATCGGGGGCAGCGACTGGTTCTCAGGCGCCGTCCCGGGGGCCTGCTTGACGACGTGGCTCTCGATGAGTCGGGCGATCGTGCCGTCGTCCGAGATGGCCCACTCGACCTCCCGGCTCAACCCGAGCTCCCTGTTCTGCTGATCGGCCTGAGCGGAGCTCTCGTCCGTGAAGAGGAACCCGTCGTCCCCGAGCCCGATGCCGCCGGCCCGAGAGGTCTCAATCTCGAAGGTCGCGTCCCGCCAGCTCCGCATCTGCCAGCCCTGCCACAGCAGCCACTGTCCATTGGTGGACCACTCGAGGTTGTGTACGTAGACCGCGGCGTCGTGCTGCGCGGAGACGTTCCAGGTGCGTACGTCCCCGGTGGTCAGGTCGGCGACCTTCACGCCGGCTGGACGCGGTGTGGTGTCGCTGTCGGTGGGGTCGGCCCATGCCCAGGCGAGGTGGGTGCCGTCCGGCGAGAGTGCGAGGGCGCTGTGTGACGGCTGGCCGCGCACCTCCTTGCCGACGAACCCGGCCAGGTCGAGCACGTGATATCCGCCCGTGGCGGCATCGACCACGACCGGGACGCTGCCGTTCTCGTCGCTGCTGCTCCGGACGTACGCGACTGCCCCGACGCCGAGGTCGAGGTCGTCCTCCATGACGTCGACGTGGGCGTACGAGCCGAGCCCGTCGAGCTCGGTCAACCACTCCGGCGCGGTCTCGACCATCTGTGGGACGGCCAGGTCGCCGTTGCGCTCGGCCGGCTCGATATCGGACTGTCGGTCGGGGAGCCCGGTGAAGCCGACGATGATGAGAGCGACGGCCGCGGTGACGGAGGCCGCGACGATCGCGACCGAGCGGCGATGGATGCGGCGACCACGCGCGTAGAGGCCGTCAGGGACCCGAAGAGCGGGTGTCGTGTCGGCGATTCGGGAGAGCTCGTCGCGAAGCTTCTGGTCAGTCATTGATGAGCTCCTCGAGGTGCGGGGCGAGGGTGCGCAGTCGGTCGAGCGCTTTGCGGCCGGTCGACTTCACGGTGCCGACGTGGAGCCCGAGCATGTCGGCGGTCTGGGCCTCGGTGAGGTCTTCGAAGTAGCGCAGCACCAGGATCGTGCGCTGTTTCAGCGTCAGCTGTGCAAGGGCCTGTTCCAGGCTGAGCCGGAGTTCTCGGTCGCCGGTCTCGGGCGCTGCGGTGGTGGCCTCGTGCGTGTCCAGCGGGGTCTCCGCGAAGCGACGGCGGCGCCACCAGGAGATGTTCTGGGTGTAGAGGATCCGCCGGACGTACGGCTCGGGGTGGCCTTCGATGCGGTGCCACGCCTTGGCCGCGGACAGGAGCGCCTGTTGGAGGAGGTCCTCGGCGAGGTGGGCATCACCGGTCAGCAGGTACGCCGTACGGGAGAGTGCTTGGGCGCGGGAGCGTACGAACTCGTCGAACTCCGCCTGACCCGAGTCTGATCTGAAAAGCATCTCGGCCTCCTTTCACCTGCTGTTACGCCAGGTGGAAGGAGGCCGGATGCCTGTTGGAAGGTAAAGAATCAGCGGGCGCGACGAGCCATGCGCTCGATGTCCATGATGACCACGCTGCGCGGCTCGAGGCGGAGCCAGCCGCGGCTGGCGAAGTCGGCCAGGGCCTTGTTGACCGTCTCGCGGGAGGCGCCGACGAGCTGGGCGAGCTCCTCCTGGGTGAGGTCGTGGTGGACGTGGACACCGTCGTCGGCGGTGCGGCCGAAGCGGTCGGCGAGGTCGAGCAGGGCCTTCGCGACACGGCCGGGGACGTCGGAGAAGACGAGGTCGGCGACGACGTCGTTGGCCTTGCGGAGGCGGCCGGCCAGCTGGGCGAGCAGGCCGCGGGCGACGACCGGGCGGCCCTCGAGCCACTTGAGGAGGTCCTCGTGGGACAGGCTCGCAAAGGCGGAGTCGGTGACCGCGGTGACGGTGGCCGAACGGGGGCCGGGGTCGAAGAGCGAGAGCTCACCGAACATCTGGCCGGGGCCCATGATGGCGAGCAGGTTCTCGCGGCCGTCGGACGAGGTGCGGCCGAGCTTCACCTTGCCGTCGATCACGACGTACAGCTTGTCGCCGGAGTCGCCCTCGTGAAAGAGCACCTCTCCGCGGCGGAGCTTCGACTCTGCCATCGAGGCGTGCAGGGCCGTCATCGACTCGTCGTCGAGTGCGCTGAAGAGCGGTGCCTGACGGAGTACGTCGTTGTCCATTGCGGCCATTCCTCCTGGATTTTCCCCACATCCGCGGGTATTACACCGGGAATCCTATCTGTGGAACGTCTCACAAGTGCACATCACCCACCGATAAGGGCAGAAAGTGCATGTGTTGAGCGGTGTTTGTGGTAGTCGCGCTCTGGGCGGGATCGGGATTGTCGGTGCGGCCGCGTAGCCTTGGCGCGTGCCTGCCCAGAAGTTTGCGACTGAGACGCGCCTGGGTCTGGTGCGTCGTGCCCGTCGGATCGACCGCGTCCTCGGTGAGACCTACCCGGATGCGAAGGCCGAGCTCGACTTCACCAATCCGTTCGAGTGCCTGGTCGTGACCGTGCTGAGCGCGCAGACCACGGACAAGCGGGTCAACCTGGCCTCGCCGGCCCTCTTTGCGGCCTACCCGTCCGCGAAGGAGATGGCGGCCGCGCCCCGGGAGCACCTGGAGCAGCTCGTCGGGCCGCTCGGTTTCTTCCGCGCAAAGACAGACGCGCTGCTCAAGCTGAGCGCCGTGCTGGTGGAGGAGTACGACGGCGAGGTGCCCGACCGTCTGGAGCAGCTGGTGAAGCTGCCCGGTGTCGGGCGCAAGACCGCCAACGTGGTGCTCGGCAATGCCTTCGGCAAGCCGGGAATCACCGTCGACACACACTTCGGGCGGCTCTCTCGGCGCTTCGGTTGGACGACCGAGAAGGACCCGGTCAAGATCGAGCACGAGGTCGGTGCGCTGTTCGAGAAGCGGGACTGGACGATGCTGTCGCATCACGTGATCTGGCACGGGCGGCGGATCTGTCACGCCCAGAAGCCGGCGTGCGGTGCCTGTCCGGTGGCGCAGCTGTGCCCTGCGTACGGCGAAGGGCCGACCGACCCGGTCGCCGCAGCCAAGCTGGTCCGCACGGAGGGCCGCAACTGATGGTTCGTGCCCTGGGTAGACGAGCCCGGGCCGCGTCGGCAGCCGCCCTGCTGCTGGCCGTCCTGGCCGGTTGCGGCACCGACTCCTCGAGCGGTGGCGGGCAGTCCGGCGCGCCACTCGCCGACGAGCCGTCCTCCTCCAAGGTGAACGTCGCCACCGCAAAGATGGTCGCGGCCAAGAAGGCATCGAAGGTGGAGGCTTGCCAGGAAGGGCCGGCGAGCGACGGCGGACTGCCGTCGATCGAGCTGCCCTGCCTCGGCGGTGGCGAGTCCGCCGACCTCGCCTCGTTCCAGGGACCGATGGTGATCAACCTCTTCCAGGGCTTCTGCGCGCCATGCAAGGAAGAGATGCCTGCGCTGCAGAGCTTCTACGAGACCTACGGCGACGAGGTGCCGGTGATCGGCATCGACGTCATGGACACCGTCCCCGGGGTCGCGCTCGAGGAGGCGATCTCGCGAGGGGTGACCTTCCCGATGTACGCCGATCCAGGCGGTGACCTGCAGGGCGGGCCGCTCACGGCGCGCGCGGTGCCGGCGACGTACGTCCTGTCCTCCTCCGGCGAGGTGGAGCTGCTGCAGATGGGTGGCATGACGAGTGCGACCCAGGTGAAGGAGCTCGTGGAGAAGAAGCTGGGGATCACGCTGTGAGCGAGCGTCAGTCGGCCAACGGGACTCGACCGGAGTGGTTCGACGAGATCGTCGAGGCGGCGCAGCAGATCCAGGGCGAGGACATCTCACAGTTCCTGCCGCCTGCCGACGGCAGCGCCCGCGAGTCGGCGGTCCTGATGCTCTTCGGCGACGGCCCCTCGGGTCCCGATCTGTTGCTGACCGAGCGCTCGCACACGATGCGTTCGCACCCGGGCCAGGTCTCGTTCCCCGGCGGCCGGCTCGATCCGGGCGAGACCGCCGAGGAGGCGGCGCTCCGGGAGGCCTGGGAGGAGACCGGTCTCGACCCGACCGGTGTCGACGTCGTCGGCCGCCTCCCGGCGCTGTGGATCCCGTTCTCCAACCACGCGGTGGTGCCGATCATCGCGTGGTGGCGCGAGCCGTCTCCGGTCACCACGCGCTCGGTCGAAGAGGTGCACGCCGTCTACCGGGTGCCGTTGTCGGATCTCATCGACCCGGCCCATCGGATCCAGGTCGGCGCGCCGGGCCGCAGCGAATGGCTGATGCCCGCGTTCTTGATCGGACCGGAGAAGGATGTCATCCTCTGGGGCTTCACAGGTGGAATCATCAGCCGTTTCTTCACCTATCTCGGGTGGATCACGGAGATTCCGGACGCCCCGATCAAGGAGTTGCCCGAATACATGTTCCAGGGACGCGAACGGAATCAGCCGTGAACTTTCTTGACTGGATCCTGATCATCCTCGTCGGGGCCTACGCGCTCTCGGGCTATTGGCAGGGCTTCATCACCGGCGCCTTCGCGACCGGCGGACTGCTGCTCGGTGGCTTCATCGGAATCTGGCTGGCACCGAAGGTGCTCGGCAGCGCGGCTCCGTCATTGTGGGTCTCCCTCGGTGCCCTCTTCGTCGTGATCGCGTGTGCGTCCATCGGGCAGGCGGTGCTGCAGTACGGCGGCGTACGCGTGCGAGACGAGATCACCTGGCAACCGGCTCGGATCGTCGATGCGCTCGGCGGTTCGCTGCTCAGCGCGGCTGCCGTACTGGTGGTCGCCTGGGCTCTCGGGGTCGCGGTCTCGGGCGCACAGATCAACGGGCTCACGCCCGCGGTGCGTGGCTCGGCGATCCTGGCCAAGGTCGACTCGATCATGCCGTCGCCTGCCGACCGTGCGCTGAGCGCGTTCAACGACGTCGTCGGCACCTCGTTCTTCCCGCGCTACCTCGAGCCGTTCGCCCGCGAGCGGATCGTCGAGGTCGGACCCGGTCCGCGGCGCATGCTCACCGACCCCGATGTCGTACGTGCCGGCGAGTCCGTCCTCAAGATCCGCGGCGCCAACGAGTGCGGCAAGGGCGTCGAGGGCACCGGGTTCGTCATCGGCCGCGGCTATCTGATGACCAACGCCCACGTCGTCGCCGGCGTCGATGACCCCAACGTCATCGTCGGAGACGGAGCCAACGACGCCAAGGTCGTCCACTACGACCCCGAGATCGACATCGCGGTCCTGAAATTCGAAGGTGCCGGCAACCTCAAGCGCCTCGAGTTCGACAGCACTGCCGCCGCAGAGGACCCGATCGCGGTCCTGGGCTATCCGCAGGACGGCCCCTTCGACGTACAGCCGGGTCGTATCCGTGCCGAGCAGCGCCTCCGCTCGCCCGACATCTACGGCGTCGGCACCGTCATCCGAGACGTCTACTCCGTACGCAGCCTCATCCGCCCCGGCAACTCCGGCGGCCCCATCGTCGATTCCGAGGGCGACGTCGTCGGCGTCGTCTTCGCCGCCTCGGTCACCGACTCCGAGACCGGCTACGCCCTCACCACCGACCAGGTCATCGAGATCGCCCGCGAGGCTCGCGCCCAGACCGCTGCTGTCGACACCGGGGCCTGCGCCGGCTGACCCCTCTCGCCGAGACGTCAGCTAGGTCGGCCGAGGCGTCAGGCAGGTCGGCCGAAACGTCACCTGCGTCGGGGGGGGGGGGGGGTGGGGTAGGAGCAACGCCCCCCGGGGGGGGGGGGCGGGGGTG
>NZ_JBEORH010000015.1:0-117262 GCF_040302165.1 Nocardioides sp. NPDC127503 | reverse complement strand
ACCCCCCCACCCTCTCCCTCCTGGTCGGGCGCCGGCGGCTTTTGGCTGTGGGCCCCACTCCCCCGGGCGCTCGCCCTGGTTGGCAACGCGATGCCAACTCGGCCGACGGGAGTGACGCCTCGGCTTGCGCGGGTGACGCTTCGGCCGACGGGGGCGACGCTTCGATCAGAAGCGGCGGGAGGAGTACGTCGGGGTCAGGGCGTCCTTGATCTCGCGGAGCCAGGCGTCGAGACGATCGCCGGTGAAGTCGCCCTTCCGCACGATGACGATCGTCCAGCCGTGATCGATCAGCCAGCCTCGTCGCTCTTCATCGTAGATTCGTTGGTCGGGGTCGTCGTGGTCCTCGCCGTCGTACTCGATCGCGACCTTGGCGAGTCGGTAGGCGAAGTCGAGGCGATAGGTCGGGATTCCTTCGACGTCCACCCAGACCTGTGCCTCGGGAAGAGGGAGGCCGGCGTCACTGATCGCGAGCAAGGTCCACGATTCACGCTGGGACTCGAGGCGGCGGTTCAGGAGGGGGACTAGTTCGCGAAGCTGGACGACACCGCGGCGCCCGCGAAAACGGGGCAGCTCCTTGTCGAGGGAGTCCCGAGTGATCCCGTGGTGTCTGGCGAACTCGTTGAGCGCGGCCATCGCCTCTCGCCGCTTCAGGTTGCAGCCGAGGTCGAGCGCGGTGCGTAGCGGCGTCGTCACACGTACGCCGCCAATGACCGCGATGTCCTCGGGCAGGAGGTCGCGCGATCGGCCATCGGTGCCTGGGCGCCGCGTGCGGGTGTGCCCGCGAAGGGCACACGTCTCCACGGCCGGAAGCTGTGCGATCTCGGTCGGGGTGAAGGTGTTGATGCCGTGCACCCAGGCGGCGGTTCGGTCGCTGATCACCTGGTGCTCGGACACCACCTGCACGAGCGCCTCGGCGCGCTTCACCGGATCGTCCTCCGCCTGCGCGGCGAGATAGACACCCCGGAAAGGGCGGCGTACGTCCCCATGGCTGATCGCCTGAGCGAGGGCGTACCGGTTGGTCGCGACCGACTCGATGTCGGACGTGGTGAAGGGACGCTCTGGCAGGCGGCTGTCGGTCTTGACGAGTGAGAGATTCATGGCCGCAGCGTGCGACAGGTTGCGTACGAAGTCATCCGTCTTTTCAGAGGCTGTGGATAACTTCGGACTCAGCGTGCCCTGTGGACGGAAACTGGCCCGTCATCGTGACGCCTCGGCCGACCGGAGTGACGCCTCGGCCGACGGGGGTGACGCCTCGGCGGGGTGGGTCAGCGCTGGCCCTTGAGAGCCCGGGGGATCTCCTTGCCTTGCGCGATCGCCTTCTCGGGGGCCTTGACCTTCTTCACCTTGAGTACGCCGACGAAGCCGAGCAGGGCGGCGAGGAGGACGTAGAAGCCGAAGACGATGAGGAAGGACCAGTGCAGGCCGAGGCCGGCCCAGTGGATGAAGTAGGCCGCCGAGACGGACAGCATGATCACGGCGAGGACCAGCAGGAACGCGGCTGCGGCGAAGAGACCGACGCCGACGCCGGCGTTGGTCACCGAGACCTTGAGCTCCTGTTTGGCGAGCGTGATCTCCTTGTTGACGAGCTCGGAGATGTCGCGGGTGGCGTCGACGACGAGCTTGCCGATCGTCGGGTCCTCGCCGCCCGGGGACTTCACGATGTCGACTGCCATGGGAACCCTTCGCTGAACGTGTATTGGGGAGCGCCCACGACCTTACCGGTCGCGACCCTGATCATCCTCGAACACGTCCGGCACGCCGTCCTTGTTGGCATCGTGAGTCTCGACCTCCTCGATGCGGCGGTAGACCCGGTTGCGGGCCCGCAGCACCACCGTCGCCAAGGCAGCGGCCAGGACCGACCCGAACAAGACGCCCACCTTCATGTGGTCGTGGGCGCCGGGATCGGAGTGGAAGGCCAGCTCGCCGATCAGCAGCGACACCGTGAACCCGATGCCAGCCAGCATCGCCATCCCGATCACGTCGGTCCAGGCGAGGTCGTCGTCGAGCGACGCCTTGGTGAACCGGGCCAGCAGCCACGTCGAGCCGGCGATGCCGATGGTCTTGCCGACCACCAGGCCGAGGATGATGCCGAGCGTGATCGGATCGCGCAGCGCGCTGGTCACCCCGTCCCAGCCGCCGAGGGAGACACCGGCGGCGAAGAAGGCGAAGATCGGCACCGCGACGCCGGCCGAGACCGGCCGGACCAGGTGCTCGAAGTGCTCGGCGAGGCCGCGCTTGGCCTCAGGGTTGCGAGCGATCACCGGCACGGTGAACCCGAGCAGCACGCCCGCGACGGTGGCGTGGACGCCACTGGCGTGCACGAGAGCCCAGGCGATCGCGGCGAGCGGGAGGAGCAGCCAGGGGCTGCGAATGCGGCGCTGGACGAGCACCGCGAAGAGCCCGATCGGGACGAGCGCCAACAGCAGGTAGCCGATGTGGAGCTCCGAGGTGAAGAAGATCGCGATGATGATGATGCCGAGCAGGTCGTCGACGACGGCGAGAGTCAGCAGGAACGTACGCAGCCCTGCGGGCAGGTGAGTCGAGATGACCGCCAGGATCGCGACCGCGAAGGCGATGTCGGTGGCCACCGGGGTCGCCCAGCCGGCCAGCGACCCGCCGCCGATCACGTTGACGACGACATAGACCAGCGCCGGGGCGACCATCCCGCCGACCGCGGCCGCGATCGGCAAGGCGGCCCGTCGTGGGTCACGCAGGTCGCCGGAGACGAACTCACGCTTGAGCTCCAGGCCGGCGACGAAGAAGAAGATCGCGAGCAGGCCGTCGGCCGCCCAGGCCCCGATGGTCAGGTCGAGATGAAGCGACTCAGGTCCGACCCGGAAGTCGCGGAGCGCCTCGTACGCATCCTGCCAGGGGCTGTTGGCCAGGATGACCGCGATGATCGCGGCGATGATGAGGAGTACGCCGCCCGTCGTCTCGGCTCGCAGGATCTCGGCCGTCCGTGAGGTCTCCAGCCAGGAGCCGCGGGTGAAGAGGCGGTTGCGGGTGTCGGTCACGAGTGGGCCTCCAGGGGCTCAGGGGTCGATGAACTCACGCCGACCAGACTTCCCGGCACACCTGACGACGACCCTAGCAAGCGCGTTCGCCGAAGTCCGAGGGGTGATCAAGGTCGATGCCATCGCTACCAGTTAACAGACACAAACCGAAGAAAACGCCGACAAACAAATCAAATAGAGAGTGAGTTGCTGCACAAATACCCCATCATGCACCGGGTTCCGTTGCATAGTGAGGTCAGCCCTCACCGAACGGTGGGGCCGCTCCGGTCGCGCCGAGGCCCGTCACAACCGGAGGAGAGTCGATCCGACCACGGTGGCGGGCACGGGGGAGCCAAGCAGTACGCCGGGAGCCAGAGACAAGGCAGACCGGCTTGGGGTGAAGGCGTAGGTGAGACCAGCGCCCGGGCAACAGCAGCCCGAATCCGACAGGTGAACCTTCGCAGGCGTCGCTGCAACAGGGGAACCTCGAATGACCGGATCGTGTGTCCGTGCGCTTTCGCGCGCCTACAGAACGACGACCGTCGGCCTCGCGACCGCCCTTGTGGTCGGTCTCGCGCTCGTCGCTGCTCCCAACCAGTCCGCCACGGCAGCTTCCCCGCCGGGCGCAAGTGCCCAGACCAGCGCCAACACGAGCGCTCAGACGAGCACCCACACCACCAAGAAAAAGAAGAAGAAGTCGCGCGGGCTGCGAGCGCTGCGCCGCGTCAAGAGCCAGGCCGGCGACCCCTACTCCTACGGCGGCAACGGCCCCCACGCCTACGACTGCTCGGGCTTGACCCAATGGGTCTACAAGAAGCTCGGCCGCAAGCTGCCGCACAGCTCATCGGCCCAGGTCAGCCACACCTTCAAGGTCAAGAAGCCGCGCAAGGGCGACCTGGTCTTCTTCTACGGCAGCGGCGGTGTCTACCACGTCGGCATCTACGCCGGGAAGCACGACGGCCGCCGCTGGGTCTGGCACGCGCCCAGGTCCGGTGAGACCGTCAAGAAGGACCCGATCTGGACCGACAGCCACTTCATCCGCCGGGTGAAGCACTAGAACGTACGCAGCGGCCCGGCCGCCCCGCGAAGGGCGACCGGGCCGCTGCGCGTGCCGAGCGTGATCACTCGTCCGTGGCGGTCGTCTTCCCGGCAGCGATGAGGTCCATGATCGTCTGGTCGGCCAGCGTCGTGGTGTCGCCGACGCCGCGACCCTCGGCGAGGTCGCGGAGCAGCCGCCGCATGATCTTCCCCGAGCGCGTCTTGGGCAGCTCGGGCACGATCATGATCTGCCGCGGCTTGGCGATCGGGCCGATCTCCTTGCGGACGTGGTCGGAGAGCTCCTTGTGGCAGTCCTCAGGCGACCCGTCGCGCAGGATGACGTACGCCACCACGGCCTGCCCCGTGTCGGGGTCGGTCGCGCCGACGACCGCAGCCTCGGCGACGTAGGGGTGCGAGACCAGCGCCGACTCGATCTCGGTCGTGGAGAGCCGGTGTCCGGACACGTTCATCACGTCGTCGACGCGGCCCAGGACCCAGACGTCACCGTCCTCGTCCTTCTTCGCGCCGTCGCCGGCGAAGTAGAACCCTTGGTCCTTGAATCGCGCCCAGTAGGTGTCGATGTAGCGCTGGTCGTCGCCCCAGATCGTACGCAGCATCGACGGCCACGGCTGGGTCAGCACGAGGTAGCCACCGGCACCGTTCGGGACGGAGACGCCGTTGTCGTCGACCACGTCGGCGCCCACGCCCGGCAGGGCCTTCATCGCCGAGCCCGGCTTCCCGTGGGTGACCCCGGGGAGCGGCGAGATCATGATCGCGCCGGTCTCGGTCTGCCACCAGGTGTCGACCACGGGCACCGAGGAGCCACCGATGACGTCGCGGTACCAGATGTAGGCCTCGGGGTTGATCGGCTCACCGACGGACCCGAGCAGGCGGACCGAGGAGAGGTCGCGGCCGTCCGGGATCGCGCGCCCCTGCTTCATGAACGTCCGGATCGCGGTCGGCGCGGTGTAGAAGATCGTGACGCCGTACTCCTCGATGATCTGCCACCAGCGACCCTTCTCCGGGTAGTCCGGGGTGCCTTCGTAGAGCACCTGGGTGGCGCCGTTGGCCAGCGGCCCGTAGACGATGTAGGAGTGGCCGGTGATCCAGCCGATGTCGGCGGTGCACCAGTAGACGTCGGTCTCGGGCTTGAGGTCGAAGACCTCCCAGTGCGTGAACGCCGCCTGGGTGAGGTAGCCGCCGGTGGTGTGCAGGATGCCCTTCGGCTTCCCGGTGGTCCCGCTCGTGTACATGACGAAGAGCGGGTGCTCGGCGTCGTGCGCCACTGGAGTGTGCTCGGTCGACGCCGACGAGACGGCATCCGACCACCACTTGTCGACCGAGTCGTTCCAGTCGACGTCCTGCCCGGTGCGCTTGACCACGAGTACGTTCTCGACCAGGCCGGGCTGAGTCGCCTCGACCTTCGTGACCGCCTCGTCCACGGCGGGCTTGAGCGCCGAGGGCGCGCCACGGCGATAGCCGCCGTCCGAGGTGACGATCAGCTTCGCGCCGCAGTCGACGACGCGGGTCGCGAGAGCGTCGGCGGAGAAGCCACCGAAGATGACGGTGTGGATCGCGCCGATCCGCGCGCAGGCCAGCATCGCGATGACGGCCTCGGGGATCATCGGCATGTAGATCGCCACCCGGTCGCCCTTGCCGACCCCGAGGGCCTCGAAGGCGTTCGCGGCCCGGGAGACCTCGTCCTTGAGCTCGGCATAGGTGATGGTGCGCTTGTCGTCGGCAGGCTCGCCGACCCAGTGGATCGCGACCCGGTCGCCGAGCCCGGCCTCGACGTGGCGGTCGACGGCGTTGTAGGCGACGTTGATCTCGCCACCCTCGTACCACTTCGCGAACGGCGGGTTGTCCCAGTTCAGGACGCGATCGAACGGCTTGGACCAGGTGAGCCGTTCCGCGGCGGCCGCCCAGAACGCGTCGCGATCCGCAGCAGCGGCGTCGTACGCATCGGCCTTGACGTTGGCAGCGGCGGCGAGCTCGGCAGGCGGCTCGAACCGGCGCTTCTCGTGCAGCAGGTTGGACAGGGTCTCGTCGCTCACAGTGACTCCTACGTACGAAAAATGTGTGGCTCAAGCCACAGGGTAGTGCGGGGGAAAGAATGATGGCGGGCCGTCGTACAACACCACGTGTACGACGGCCCGCCGTGAGGGATCAGTGCGTGATCGCCTTCTCCGAGCCGGCGCCGGTGAGGGCGCGCACCTCGAGCTCGACGTAACGCTCAGCGGTCTCCGGCTCCTTCGACGTCACCGTGCCCAGCCAGCCCAGGAAGAATCCGAGCGGGATGGAGATGATGCCGGGGTTCTCCAGGGGGAACCAGGAGAAGTCGATGCCGGCCGGGAACAGCGAGAGGCTGTCGCCGGTGGCCGGGTCGACCTTGCCGGAGACGACCGGCGAGAAGAAGACCAGACCGACACAGGAGATCAGGCCGCCGTAGATCGACCACACCGCACCACGGGTGTTGAACCGCGCCCAGAACATGTTGTAGATGATTGCCGGCAGGTTCGCCGAGGCGGCGACCGCGAAGGCCAGTGCCACCAGGAACGCGATGTTCAACGACTGCGCTGGGATGGCCAGCAGGATCGCGACCAGGCCGATGCCCGCCGCGGCCCAGCGAGAGACCTTCATCTCCTCCTTCTCGGTGGCCTTGCCACGCTTGATCACCGAGTTGTAGATGTCGTGGGCGACGGAGACCGAGGAGGTCAACGTCAGACCCGCGACCACGGCGAGGATCGTGGCGAAGGCGACCGCGGCGATGAGTGCCAGCAGTACGGCGCCACCGATGGAGCCTTCACCGCCACCGACCTCCTGGGCGAGCAGTGGTGCCGCCAGGTTGCCGGCCTTGTCCAGGGTGGTCGGGTCGACCAGAGCGGCCGCACCGAAGCCCAGGACCAGGGTGAACAGGTAGAAGACGCCGATCAGGGCGATCGCCCACAGCACCGACTTGCGGGCATCCGCCGAGGTCGGGACGGTGTAGAAGCGGATCAGGATGTGCGGCAGGCCGGCGGTGCCGAGCACCAGGGCGAGCCCGAGCGAGACGAAGTCCAGCTCGCTGGTGAAGCTCAGGCCGTACTTCAGTCCGGGCTGGAGGAAGGCGTCGCCCTTGCCCGAGGCGTCGGCCGCGGAGCCGAGCAGCTCGGAGAGGTTGAAGCCGAACTGGGCGAGCACCAGGATCACGATCAGCGCCGAGCCGGTCATCAGCAGGACGGCCTTGACGATCTGGACCCAGGTGGTGCCCTTCATCCCGCCGACGGTGACGTAGAAGATCATCAGCGCACCGACGAACAGGATCACGATGTTCTTGACGAGCTGGTCCTCGACGCCGAGCAGCAGGGCCACCAGGGCGCCCGCACCGACCATCTGGGCCAGCAGGTAGAAGATGCTCACGACCACTGTGGAGGTCGCGGCCGCCAGGCGGACCGGGCGCTGCTTCATCCGGTACGCCAGCTGGTCGGCCATCGTGTAGCGACCGGAGTTACGCAGCACCTCCGCGACCAGCAGCAGCGCCACCAGCCAGGCGACGAGGAAGCCGATCGAGTAGAGGAACCCGTCGTAGCCGGACAGGGCGATGGCGCCTGAGATGCCGAGGAACGACGCCGCCGACATGTAGTCGCCGCCGATGGCGAGACCGTTCTGGAAACCGGAGAAGCCGCGGCCGCCGGCGTAGTAGTCGGCCGCGGTCTTCGTCTGCCGGCTCGCCCAGAAGGTGATGCCGATCGTGACCGCGACGACCGCGAGGAAGAGGACCGTGGTGAGGATCTGGCTGCCGTCCATCAGAGCTGCCTCTTCTCGATCTCGTATTCCTCATCCAGCTTCCGAGCCAGCGGGTCGAGGTGCTTGTTGGAGTAGTTGGCGTAGAGGTAGGCGATGCCGAACGTGGTCGCGAACTGCAGGAGCCCGAAGACCAGCGCGACGTTGATGTTGCCGATGAGCTTGGTGTTCATGAAGTCCTCCGCCCAGTTGGAGCAGAAGACGTAGAGGAGGTACCAAACCAGGAAGGCCACCGTGGCCGGGAATACGAACTTCCGGTACGCCGACCGCAGAGCGCGAAACTCTGCCGTGGCGTGCAATCTGTCGTAGACCGGGTCGTGTCGGTGGGCTTGGTCGTGCGCTTCTTCGCTCACGGTCGAACCCTTTCGTTGACGAGGCCGCCTTCCGTGGGGGTGGAGGACGGACAGCGTGTGATCGCAGTCACATTAGGGGCCGGTCGGACCGCCCGTCGCGGGGTAACGCCCGGTCCCTCGGTAGACGGCGTCGTCGCGCGACGAGCGGTCGATTTCGTACGCTGAATGGCGTCTGCCGCGGGCCGGTCAGCGCTCCTGCAAGGCCTTCTTCATGGACGACACCGCCGGCTCGGTCACCGGCTCAGGGGAGTGCAGGCGGACCAGCAGCCGGGTGGTGTGGGCCGGGACGTGAGAGGCGGAGGCGAGGCTGACGACGATCATGACGGCGAAGGAGAGCGGCACCGCCCACAGCGCCGGCTGGGTGAGCGCGACATCCGCCCAGGTGCCCGTACGCGACCCACTGATCGTGAACACCACTGCCGACCCCGTGGTGACCAGGCCGGTGACCAGCCCGGTTGCGGCGCCGTAGGCGGTCAGCCGTCGCCACCAGATGCCGAGCAGGAGGAGCGGGCAGAAGGTGGCGGCGGCGAGCGCGAAGGCCAGCGCGACCCCGCGGGCGACACCGACGCTGGGGGTCAGCAGGGCGCCGGCGACCGGGACGATGACGGCGACCAGAGAGGCGATCCGGAAGGCGGCGACACCGCCGAACCGGCTGCCTCGACGGCGCAGCAGCGGCACGACCACGTCCTGGGAGAGCACGCCGGAGACGGCGATCGCCAGGCCCGACGAGGTCGACAGGAACGCCGCGAACGCGCCCGCGCAGACCAGCCCGGTCAGGGCGTCACCCGCCCAACCGGGGACCATCAGCCGGGGCAGCTCGAGCACCAGGGTGTCGGCGGAGGCGGGCGTGGCTGCGTACACGCGTCCGAGGAGGCCGAGGATCGGCGGCAGCAGGTAGAAGACGCCAAGAAGGGCGAGCACGACGAGAGTCGTGCGGCGGGCCGCGCGGCCGTCGGGGTTGGTGTAGAAGCGGACGCCCACGTGCGGCAGGCCCATCGTGCCGAGGAACGTCGCCGCGATCAGCGAGTAGGTGGCGTAGAGGCCGGTGGAGGTGTCGGTGCCCATCGGCAGCGACCAGGCCTGGCTGAGGTCGGTCGCGCGGGGCGCGCCGTCGGCGCCCCAGACCGCGACCAGCACACCGACCGGCACCAGCAGCGCGGTCAGCTTGAGCCAGTACTGGAAGGCCTGCACGAACGTGATCGAGCGCATCCCGCCCGAGAAGACGCTGACCAGCACCACCATGCCGACCAGCACCGGTCCCACCCAGCGTGGCGCGCCCGCGACCAGCTCCAGGGTCAGCCCGGCGCCCTGCAACTGGGGCAGCAGATAGAGCCAGCCGATGCTCACGACCAGCAGCGAGCAGAGCCGCCGCACCCCGGTGGAGGCGAGTCGTTCCTCGGCGAAGTCGGGCAGCGTGTACGCCCCTGACCTGCGCAAAGGGGCCGCGACCAGGGTCAGCAGCACGAGATAGCCGGCGGTCCAGCCGATCGGATACCAGAGCATCTCCGCACCGGAGGTGAACACCAGACCGGCGACGCCGAGGAAGGAGGCGGCGGAGAGATACTCGCCGCCGATCGCGCTGGCGTTGAGGCCGGGACGCACCGACCGAGAGGCGACGTAGAAGTCGCTCGTGGTCCGGCTGAACCGCAGTCCCCAGGTGCCGATGGTCAGCGTCGCCAGGGTGACCAGGGTGACCGCGACGATCGCCGGGGCGGACTCGAGGGTCATGGTGTCTCGTCGTCCGAGCGGAGCAGGTCGGCATAGCTGGCCTCGTTGCGCTCCGCGCCGCGCAGATACCAGCGGCCGAGGAGGAACAGGAACGGATAGACCAGCACCCCGAGGAGCAGCCAGGGGAGCGGTACGCCGAACGGCGCGGTGCGCACCAGGCCCGGAGCCAGCCAGAACAGCAGCGGGAGCGAGCCGACGCCGAGGAAGAGCACCGCCAGGGTGCGGAGGGCGATCGAGAACTGGGCGCGCATCAGCGAGCCGAGATAGATCTCGCCGAGACGGGTGTCCTCGTCGACGTCGACCCGACGGACCGCCGGGCGTCGTCGGGGCGGTCCGGTGACGCGTACGCGCTGTGGTTCTGTCATTGGGCTCTGCTGTCAGGAGGGGATCATGAGCGTCGGGCGAGCAGGTCCTTGAGCTGGCGCGTGTGCCGGCGGCTGACCTGCAGCTCGGTGCCGCGGGAGGGGCCGCCGACGACGACCGAGCAGCGCCCGGCCTCCGAACGCACCTCGGTCACGTGGGCGAGGTTGACGAGGAGGGAGCGGTGGATGCGTACGAACCGGGCCGAGGCCCACTCCTGCTCCAGCTGGGTCAGCGGGACCCGCACCAGGTGGGAGGCGTCGGCGGTGTGCAGCCGGGCGTAGTCGCCCTGCGCCTCCACGTGGGTGATCTGGGAGCGCCACACGAAGCGCGTGACGCCACCGAGCTCGACCGGGATCTGTACGTCGCCGCTCGGCTCCTCCTCCGGCATGCTGCCCATCAGCCGGGTGACGGTCTCCGCCAGCCGCTCGGCGCGCACCGGCTTGAGCACGTAGTCGACCGCGCGCAGGTCGAACGCCTCCAGCGCATGCTCCTCGTGAGCGGTCACGAACACGACCGCCGGCGGCGTCTTGAACCGCGCCAACAGCCGGGCCAGCTCGAGCCCGTTCAGGCCGGGCATCTGGATGTCGAGGAAGACCGCGTCCACTCCCGACCCCTGCAGCTGCTGCAGCCCGTCGGTCGCGTTCAGGCAGGTGCGCACTTCCGCCACCCGCGCGTCCTGGGTGAGCAGGTAGGAGAGCTCGTCGGCCGCCGGCGGCTCGTCGTCGACGACCAGGATCCTCAGCCGGCCACCGGGCGCTCCCTGGCGGGCGGCGAACGCCTGCGTCGTACGGCCGCTCATGTGTGCACTCCTGGGGCGAACTTCGGGATTCTGAGGATGACCTTCGTGCCGGCGCCCGGCGCGGTCTCGACCACCAGGCCGTAGTCGTCGCCGTAGGCGTTGCGGAGGCGGGCGTCGACGTTGCCGAGCCCGACGGAGTCGTTGCCGCCGGCCAGCGCGTTGCGCACCTTCTCTGGGTCTTCGCCGGCGCCATCGTCCTCGACCTCGATCACGCACTCGGTGCCGCTGTCGGCGGCCCGGATGGAGATGTGGCCGGTCTGCGCGTCGGCCAGGCCGTGGCGTACGGCATTCTCGACCAGCGGCTGCAGGCACAGGAACGGCACCGCGATCGGCAGCACCTCGGGCGCGACCGAGAGCCGCACGCTGAGCCGCTCACCGAACCGGGCCTGCTCCAGCAGGAGATAGCGCTCCACGGAGCGGAGCTCCTCGGACAGCGTCGTGTATTCGCCGTGAGTGCGGAAGGAGTAGCGCGTGAAGTCCGCGAACTCCAGCAACAGCTCGCGGGCACGCTCGGGATCGGTGCGTACGAAGCTGGCGATCGCGCCCAGCGAGTTGTAGATGAAGTGGGGGCTGATCTGAGCGCGTAGTGCGCGCACCTCGGCCTCCATCAGGCGCCGCCGCGACGCATCGAGCTCGGCCAGCTCGAGCTGACCGGAGACCCAGGTCGCGACCTCGTCGGTGGCGCGGACCATCATCGCCGAGGTGTCCGGGGCGTACGCCTGCAGCGTGCCGACCAGGTGGTCGTCGACGACCAGCGGGCTGACCACGGCGGAGTGCAGCGGGCAGCCCGCCTGGCCGCACTCGAGGTCGACCCGGTCGTAGAACCGGGTCGCGCCGCGCTCCAGCGTCCCCTCGGCCAGCTTGGTCACGTGCTCCTGGTGGTGGGTGCCGATGCCTTCCCAGGCGAGCAGGCCGTCGGTGTCGGTGATCGCGAGCGCGGGGGCGGCCAGCAGCGCCTGCAGGTGCGGGGCGGCGCGCTCGGCGCTGTCGACGGTCAGACCGCCGCGCAGCGCAGGGCTCGCCAGCGATGCGTTGTGGAGGGTGCGGAAGGTCGCCCGATCGGCTTCTGTACCCAGGTGGGTGCCCAAGGGAGAGCGCAGCCAGCGCCGCATCCGCACTCCTCTCTTCCGATCAAACAATTGTGACGGCGCCCACGCTATCTGTCACCCGGGCCGCCGCAGGGCCGCGAGGTAGGTTTGCGGCATGCGATTGAGTCGAGTGATCCCGGGTCTGCTGGCCGTCGGCGTAGCGGGCGCGGGCGCCGCCTTCGTGATCGGCATGCGCAACAAGTCGCCCTGGCTGCAGGACCGCATCCGCGCCTTCTCGAAGCGGTTCGCCTCCGAGGCTCTGAAGACCGCCGGGATGAAGGGCGCCGCCAACGGCGTCGTCCTCCACGTCGGCCGCGCGAGCGGCCGGGAGTACGCCACCCCGATCACGCCGATCCCGACCCCAGACGGCTTCGTCATCAACCTGCCCTACACCTCGAAGGTCGACTGGGCCCAGAACGTCCTGGCCGCCCACTCGGCCACGATCGTCTACGACGGCGTCGACCACCGGGTCACCGACCCGCGCGTCGTCCCGTACGCCGAGGTCGCGCCGCTGCTCCCGAAGGCCGCCGGCGTCGTACGCGCCGTCTTCGACGTCCAGGAGTTCCTCCGCGTCACCAACGCGGACTGATCTAGTCGTCGGGTTGGCGGGACTCGAACCCGCGATCGCCTGGTCCCAAACCAGGAGGGATGGCCGCTTCCCCACAACCCGTGCAGTGTCTTCACGGGCGCGGTCGCTGCTGCATGTCGCCCACGGTAGCCAGCCCGGCATCCGCGGCGCACACCATTTTCGGCTCTATTCCGCGCTTTCCCGTTCCTCCAGGCCGACGGCCTGGCGCAGTTCGTCGCGGTCGTCGCGCAGGTCAGGATGGTCGCGGGCCATCCGTTCCATCATCGCGGAGAGCCCTTCGGCGATGGCGTTGAGCTTGTGCTGAACGGCGTCGTCGGCTCGCTTCTGGGTGTTCTGCAGGAGTGCAACCAGCAGGAACGTGACGATCGTGGTGGCCGTGTTGATGATCAGTTGCCAGGTGTCGATGTCGGGCAGCACGAGGAACGACGGCGCCCAGATCACCACCAGCAGCACGCACATCACGAAGAACCACGCCCGCGACACGAAGTTGCTGGCATGGGTGGCGAAACGGTCGAACACCCCGATGTGGTTCCCGACCTGCGACGGCATGGTCTTCTGGTCGTCCGAGTTGTTCGAGCTTCCCGAGCGGCCGGAGTGGTGCTCGCGATCTCTCGTCTGCATGGCTACCTCCTCTACCGACGGCCCCGGTACCCGATTCAGCTCGCCTCATACCCGAACGGGTGAGCGGTAGGTTGCACAGCGTGGGATACGAGCTGAGGGACCGGTTGGTCGTCGGGATCGCGTCGAGCGCGCTCTTCGACCTCACCGAGTCGGATGCCTACTTCCGTGAACACGGTGAGAAGGCCTATCGCCGCTACCAGGACGAGCGCATCGACGACCCGCTCAGGCCTGGCGTCGCGTACCCGTTCATCAAGCGGCTGCTGAGCCTCAACGACCTGGCGCCCGACGCCGACGACGGTCTCGTCGAGGTCATCGTGGTCTCGCGCAACGACCCCAACACCGGACTGCGGGTGATGCGCTCGATCGAGCACCACGGCCTGCCGATGACGCGTGCGGTCTTCACCCAGGGCCGCTCGCCCCACCCCTACATCGGTGCTCTCGGGATGTCGCTGTTCCTCAGTGGCAACCGCGAGGACGTCATCGCGGCCAGCCGCGAGGGATTCCCGGCCGGTCACGTGCTGCCGTCGGCGGCGACGTACGACGAGACCGACCGCTCCGTCGTCGTCGCCTTCGACTTCGACGGTGTGCTCGCCGACGACGGCTCCGAGCGGGTCTTCCGCGAGGAGGGGATCGAGAAGTACCGGGCCTATGAGGCGAGCCGGAAGACCGAGCCGCTCGAGCCCGGGCCGCTGCAGCCGCTGCTGCGCGACCTCAACCGGATCCAGCAGATCGAGGAGCAGCGCCGCCTGGAGGATCCCGGCTACGAGCCACGGCTGCGGATCGCGCTCGTCACCGCCCGCGGCGCCCCGGCCCACGAGCGGGCGATCCGGTCGCTTCAGTCCTGGGACGTCTACGTCAACGAGGCCTTCTTCCTCGGTGGCGTGGAGAAGGTGCGAGTGCTCGAGGTGCTCCGCCCGCTGATCTTCTTCGACGACCAGACGACCCACCTGGACGAGGCGGTCGGGTCGATCGCCGGGGTCCACATCCCCTATGGCGTGGCTAACGCCGACGACGTTCCCGCTGGTCAATAGCGCTTTACAGTTCGTCCACAGGAGGTTGTCATCTGGTGGATGGACCCTGGCATATGTCACCCTGGGCGGAGTTGTACAGATTCTGTTCACTTGAGAAGTGCGAGGAGTTCACTCGATGACTTCGGCTATGTGTGCCAAGTGCACCGAAGACGAGGAGATCCGGGTTCTCTCGCGTTCGGCGGGGGGCCGCCGGCGGCTGATGTGCTGCAGGTGTGGATACGCGTGGGAGAGCGGGCGCTCCGGCCCCGCCCGGAGGACCGGCCTGACCGGCCTGTTCGGAGCGGCCTGACGCGCCGTCGGCGTACGTTTCACGCCACCGTCGCCTGAGGTTCATCTCGCGCGGGCGCGCAGGTGTTGCGGAGTGGCTTGGGTAGGGGGCAGAGACCTGTCTCGGGATCCCCTACCAAGTTCCGAGAAGTATCACCATGTGCGACGGGGTCGGGATAGCGATTGCCGATCCCCTCGGCGCCAGCGGCACCGCGGATTGTCTCCACACGTACGTCCGAGCTGTCTGACGCGGTTATGCGCCCAGCGCATCGACCCACTCGGAAAGGCTCGGGCGTGTACCCCATGGGCCGGAAGCGCGCAGCCAGAGCGACCGCACGCGAGCGACTTGGCCGGCGTCCAAGGCGGCGACGGTATCTCCGACCGCGTCTGTGTCGATGAGACTGTGCAGATCCTTCGAGACCAGCATCCGGTACGCCAACAGCGCGAACTTGTAACGATCGGTGTCAGGGTTCACGGGGATGTCCGGGGCAAGGGGATCGTCCCAGTCGACCGTATGGGCAGGTCGCATTCCCGTGAATGATCGTTGTCCCACAACCCTCGTTTGATCGAAGTCGAACACCGCGAGGCGAGGCTTCTGGTTGATGCTGAATGCCAGGTTCGCCCACGAGAGATCGCCGTAGACCAGGTCGTGGTCGTGCATGGTTCTCAGCCACCGCGCGATCAGCTTGACCAACTCCAGTCGTTCGGAGTCCGTGACCGTGAACGGGACCGTGAAGGCCTGGACCTGCGCCACGGCCCAGGAGAGGGCGCGCTCCTTGCGTCGCGTCGTGCCACCATGCGTCACAACATCGAAGTAGAACTCGGGCGGGACCTTCGGCATCACGTATCCAGTCAGCTGGTCGCCCTTGCCGCGGGCTGCGCTGGGGAAGCAGAGCACGAAGTCATCGGTGCCCAGTGCCCTGATCACTTCCTGCCCACGGCGCCGCACCAGGTCGAATGCGGTCGCCGCCCGGTCTATCGGTTGGGTGAAGATCTTCATGGCGAGATCGGGGTGCCCAGGCACATCCAGCACAGTGCCTTGGCCGCCGGAACCGATCAGCGATCCGGGTGCGACTGTCGGTTTCTGGGGCTTCAGCGTGCGGCTTGCTGGCGTAGGCCTAGCCCTCCGCGCCGGCGTGGGTTGGCGGCCGGGTGTGGGTGGGCGTCCGAGCATTGCCCGGATCAGGCGACGGATCCAGGTCACGGTCAGCTCCCCGGCGGGGTGACCGGACGGAACTTCCGTTCACTGGTGCTGGAAGTGAGCAGGTCGGGTCGTGCGGCAGGCGCATCGATCTCACGCCGTTCTCCCTGTCGTACGGGCTGGGTGGCTCGACCTGACAGGGCGTCGAACCATTCGCGCGCGCTCGGCCGGGTGCCGGCGGGACCCGCCGCCCGCGCGAGCAGCGCCTCGAGCTTCGGGCCGGCTCCTCCAACCTCACTCAGGTCCGGCGAACTGGACGTCAGCCGTGCGTCGAGACTGCTCGTCAGGACCCGCCGCACCGCCAGCGCCAGCTTGTAGCGATCTTGGTCGGGACCAGGTGCATATCCCGCAGGGGGCATGGGATCTTCCCAGTCGGGCGTGTCTGCCTGCGGCAGCACTGACTCCATGCCCGCGTGGCGCATCCCGTCGCAGTCGATGAGCATCACCCGCGGCTGCGGGTCGCGGCTCCACAGGACGTTCGCGTAGGAGATGTCGCCGACGACGATCTGCCGGGCGTGGAAGGCATCGACTGCGCCCGCAAGATGCTGGAGCACTTGGACCTTCTCGGACATACCGGGAAGGTCGACGTCGCCCCAGATCGGTTTCGGCTCAGTGGCGAGGTAGCTGAGGTCGGCGAGGAGTACCTTGCCCCCGATCGCGAGCGTGAAGCCAGTAGGTACGCGGCGCATCAGGAACCCGACGGTGCGGGTTCCGTCGTTGACCACGGCGGTCGGCCAGGCGGCGAACTCGTCGACGGACCGGCCGGAGAACGCGATCGAGGGTCGACAGTCGACGAGCCGCTGCAAAGCGTCAGGCCGGAAGGCCGGGGAGTCCGGATACAGATAGCGCTTGAACACCAGTTCCGGTTGGTCCAAGAGCTCGTGGACAGCCCCTTGGCCACCTTCGGCCAGCTGGTCACCCAGGTTCAGCGAGGAGAGCTGCACAGGTGCCGTCACCCGAACCGCACCCCGACAAAGGTTCTGTCGTCGTCGTACGACTTCACGGTTGCGTCCACCAGCGAGAGGAGCGTAGAAGGTGTGGGCGCGCACTTCTCCCAGATCACGCCGAGCTCATGACCGAAGCTCTGGTTCGCACTGAGGATGTTGCCTACGCCGTCGGAGACGAGTGCCAGCGTCTCGGTGCGCCGAAGGCTATGCCGCCTGATCGTGGCCCGGGTGTGATGTGGCATCGGCAAGACGTCGGTGCTCAGGGGACCGCTACCGGATTGGGGGTCGTCTTCGAGGCATTCCCAGCCGTCGGCGGTGGTGACCCAGGCCGTGGAGTCTCCGATCTGCGCCACGACGACCTCGCGGCCGTCGCCGTCGGTCTCCTCGAGTCCGATCAGCGCGACGATGAGGGTGGCCGCGACTGTATCTGGAGCGACGCCGTCGCGGGCCGCTTCGTGGATCAGAAACGAGGCGAGGCCGGAGAGATCCGCTTCGGCACCGTTCTCGACAGATCCAAGTACCGCGTCGGCGATTCCTCGGGGGCCGACGGCGTGATGAGCCAGGAACGCCGACCCTCGGTGCGAATTCACGGCGCTTCCGACTCCGTCGGAGACCGCGACGACCAGGTACTCATCCGTGAGCCCGATAGCGAAGGAGTCCTGGCGGATCTCGCCGAGGAATCGATGGGAGTGTCCCCGCACAGAGACGGCCCGGACACAGAGGCCATGCGTGTCGAGCCAGTCGGCCTCGGTATCGGGTACGTGATCTCCCGGTCGTGCGGCCCGCTGTGGAAGCGACACTGGAACGGGACGGAGCGCTGCTCGCGGACCGAACCTGAATGATCCGTCCTCGTCCTGTTCCGGATCCTCGAAGGTGGGCCTGTCGTCCGCCATGGTCACCGGGATCGGCTGGGTGATCGGATCGTTGAGGGGATCGGCGACCGGGTCGGCGCGCGAGTCCGCCTCCGAGTCGATGACAGGTTCTGGCGCCGTGTCGGCGTGGCCGTGGGTCACAGCGCGTCCAGCGGGAGGTTCTTGAACCCGGGCACCTCGTCAGGGGTCTGTAGCGTCATTCCGCCGCTTGGAGATGTCGTGCTGCCGCTGCGTACGATCGACTTCGTCAGGGCCACGGCGAACTCGCGAAGCGCCTGCGCCGGCGACATCGTGCCGTCGTCGAGGAAGGCCCGGAAGTTCGCGATCGAGGTGATGGTGTCCTCATCGACACCCTTGCCGAGTCCGAAGGAGACGATGTTCGGGCGGTACGCGAAGGCCGACTCGGTCAGCGCCTCCCACTCGTCTCGGAAGTTGCTCGTCGAGTGCCCGTCGGTGAGGAAGAAGACCACCGGGCGGTAGACCATGTGGCCGGCTGCCTTCAGCCGGGCGACATCGAGTTCGATCTGCTCCTTCACACACCGGAAGGCGGCGGCGAAGTTCGTCGAGACCTTGGTCTCCAATAGTGGCAGCTGAGTCACCTGGCTCAGGTCAGAGAGCGGCAACAGAACCTCGGCGCTGTCGCTGAAACCGATGATGGCGAACTGGGTCTTGTCGGCCACGACCGGGTTGAGGCCGATCTCCTGATGTAACTCAGGAAGGGCCTTGTTGATCGCGTCGAGCGGCTCGCCGGCCATGGAACCGGATTCGTCACAGACGAGGTAGAAGGGCAGGATCTGCTGTCCCATTGTTTCTCCTAACCCGCGCCCTCCGGCGCGAAGTCCTCAGTGGTGTATTGGAAAACCTCGAGGCGTGCCTGGCCGTAGGCCAGGCCGCCGTCCCAGAACGGGCGTCGTGGCGTACCTGCAGGGAAGAGGTTCGGATCAGCGCACGTCAGCTGCTTGCCGACGGCACGAGCGGCGCGTTGGGCGGGTGTGGCCTCAGGCGCTCCGCCGAAGATCAGCACTAGCGCGGCACGTTGACCGCGCATCTTGACGGCTGCTTTGCGTACTGCTGCGCACACGTGTCGCGCTTCTGCTCTGGCGGACTCACCGCCGGAGCCCAGGTCGGCGGCGTTGAACCGGATCGTGATCTTCGCCGGCACGGTCTCCATCCCGACGATCTTCGGCTCCGGTGATCGGGTCGGCTCCAAGGTGGGCTCTGGCGGTTCCTCCGGGACTGCGCTCGCCAGTCCTACGACGAACAGCACGAGGAGCAGGTCCGCGAAGACCCATCCTGCGATTGACTCGCCGGAGAGGATCCTGCTCCGCCGAGAGACCTGGCGTCGACGCATGCTGGTCAGACCGCCCATGCCGGGGCAGTCATCGTGCCACCAGATTCAGCTCGAGCTGATGCAGCATCCGCTCAGCGGCGTCACGAGCAGCTGAGAGCTCGCTGACCTGAGCCTGCATGGCACTGTCGTGACCGGCCAGCATGCCGTCGAGGCTTCGGATGGCCTTCTGAACATCGTCCAGAGCAGCAGAGATACCGGCGCTTGCAGTGGCGTGTCCGGAGGAGAGGTCGTGGAGCTCCTGGCCCAGAGTGTCGGTCCTGTCCGCGACCTTGCTGACTTCCGTGGACAGGCCGTCGAGCGCCTTTTGCGTGACGTGCCCGAGGCTGCCGACGTGGCCACCGACAGTGGCGCCGAGGTCCGCCAGAGACTTCGCCGTGCCGCTCTGAAGATCCTCGGAGTGGGTCACGACGGCAGCTCGCAGCTCCGTGAGCATGTCCTTCAGGTCAGTTTGCATCGTCTGCGTTGCGAGCACCGCTGCTGAAAGATCGGATGCGGCAGTCGTGGCGGAGGTGAGCAGCGGCGGGATCGTCCGCCCGAGCTGGTCCGCAGCCTTCTTCAGCTCTGCGGTGCCGATCCGCGTGTTCTCGTGTGCCTCTCGCAACTGGCGAACGGACCTTTTCACCAACGACTCGATGTGGTCGGCACTGTCGACCCGCCGCTCGTTGAGAAGACGCTGGGCGGCGGTCAGCGCGGACTGGAGCGCAGCCTCGAGTCGAGCGAGCTCGTCGTCGTGCCGGGCATCGTCACGCTCAGCGACCATCCGGTGCGCCGCCACGAGCAGGATCGCGAGGATGACCAGGGACACCGACACGATCGCCATGGGGAAGAGCCGGTGAGCACCACTCAGCTCTCCGTCGAACCCGACCGTCCACAGTGCCAGGAACGTACGCCCACGCTCGGTGCCGCTCGTAAGCAGCGAGTCGTAAGCGTTCGTCGCTGCAGACAGGCTCCACCATGTCCAGGCGACGGGAAAGAACACCGATGCTCCGGCAAGCAGCCCCAGAATCGTTCCCAGCCAGGCCTGGTGCCGTGGCATCAGGATCGATCCGCCGGAGAACGATCTGACCAGATCGATGCCGACCCAGCTGTCTTCCTCATCATCGGTGAGCGAGTCCGCCAGCGAACGCAGGTCATCTGAACGCGGAGCGTAGAGCGGGTTCTCGGCAAACTCTCGGAGTCTGGTTGCGACGTCCGTACGAGTGTCTTTCACTCAGGTCCTTTCCAGAGACAAATCGGCCGAAGACGCCGAAAGACATGTGCCGGAGCCGCCGGCACATGCGTCCGAGGTGCAGCCGATCGGTTCGCGCCGCGGCCGCACATCGGGAGTGGGCCGGAGCGATCGCTCCCGGATACGCCTCGTGGGCAACTCCGTCCCATCGCGTCAGATGCTGCGGGTTCGAGTCGCGGACGCCCAGATGAAGCGGTAGGACGCCATCAATCTTCGGTACGCGGGTACGTTTCACGCCGCCGTTGCCTGAGGTTCACCTCGGACGGGCGCGCAGGTGTTGCGGATTGGCTTGGGTAAAGGGCTGAGACCTGTCTCGGGATCCCCTACCAAGCTCCGAGGAGTACCAACCCATGTCCGCAACTCGACGCTCCCTGCTCACCGGAGGAGCCGCGGCCGGGGTCGGCCTGGCCGTCGCCGGTGCCGTTCCCGCTCTTGCCGAGGCGAAGCCGGCGCGGCCCGGCACCCCGGGACGCAAGCGCGCCCGCGAGCCGTTCCCGCCGCTCGTGGACGACCCCAAGGGGATCCTCGCGCTGGCCGAGGGGTTCGCGTACGCCATCGTCACGTCCGCGGGGGAGACCACCCTGAAGACGGGGGAGAAGACGCCGTCGAACCACGACGGGATGATGGTGCTCGGGGGCCGGCGTGGGCGCTACACGCTCATCCAGAACCACGAGATCGAGCCCGGCGAGGGCATCCCGGTGCCGCTCGTCGAGGGCACCGTCTACGACCCGGGCGCGCCGTCGGGCGGCTGCACCGTGATCACCACCGACGCGGGCGGCGCCAACTTCGGTGAGTTCGTCGCGATCTCCGGCACCTCCACCAACTGCGCCGGCGGCCCGACGCCGTGGGGGACCTGGCTGACCTGCGAGGAGACCGTCAACGACGCCGGCGAGGAGTGGGAGGGCGAGGACGGCGCCAAGGGCGTCTACGAGAAGGACCACGGCTACGTCTTCGAGGTCTGGGCCGACGGCTCGGCCGACCCGCGCCCGATCAAGGCATTCGGTCGCTACGACCACGAGGCCCTCGCGATCGACAAGACCCGGACCAAGGTCTTCCTCTCCGAGGACGCCGACGAGCCCAACGGGCTCTTCTACCGCTGGACCGCCCCGGCCGGGGTGCGGCTCGGCCCGGGCGTGCTCACCGAGCTCGCCGACGACGCCGGCACGCTCGCCGCGATGCAGATCATCCTCCCCGACGGCTCGGTGCTGCCCGACGTGGCCTACCTGACCTCCGCGCAGATGGGTCAGCCGTTCAAGGTCACCTGGAAGACCGTCCCCGAGCGCGACGCCCAGGAGACGCCGTGCCGCGAGCAGTTCGCCGACGGCGAGATCACCCGCGGCCGCAAGTTCGAGGGCGTGTGGGGCACCGACGCGGGTGTCTACGTGGTCAACTCCTACGCGTGGGAGGAGGGCGACATGCCCGCCGACGCGAGCCCGCACGACGGCATGGTCTGGTTCTACGACTACGCGGCCGAGACCATCCAGCTGGTGACGTACTTCCCGCACCAGACGCAGTCCGAGGACGATGCCCCGGCGCCGAAGTACGGCGACCTCACCTTCGACGGCCCCGACAACGTCACCGTCACCCCCTGGGGTTCGCTGGTGCTCGCCGAGGACGGCTCCGGCGCCTCGCACGTGCTCGGCGCGTTCCCTGGTGGGCCGGCGTACGCCATCGCCCGCAACGACCTCAACGACTCCGAGTTCTGCGGGCCGTGCTTCTCGCCCGACGGCAAGGTCCTCTTCGTCAACCTGCAGGACCCCGGCTACACCCTGGCCATCACCGGCCCGTGGGAGCGCTACCTCGGCTGAGGCCTGCGGATCAGAGACCAGACGTACGCGGCGGGCGGCTCGGGCCGCCCGCCACGTACGTCTGCTGCAGCCGTCTCCCGAGACGCCGGAGGTGAGGTTGTGAGGTCTGTGAGACCGTGAGCGGAAGTTGACGGGCATGCACGCGAGGGTTGGCGGCTGCTGAAACGTGGGCTGGCGATGGTGGGTGATATCTCGCCGACTGCCCCGCACTGAGGAGCCCACCATGAGCCGCCGCTATTGGATCGACGACTGGCGTCCGGAGGACGCCACCTTCTGGGAGGAGACCGGAGCCAAGACCGCTCGCCGCAACTTGATCTGGTCGATCTTCGCCGAGCACCTCGGCTTCTCGGTCTGGCTGATCTGGTCGGTCTCCTCGGCCTTCCTGGTCGCCCAGGGCTTCGACTTCACCCCGAGCCAGCTGTTCTTCCTGATCGCCATCCCGAACCTGGTCGGCTCGCTGCTCCGGGTGCCCTACACCCTCGCGGTGCCGAAGTTCGGCGGTCGCAACTGGACGATGATGTCGGCCGCGCTGCTGCTCGTACCGACCCTCGGCTTCGCGTACGCCGTCACCCAGCCGGCGACCCCCTACTGGGTCTTCTGCGTCATCGCCGCCACCGCCGGTCTCGGCGGCGGAAACTTCGCCTCCTCGATGGCGAACATCAACTTCTTCTACCCCTCCGCCAAGAAGGGCGCCGCGCTCGGCCTCAACGCCGCCGGCGGCAACCTCGGCGTCGCGCTCATCCAGTTCCTGCTGCCGGTCATCGTCGGTGGTGCCGGCATCTTCGGGCTGATCAAGGCCTCCGACGGCGGCATCCACCTCGAGCGGGCCGCGTTCGTCTACGCGGCGCTGGCCGTCATCGCGATCCTCGCGGCCTTCTTCTTCATGGACAACATCACTGACGCCAAGTCCTCCCCGAAGGAACAGCTCTCGGTGGTGAAGTCGAAGCAGACCTGGATCATGTCGTTCCTCTACATCGGCACCTTCGGTTCCTTCATCGGCTACTCCGCCGCGATGCCGCTGCTGATCAAGCTCAACTTCTGGGTGCCCGAGCCGGCGCCCCTCGGCACCGGCATCTACTTCGCCTACTTCGCCTTCCTCGGCGCCCTGATCGGTTCCGCGACCCGGCCGCTGGGCGGCTGGCTGGCCGACCGCTGGGGCGGCGCGAAGGTCACCCTCGGCGCGTTCATCGGGTTGGTCGTCTTCACCCTCGGGGTGCTGTGGACCCTGATGCAGCTCACCCCGAACCCGGACGCGACCCCCGCGATCGCGTTCGAGAACCAGTCCTGGTTCCCGGTCTTCCTGGGCTTCTTCATGCTCGTCTTCGCCTCGACCGGCATCGGCAACGGTTCGACCTACAAGATGATCCCGTCGATCTTCCGTCGTGAGGCCGAGATGGCCACCACGCCGGGCACCACCGAGCGGGACGCCGCACTCGTCGGCGCGACCAAGAAGTCCTCCGCCGCGGTCGGCATCATCGGCGCCGTCGGCGCGATCGGCGGCTTCCTCATCCCGATCGCCTTCAACAGCCCCTGGGTCGACAACCCCCTCGACGCCACGAAGTCGGCGTTCATCGCCTTCACCATCTTCTACGCCATCTGCGCCCTGGTGACCTTCGTGGTCTACCTGCGGCCGCAAGGTGCGCGGGTAGGTGAGCTGGCCGACGTACGGATCTGAGCGGGCCAGCCCCGGGTAACACGCTGTTCGTCGGACTCATCGCCCTGTCAGGAAGGGCGAAGAGTCCGACGAACGACGTGTTACACCCCGTCGGAGGCTCAAGCCAGACCGATCGCCGCCTCTGCCGCGGCCAGGACCGGAGCGGTCGCCTGGCGGCACCTCTCGGCGCCGGCGGCGTACACCTCCGTCACGTGCGCCCGGTCGGCGGCGAGCTCGCGGTAGCGCTTCTGGATCGGCTCGAGCTCGGCGATGACCGCGTCGGCGACCGCGGCCTTCAGGCCTCCGTAGTTCGATAGCCCAGCGGCCGATCCGCCGCAGGCCTCGAGGATGTCGATCAGGTTGGTGACCCCCGGCCGCTCCTCGTCGCGGGAGACGTCCCCGGCGGAGTCGGTGACCGCACGAGCCACCTTGCGACGTACGACATCGGCATCGTCCAGCAGGAAGATCGACCCCGGATGCGTGTCGCCGGCCGACTTCGACATCTTGCGCGTCGGCTCGGCCAGATCCATGATCCGAGCCCCGGCTTCGGGGTGCACCGCCTGAGGGACGGAGAAGACCCGGCCGTACGTCGTGTTGAACCGGATCGCGATGTCCCGGGCGAGCTCGACGTGCTGGCGCTGGTCGTCACCGACGGGCACCTCGGTCGCTCCGTAGAGCAGGATGTCGGCCGCCATCAGCACCGGATAGGTGAACAGCGAGGCGCGCACCGATGCCCCCACACGGCGCGACTTCTCCTTGAACTGGATCATCCGGCCGAGCTCGCCGGTGTGTGCCACGCACTCGAGCAGATAGCTGAGCGATCGATGCGCGGGGACGTGGGACTGGATGAACAACGTGGCCGGTTCGAGCCCGGACGCCATCAGGAGGAGAGCCATCTCCTCCGTCCGCGTACGCAGCACCGATGGTTCGTGCGGCAGCGTCAGCGCGTGCAGGTCGGAGAGCCCGTAGAAGGCGTCCGAGTCGGCCGTGGCGGCCATCTCGACAGGCTCGATACATCGCATCGGCCGCAGCGCGCCGAGCAGGTTGCCGAGGGTGAGTCGGCCGGAGGGTGTGATGAGGGAGAGTCGCCTGGTCATGGTGGACCTTTCGTGGTGAGGCCCACGGGTCAGCGACGATCAACGAGAAAGGCCGCCCGTGGGCGGCCTGATGTGAGTGCTCAACAATCGGGTGGACCGCCTAAGAGGCGGACCACCACTGGGTGGAACGAATGCTGAACACCTCTCCAGTGTCGCACACGTCACGGATACCGTGTGGCCCATGACGACTCCGCCGACCACGTGGCCGACCTCGTGCCAGGGGCACTCGACGGTCGTCTTCGACGAGAGCCTGGCCGACTACGACTTCGGCCCGACTCACCCGATGGCGCCGATCCGGGTGGACCTGACGATGCGCCTGGCCGGCGAGCTCGGCGTACTCGAGCATCTGAAGGTCGTGGAGGCGCCGATGGGCACCCCGGAGCAGCTGCTCACCATCCACGACGAGAGCTACATCGAGGCGGTCATGAAGGCCGGCCGGAGCGGGGAGTCGGACCTCGCCCACGGCCTCGGCACCGAGGACGACCCGGTCTTCGCGCACATCCACGACGCCAGCGCCCACATCGTCGGCGCGAGCATCGAGGCCTGCCGCCAGGTCTACTCCGGCGAGAGCCTGCACAGCGCCAACATCATGGGCGGCCTCCATCACGCGATGCGCGGGCGCGCCGCTGGGTTCTGCATCTACAACGACGTCGCCGCCGGCATCCAGTGGCTCCTCGACCAGGGCGTGAAGAAGGTCGCGTACGTCGACGTGGACGTGCACCACGGCGACGGCGTCGAGCGGGCCTTCTGGAACGACCCGCGCGTCCTGACGATCTCGCTCCACGAGACCGGCCAGCTGCTCTTCCCCGGCACCGGCTTCGCCGAGGAGGTCGGCGGGCCGGAAGCCGAGGGGAGCGCGGTCAACGTCGCGCTGCCGCCCGGCACCGCCGACCACGGCTGGCTGCGCGCCTTCCACGCCGTCGTGCCCGACCTGATCCGGGAGTTCCAGCCGGAGATCCTGGTGACCCAGCAGGGCTGCGACTCGCACACCGACGACCCCCTCGCCGACCTCGCGCTCAGCGTGGACGGCCAGCGGGCGGCGTACGTTGCGCTCCACGAGCTCGCCCACGAGGTGTGCGCGGGCAAGTGGGTGGCGTTCGGCGGCGGTGGTTATGCGGTCGTAGACGTCGTGCCACGCGCATGGACGCACCTTCTTGCGCTAGTGTCGGGGAATCCCTTGGAGCCGACGCTCGACGTGCCAGGTGGCTGGCGTGAGCACGTGCAGACGCGCCTCGGGAGGGTCGCACCGTTGCGCATGACGGACGGACGTGAACCGGCCTACCGCGACTGGGGGAGCGGATATGACCCCGGCACGTGGTTGGACCGGCAGGTCCACGCGACTCGCACAGCGGTGTTCCCGCTGCACGGGCTCGACCCGATGCCGTAGCCCGGTCACATAGTTTCGGGACGGTCTAGAAACCGCAGTTCGTCGCGCCCAAATGCAACTCGACACGCCGGTGGTATGTGAGATTCTCAGGGGTGTCCCCTTCCCCATCAGTCACATCAGGCCCTATTCTCACTTTGGGATCGCGTTTTGGACCGGCGGTGGGGAAGCCGCCGGCGTCGCGATCACTCGAGAGAGAACGGTGGAAGCAGATGGTTACTCCTTCTGGAGACATCTCTGACAGCAAGTTCCTGACCGTTGCCGAGGTTGCGTCGATGATGCGCGTATCCAAGATGACGGTCTACCGGTTGGTTCACTCGGGCGAGCTGCCTGCGGTACGTGTCGGTCGTTCCTTCCGGGTTCGGGAGGACGACGCGAACGAATACCTCAAGAGCTCGTTCTACAACGCGGGCTAGTTGTCGGACCCCGCGCCCTGCACGTAGGGCGCGGGGGCAACACCGGTCACATCGGGTCACCGATTCTCTGTGGGTGCCCTGGCTTCGTTAGTCTTACCCCCTAGGTCTGTTTGCCGCGCGCTGCGGTAAGTGGCCGCGTCGGCACAGGGCCGGCATTCTCTGCAACGATCGTGAAGGGTTCCCCGTGGGTTCTGTCATCAAGAAGCGTCGCAAGCGCATGGCGAAGAAGAAGCACCGCAAGCTGCTCAAGAAGACTCGCGTCCAGCGCCGCAAGCTCGGCAAGTGACGTTCGTGGCGTAGGTGGCGGAACGCACCGGACCCGGTCGGGTCCTCCTGGTCACCGGGGTCTCGCGTGACCTCGGGCGCCGTTTCGCGCGCGCTGCCGCCCGCCACCCGAACGTCGAGCGAGTGATCGGCGTCGATGTCGCACCGCCTCGCGGGGACATCGGCAAGGTCGGATTCGTCCGAGCCGACATCCGCAACCCGGTGATCGCCAAGGTGATCGCCAAGGAGGAGGTCGACACCGTCGTCCACCTCAGCGTCATCGCGACCCCCGGCACCACCGGGGGTCGTTCGACGATGAAGGAGCTCAACGTCATCGGGACGATGCAGCTCCTCGCGGCCTGCCAGACCGCGCCGTCCCTGCGCCAGGTCGTGGTGAAGTCCACGACTCAGGTCTACGGGGCGAGCAGCCGCGACCCGGCGATGTTCACCGAATCGATGGAGCCGCGGCGTACCCCGTCCTCCGGCTATGCCCGAGACGCGGCCGACATCGAGTCCTACGTACGCGGCTTCGCCCGTCGTCGCCCGGACATCGCCGTCACGGTGCTGCGCTGTGCCAACGTCCTCGGACCGAGCGTGGTCAGCCCGATCGCGTCCCACTTCCGGCGCGCCGTCGTGCCCAATGTGCTCGGCTTCGACCCGCGCCTGCAGTTCCTCCACGAGCAAGACCTCTACGGCGTCTTGGAGCATGCCGTACGCACCGGGGTCCCCGGCACGTTCAACGTTGCCGGCGACGGCGTACTGACCCATTCCCAGGTCGCACGGCGGCTGCAGCGGATGACCGTACCGATCCCCGAGCCCCTGTTCGGCCTGGCGAGGTTCGGCGGCGGCGAGTATCCCGCTGAGCTGCGGGCGCTGCTGACCTACGGTCGCGGCGTCGACACCACGCGGATGCGCTCCCTGCTGGGCTTCGAACCGCGATACACCACCGAGGAGACGGTCGTAGACTTCGCGGACAGCGTGATGCCGTCCGCGAACCGTGCCGACCGTGCGCTGGCCGCCTTGGAGAGCCGACTGACAGGAGCGCCCGGTGACTGAGTCCCCCGCCCAGGGTTTCACCGGCACCACGGCGCGTGAGCGCCACCCGCTGCGGGCGATCCCCGCGGCCGACTGGGCCGCGGCTCTCGAGAGTGCCGCCAAAGAGGTCTTCGGTGCCGAGTGGGAGGAACAGCTCGCTCGGTTCATCGTGTTCCTGCGCCGCCGGATCTCCGGCGAATACTCCGTCGACGAATACGGCTTCGACCGCGAGCTCACCCAACGCTTCATGCTGGCCGTGCTGCGGCCGATCAAGGAGAAGTGGTTCCGGGTCGAGGTGCGCGGCATCGAGAACATCCCGACCGACGGCGGCGCCCTGATCGTCTCCAACCACTCCGGCACCATCCCGATGGACGGCCTGATGACGATGGTCTCGATCCACGACGAGCTCGGTCGCAACCTGCGCCCGCTCGGCGCGGACCTGGTCTTCCGGTTGCCGATCGTCGGCAACATCGCCCGTAAGGCGGGCGCGACGCTGGCGTGCAGCGAGGACGCCGAGCGGATGCTGCGCAACGGCGAGCTGGTCGGCGTATGGCCCGAGGGCTTCAAGGGCATCGGGAAGCCCTACAGCGAGCGATACAAGCTCCAGCGCTTCGGCCGCGGCGGCTTCGTCTCCTCTGCCCTGCGCACCGGCGTCCCGATCGTGCCGCTCTCCGTCGTCGGCGCCGAGGAGATCTACCCGCTGGTCGGCAACGTCCCGGCCCTCGCCAAGGTCATCGGCGTGCCCTATCTGCCGATCACGCCGTTCTTCCCGCTCCTCGGGCCGCTGGGTCTCATCCCGCTCCCGTCGAAGTGGCTGATCGAGTTCGGCGAGCCGATCCGCACCGATGCGTACGACGCCTCGGAGGCCGACGACCCGATGCTGGTCTTCAACGTCACCGACCAGGTGCGCGAGACGATCCAGCAGACGCTCTACCGCCTGCTCGGCGAGCGCGCCTCCGTCTTCGGCTGACCCTCCGAGACGTCACCCCCGCCGGCCGAGAAGTCAGCCGCGCCGGTCGAGATGGCACGCCTGTGCCAACTCGACCGACGCCAGTGACGCTTCGGCCCGGGTTACGGGGTGAGGAGGCCGGTGGCTCCGGCGAGCACGTCGCCGACCAGGCCGGTGACGCCGGTGACCAGACCGGTGACGGGGTCCGTCACGGTGCCGGTGCCGGTGTCCGGGTCCTCGGAGGGATCGCCGTCGGAGGGGGTGGAGGGGGTCGGCAGGATGCTGCCGTCCTCTTCCGGTTCCTCGGAGGGCTTCTCCGCCTCGTCCTTCTCGCCCTTGGGGTCGGTCACCGAGCCGGGACCGATCTTGTCGGGGTCGATGGAGGGCAGGTCGAGGGCGTTGTCGTCCTGGGTGAGCGGCGGCAGCGCCTCGGCCTCGACGACGGTGTCGGCCGGAAGCAGCCCGTCGATGTCGGAGGTGAGGCTGGAGACCAGCGTCGCGGGAAGCTCGGTGATGCCACCCTCGCAGGTGGGGCAGAGCTGGGCGGCGGCCTGGTCGATCAGCACGAGGGTCTGGGCAGCGTCGGAGACGGCCGGCTCGGCCCGCTCGGGCACGTTCGGGCTCAGCTCGGCCAGCTCCTCGACACCATCGGCCGCGAACGTACGCAGCTGGGCGAGCGAGTCGTTGTCCTGGGACTGCTCGAAGTCGCTGATCAGCAGGTCGGAGCCGTGCGCGGCCTGACGCGAGAAGGTCTCGAGCGTCGAGGTGACCCGCTCGGCGTCGGTCATCGGCGCGTCGGCGACCAGCGACTCGGCCTCGCGCAGGCGGGTGCCGGCGTCCTCGAGGATCCGGATGCCACGGGCCTGGGTGCTGACGGTGAAGCCGGCGGAGACGTTCTCCACGGCACGCTTGACCGGGTAGAGCGAGTCGCCGGGCAGAGCGGTCTGGGACGCAGCCGCAGCACCCGCGGTGCCGCCGACGATCGCCATCGCGGCGAAGGCGACGGCCAGCTTGCGCTGCCGGCGCGGCCTGCGCACGGGACCGACGGTGAGCTTGCGCTCGACGGTCTTCTCGATGCGAGGCGCGGGCACCAGCTCGGTGTCGGCGGCCTCCATGAGGCGCTCGCGGAGGGAGACGGAGAAGTCGCGACTGGGGACAGCGGAGTCGCTGAGAGTGGAGAGCGACGAAGCGAAGACGGCCAGATCACGAAGCTCGTCGGCAGACTGCGAGGCACGCCGATCCGTCGCGGCAGCAGCCGCGACCATTCGGTCGAACTCGTCGGCGCGCTTTCGCGCCGGGAATGCCGGGCTCATCGGGGGGTTCCTACTCGGTATCGGCTGTCAGGGATTCGTCGAAACAGCTGCACACAAGGTGCTGCCATGTCGGACAACGAGTCGCCCCGGCCGCGGGTTACGGCAACCGGTCGAGCATTCAAGGTGGTGCGGAACACAGTCATCAGCGGATCCCGTCAGGCATCTGCTTGGCGAGATTGCGAATCCCGCGCAGCTGGAGCTGTTTCACGGCTCCGTCGCTGCGCCCGAGGATAGCGGCTGTCTCCGCGATTGACAGCCCTTGGAGGAAACGCATGATGATGCAGTCGCGCTGCTCGTCCGGCAGTTTGGAGAGAGCGCCGAGCAGCATCTCGTTGGTGATCCCGGCCATCACGATCTTCTCGGGCCCGTCCGAGGAGGAGTCGTGCTGGCCCATGTCCTCGGTGGTCATCTCCAGGCGCGTACGTCCCGCCTTGAAGTGGTCCGTGGCCAGGTTGCGCGCGATGGTCATCAGCCAGGCGCCGAAGTCCTTGCCCTGCCAGCGGAAGCCGGTCATCGAGCGGAGCGCCCGGAAGAACGTCTCCGAGGTCAGGTCCTCGGCGACCTGGGTGGAGCGGGTCCGGTAGAAGAGGAACCGGTAGACCGCGCCGTGGTAGTGGTCGTAGAGGAGGCCGAACGCCTCCTTGTCGCCCTTGCGGGCGAGCTCGACGAGCGCGATCAGCCGGGTGCGGTCGGCCTCGCTCTCCTCCGAGGAGGTGGCGAGCTCGGCGTCGTCGTCCGGCTCGTTGTCGGAGCGGGGCTTGGACTCGTGAGTGCCCCCCGAGCCGCGACGCTCTGGCTCGGCGAGCGGACCGGATGCACCGGCAACGCCGGCGTAGGCGGGTTCGTAGCCCTCGTTCATCAAGAGCTCTACCGCAGCGCGCAGCGCATCCAAGCGACGATGGACGTCATTGGCGCGGCGCGACATGTGGGTCCCTCCCGAAGACTCCCCCTGAGCGAGCCCAACCTTACGGGTTAGGGCATCCCGATGTCAGGTCCCGAGCCGAAGTTGCCTCGGCGTGTGTTGGCAATTTCCTGACAGAGCGACGAATACCCGGCACTGCATACAGGTCGCCAACGGCGTGATCAGTCCCGCCGTCCGCGGAGTGCGATCGCCACCGCGATCGCCCCTGTGGCCGCACCGCCCAGCGCCGCGGTGACCACGCCGGCCCGGGCGGCCTTGCGCCCGGTGCGGTAGTCACGGATCGGCCAGCCCTTCTCGCGCGCGTGGGCGCGTAGGCGCGCGTCCGGATTGATCGCGCACGGATGCCCGACCAGCGACAGCATCGGCAGATCGTTGTAGGAGTCCGAGTACGCCGCGCAGCGTGAAAGATCGAGATCCTCCCGGGCGGCGATCGCCTTGACCGCCTCCGCTTTGGCCTGTCCGTGGAGCATCTCGCCGACCAGCTCGCCGGTGTAGACGCCGTCCTCGGTGGCCGCCACCGTCCCGAGCGCGCCGGTGAGCCCGAGCCGCCGGGCGATGACCCGCGCGGCCTCGACGGGCGCCGCGGTGACCAGCCACACGCGCTGCCCCTGGTCGATATGGGTCTGCGCGAGGGCCCGGGTGCCGGGCCAGATCCGGTGGGCCATGCCCTCGTCGAAGATCTCCTCCATCAGGCTCTCGACCTCCTCGGCGCGATGGCCGCGGATGAACGAGAGCGCCGACGAGCGCGCCGACTCCATGTGGGCCGGGTCCTCGACCCCGGCCACCCGGAAGTAGGCCTGCTTGTACGCGGCCGAGGCGATGTCCCGCGTACGGAAGAACTTGCGCCGATGCAGGCCGCGGGCCAGATGGAAGATCGTCGCGCCCTGCATGATCGTGTTGTCCACGTCGAAGAAGGCCGCCGCCGTCGGGTCTCCAGCCGTCGGATAGAGCCAGGCCTCGATCTCCGCGGCCGCGGCTGATGCCTCGCCGGCGAGAGCCGAGCGGCGTTTGAGGTCTTTTCGCCGCAACTCGGCACGGCGGCGGTCGCTGGCGCTGCTCATTTCGCCAACAGTAGTGGTCCGGACGCCGTGAGGGGACCTAGGTGTCAAGATGGTCGGATGGAACCGCGTGTGACCTTTTACTCCCGTCAGGGCTGCCATCTGTGCGACGAGGCTCGGCTGGTCCTCGAGAAGGTGGTCGGGGACGACTACACCGAGGTCGACATCGACGCCGACGAGGAACTGCGCGAGCGATTCACGAACGAGGTGCCCGTCACGTACGTCGACGGGAAGCAGCACGACTTCTGGCGTGTCTCCGAGGAGCGGCTGAGGACAGCGCTGGCGCGCTCCCCAGAATAACTGTCGATTGGCCCAATACCCTGAACAACCCCCCTCTGCCAACTCCGCAAACACGTGTGCTAGCCGACGGTCTCCGAGTTTGTTCTCACGGTCACAAACTCCGTATGGTGGCTGAGCCGCAGGGCGATCCCGGGCTAAAAAGCCCCCGTCTGTGGCGCCGGCATTGAAAGAGCAGAGCGTGACGGCACGGAGTACGAATACGGGCGAGGGCAGCGGTGCCCAGGACCCCCACCGGGACATCCCCGAGGCGACAGTCGCCCGGCTTCCGGTCTACCTCCGGGCGCTGACCTCGCTCGCCGAGCGCAACATCGCCTCCTGCTCCTCCGAGGAGCTCGCGACGGCCGCCGGGGTCAACTCGGCCAAGCTGCGCAAGGACCTCTCCTACCTGGGCTCCTACGGCACCCGCGGGGTCGGCTACGACGTCGACTACCTGAGCTACCAGATCGCCCGCGAGATCGGCGTGACCCACGACTGGCCGGTCATCATCGTCGGTATCGGAAACCTGGGCCAGGCGCTCGCCAACTTCTCCGGCTTCAGCAGCCGCGGCTTCCGCACCGTCGCGCTCCTGGACGCGGCCGCGCCGATGCAGGGCCAGACGGTCGCCGGGCTCGAGGTCCGGCCGTTCGCCGACCTGGCCGAGATCGTCGCGGCCGAGCAGGTCTCCATCGGGGTCATCTCGGTGCCGGCGACCGCGGCCCAGGACGTCGCCGACGCGATGGTCGCGGCCGGCATCAGCAGCATCCTCAACTTCGCGCCCGCCGTCCTGAACGTGCCGCCCGGCGTCGACGTACGCAAGGTCGATCTCTCCATCGAGCTGCAGATCCTCGCGTATCACGAGTCGCGCAAGGCTGCAGAAGCTGTGGAGACGGTGGACAATGGTTCCGAGGAAGGGATCACCGCATGAGTGTCCTTGTTGTCGGCATCTCACATAACTCTGCGCCGGTCTCGCTGCTCGAGGCGGCGTCGGTGGACGCGGACGGCCTGCAGAAGCTCCTCACCGACGTAGCTGGTTGTGAGCATGTCAGTGAGGCAGCGGTCATCGCGACCTGCAACCGTCTCGAGATCTACACCGAGGTCGAGCGCTTCCACGGCTCCGTCGAGGAGCTCTCGCGCCGCATCATCGAGGGCGCCGGCCAGACGCTCGAGACGATGCTGCCGCACCTCTACGTCCACTACGACGACGGTGCCGTCTCCCACCTGTTCAAGGTGGCTGCCGGGCTCGACTCGATGGCCGTCGGCGAGGGCCAGATCCTCGGGCAGGCCCGCGCGGCCCTGCAGCTCGGCCAGGAGATGGGCACGGTCGGACCGGCGCTCAACAGTCTGTTCCAGCAGGCGCTGCGGGTCGGCAAGCGCTCGCGCGCGGAGACCGACATCGACCAGGCCGCCCCGTCGCTGGTGACCGCGTCGCTGGACCGCGCCGCGCGGGCCGTGGGTGACGTACGCGGCAAGCGGGTCGCCGTCGTCGGTGCCGGTGCGATGGCCGGGCTGGCCACCGCGACCGTCTCCCGGCTGGGGGCCGCCGACGTCGTCGTGGTCAACCGCACCACGGCCAACGCCGAGCGCCTCGCTAAGGAATACTCGGCGCGTTCTGCCTCGCTCGACACGCTGGCCGAGGAGATCGCGGCCGCCGACATCGTCATCACCTGCGCGGGCGCGAGCGGGCTGCTCGTCCCGGCGGAGATGGTCGGTGACCGCAGCAGCCGCCCGATCGCACTGATCGACCTGGCGCTGCCCCACGACATCGACCCCGCCGCGGGGTCGCTCCCGGGCGCCACCCTGATCGACCTGGCCGCCCTCGCCGACGAGCTGCACGCCTCGCCCGCCGGCAAGGAGGTGCTCGCGGTCCGCGACATCGTCACCCAGGAGGTCGCGGCGTTCCTCAGCGCTCGTCGCCAGTCCGCGGTGACCCCGACGGTCGTCGCGCTGCGCAGCATGGCCACCGGCGTCGTCGACGCCGAGATGGAACGCCTCGACAACAAGCTGCCGGGCCTCGACGAGATGACTCGTGCCGAGGTCCTCCGGACCGTACGCCGTGTGGCCGACAAGCTGCTCCACGAGCCGACCGTCCGGGTCAAGGAGCTCGCCAACGAGACCGGTGCGGTGTCCTACGCCGCTGCTCTCGCCGAGCTCTTCGCGCTCGACCCCGAAGCCGTCTCTGCGGTGACCCGGGCCGACGTCCCAGGAGACCACTCATGAGAACCCTTCGTCTCGGCACCCGCCGATCCCAGCTCGCCGTCACCCAGTCGACCCTCGTGGCGGAGATGCTTCGCGCCCAGGGCCACATCGTCGAGCTGGTCGAGATCGTCTCCGACGGCGATCGCACCCAGGCGGCGAACACGCCGCTGACCAGCGCGAACTCGACGGGCGTCTTCGTCAGTGCGCTGCGCGACGCGCTCCACGCCAAGGAGATCGACCTCGCGGTCCACTCGCTCAAGGACCTGCCGACCTACCCCGAGGACGGCATCGAGCTGGTCGCGATCCTGCCGCGCGAGGACCCGCGCGACGTGATCGTCGCCCGCGACGGCCTGACCCTCGGTGAGCTCCCGCCGGGCTCGCGGGTCGGCACCGGCTCGCCGCGACGCGTCGCCCAGATCAAGGCCCTCGGCCTCGGTCTGGAGCTGGCCGGCATCCGCGGCAACGTGGACACCCGCATCGGCAAGGTTCGCTCGGGCGAGTTCGACGCCGTCGTGCTGGCGCGCGCCGGCCTGGCCCGCATCGACCGGCTCGACGAGGTCACCGAGGTCCTCGACCCGATCCAGGTGCTGCCCGCTCCTGGCCAGGGGGCCCTGGCGGTCGAGTGTCGCGCAGGCGACGCCGATGCCGACGTACGCAAGATTCTGACCTCCCTCGACGACTCGCCCACCCGAGCGGCTGTCGAGGCGGAACGCGCGGTGCTCGCCACCCTCGAAGGTGGCTGCGCCGCGCCCATCGGGACCCTCGCCGACGTGGTTGAGGGTGAGGAAGGACCAGAGCTGTGGGTGCGGGCAGTGGCGCTCTCACTCGATGGCTCGCTCTCGATTCGACTCTCCGCATCAGGGCCCCTCGACGACGCCGCAGGCGTCGGGCGTCGGCTCGCCGAGGAGATGCTCGCCGAGGGTGCAGCAGACCTGACCGACGACCCCACCACTGACCCCGGACAGGCTGTCATGGACACGGGCGGTTCCCCCCAGACCGCTCCCGAGCAGGACAAGGTGCACAACGCATGACCCGAGCAAAGACCACCGAGCAGACGGCCGAGCACAGCTCGGCCACCCCACTGGGCTGGGTGTCCTTCGTCGGCAGCGGTCCTGGTGACCCTGAGCTGCTGACGGTACGGGCGATCGACCTGTTGAAGCAGGCCGATGTTGTCGTGACCGAGGCCCCCGAGCACGCTTCGATGGTGCGCGGCGTACTCGGCATCCCCGAGCCGGTCGAGCCGGCCGAGGGTGAAGAGACCCCGGAACCGGTCGGACCCGAGTTCATCGACGGCGGGTTCGGCGTGGACGGCCAGCCCCTGGCCAACGCCGCCCGTGCCAAGGCCGTCGTCAAGCAGGCGAAGCTGGGCAAGCGCGTTGTGCGCCTGATGACCGGCGACCCCTTCCTCTACGCCTCCGGCCCCGAGGAGGCGCAGTCCTGCGCCAAGGCGGGCATCGGCTTCGAGATCGTCCCCGGCGTCTCGTCGGTGTCGGCCGTTCCCGCCTACGCCGGCATCCCGCTGACGACCAAGGACCACCAAGAGGTCGCGGTCGTCACCTGCAACGAGAAGATCGACTGGAGCCAGTACGCCGACAACCGCACCCTGGTTCTCCTCTCCGGTGTCGGCATGATCGGCGACATCGCCAAGGAGCTCGTCGCGGCGGGCCGCTCGGCCAAGACGCCGGTCGCGATCACCCGCGTCGGCACCACGACCGAGCAGTCGACGGTAGAGTCGACGCTGGAGAACATCGCCGTCGACGCTCGTGCCGCACGGATGGCGCCGCCGGCGATCGTGGTGATCGGCAAGGTGGTCAACTTGCGTGAGACGCTTTCGTGGTTCGAGACGAAGCCGCTCTTCGGCTGGCGCGTGCTGGTGCCCCGCACCAAGGAGCAGGCGCCCGCGCTGTCGCTGAAGCTGAAGGGCTTCGGTGCCGTGCCCGAGGAGGTGCCGACGATCTCCGTCGAGCCCCCGCGCAACCCGCAGCAGATGGACAAGGCCGTACGCGGCCTGGTCGAGGGCCGCTACAACTGGATCGCCTTCACCTCGATCAACGCGGTGCGTGCCGTACGCGAGAAGTTCGACGAGTACGGCCTGGACTGCCGCGCCTTCTCCGGTCTGAAGATCGCCGCTGTCGGCGAGAAGACCGGGCAGGCGCTCGAGGCCTGGGGCCTGCGCCCCGACCTGGTGCCGAACACCGACAACCAGTCGGCCGCCGGCCTGCTCGAGGTGTGGCCGGAGTACGACGCGGACCTCGACCCGATCAACCGGGTCTTCCTCCCGCGTGCCGACATCGCCACCGAGAACCTCATCGCCGGCCTGGTCGACCTCGGCTGGGAGTGCGACGACGTCACGGCCTACCGCACCGTCCGGGCGGCCCCGCCGCCCGCGCCGACCCGCGACGCGATCAAGACGGGCAAGTTCGACGCGGTGGTCTTCACCTCCTCGTCCACGGTCCGCAACCTGGTCGGCATCGCGGGCAAGCCGCACACCTCCACGGTGATCGCGGCGATCGGTCCGGCCACCGCCAAGACCGCCGAGGAGCACGGCCTGCGGGTCGACGTGATGTCGCCCGAGCCGTCGATCGAGGCGCTCACCGAGGCGCTCGCCGCCTTCGGTGCCGCGCGTCGTGCCTCGCTGGTCGAGCAGGGCCTGCCGGTCACCAAGCCGTCCGACCGGCGCCCCGCGTCGCGCCGCCGTTCGCGCACCTCCTGAACCGACCGTTCGACCGCAACAGCCGCGTGCTCCCGAGTGTGGGTGCACGCGGCTGTTGCATTACCGTGGAACGTACCCTTTTGCGATGGAGTGCCGATGAGCATCGAGAAGCCCGTGATCCGTCCCCGCCGGCTGCGCCGCACGCCGATCATGCGCCGGATGGTCGCGGAGACGGCCGTACGTCCCGCCAACCTGGTCCTGCCCGCGTTCGTGCGCGAGGGCATCGATGAGCCCGTTCCGGTCTCGACCATGCCGGGCGTGGTCCAGCACAGCCGGGAGACGCTGCGGAAGGCCGCGGCCGAGGCCGCGACCGCCGGCATCGGCGGCATCATGCTCTTCGGTGTCCCGGAGACGAAGGACGCCGTGGGCTCGGGCGCGCTGGACCCCGAGGGCATCCTCAACGTGGCCATCGCGGACGTCGTCTCCGAGGTCGGCGACGCGCTCACCGTGATGAGCGACCTGTGCCTGGACGAGTTCACCGACCACGGTCACTGCGGCGTCCTCGCCGAGGACGGCTCGGTCGACAACGACGCCACCCTCGAGATCTACGCCCAGATGGCGATCGCGCACGCCGAGGCCGGCGTCCACATGGTCGGCCCGTCCGGGATGATGGACGGCCAGGTCGCGGTGACCCGCGATGCTCTCGACAGCGCCGGCTACACCGACGTCTCGATCCTCGCCTACTCCGCGAAGTACGCCTCGGCCTTCTACGGCCCCTTCCGCGAGGCTGTCGACTCCTCGCTCCAGGGCGACCGGCGCACCTACCAGCAGGATCCGGCCAATGCGCTGGAGGGCGTCCGCGAGGCGCTCCTTGACGTCGCCGAGGGTGCCGATATCGTGATGGTCAAGCCCGGGCTCCCGTATCTCGACGTCCTTCAGCGAGTGCGTGAGTCTGTCGATGTTCCGGTGGCTGCCTACAACATCTCTGGGGAGTACTCGATGTTGGAAGCCGCCGCCGCGAACGGCTGGATCGACCGCGAACCGGCGATCCTGGAGACACTCACCGCCTTCAAGAGGGCGGGCGCGGACGTCATTCTGACCTACTGGGCAACCGAAGCAGCTGGCTGGCTGCGAGGCTGACGGTCTCGCTCGATCAGCCGGGTAGCTCTGTGACGTGGAACATATCCTGAGAGTAGACTCGAGCCTGTGACCAATCGAGAGTTGGGCAGCACAAAGCGCACCGGTCGGCCGCGCAACAGTGGACGGGATTCGGCGAACCCGCGAGAAGAGATCCTCAAAGAAGCATCCAGGCTCTTCACCGCTCAAGGGGTCGCAGCGACGACGATCAGCCAGATCGCCGAGTGCGTCGGACTGCGCCAGTCCTCGATGTACTACTACTACAAGTCCAAGGAGGAGATCCTCTCCGCCTTGATGGAGAAGAACCGCGAGTCGCTCACGCTCGCGGAGAAGCTTCTCGAAGAGGACGGCCCCGCCGCTCCGCGGCTCTACGCCTTCCTCTACACCGACGTACGTCAGCTGTGCACCGCCCCGCTCGACTTCTACGAGCTGGAGGTCGCCGCGCTGGCGCAGCCGAAGGTCTTCGCGGGTTTCGAGGAGGACGGCGACAAGCTGCGTGACGCGGCCGCCCAGCTCCTCGAGCTGGGCGTCGCCAGCGGTGAGCTGCGTCAGACCGACCCCGCCGCCACCGCGCTGATGCTGCTCTCGCTCAACGAAGGCGCCCAGCACCGGCTGTGGCACGGCAGGCGCGACGACGAGAAGGCTTCGGCGAGCTCCGACGCCCTGGCCGAGTCCGTCGCCGACTACCACCTCAGCTCCCTGCTCGCCGACGCGTCCTCCCTGGCCGCCGTCCGCGAGCTCGGGCGCGCCTTCGTCACCGAGTACGAGGACGACGAGCCCGCCGCCTGACTCCCCGTCGGTCGAGTCGCCGGCGCAGCGTAGCTGTAGCACGTCGTTCGTAGGACTATTCGCCCTATCAGAACGACCGGATAGTCCTACGAACGACGTGTTACATGCGTGGCCGCCGCCGATCGGCGCTCCAGACATAGGAAAGGGCCCCGCCGGATGGCGGGGCCCTTTCCTATGTCGGATCAGTTGCCGGTGAGGGCGCCGAACAGGCCGCCGAGGATGCCCTTGAGGATCAGCGTGAGCAGGTTGCTGACGGTCGCGTTGACCTGCTCGAGCGTCTTGCCGGCCATCGCATTGACGCACTGGGTCAAGGCCTGGCCCGACTGGTTCGCGCTCAGGAGCGGGTACTTCGCCAACTCACGCTGGCACGCGCCAAGAATCTGAGCGGGCGTGGCGACGACCGTCTCGACGGTGTCTTTGAGCGGCTCGGTCACCGTCTCCGTAGGCCCGCCGGTGCTTCCGCCGTCGTCACCGCCGCCGGTGCCACCACCGGTGCTCCCACCGGGAGTCTCACCGGAAGGGGCCTCGCTGGAGGGGCCGGAGGGAGACTGCGAGGAGCCGCCGCGTGGGCCGGCCTGCTGGCCGCCTGCGCGGAACTCGCGGTCCTTCTGCTTCGAAGACTTGGGAGCGTCCATCCGCGGGATCGCGTAGTCGACCGGGACGGTGCTGTTCGGGATCGAGGTGAAGTCGCCGGAGCGGTAGGCCTCGGCGACACCGAGCACCGTCGTGACGTACGACTGGCTGTGGTTGTAGCGGAAGACCGCTGCCCGCGCGCCCTGGTCGGTGGAGAGGTCGTCGTTGCCGGAGCAGAGGTAGACGGCGCTGGCGAGGGCGGCGTCGTTGATGTCCTGGGGGTTGCGCTTGCCGTCGCCGTCGGCGTCCACGCCGACCATCGCCCAGGTGGAGGGGATGAACTGCATCGGGCCGACCGCGCGGTCGTAGCTGGTGTCGCCGTCGTACTGCCCACCGTCGGTGTCGGTGATCTGGGAGACGTTGCCCTTGCCGTTGAGCGGCACCCCGTAGATGCCGGGCGTGGAGACGCCTTCGGCGCTGAGGCGGTTGTCGTTGGCGCGTCCGTGGTTGGACTCGACCCGCCCGATCGCGGCGATCAGCGGCCAGTCGATCTTGCAGGCGGCGTCTGCGGCGTTGATGACCGTGGCCGCACGCTGATAGGCGGCGAGCGCGGCGGACGGGATCCCGGCGGCGCTGGCCGTCCCGGGCAGCGACTTGTCGCCCTCGTTGGTCGAGGCCGACACGCTGGCCGGCGCCTCGATCGCCTCGGCCGGGACCGATGTCCCGTCGGGCAGGCTGAAGGCGTCGTCGTATCTGGTCCCTGATGCGGTGGCACTCGACTGCGTCAGACCGGTGACGTTGACCGTCCAGGCCGCGCTCAGCAGCGCGAGCGGAACGAGCGCGGTCGCCTTCTGAAGGCGGCTGTAGCGCGAAGCGGACATCGAATCTCCCCTGGTGATCACCGCACTGAGATCGTACGGAGGTCGTGCTCCCTCATACATCGTTCAAACGAACATTCTCACGTCAAAGTTACGCGCGTCACGTTTTACCGGAACATTGCGTTCCACTAAACGAGACGCCAATGAGACGCACGAAGTTGCAGCTCGTGACGCCGAACCCGGCTCCGAAATATTTTGGTCCCAGTATGTGGGTCAAGTGACCAGGACGATTGACCGAACGAGCGAAACGGGTAATCCTCATCACACCGCAACCCGGCGAGAGGATCCGACCGATGCGCCACCACCGTTCGAGTACGACGTGCGCCAGCCTGCTTGTCGCCACCCTTGTCGCTGCTGTGCTGGTGCTCGGGCCATCGCCCGGGCCGGGGCTGAGCAGCGCGAGCGCTGCCTCCGAGTCGGCGTACCTCGTCGGCCGTGGCATCGCGGACGTCACCGGCGAGCCGGGCGAGAACGGGATGATGGGCTACGCCGACCTCGCGCAGACAACCACGGGCATCCACATGCGTCAGCGCGCCCGGGCCTTCGTGGTCGCCGACGCGGCGAGCGGTGAGCGCGTGGTCCACGTCGTGGCCGACGTCGGGATGATCTTCCAGGGCGTGCGCGACGCCGTGCTCACCAAGCTCGAGCAGCGGTACGGCGACCGCTACAGCGAGCGCAACGTCATGCTCACCGCGACCCACACCCACGCCGGGCCGGGCGGGTACTCGCACCACAACCTCTACAACATCACGACGCTCGGCTACCACGAGAAGACCTTCCGGGCGGTCGTCGACGGCATCGTCGCCTCGATCGCGCGCGCCGACGCCGACCTCGCGCCGGCGGACCTCAGCCTGTCGACCAGCCAGCTGACCAACGCCAACGTCAACCGCTCCAAGCAGGCCTTCGACCGCAACCCGGAGGCCGACAAGGCGTACTTCCCCAACGGCACCGACACCCGGAGCACCACGCTTCAGGTGCAGCGGGATGGCGGGCTCGACGGGATCATCAACTGGTTCCCCGTGCACGCCACGAGCATGTCGACCGGCAACACCCTGATCAGCCCGGACAACAAGGGCTATGCGGAGTACGTCTGGGAGCGGCAGGTGCGCGGCGTCGACTACATCGACGACACCGAACCCGACTTCGTGGCGTCGTTCGCGCAGACCAACGCCGGCGACATGTCGCCCAACCTCAACCTGCAGCCGACCGACGGCCCGACCAAGGACGAGTTCGAGAACACCCGCATCATCGGCACCCGGATGTTCGACGCGGCCCGCGACGGACTCGACTCCGACAAGCGGTCGCTCGGCGGCGGCGTCGACTCGCGCATCGTCTACGTGGACCTCAGCAAGGTCGACGTACGGCCGGAGTTCACCCCCGACGGCAAGCCGCACCGCACGTGCTCGGCGGCGCTCGGGGCGTCCTTCGCGGCCGGCAGCACCGAGGACGGCGGCGGCGGGCTGCCGATCTTCAAGGAGGGCAAGGACGGCGGCAACCCCCTGGTCGGGCTGATCTCCGGAGCGCTCTACACCGGGTCGCCCGAGCTCAAGGCCTGCCAGTCGCCGAAGGAGGTGCTGCTGCCCGTGGGCGACCTCGATCTGGTGCAGCAGAAGCTCCCTGTGCAGCTGATGCGGATCGGCGACTTCTACCTGGTCGGGATCCCGGCCGAGGTGACCGTGGTGGCGGGTCTGCGGATCCGGCAGGCGGTGGCCGAGGCGGCCGGAACGGACCTGGACAACGTCCTGGTGCAGGGCTACGCCAACGCCTACGCGCACTACCTGACCACGCCCGAGGAGTACGACTCCAAGGAGTACGAAGGCGCCAGCACCCTCTTCGGCCGTTACGAGCAGCCGGCCTTCGCGCAGGTCGCCTCAAACCTGGGCTCGGCGATGGACGACGGGGTCGACGTACCGCTGGGGGAGAAGGAGGGCGACCGCAGCGTGTGGCAGCTGCCGTCGCCGAGTGGCGCCGTGCTGATGGATGCACCGCAGATCGGCCACCGCTTCGGCGACGTCCTGACCGGTCCCGCCCCGACGTACCGCCCGGGCCAGCAGGCCAGCGTGGTCTTCGCCGGGGCGCATCCCAACAACGGCCTGCACCACGGCGGCAGCTACCTCGCCGTCGAGCGCAAGGTCGGTACGACGTGGCAGCGGGTCGCCGACGACGGCGACTGGTCGACGAAGTTCCGCTGGGCGCGTGAGGGCATCGCGGCCTCCAAGGTGACGATCACGTGGGACGTCCCGCCAGGGACGCCGTCGGGCAGCTACCGGATCCGCTACTTCGGTGATGCGCGCAACCTGCTCGGGACGGTCTCGTCCTTCACCGGCACCTCGCCCGTCTTCGGGGTCAGCTCGTGAGTCGGGTCGCGGCTCGGGTCGTGGGTGTCGCCCTGCTGGCGGCGGGGCTCGCGCTCCCGGGGGCCGCCACGGCGGCGCCCGACGGGGCGGGTGCCACGCCACGCGTACGAGTGCTCACGCACAACGTGCAGATGTTGCCGCCGATCATCGGGGGCAAGGCCAACGGCACTCGGGCGGAGCTGATCGCGAAGGCCGACTACGTCAAGGGCTACGACGTGGTGGTGTTCGACGAGGCCTTCGACAACGGGCCCTCGGAGACCCTCAAGAGCCGGCTCGCGGCGCAGTATCCCCACCAGACGCCGGTGCTCGGGCGCTCGACGTCGGGCTGGGACGAGACCCACGGCGCCTACTCCTGGCTGACCCCCGAGGACGGCGGTGTGACGATCCTGAGCAAGTGGCCGATCACCCACAAGATCCAGTACGTCTACAGCAGCGGCTGCGGCGCCGACGCGCTGTCCAACAAGGGCTTCGTCTACGCGCAACTCGATGTCGATGGCACTCCTGTCCATGTCGTCGGCACCCACGTCCAGGCGGAGGACCCGCTCTGCTTCGGCGACGGTGCGGCCGTACGTGCCGAGCAGTTCGCGGCGATCGACGAGTTCCTGGACGGCCTGGCGATCCCGTCGGGCGAACAGGTCATCGTGACCGGCGACCTCAACGTCGACAAGGCCTCGCCGGAGTACGCCGACATGCTCGCGGCCACCGACACCGTCGCCCCGACGGCGTACGCCGGGCATCCGTTCAGCTGGGACTCGACGACGAATCCGCTCGCCACGGGCGGGCAGGAGCACCTCGACTACGTGCTGCATCGCCGCGGCCACGTACGCCCGCGGGTGTGGACCAACACGGTCCTGACGCCGACGTCGCCGCCCTGGGACCACGCCGGGACGACCTACACCGACTACTCCGACCACTATCCCGTCGCAGGCAGCTGAGGAGCCCCGATGACCGTCACACCCCGACTGCGGAGAGTCATCGCAGCGACTCTGACCGTGGGCGCCGTGCTCGGTGCCACCGTGGCACCCGCCGCCGCCGACCCGGCAACCGCCGCCCCGGCGTACCAGAAGTACGTCGCCCTGGGTGACTCCTACACCGCCGGGCCGCTGATCCCCTGGAACAGCACCTGGTGCTTCCGCTCCAACAACAACTACCCGGCATGGCTGGCCACCGATCTCGGGATCTACTACGAGGCGGGTGCTTTCCACGACGTCAGCTGCTCGTCGGCGGACACGAGCAACCTCAGTCTGCCGCAGCCGACGCCCACTCCGGAGCTCAACCTGGCGAGCCAGTCGCCTCAGCTCGACGCCGTCACCCTCGACACCGATCTGGTCACGCTCGGGATGGGCGGCAACGACTACGGCGTCTTCGGCTCGATCATCACCTGTGGTGACTACCGCGCCCAGGACCCCACGGGTGCGCCGTGCCGCGACCACTACACGGTCAACGGGGTCGACACGCTCTCGGCCGCGCTCGACAACACCGGCCGCAACCTGGAGCGCTCGGTGACCCTGATCAAGGAGCGTGCGCCGGGTGCGAAGGTCGTCCTCGTCGGCTACCCGCGGCTGCTGCCGCCGACCGGCTACTGCCCCGACGTGGTCCCGTTCGCCGATGGTGACTACGCCTGGGCCGACTCCCTCAACCGCAAGCTCAACGCGGTCATGAAGCGTGCCGCGACCCGAAACGACGCGACGTACGTCGATGTCTACGGTCCCGCTCTCGGCCACGACGCCTGCGCCGGCGACGCCGCGTGGGTGCGCGGCCAGTCGACCGACCTCTTCGCCGGGGTCTCGTACCACCCGAACGCAGCCGGGATGCGGGCCACCAGCAAGATCGTGCTCAACGCGCTCGGCGAGCAGCCGGTGGTCGGCGCGACCGCACCGAAGACGCGCCCGGACGGCGCACGGAGCAACCGCGAACAGCAGCGCTGGCTCCGCGAGCACCCGGACGCCGTGCTCCCGACCGACGACGCTCCGGCAGGGGCACGATGACGCCGGAGCGGGAGGCGGTCGCCGATGCCTGTCGGGCGTTGGCGGCCGAGGGGCTCGTCATCGGTACGGCGGGCAACGTCAGCGTGCGCTCCGGTGACCTGGTCGCGATCACCGCGACCGGGGCGTCGTTCGCCGCGATGACCGCGGAGCAGGTGACCGTGCTCGACCTCGACGGGAAGATCGTCGAGGGTGAGCTCGCGCCGACCTCCGAGGTCGACCTGCACCTCGGGCTCTACCGCCGCCGGGAGACGGGCGCGATCGTTCACACGCACGCGCCGATGGCCACCGCGCTGTCGTGCGTCCTGACCGAGCTGCCGTGCGTCCACTACGGCCTGCTGGCGCTCGGCGGCGCGGTCCGGGTGGCGCCGTACGCGACCTTCGGTACGCCGGAGCTCGCCGAGCTGGTCATCGAGGCACTCGAGGGCCGCGCCGGCGCGCTCATGGCCAACCACGGCGCGATCACGCATGCGGCCGACCTGGCCAAGGCGGTCGAGCTGGCCCTGCTCCTGGAGTGGGGCTGCACCGTCTACTGGCGAGCCGCCTCCATCGGCACCCCGCGCGTCCTCGACGAAGAACAACAGGCCGCCGTGATCCACGCCGCCCTGACCCGCAGCTACGGCACCACCCGCCCCTCATCACAGGAGAACTCGTGACCACTTCCCCCACCGTCGTCACCCTCGGCGCACACGTGCTCGACACGCTCGTACGCCACGTCGAGTCGATCCCCGAAGGACAGGACGGCCAGCTGGTCGACGAGATCCGGGTCACCGCGGCCGGCCCCGCCGGCGGCACCGCGCTGGTGCTCGCCAAGCTCGGCGCGACTGTCCGCAGCGCCGGTGCCATCGGGACCGACGCGGTCGGCGACCAGCTGCTCTCGCTGCTGCAGCGCGATGGCGTGGACACCGAGCACCTGGTACGCCGCGAGGACCACCAGACCTCCGCGAGCGTGCTCCCGATCCGCCCCGACGGGTCGCGGCCGGCGTTCCACGTGATCGGGGCCAACGGCGCGTACGGTCCCGACGACGCGCCGCTGGACGTGATCGCCGCGGCGGACCACCTGCACCTCGGCGGTCCGGAGTTCATGGGCGGCGAGGCGGCGGCGAAGATCCTCGCCCACGCGCGCGACAACGGCGTGACCACCTCGCTGGACTCTCTCGCGCCCAACGACCCGGGCATGTTCGAGTGGATAGTGGCCGCGTTCCCCTACGTCGACCATCTGCTGGTCAACGACGAGCAGGCGATCGGCTGGACCGGGGCCGCCGATCTGGAGGCGGCCTGCCGTGCGCTGGTCGAGGCCGGTGCCGGCTGCGTGGCGGTGACCGCCGGCGCCCGCGGCGCTGTCGTGGCGACCGCGGAAGGCGTGACCCGGGTGTCGGCGTATGACATCGAGGTGGTGGACACCACCGGCTGCGGCGACGCGTTCTCGGCGGGTTACATCCGGGGTCTCGCGCTCGGCCGCACGCCCGTCGAAGCGGCCGAGCTGGGCTGCGCCACCGCCGCCCAGGTCGCCGGCGGGCTCGGCTCCGACTTCGGCAGCTTCGACCTCGCCTCGGTCGAGAGCTTCGCCGCCGGTGCCGCGCTCAAGGAGCTCTGAGCGGTGCCGCGCGCAGCGCGGGTCGACGTGGCGATCGTCGGCGCCGGCCTGGCCGGGCTGACCGCCGCCCGTGCCCTGGTGGCGGCGGGCCGGAGCGTCGTCGTGCTCGAGGCGCGCGACCGGGTGGGCGGCCGCACCCTCAACCACGACCTCGGCGGCGGTCAGGTCGTGGAGGCCGGAGGGCAGTTCGTCGGGCCGACCCAGAACCACATTCTCGGGTTGGCCGCCGAGCTGGACGTCAAGACCTTCCCGGCGTACACCGAGGGCGAGGCGGTCTACGTCCGCGGCAACAGCGCCAAGCGCTACGCCGGCGACGTACCTCCGGACCCGACGGCCCTGGCCGATGTCGCGGTGAGCATGGCTCGTATCGACCGGGTCGCTCGGCGGATCCCGCTGGGCGCACCATGGCGGGCACGCAACGCCTCGCGGTTGGACGCGGTCACCTTCGACTCGTGGATCCGCGAGACCACCGTCAGTGCCGCCGGGGTCGACCTGGTCAACATCTTCCTCGGCTCGGCGTACGGCGGCACCGCGGCGGACGCCTCCGCGCTGTTCAGCCTCCACTACGTCGCCGGCATGGGCGACGAGGACCACCCCGGCTCGATCACTCGTGGGATCGGGGTGGAGGGCGGTGCTCAGCAGGATCGCTTCGTCGGCGGGTCGCAGCGGGTCTCGCTGGCGATGGCCGAGCAGCTCGGCGACCGCGTAGTGCTGAACGCGCCGGTGCGTGCGATCGAGCAGAACGGCCGCACCGTGAAGCTGCGTACCGACGCGGGCGTGTGGCAGGCCGGGCATGCGATCGTGGCCGTCCCGCCCCCGCTCGCCGGCAAGATCTCGTGGTCGCCGTTGCTGCCCGCGCCGCAGGCCGCGCTCTTCGACCGGATGCCGATGGGCACCCTGATGAAGTGCGAGGCGGTGTACGACGAGCCGTTCTGGCGCGCGGACGGGCTCTCCGGGCAGGCCACGTTCCGATCGTCCGACTCGGCGATCTGCTCGATGTTCGACAACACCCCACCGAGCGGTGGGCCCGGTGTGCTGATGGGGTTCCTCGGTGGCCGTGCCTGGCGGGCGCTGGCCCACCGGCCACCCCGCGAGCGCCGGGCCGCCGTGCTGCGCACCTTCGCGCGGGCGGTCGGTCGGGAGGCGCTGCGGCCGCACGACTACTTCGAGCAGGACTGGTCGGGCGAGGAGTGGACCCGGGGCGGTCCGACCTCGGTCCTGGCTCCCGGCGTGCTCACCACCCTCGGCGAGTGGCGGGACCGGCCCTTCGGTCTCGTGCACTGGGCCGGCGCGGAGCACGCCGACCACTGGAACGGCTACATGGACGGCGCCGTCCGCTCCGGCCGCGACGCCGCGGCAGCCGTGATCGACGTACTGGAAGGAACTGAGAGATGAGCATGACCGAGCTGAGCGAGACCGCTGTGCTGGCCGTCCCCGTGGAACGGGTCTGGCAGGTGGTGTCGGCGACGAACCGCTACGCCGAGTGGGTGGACGGCGTCCTGGAGGTGACCGACCACCACGGCCAGGCCGAGGTCGGCCGCACCTATGCCGAGCACAACCGCACCCTCGGTCCGCTGACCACGCGGTCGACGTGGACGGTCAGGGAGATCGAGCCGCTGACGACCCGCATCGACACCGGTGAGGGCTTCGCCCCGATGCACGAGATGACCAACGTCTTCCGGTTCCGGCCGGTGGCCGTCGACGGCGTCGAGGACGCCGGCACGGAGATGACGTACACCGTCCGCTACCGCGTCGGCCTCGGCCCGATCGGGGCGGTGATCGACAAGGTCACCCAGCCCGGGCTGCGGAAGTCGTTCCAGCAGTCGATGCGCAACCTGGAGGACCTGATCGTCGCCGAAGGTCAGTGACGAGTCGGCGAGCTCTGGTGCAGGGTGTGGCCGAGGACCCGATCGACGTACGGGTTGGCGAAGACGCCGGTCGGGTCCAGCTCGTCACGCAGCGCGGTGAAGTCACCGAACCGCGGGTAACGCTCGGCGAGGTCAGCCGCCTCGAGCCGGTGCATCTTGCCCCAGTGGGGACGCCCGCCGGCTGCGCCGAGGATGTCCTCGCAGACGGAGAACCAGCGCTCGTGTGGCATCCGGTGGTACTGGTGGAAGGCGACATAGGCGACGTCGCGGTCGTATGCCGGCGAGAGCCAGATGTCGTCGCTCTTCACGAAGCGGACCTCGAAGGGGAACGACACCTTCTCGTCATGGGTGTCGACCCACTGCCGGAGCTCGCGGAGGACGTCGCCGATCGCGGCGCGCGGGACGGCGTACTCACCCTCGCGGAAACGTACGTCGCGGTCGGAGGCGAACACGTTCGGGGCGAGATCGGTGAAGTCCCGGGACGACACCGCCCGGGTCACGAACCGGGTGATCCCCGGCACCAGGCCAGGGAAGCGGGTGCCGACGCGCAGCAGCGCCTCGAAGCCGATGTTGGTGACGATCTTGTCGTCGAGGGTCCTGGCGAGCGTGCTCATCGGGTTGAGCTCGGCGTCGCCCGGCAGCCGCTGGAACCGGCGCGTCAGCGCGGTCGTGGTGTGCGGGAACCAGAAGAACTCGAAGTGGTCGTTGCTCGCCACCAGCTCGTCGAGCCCGTCGAGCGTCTCGTCGAGCGGCATCGGTGCGTCGACCGCGTGCAGCGCGTAGAGCGGCACGCACTGCAGCGTCACCTTGGTGATCACGCCGAGCGCTCCGATCGAGACCCGCGCGGCCTCGAAGAGCTCCGGCCTCTCCTCGCGCGAGCACGTCACGACCGACCCGTCGGCCAGCACCAGCTCGAGCGCGCGGATCTGGTTGGAGATGCTCTGGAACCTCTCGCCGCTGCCGTGCGTGCCGGTCGAGACCGCGCCGGCGATCGTCTGCCGGTCGATGTCGCCGAGGATCTCCATCGCCAGCCCGTGCCTGGCGAGCATCGGGTTGAGCCGGTGGAGCGGGATCCCGGCCTCGACGGTGACCAGGCCTGATTCCGCGTCGACGGAGAGCACGCCGTCCAGCCGGTCCGGCCGGATCTGCAGGCCGGGGGCGACGGCCGCGCCGGTGAAGGAGTGCCCGGATCCGATCGCGCGCACCGTCAGGCCGTCGGCGACGGCGGTCTTCACGGCGGCCGCGACCTCGTCGGTCGTCGCGGGCGTGGCTACGCGGGCGGGGGTCGCCTCTTCTGTCCCGGACCAGTTGCGCCACCGAGTGCTCATTGGGTGGGTCCCTTCTGCGGACGGTCGGCCCTCAGAATGGCCCAGGTCACACCAAAGGTCAATAGTCTTGGACACTTGACCTAGTCCGTCGAGCGGTCCATTCTCGATGAATGCTGGATCTCACTGTCCCGACGCGGGCGCGCGCCTCCTTCGAAGACCTCGAAGCCGCCACCGCCGACCTCCCCACGCCGTACGCCGTGGTGGACGTGGCCGCGCTGCGTACCAACGCAGCCGACCTGGTGCGCCGCGCCGGCGGCAAGCCGATCCGCCTCGCGAGCAAGTCGGTGCGCTGCCGTGCCCTGATCCGGAGCACGCTGGCGATGCCGGGCTTCCAGGGCGTGCTCGCCTACACCCTGCCCGAGGCGCTCTGGCTCGCGCGCGAGATCGACGACGTGGTGGTCGGCTACCCGACCGCGGACACCGCCGCCATCCGGCGGCTCGCCGACGACGACCTGCTGGCCTCTCGGGTGACGCTGATGATCGACAGCGTCGAGCATCTGGAGCTGATCGCCGCCGCGGCCGGCGCCAGCGGTCCGCGGATCCGGATCTGCATCGAGCTCGACGCCTCGCTCCGCCTGGCCTCCGGCCGGGTGCACCTCGGCGCCCGGCGCTCGCCCGTGCACGCGCCCGAGCAGGCGGGCGCGCTCGCCCGGGCCGTCGTGGCGCACCCGCGCTGCGAGCTGGTCGGCGTGATGGCGTACGAGGGCCAGATCGCCGGGATGGGCGACAACCAGCCGGGCCTGTCCAAGCACCTCGTCCGGGCGATGCAGCGGAGGTCCATCGACGAGCTGGCCGAACGACGGGCCGCCGCCGTGGCCGCGGTGCGAAGCGTGGCGCCGCTGGAGTTCGTCAACGGCGGCGGCACCGGGAGCATCGAGACCACCGCCGCCGAGGACGCCGTGACCGAGGTGGCCGCGGGCTCAGGGCTGCTCGCCCCGCACCTGTTCGACCACTACACCCGGTTCCACCCCCAGCCGGCGGCGTACTTCGTCCTGTCGGTCGTACGCCGCCCCTCACCGCGCCACGCGACGGTGCTCGGCGGTGGCTGGATCGCATCCGGAGCGGCCGGCAAGGACCGGCTCCCGATGCCGGTGTGGCCGCGCGGCCTCGGCCTGGTCCCGACCGAGGGGGCGGGTGAGGTGCAGACGCCGCTGACCGGTGCGGCGGCTGCCGATCTCCAGATCGGCGACCGGGTCTGGTTCCGCCACACCAAGGCCGGCGAGCTCTGCGAGCACGTCGACGAGCTGGCGCTCGTCGATGACGGCAGCGTCGTCGACGCCGTCTCGACCTATCGAGGAGAAGGAAAGACGTTCCTATGACCACGACCGCCACCGCTGCGCCCCCACGCGCGGCTCGCCGGGCCTGTTGGGCGGCCTTCGGCATCCAGGGCTTCACCTTCGCGTCCCTGATCACCCGGCTGCCCACGATCAAGGACCAGCACGACCTGAGCGACTACCAGGTGCTCATGCTGCTGGGCGCGGTGGCGATCGCGTCGGCCGTCGGCAGCGTCCTGGCCGGGTACGCCGCGGCGCGTTTCGGCAGCGCCAGGGTGCTCAGGGTCGCGCTCGTCGGCGCGTCGGTGGCAACACTGCTCGTCTCCCTCCCCGACAGCGTCGCGGGCCTGATCGTCGCGGTGTGTGCGTACGGACTCTTCGTCGGTCAGATCGATGCGGCCATGAACATGCAGGGCGTCGGCATCGAGGATCTCTACGGCCGCAGCATCATGGTCGGCTTCCACGGCATGTGGAGCCTCGGCGCGGTCGTCGGGGGCGGCTATGCGGCGCTGACTCTGGAGCTGGGCTGGTCGCTCCTGCCGTCGTTCGCGATCGTCTGCGCGGTCGGGCTCGCGCTCAACCTCGCGCTGCTGGGCGATCTGCTCCAGGTTGACCCGATCGACGGTCACGTAGATGCCGGGCAGCACGCGCCGAGCGTGCCGTGGCTGCCGGTCCTGCTGCTCGCCGTACCCACCTTCGTGATGTGGTTCCTCGACTCGGCGATCTCGGCCTGGGGTGGCATCTACCTCGTCGACGGGCTGTCGTCGTCGCAGAGCGCGGCGGCCATGGCGTTCACGGCGTACCAGGCGGTGCTGCTGGTCACCCGGCTGGTCGGTGACAAGGTCGTACGCCGCATCGGGCCGGTGCGGACCGTGCGGATCAGCGGGCTCGTCGCCATCGTCTCGGTAGCGCTCGTGGTCGCCGCGCCGTCGGTGTGGGTGGCGGTCGCGGGCTTCGGTCTGCTCGGCGCCGGCCTGGCGATGATCCCGCCGTTGTCGTTCGTCGCGGCCGGTCACCTCGACGCCGACGGTGGCGGTCAGGCCGTCGCCAGGGTCAACGTCTCCAACTACGTCGGCTACCTCGTGGCCGCCGTCGCCATCGCCACCGTCGCCGAGCAGGTCAGCCACCGCGCGATGTTCGTGCTGCCGCTGCTGCTGAGCCCGGTCCTGTTCCTGATGGCATCCCGATTCGCCCCCTATGTGAGGAGCAAGGCATGAGTGCTGTCATCGAGGTCGAGAACCCGTCGACGGGCAAGACGATCCAGAGCGTTCCCGACCTCGGTGCAGCCGAGGTCGAGGCGCTCGTCGCCACCGCACGGACCGCGCAGCCCGCCTGGGCCGCCCTCGGGTACGCCGGCCGCGGGCGCTACCTGCGCCGTATGCAGAAGTGGATCCTCGACAACGCCGGCCAGATCGCCGAGACGATCCACGCCGAGAACGGCAAGTCCCTCGACGAGGCCAACATCGAGGTGATGTACGGCGCGGTCGCGAGCGCGTTCTGGGCCAAGCACGCCCCGGAGTACCTCGCCGACGAGAAGATCACCAGCCGGTCGCCCTTCGTGCTCGGGCGCAAACTGGTCGTCCGCTACCAGCCGGTGGGCGTCGTCGGCGTGATCGGGCCGTGGAACAACCCGCTCCTCAACAACTTCGGCGACGTGATCCCCGCGCTCGCGGCCGGAAACACCGCCGTACTCAAGCCGTCGGAGATCACTCCGCTGACGTCGCTGCTGATGGCCGAGATGGCGCGCGAGATCGGGCTGCCCGACGGCGTCTTCAGCGTGGCGACCGGGTCGGGGGCCGCGGGCGCGGCGCTCGTGGAGTTGGTGGATGCGGTGATGTTCACCGGTTCCACCCGAACCGGAAAGAAGGTCGCCGGGCGCTGCGGCGAGCGGCTGATCCCGTGCAGCCTCGAACTCGGCGGCAAAGACCCGGTGATCGTGCTGGCCGACGCCGACCTCGAGCGCGCAGCGAACGTGACGCTCTTCAGCGCGATGCACAACTCCGGCCAGACCTGCACCTCCTCGGAGCGCGTGTACGTCGAGGCGCCGGTCTACGACGAGTTCGTGGCGCTGATGACCGAGCGCTTCGAGTCGCTGCGCGTCGGTGAGTCGACCGGCTTCGGCACCTCGGAGTCAGGGTCGCTGACCTTCCCGCCGCAGCTCGACACCGTCACCCGGCATGTCGAGGACGCGGTGGCCGGCGGCGCGAAGGCCCTCACCGGAGGAGGCGTACGCGAGGGGGAGGGGCGGTTCTTCGAGCCGACGCTGCTGGTCGATGTCGACCAGGACATGGCGTGCATGCGCGAGGAGACGTTCGGCCCGACGCTGCCGATCATGAAGGTCGCCGACGCGGCCGAGGCCGTGCGGCTGGCCAACGACTCGGCGTACGGCCTGCAGGCGGCGGTCTACACCAAGGACCTCGCCAAGGGACAGCGCATCGCGCGTGAGCTCCAGGCCGGCACCGTCACCGTCAACGACGCGCTGGCCAACTACTTCGCGCTCGAGCTGCCGATGGGCGGATGGAAGGACTCCGGTCTCGGTGCCCGGCACGGGCGCGACGGCCTCCGGAAGTTCACCAAGCGGCAGTCGATCCTGGTGACCCGCTTCGGCATGAAGAACGAGATCCACGGCATGCCGTTCAAGGCCAAGAACTTCCAGGCGCTCACCCGGCTGATCAAGACGCTCTACGGCCACCCCCGCAACACGTAGGGCTGAGCTCTCCGATGGACGTCGGTCAGTCCGTCGAGGCAGGTGAGCGCGAGGCGAGGAGAGGTAGCGCTTCGAGCAGAATGTCGAAGGCTCCGAGCACGTCCGCGTCCGGGTCGAGCAGGGCCTGCATCTGCAGGCCGTCCATGGCCGCCATCACCAGGCGCGCGACGCCCGCCAGGTCTGCAGCTGGTGCCGCGTCCGGCTCGAGCTCGTCCGGTGCGGCCTCGGTCAGCGATGCGGTGAACTCGGCGGCGGTACGCCGGTAGCGCGCGACGGTGAAGTCATGGGCCGGGTGGCCGGGGACGATCGACTCGGCGGTGACCGTGGTGAACAGCTGGGTCAGCCCGCGGTCGGCGATGGCCCGCTCGAACATGCTCCGCGCCACCTGAGCCTGCTCGTCCCAGGTCGCGCCGGTGTCCGCCTCCTGGCGCGAGGCCTGGTCACGCTCCTCCAGCACGGCCATCAGCAGGCCCGTCTTGGAGCCGAAGTGATGCAGCACCCCGGCCTGGCTCATGCCGGCCAGGTCCGCGATCTCCCGCAGCGAGGCGCCGTGGCTGCCTCGGCGCCCGAACACGTCCTGAGCCACGTCGAGGATCCGGCGCCGCTGCTCGGCGGACTTTGCGTACGGACCACGGGCTCGGCTGGACATGCTCGCAGTCTAGGTGGCCCGAACGAAAACCTAGCGACCATTCGGGATTCGAGTTAGAGTCCTTGCCATGACCCGGCCGCTGCCCAGTTTCCCCGCTGGCTTCGAGTGGGGCGTCGGCGCCTCGGCGTACCAGACCGAAGGCGCGCTCGCGGCTGACGGGCGGGGACGGTCCACCTGGGACGTGTTCTGCGAGCAGCCCGGGAGGATCGCCGACGGATCGACGCCGGCGACCAGCGCCGGCTTCTACGACCGCTATCCCGAGGACATCGCGCTGGTACGCGACCTCGGTGCCGACGTCTACCGGTTCTCGATCGCGTGGCCGCGGATCCTGCCGACCGGGTCGGGCGAGGTCAACGCGAAGGGCCTGGACTTCTACGACCGGGTCGTCGACGAGATGCTGGCGGCCGGTCTGAAGCCGGCGCCGACGCTCTACCACTGGGACACCCCGCTGCCGATCGAGGAGGCCGGCGGCTGGATGAACCGAGACACCGCGCTCCGCTTCGGTGAGTACGCCGCCGTCGTGGCCGAGCGGCTGGCCGACCGCGCGGCGTACTGGATCCCGCTCAACGAGCCGGTGGTGCTCTCGTTGCTCGGCTACGCGATCGGCGGCTACGCCCCCGGGCAGGGGCTGCTCTTCGAGTCGCTGCCGACCGTCCACCACCAGCTGCTCGCCCATGGGCTCAGCGTCCAGGCGATCCGTGCAGCCGGCGGCCGCAGCGTCGGGACCGCCAACCCGCACGCGCCGACCTGGCCTGCCTCCGACCGCCCGGAGGACCTCGCCGCCGCTGCGTTCAGCGCCGACCTCACCGACTGGATCTGGGGCGACCCGATCCTCCTCGGCCGCTACCCTGCGGGGTATGCCGAGGGGATGCCCGGTCCGGTCGCCGATGACCTCGAGGTCATCTCGACGCCGCTCGACTTCTACGGCGTCAACTACTACAGCCCGCAGCGCGTTGCCGCCCCGACCGGTGAGCCGTCGTTGATCCAGGAGCACGAGATCCCGGCTGAGATGCCGTTCCGGGCGGTCGAGGTCGACGGGCCCAAGACCGGGCTCGGCGGCGAGATCAGCCCCGACGGCCTGCGCGAGGTCCTGCTGACGCTGACCGAGCGGTACGGCGAGAGCCTGCCGCCACTGATCGTCACCGAGAACGGCACCTCGCAGCAGCCCGGCACCGAGGAACCCGGTCCGGACGGCAGGATCCACGACGACGGCCGGATCGACTACCTCGACGCGCACGTGCGCGCCGTACACCAGGCGATCGAGGAGGGCGCGGACGTCCGTGGCTACTGGGTCTGGTCGCCGACCGACAACTTCGAGTGGACCCACGGCTTCACCCAGCGGTTCGGCCTCGTGCACGTCGACTACGACACCCTGGTGCGCACGCCGAAGGACTCCTACTCCTGGTACCAGCAGCTGATCGGTGCCCAACGTGACCAGCTCTGAGCTCATTCGGTCGGCGCTGGACGAGCCGGCCACGCCCGCCCCCAAGTCATGGGTGGCCGCGATCTCGCTGGCCAACGTCGGTCTGTTCACCGCATGGTTCGGCCCGATCCTGACCCTGCTCGGGATGCAGGCGGAGCGGTTCGCCGGCGACGACAAGGAGGCGGCGCTCGCCTGGGTCGTCGGCATCGGCGCGCTCTGCTCGACGGTGGCCAACCCGGTCTTCGGCGCGCTCTCGGACCGGACCACGTCGCGCTACGGCCGCCGCCTGCCGTGGACGGTCCTCGGCATCTGTGGAGGCGTGGCCAGCCTGGTGCTGCTGGCCTTCGCGCCGAACCTCGTCGTGGTGACCGTCGGCTGGTGCCTGGCCCAGATCGCCCTCAACGCGAACTTCGCGGCCATCACCGCCGCCGTGCCCGACCATGCGCCGCATCAGCAGCGCGGCACCATCGGCGGCTTCCTCGGCCTCGCCCAGACCGTCGGCGCCGTCGTCGGCGCGGGGCTCGCGGCGGCTGCGGGCGGGATCGTCGGTGGCTACCTCGCGTGCGCGGTCTTCCTGGTGATCGCGAGCGTGCCGTACGTGGCGATGCGCCGCGACCTGGTCCTCGACCCCGCTGACCGGCCATCGTTCTCGTGGGGCACGTTCCTCCGTGGCTTCTGGATCAGCCCTCGTCTGCACCCCGACTTCGCCTGGGCGTGGCTCACCCGCTTCCTGATGAACCTCGGGTTCTCGATCGGGCTGGTCTACCTGCTCTTCTACCTCGACGACGCGGTTCACCACGAGAACCCCGAAGCCGGCGTCTTCCTGCTCTCGGCGGTCAACTCCCTTGCCCTGCTGGTCACGGTCGTGGCCGGCGGATGGCTGTCGGACCGGTTCGACCGCCGCCGGATCTTCGTGACCGTCGCCGGCGTCGTGATGGCTGCCGGCACCCTCTCGCTGGCCGGCTTCCACTCCTGGACGGCCGCGATCATCGGTGTGGCCGTCCTCGGCCTCGGCATGGGCGTGTTCACCTCGGTCGACCTCGCGCTGATGATCGACGTACTCCCCGAGGCGATCGACCGCGGCAAGGACCTCGGCGTCGTCAACATCGCCAACTCGCTGCCGCAGGTCCTCGCCCCCGTCGTCGCCGCGCCGATCGTGAGCGTGCTCGGCGGCTACTCCACCCTGTACGCCGTCGCCGCCGGTGTGACGCTGACCGGCGCCGTCCTGGTCTACCGGATCAAGTCCGTTCGATAGGAGACAACTCGTGACCACCCACCCTGATCTGCCCAGCCTGCAGCTCCCCACCGACTTCGTGTACGGCGTTTCCACCGCGTCGTACCAGATCGAAGGTGCCGTCGAGGAGGGCGGCCGTGGGCCGTCGATCTGGGACACCTTCTGCGCAGAGCCGGGCCGGATCAAGAACGGCGACACCGGGGCGGTCGCGTGCGACCACTACCACCGGTATCCCGAGGACATCGCGCTGATGAAGGAGCTCGGCGTGGACGCCTACCGGTTCTCGATCGCCTGGCCGCGGATCCAGCCGACCGGCTCCGGGCCGGCGAACGCCGAGGGGCTGGCCTTCTACGACCGGCTCGTCGACGGGCTGCTGGAGGCGGGCATCAAGCCGGCCGCGACGCTCTACCACTGGGACCTGCCGCAGGCGCTGCAGGACGCCGGCGGCTGGCTCAACCGCGACACCTCGCTCCGCCTCGCCGAGTACGCCGCGATCGTCGGCGAGCACCTCGGTGACCGGGTCTCGATGTGGATGCCGCTGAACGAGCCGGTCGTGGTCACCATGTTCGGGCATGCGCTCGGCACCCACGCCCCCGGCCAGGCGCTCGGCTTCGACGCGCTGCCGGTGGCCCACCACCTGCTGCTCGGCCACGGCCTGTCGGTCGAGGCGCTGCGCGCGGCCGGAGCGAGCAACATCGGCATCGCCTCCAACCACCAGCCGGCGCGACCTGCGTCGGACTCGGCCGAGGATCGCGAGGCGGCCGAGATGTTCGCCACGCTGACCAACTGGCTGTTCTCCGACCCGATCCTGCGCGGGGAGTATCCCGACGGGCTGATCACCTCGATGATGCCCGGGCCGGTCGCCGAGGACCTGAAGGTGATCTCGGCCCCGCTCGACTGGTACGGCGTCAACTACTACCAGCCGGTGCTGGTCGGCGCCCCCGGATCCGGCGGCAGCCAGAACCCGGCGCTCGAGGGCGCGATCATGCCGGAGGGGCTTCCGTTCGAGCCACGCCAGCTCGTCGGCGTACCCACCACCGACTTCGGGTGGGCGATCGTCCCCGACGGGCTCACCGAGATCCTGACCCAGTTCCACGAGCGGTACGCCGACGCGCTGCCGCCGGTCTACGTCACCGAGAGCGGCTGCTCGTTCCACGACACCGTCGCCGCCGACGGGGGAGTCCACGACCAAGGCCGGATCGACTACCACGACGCGCACCTGCGGGCGGTGGCCGACGCGATCGCCGCCGGGGTGGACGTACGCGGCTACTTCGCGTGGTCGCTGCTCGACAACTTCGAGTGGGCGGAGGGGTACGCCGAGCGCTTCGGGCTCGTGCACGTCGACTACGACACGCTGCGGCGTACTCCCAAGGACTCGTTCCGCTGGTTCCAGGAGCTCATCGCCGCCCGCCGGTGACCAGCGGGCGGCGATCAGCCCGGCAGGTCAGCGGTCGTAGACGCCGAGCTCCCACAGGGAGTAGCCGTAGCGGGTGGCGCGGCTGACGCCGTGGATGCGTACGTAGCGAGCGGTGGTCGGCTCGAAGGTCGCGGTCTCGACTCCGCCCTTCCCTGCGTCGGTCGACCACACCGTGCGCCACGTCGCACCGTCCGAGGAGACCTCGACCTTCCACGCCGCCGCATGGGCGCCTTCCCAGTCGGCGACCACGCGGCCCACGGTCCGCTCGCTGCGCAGGTCGAGGGCGAGCCACTGGTCGTCGCTCCAGTCGCTGGCCCAGCGGGTGCTGGTGTCGCCGTCGATGGCGCGGCCCGGTGCGAAGCTGGTGAAGGCGCTCCACTCCGACGAGCTCGCCGTGGCGCGCGACCCGGCCGCGAGGTTGCTCGGCGGCGTGTAGTCGGATGCGGCGCCCCACGTGTCGAGGTAGGACTGGGCTCCGCCCATCAGGTCCTGCACGGCCTCCGTGCCGCCGAGGCGGCGGATCTGCTCGATCCAGTCCGGGACCAGGCCGACGTGGGCTCCGCCGTCGGTGTTGACGTCCCAGACCCGTTCGCCGGTGACCTGCCGGTCGATCACCGACCCGCCGTCGGCGCTCCGGAACGGGTACGTCACGGGGCTGGGTCCGTCGGCGCCCAGGGGAGCGGGGTGGGAGCCGAGGCCGTTGAAGTCGGTGCCGATACCGAGGCCCTTGTCGTACTCGGTGCGCAGCGCCTCGGTCCGCCCGGCGGCGCCGATGAACTCCTCGGGCCCGAACATGTACTCACCGATGAAGCCGCCGAGCCCGTAGACGCGTTCGGCCCAGCCGAGGTCGGCCCAGCTGTGGCTGGAGATGACGCCGGGGTAGTCGGCCGACTCGAGGATATCGAGCGCGCGGCCGGTGGCCTTCACGCTCATGTGGTCGAGCTCGACGAGCATGCCGCGCTGCATCATCCCGCGCATGGCGTACTCGCCGAGCCGGGTGAGGCCGCGGGTGTTGCACTGCGCGTCGTCGGCGTACGTCGGCACCTCGGTGCCCGCGGGCAGCTTCTCCTCGATCTCGGGCACCGGTGCGTCGCCGATCGGGTTGTCGTGCTGCGGGCCGCGGCACTTCTCGGTCTGCCAGAAGGTGCCCGTCGACAGGAACTGGCCGACGTTGATGATCGTCCCGGTCGTGCCCGAGTCGAAGCGCACCCCGCAGAGCGCGTTGTCGAACTTGTGGCACAGGAACATGCTGCGTACGCCGAGGGCTTTCAGCTCGTCGAGGCCCTGGTCGATGCCGGCCTTGCTGCACTGCGGGACGTCGAGGACCTGCTTGCAGCCGAACGGCTCGGAGGTCTCGACGCCGAGGATCACGGCGAGCTTGCCGTCCTCGATGACCTGCTTGGCCTGTGCGGGATCGGTGACGATCCGGAACCAGCCCTTGCCCTCGCCGCCGTACATCCTGTCGACGAAGTCCTGCAGGTCGTAGGTCTTCTCCGCCTGCAGCCGGATCGACTCCATCTCGTCGCAGCCGCGATCGCGGTTCGGGTTGATCGAGCAGATCACGCCGTTGCTGGTCAGGTCGGTGACCAGGACGCGCTGCCCGGCTCGCCAGGACCGCTCCAGCCAGGCGTAGTAGTTCTGCTGGTGGGACATCGTGCGGTACGACGGCCAGTCCTTGAAGGTCGGCCAGCCCACCGGGTCGTGCTTGCCGTCCGGCTCCGCGCCGGTGAGGTTCTCCAGCAGCGCGCCCGAGCCGTCGGGGTAGTGCGCCGCGCAGTCCTCGAGCGCGTCGGCGACCCCGGCGTCGGAGAACGGCTTGCCGCAGACCAGCTCGCCCCCGAACGCCTCGTTGGTCATCAGGTGGTTGTGGACGTCAGCGAAGCCGCGTACGTCACCCTTGGCGTCGGTGCCGGTGAACGGCTTGCCGGTGACGTTGACCTGCGAGTCGGGTACCGGCCTGTTGGCCGGCTCCCACCACTGGTCCGGCGGCGATGCCCAGCCCGGCGGGGCGAACGCCACGAAGCCGATCAGGACCAGACAGAGCAACGTGCGGATGGCGTTCACAGTGCCTCCAGGGTGCGTGACGTACGCCGCATCCTAGAGTTGGTCGCATGACCCGGTCAACGGTCCAAAGGCCCGTGACTACGCCGATCTGGCCATGGAGGCGACGTGCGCCGCGGCGAAGTCGAGCGCGGCGCCGGCCGCCTCGGCGTCGCCCTCGTTGAGGAAGAGCAGGGTGAGGCCGTCGATGTTGGCCGTGAGGTATCTCGCGAGCATGGGGATCGGCTGGTCCCACGTCACCCCGGTCGACTCGGCCAGCACGGTGAGGACCTGGGTGTTGGCCTCGAGGTACGTCTCGTACTGCCGGCGCGCGACCGTGGCCAGCCCCGGCTGACGGAGGGCGTACTGCGTGAGCTCGTAGGTCACCTGGTGCTCGTCCGGGTTGGCGATGACGTGCTGCCAGTACGCCCTGAGCGCTGCCTGGAGCTTCTCCTCGAACGACTCCTCGCCGCGCATCTCCACCAGCGCCAGGTTGAGCGTGTGCCCGGTGATCGCCTCGATGACGTTCTCCAGCAGCTCCTGCTTGGAGCGGAAGCAGTAGTGGAAGGCCCCGAGCGGCATGTCGGCCTCCGCCACGATCGAGCGCGTCGTGGTCTTGGCGACGCCGTCACGCACCATCACCCGGATCGCGGCCTCGACCAGACGTTCGCGGCGTACGTCGGCGGCGACGCGCGCCATCAGAGGTCTCTCGTCATCAGCAAGCGCATATCGTTCAGCGTACGTGACCAAGACGGTTGACCAGGAGTTGACCGGGGGTTGAGCCGGGGGTCGAGCTGGGGCCGTGCCGGGGCGGAAATGGGGATTCGGGTGGGGTTGATGAAGAATGACCCGGTGCCTCACGACATCTCACCTCTGTCCGCAGCGGCATCCGAAGCGCTCTTCGCCCGCGCGAAGGCCGTGACGCCGGGCGGCGTGAACTCACCCGTACGCGCCTTCAACGCCGTCGGCGGGACACCGCGCTTCATCCGCGAGGCGAAGGGCGCGTGGCTGACCGACGTCGACGGGAACGACTACGTCGACCTGATCTGCTCCTGGGGCCCGATGCTGCTGGGCCACGCCCACCCCGAGGTCCAGGCGGCCGTCATGGACGCCGTCGCGCGTGGCACCTCCTACGGGACGCCGACCACGCCCGAGGTCGAGCTCGCCGAGGCGATCGTCGAGCGGGCGCCGGTCGAGAAGGTGCGATTCGTCAGCAGCGGCACCGAGGCGACGATGTCGGCCATCCGGCTGGCAAGAGGGTTCACCGGACGCGACGTGATCCTCAAGTTCGCCGGCAACTACCACGGCCACGTGGACTCCCTGCTCGCCAGCGCCGGCTCCGGACTGGTCACCCACGCGATCCCCGGCACCCCGGGCGTCCCGGAGAGCAGCACCGAGCTCACCGTCGTACTGCCCTACAACGACCGAGCCGCGGTCACAGCGGCGTTCGAGGAATACGCAGGCCGGGTGGCCTGCCTGATCACCGAGGCCTCGCCCGGCAACATGGGCGTCGTGCCGCCGGAGCCCGGGTTCAACGAGTTCCTCGCGACCACCTGCACGGCGCATGGCGCCCTGTTCATCTCCGACGAGGTGATGACCGGTTTCCGCGCCAGCAAGCAGGGGCAGTGGGGCCTGGACGGCAAGAACGAGGGCTGGACCCCCGACCTGGTCACCTTCGGCAAGGTGATGGGCGGCGGCTTCCCGGCAGCGGCCTTCGGCGGCCGCGCCGACGTGATGGGCTCGCTCAGCCCTGACGGGCCGGTCTACCAGGCCGGCACGCTCTCCGGGAACCCGGTCGCGACCACCGCCGGCCTGACCACGCTGCGGCTGGCGACCGACGAGGTCTACGCCCACATCACCAAGGCCGCCGACGCCGTGAAGGCCGCGATCGAGGAGAGCTTCGCCAAGGTCGGTCTCCCGCACGTCATCCAGTCCACCGGCACGATGTTCTCGGTCTTCTTCACCGACAAGCCGGTGCGCAACTTCGACGAGGCCAAGACCACCGACGAGGCGGCGTACAAGGCCTTCTTCCACGCCATGCTCGACCAGGGCGTCTACCTGCCGCCGAGCGCCTACGAGGCCTGGTTCCTCTCTTCCGCCCACGACGAGCGGGCGATCTCCCAGATCACGGAGGCGCTTCCGTACGCCGCCGAGGCTGCTGCTGTAAAGGTGAAGGCATGAGTATCGAGACCACGGTCCACCTGCTGCGCCATGGCGAGGTGCACAACCCGGACGGGATCCTCTACGGGCGCCGGCCCGGGTTCAACCTCTCCGAGCTCGGCCTGCAAATGGCCGAGCGGGTCGCCGACCGGATCGGCGGGCAGGACATCAGCCACGTCATCTCCAGCCCGCTCGAGCGGGCTCGGCAGACCGCCGGGCCACTGGCGAAGGCGCTCGGCCTCGACATCTCGCTCGACGAGCGGGTGCTCGAGTCGGAGAACCTCTTCGTCGGCAAGAGCTTCAAGGACGGCATGGGCCCGCTGAAGGACCCCAAGGTCTGGCCGAAGCTGGTCAACCCGTTCAAGCCGTCGTGGGGCGAGCCCTACCTGGAGATCGTGGCCAGGATGATGGCCGCGATCCACGACGCCCGGGACCTGGCGCGGGGCCACGAGGCGGTCATCGTCTCCCACCAGTTGCCGATCTGGACCACCCGGCTGCACATCGAGGGTCGCAGCTTCCTGCACGACCCGCGCCGCCGCCAGTGCGCGCTGTGCTCGCTGACCTCGCTGCACTTCGTCGACGACGAGTTCGTCGCGCTCTCCTACGGTGAGCCGGCCGGCGACATGCTGCCGGCGAAGGACAAGTACGCGCCGTTCTCGGCCGGCGACTCGGAAGATTAGAAGTCTCTCAGTTTTGTTAGGCAGGCTCAGGGGCATGCGTTGGCTGCTCGCTCTCCCACTGGTGGTGATGCTCGCCGCCTGCGGGCAGACCGGCACGAACGAAGCCGGCTACATCTCCGGTGACGGCCGCACCCAGGAGATCCCGGTCGCCGACCGCGGAGAGCCGGTCGAGCTCGCCGGCGAGACCCTCGAGGGCAAGCCGTTCGACCTGGCCGACACCCGGGGCAAGGTCACGGTTCTCAACGTCTGGTGGACCGGCTGTGCGCCGTGCCGCAAGGAGATGCCGATGCTCCAGGCCGCCTACGAGGAGCTGGGCGACGAGGTCGCCTTCGTGGGGCTCAACACCCGCGACGCCTCGGCCGCGCAAGGGCTGGCCTTCGAGAGGCACTACGGCGTCGAGTACCCGTCGGTCTACTCGCCCGACGGCGCCGCCGTCCTCGCGCTGAAGGGCTCGCTGGCGCCGCGGGCCATCCCGGCCACCGCGATCCTCGACACCGAGGGGCGCGTGGCCGCGCTGATCCGCGGCGAGATCCCCTCGGCACGTACGCTCGACGAGCTCATCTCCACGGCAGGTGAATCCTCGTGACGGACTGGTTCGCGAGCACCGCCGGGAGCGGGTCGCTGATGCTGGCCATCCCGGTCGCGCTGCTGGCCGGGTTCCTCTCGTTCGTCTCGCCGTGCACGCTGCCGATGCTCCCGGGCTACCTCTCCTACGCCACCGGCCTGTCCGGCGCCGACCTCGCCTCCGGTGACGTACGCCGTGGCCGCATGCTCGCGGGTTCCCTGCTCTTCGTCGCCGGATTCTCGGTGGTCTTCGTCCTGATGGGCATCACCGTCGGCGGGATCGCCTACAAGCTGCTCGAGTTCCAGCAGACCGGCACCAAGGTCCTCGGCGTGCTCTCGATCATCATGGGCATCGCGTTCATGGGCTTCATCCCGCTGCTGCAGCGCGACCTGAAGTTCCACAAGGTGCCCGCCGTCGGCCTGGCCGCGGCGCCGCTGCTCGGCTTCCTCTTCGGGCTGGCCTGGACCCCGTGCACCGGACCGACGCTGGGCGTCATCGCCGGCCTCGCCTGGGACCAGGGCACCGCCGCCCGCGGTGGCCTGCTGCTCGCCGTCTACGCGCTCGGGCTCGGCATCCCGTTCATCCTCGTCGCGGTGATGTGGCGTAAGGCCACCGTCGCGCTGACCTGGTTCCGCCGGCACACCCGCGCGATCACGATCATCGGCGGCGTGCTGATGATCCTGATCGGCATCGCCATGCTCACCGGCTGGTGGGACAACGGCGTCCAGTGGCTGCAGGTCCAGCTCGTCCAGCGTTGGGAGGGCATCGCGCTGTGAGCACCACCTCCGCTCCTGACCAGGAGAAGAACGAAGGCGTACGCCGCTCGGGTGAGCTGAACGCCCGCGAGCTGGCACGCTGGGGTTGGCGTCAGCTGACCTCGATGCGTACGGCACTGATCCTGCTGCTGCTGCTCGCGCTCGCGGCCGTCCCGGGGTCGCTGATCCCGCAGGACGGGGTCGACTCGCTCAAGGCTGACCAGTGGCGCGAGGCGCACACGACGCTGACGCCGATCTACGAGAAGCTCGGGCTCTTCAACGTCTACTCGACGCCGTGGTTCGCGGCGATCTACCTGCTGCTGATGGTCTCGCTGGTCGGCTGCATCATCCCGCGGTGCCTCGTCTACGCGCGGGCCATGCGGGCCGAGCCGCCGGCGACGCCGGCCAAGCTGACCCGGCTGCCCGACTCCACGACGTACGTCACCGACGAGGAGCCCGCCGAGGTGCTCGCCGCGGCGCGGAAGCAGCTGCGCGGCTACCGCATCCGGAAGGACGATGACGGCGACTCCGTCTCGGCCGAGAAGGGCTATCTGCGCGAGGCCGGCAACCTGATCTTCCACATGTCGCTGATCATCGTGCTGGTCGCGTTCGCGACCGGGAGCCTGTTCGGTTACAAGGGCGGCGTGATCGTGCTGGTGGGGGAGGAGTACGGGTTCGCCAACGAGCTCTCGCAGTACGACGACTTCAAGCCCGGCTCGCTCTTCGCCCCCGAGGATCTCGACGACTTCAGCTTCAAGATCGACGACTTCAAGGCCGAGTGGCTGGGCACAGGGCCGGGCGCGGGGACGGCGCGAGGGTTCGAGTCGAACATCCGTTACACCGCGGGCGGGAGCGACGAGCAGAAGTACGACCTCAAGGTCAACCACCCGCTGACCATCGGCAGCACCGACGTCTTCCTGCTCGCCCACGGCTATGCGCCGGTGATCACCGTGCGCGACGGCAAGGGCGACGTGGCCTACTCCGGCCCGACGATCTTCCTCCCGCAGAGCCAGAACCTGCTCTCCTTCGGCGTCGTGAAGGCGCCGTACGCCTCGCCCGAGGAGCTCGGTTTCCAGGGGCAGTTCTACCCGTTCATGGGCACGGTCGACGGTGATCCGGTCAACCTGATGGGCGACATCGGTGACGGGTCCAACGCGATGCTCTCGTTGCAGGGCTTCCGCGGCGACCTCAACCTCGACGCCGGGCCCCAGTCGGTCTACGCGCTCGACACATCGAAGGCCAACATGATGTCCCCCGGCGACACCGGGAAGGCGTTCAACCTGCGGCTGGGGCAGACGGCCCAGCTCCCCGACGGTCTGGGATCGATCTCCTTCGACGACGTCCAGCAGTGGAACCGGGTGCAGATCTCGAAGTCGCCCGGCAAGGAGTGGGCGCTCCTCGGCGTCTCCCTCGCCCTCGTGGGCCTGCTCGGGTCCCTCTTCATCCGCCCGCGACGGCTGTGGGTTCGCGCCCGCCGAGTCGATGGGCGCACACTGGTCGAGATCGCCGCCCTCGACCGCTCCGGCGGTGGAGACACCGAAGCCGTCGTCACCGGCTTTGCGGAGACCTTACGAGGCGCGCGAACACAGGAGGAGAACCGATGACTGACCACACCTGGGGCGTTCTCAGCAACCAGGCCATCACGGCCGCCGGCGTCGTCTACTTCCTGGCGCTGCTCTGCGCGCTGGTCGAGTGGTCGGCCTGGCAGTCGCGCGCCAGGGCCGCGGTCGCGGAGAAGGAGCTCGTCGGCGCCGGTGCCCCGGCCGACGAGACCGACGCCGCGGTGAATCCCGCCGCTGCCGTACGCGAGCAGCGCGCCGCCCTCTTCGGACGCCTCAGCCTCCTGCTGACCGCGATCGCGGTCGTGTGTCACCTGATCGCGCTGGTCGGCCGTGGGATGGCCGCCGACCCCAATCGGGTGCCGTGGGGCAACATGTACGAGTTCACGATCTCCGGCTCGTTCGTGGTGGCCGCTGCGTACGTCGTCCTCTACCGGCGGCTGAAGCTGTCCTGGATGGCGCCGTGGGTGCTCGGGTTCACCGTCGTGGTGCTGATGCTGGCCGTCGTCGGCCTCTACGAGCCGGTCGCGCCGCTGACCGAGGCGCTCAACTCCTACTGGCTCGTCATCCACGTCATCGCGGCCATTATCGCCACCGGTGGGTTCACGCTGGGCGGCATCGCCTCGGTGACGTACCTCCTCAAGGCCCGCTACCCCGACGCCGCCCTGCTGGCGCGGGTGCCCGACCTCGACAACCTCGACCGGGTCTCCTACCGGATCCACGCCTTCGCGTTCCCGGTGTGGACCTTCGGGGTGCTGATCTCCGGTCCGATCTGGGCCCACGAGGCCTGGGGCTCCTACTGGAACTGGGACCCCAAGGAGGTCTGGGCGTTCATCACCTGGGTCGTCTACGCCGGCTACCTGCACGCCCGTGCGACCGCCGGGTGGAAGGGCAAGAAGGCCGCGATCGTCGCGCTGATCGGGCTGGCCACGCTGTGGTTCAACTTCATCGGCATCAATTACTTCTCCTCGACCTCGCAGCATTCGTACGCTGCGCCCGCGGCCCCGGCGGTTGTCGAGCTCACTGAGGGAGCCTCACGATGAAAGAGTTCTGGATCTACACCGGCCTGCGGCTGCTGTCGCTGCTCGCGACCTTCGGCATCGTGGCGGGCATCTGGTCGCTCGTCGCGGGCGAGGTCGACATCTTCTTCGCGGTGATCGTGGCGTTCGTGATCAGCGGCGTGCTCTCCTTCTTCGTGCTCGACCCGCAGCGCCGGGCCTTCGCCGAGAAGGTCGAGACGCGGGCCGCGAAGGCGGTCGAGGCCGCCCGCGCCAAGGAGGACGCCGAGATCGACTCCGAGGCCGGCTCCGAGGCCGACACCACCTCGAACGGCGAAGGCGATAGCCACAAGGTGTCCTGAACTGGTAGATAACGGTCATGTCGATCGTTCACAAGGCCACGCTCACCCCCACGAAGAAAGAGATCTTCGGCGCCTGGCTCGCCACCCAGTCGTGGTGCGAGGGTGACCTGACCGGCACGATCGGCTCCTACCGGTTCGACGACCCGGCCGGACGCGTCGGGATCGAGTGCGTGCTCCTCGAGGTCGGCGAGTCCGTCGTCCACCTCCCGGTCTCCTACCGTGAGGCACCCCTCGACGGCGCCGAGGACTTCCTGATGGCGACCACCGAGCACTCGGCGCTGGGCACGCGCTACGTCTACGACGCCACCGCCGACGCGGTGGCGGTCCGGGCCCTGCTCGCGGCCGCGCTCACTGGCGCGACCCAGGAGCCGATGGACGTCTATGACCGGGGCCGCCTGGTGGATCGCCGCGAGAGCGCCGTCACCGCGACCGGCACCGGCTCGTGGTCGCGCAACGCGGTGCCGCACTTCGACGGCGTCACCATCCGCTCACACGGCGCCGACACCCGCGTGGACGCGGGCAGCTTCGGGATCGTCGTGAAGCGTGTCGTCGACGGCTCCGACGCCGACGGCGCGGAGTCGATCCAGGTCACCTGGCCGGACGGCGCCGGGGCGCTGGTCGGCGTACGTCACCTCTGACCGACGGCGTCGGGGCTTGTCTGTGAGTCCGCTGTGTAGCGCAGATGATCAACGGAGCCTCCCGTAAGTCACGAGTCGGAAACATCCTCGTCCTGCACTTGACGCATTCGGACATGAGAAGGCACATTGTCTCGATGTGAGCGTTCACATCTGTGATCTGACTCACCTGGGAACCGGCCCGTGCGCCGGTCTCCAGCACCCCCGACAGCGGCGCGTAGGCCTAACCGACGCGGCCGTAGATGAAATGGAGCAGGTAAGTGCGCAAGGTACTCACCACGATCACCGCCGCAGCGCTTGCGCTCGGTCTGGCGGCATGCGGCGGCGGCGACGGCGGCGAGGGCGGCGACAAGGGCACTGTCGGCGTAGCGATGCCGACCAAGTCCTCGGAGCGCTGGATCGCAGACGGCAACAACATCAAGAAGCAGCTCGAGGCCGAGGGCTACGACGTCGACCTGCAGTACGCCGAGGACGACATCCCGACCCAGGTCTCCCAGGTCGAGAACATGGTCACCAAGGGCGTCGACGTCCTGGTGGTCGCGGCCATCGACGGCACCGCGCTCGGCGAGGTCCTCGAGACCGCTGAGTCGCAGGACATCCCGGTCATCAGCTACGACCGCCTCATCCGCGACACCGAGGCCGTCGACTACTACTCGACCTTCGACAACTTCCAGGTCGGCGTGCAGCAGGCCACCTCGCTCGTCGATGGCCTGAAGGCCAAGGGCGAGGGCCCCTACAACGTCGAGCTCTTCGGGGGCTCGCCGGACGACAACAACGCCACCTTCTTCTGGGACGGCGCCATGTCGGTGCTCGAGCCGCTGATCAAGTCCGGCGAGATCGTCATCCCCTCCGGTCAGACGGACTTCAAGCAGGCCGCGATCCTGCGCTGGGACCCCGCCACCGCGCAGAAGCGCATGGAGGACATCCTCACCAAGACGTACGCCTCCAAGAAGGTCCAGGGCGTGCTCTCGCCCTACGACGGCCTCTCGCTCGGCATCATCGCCGCGCTCAAGGGCAACGGCTACACCACCGCCGACCTCCCGGTCGTGACCGGTCAGGACGCCGAGGTGCAGTCGGTGAAGTCGATCAACTCCGGTGAGCAGTACTCGACGATCTTCAAGGACACCCGCGAGCTCGCGAAGGTGACCGTCGACATGATCGTCGCCGTCGGTGCGGGCGAGGAGCCCGAGGTCAACGACACCGAGACGTACGACAACGGCAAGAAGGTCGTTCCGTCCTACCTCCTCGACCCGGTCGTGGTCACCAAGGACGACGTCAGCAAGGTGCTCGTCGACTCTGAGTACTACACCGCCGACGAGATCAAGTAGCGCCCACGTACTCGGCGTGGGCCCGGGTCCCTCCGGACCGGGCCCACGCCGGCACCTGGCCAGATAGCAGGACACACATGACCTCACCGATCCTGGAGATGCGCGGCATCACCAAGGAGTTCCCCGGCGTCAAGGCGCTCGCCGACGTCAACCTCGTCGTCAACCGCGGTGACATCCACGCGATCTGCGGAGAGAACGGCGCCGGCAAGAGCACCCTGATGAAGGTGCTCAGCGGGGTCTACCCCCACGGCACCTACAGCGGCGACATCGTCTTCGAGGGCGAGACCGCGAAGTTCGCCAACATCCGGCAGAGCGAAGCCGCCGGCATCGTGATCATCCACCAGGAGCTCGCTCTCATCCCCGAGCTCTCGATCGCGGAGAACATCTTCCTCGGCAACGAGACCGCCAAGCGCGGCATCATCGACTGGGGCCGCGCCAACCGCGAGGCGATCGACCTGCTCGCGCGGGTCGGCCTGCGGGAGAACCCGCTGACGCCGGTGAAGAACCTCGGCATCGGCAAGCAGCAGCTGGTCGAGATCGCCAAGGCGCTCTCGAAGGAGGTCAAGCTGCTCATCCTCGACGAGCCGACCGCCGCGCTGAACGACGACGACTCCCAGCACCTCCTCGCGCTCCTGAAGGGGCTGAAAGAGAAGGGGATCACCTCGATCATGATCAGCCACAAGCTGAACGAGATCGAGCAGATCGCCGACGAGATCACGATCATCCGTGACGGCCAGAGCATCGAGACCCTGTCCGTCGCCGCCGGTGGCGTGGACGAGGACCGGATCATCCGCGGGATGGTCGGCCGCGACCTCGAGAACCGCTTCCCCGATCACACCCCCTCCATCGGCGACATCCTCTTCCAGGTACGCGACTGGACCGTCATGCACCCGCAGGACAGCCACCGTGAGGTCATCCGCCAGGCCAACCTGTCCGTGCGCGCCGGCGAGATCGTCGGCATCGCGGGGATGATGGGGGCCGGACGTACGGAGCTCGCGCGGTCGATCTTCGGACGCTCCTACGGCTCCAAGACCTCCGGATCGCTGATCCTGGACGGCGCCGAGCTGCAGCTCAACACGGTCACCCAGGCGATCGATGCCGGCATCGCGTACGTCAGTGAGGACCGCAAGGGCCTCGGGCTCAACCTCATCGACGACATCAAGACCTCGGTCACCGCGGCGGCGCTGAAGAAGCTGCGCACCGGGCTCGTCGTCGACGAGCACAAGGAGGTCGTGGTCGCCGAGGGCTACCGCAAGAACCTCAACATCAAGGCGCCCTCGATCACTGCCGGAGTCGGCAAGCTCTCCGGCGGCAACCAGCAGAAGGTGGTGCTGTCCAAGTGGATGTACACCGACCCGAAGCTGCTGATCCTCGACGAGCCGACCCGAGGCATCGACGTCGGCGCCAAGTATGAGATCTACGGGATCATCCAGGAGCTCGCCCGCAGCGGTCGCGGCGTACTGGTGATCTCCTCCGAGCTGCCTGAGCTGCTCGGTCTGTGTGATCGCATCTACACGCTCGCCGAGGGCGTGATCACCCATGAGTTCGACCGCTCAGAGGCCACCCAGGAGTCCCTGATGCGCTACATGACCGCGGACGCGAGGAAGTAACCCCCGATGAATGCCCTGCTCAACACGCTGCGCGGGAACGTCCGCCAGTACGGGATGATCATCGCTCTGGCGGCGATCGTCATCCTCTTCCAGATCTCGACCGAGGGCGTGCTGCTCAAGCCGCTCAACGTCTCGAACCTGGTTGTCCAGAACGCCCAGATCCTGATCCTCGCCATCGGCATGGTGATCGTGATCGTGGCGCGCCACATCGACCTCTCGGTCGGCTCCGTGGCCGCCTTCGTCGGCGCCGCCGCGGCGATCATGATGACGCAGTACGACTTCCCCTGGTGGGTCGCCGTCTTCCTCGGCCTGCTGCTCGGCACCGCGATCGGCGCCTGGCACGGCTTCTGGGTGGCGTACGTCGGGATCCCGGCGTTCATCGTCACGCTGGCCTCGATGCTGCTCTTCCGCGGTCTGACCCTGGTCGTGCTCAAGGGCGCGACCGTCGGTGGTCTGCCCGAGGAGTTCAAGGCCATCGGCAACGGCTTCCTGCCCGAGATCGGGCCGGACACCGGGTTCCACAACCTGACGCTTCTCATCGCCGTGGCCGCCGTCGCTGTGCTGATCTTCCTCGAGGTGCGTCGCCGTAACGCCCAGGCGGCGTACAACTTCGACGTCCTGCCCTTCCCGCTCTTCGTGGTGAAGCTGGCGCTGCTGACGATCGTGATCATGTACTTCGCCTACCTGCTCGCCGACGCGCGCGGCCTGCCGATCGTCGGCCTGATCCTGGCCGGGCTGATCGTGGTCTACACGTTCATCATGAACAAGACCGTCTTCGGCCGGCACGTCTACGCGATCGGCGGCAACGTCGACGCGGCGACGATGTCCGGCGTCAACACCAAGCGGGTCGACTTCCTGGTCATGATGAACATGGGGCTCCTGTCCGGCCTCGCGGGCCTGGTCACGACCGCCCGCCTGACCGCGGCCAACCCCAAGGCCGGCGTCAACTTCGAGCTCGACGCGATCGCCGCCGCCTTCATCGGTGGCGCGGCCGTCACCGGTGGTGTCGGCACCGTCGTCGGCGCGATCATCGGTGGTCTCGTCATGGGTGTCCTCAACAACGGCATGTCGCTGCTCGGTGTCTCCATCGACTGGCAGCAGGCCATCAAGGGCCTCGTGCTCCTGCTCGCCGTCGCCTTCGATGTGTGGAACAAGCGCCGCACCGCCGGGTCCGGTGGCGCCGGTGCCGAGGCTGCCGAGCCCAGCGCTCCGCCGCCCGACAAGCTGGCCGAGGAGATCGAGGCCATGGAGGCCGAGCTCAGCGTCGACTCCAACGATCCTCCGAAGACCTGATCCATCCCCCAAACCCCCACCCCGCGACCCCTGCCTCCCCCCGGGCAGGGGTCGCTGGGTTTTCGGGGTTGGGGTGAGCTCGTGTAACACGCTGTTCGTAGGACTATCCGGTCGTTCTGATAGGGCGAGTAGTCCTACGAACGACGTGTTACATCCCCGCGGCACCTGCGACGAGCGGCCGGTGTTGAATAGCGGGGTGGCAAACTCCGCTCAGTGGCTCCAGGGAGCCCGTCCTCGCACCCTCCCCGCGGCGCTCGCGCCGGTCATCGCCGGCACCGGGGTGGCTGCGTACGCCGGTGGGTTGGTGTGGTGGAAGGCGCTGCTCGCTCTCTTGGTGGCGCTGGCGCTGCAGGTCGCGGTCAACTACGCCAACGACTACTCCGACGGGATCCGGGGGACTGACGACGATCGCGTTGGCCCGCTGCGGCTGACCGGCTCCGGCCTGGCAGCGCCGTCCTCGGTCAAGCGCGCCGCGTTCATCGCCTTCGCGATCGCCGCGGTCGCGGGCCTGGTGCTGGCGCTGACCTCCGCCTGGTGGCTGATCATCGTAGGCCTGGTCTGCATGATCGCGGCCTGGTACTACACCGGCGGCTCGCGCCCCTACGGCTATGCCGGCCTCGGCGAGGTCATGGTCTTCGTCTTCTTCGGGCTCGTCGCGGTCATCGGCACGACGTACGTCCAGACGCAGAGCTGGGAGTGGGGCGCACTGTGGGCCGGTGTCGGGATCGGCGCGATCACCTCCGCGCTCCTCGTCGCCAACAACCTCCGCGACATCCCCGGCGACACCGAGTCCGGGAAGATCACTCTCGCCGTCCGTCTCGGCGACGCGCGCACCCGCTGGCTCTACGTCGCCCTCGTGGCCGTCGCCGCCGTCTCCGTCGTGCTCGTGGCCCTGACGACGTCCTGGTGGGCGTTGCTCGGTCTCGGGTTCATCGCCGTCGCCGCTCAGGGCGTCCGCACCATCCTCGACCGCACCAACCTCGGCCCGCGCCTGATCCCCGTCCTCCAGCAGACCGGTCTGGCCACGCTGGTGTGGGGGCTGTTGGTCGGCGTACCTCTGCTCTTCGTCTGAGGCCCTCCCGCGAAGGCGCTACGCCGGCGCGGGGACGGGCTGGGTCCGCCGGGCGAGGTAGCGCTCGGCGGCGCGGGCAGAGGGGTGGACGCCGATCGCGGCGATGACGATGATCCCCGCGATGATGGCCCAGCCGAGGTGGCCGAGCTCCATGGCGAGGAACGTGTACGCCGCGGGGGCCCAGACGGTGCCGAGGGTGTGGCCGACCTGGGCGGCGCCCTGGTAGTCGCCACGGTGCTCCGGGTCGGAGAGATCGGCGATCAGGCCCCACTCGCCGGCGGACTGGAAGAGCTCGGCGCCGGTGACGGTCACATGGCCGATCCAGACCAGCGCGATCGTGATCAGGCCGACGGTGTCGTGGGTGACCGCGATGATGGCGCAGGAGGCCAGGAAGCAGAGGGCGCCGCGGCGCTGGGCCTTGAGGGACGTCGCCACGTCGGTCACCCCACGCGCGGTGATCACCTGCAGTCCGACGGCCATGACGGTGTTCGTGCCGAACAGCCACGCCAGCAGCACCCGCGGGGCGTCGGTCTCCTGGACCAGCCACAGCGGGATGACGACGTTGAGCAGGACCTGGTGGGTGCCGAGCACGCCGTCGAAGAAGGTCGTCGCGAGGAACGCGCGGTTGCGCAGGGCGCCGAGGCGGTCGCGTACGTCCTTCTTCAGGTCGCTTGGCGAGGCAGCGGCGGCGAGGCGGGGGAGGCGCGAGATCCAGTAGGCGTTGACCAGCAGCACCACGGCGGTCATCACCGGGACCGCCTTGATCAGGGTGTTGGAGTCGGCGGCGAGGGCGAGACCGCTGGCCAGGGCGCCGAGCGTGTAGCCGACGTTGCGGGCGGCGCGCATGTAGGCGAACCCGCGCACCCGGGTCGCTGCGGGGAAGACCGAGATCCGGTAGGCGTCGCGGCCTGACTTCTGCCAGGAGGAGGCGAGTGCGAGGAGCACCTCGACGGCGACGTACGCGGCGAAGTTGCCGACCAGCACCCAGGCGCCGAACAGCAGCGCCTGGAGGACGGCACCGGCGATCCAGCTGAACCGAGTGCCCAGGCGATCCGCGAGTCGGCCCAGGGGGACGGCGAACAAGAAGGTTGCGACGCCCGCGATCGTGAGACCGAGGCCGACCTGTGCGGCGGAGAGACCGACGATCTGGGTGAAGAAGACCGCCGAGCCGGTGAGAAAGGTGCCTTCGGCGAAGGCCGACAGCACCGACTGGTACGACATCGCCCGGATGAGCGGGTCGTCTGAGAGGACCTTGTCCCTCAACCGGATGAAGTGAGGGGACAAGACGACTCCAAACTATCTTGACATCGAGACAAGCGCAGTCTTGTCATCACGATGTTCGACGTCAAACAGTTATCTGTGCTGATCGGTCCCCAAACCGGGCAGCGAGAAAAAAGGAGTCCATCGCGCCGACGCCCGTGCGTCGGCGTAGGTGGCGGTCGAGGTCAGCGGGTGGAGCCCTCGATGGTGCCGATCACGCCGCCGAAGACGTCGGTGGTGACGCCCCAGATGCCGCCGGCGATAGCGGAGATCGTGCTGGTCAGCCCTTGCGGATCGGTGAACAGCCAGAACCCGACGAACAGGGCGCCGATGACGATGAAGATCTTCTTCTTGTCCATGTGAGCTCGTCCTCCCGAGAAATCCGATTGAATGTGGAGTGAATTCGCGAATCCAGACGCAAGCGCGCGAAACTCGCGAGGTTGCCCCGGGATATAGATTCCCTGAAGTTAGCCTCCCCTCGCAAGAATTCGGCGAAGGAGACCACTGAGCGGGACAGTGTCGCGCCCCGCGGTCCAGTGTGCGGCATGACGGCTGGTGAGGCGAGCCCAACGTGCGCGCCTACGCGCGCGGTATGACACGTGTCGTCAGGTGGAACGAGGTGCGCTACGGCGGTCTGGCGACTACGCTCGTCTCACATGGCGGTGGCGTTTGTCCAGAATGCCGATGCCCGGGAGTTTGCGTCAGCCCGCGGGAGGGGCAAGGCGCCCCCACCCACCGGTGCCGCATGGGGCTGCGCCGGGCGGGACAACCGAATACTTCCGGACGTATCTGGCAATCACACCTCACCTCGGGAAAGGGAGCAGAACAATGGCACCGCACCAGCTGATTCAAAGTACGACTCAAGCCGCCGAGTATGGCACCGGCGGCCTGGCCGAGTGGATCACCGACAACATCATCACGCTCGTCGTCCTGATCTTGGGCGTCACGGTCCTGTGGGCTGCCCGCAGCGGCAACATCTCCAAGGCCGTCACGATCGTGGGTGGCCTGATCATCGGTCTCGGCGTCCTCGGCCTGGCCGTGGGTAACAACGCCACGGACCTGGGTCAGTGGATGGCTGGTCTCTTCAAGGGGTGAACTCGGTCCCGTTAGCTAACCCAGGGAGGGATCTCGGGGATGAGGCTGCCTGACGACGACGAGCTGTACGAGGTCGACCAGACCTATCTCGGTCCCCCTCGTCGCTACATCGGGGAGATGCGTTATCGCACCATCTTCCTCTTTCTGGTGATCGCACCATTGACGCTTGTGCTGCTGCGCAAGCTCGGCATGCCGGTGACGCTGCTCAGCATGGGGCTGTGGCTGATCGGCGCCTCCTACCTCTCGATGAAGGCCTCCGACTACATCAGCTCGGAGAGCTCGGCCGGTGCCTGGCTGATGACCTTCTGGCACGAGCTGACCACGCCGCGCGTGGAGACCAGCGCCCAGTACGCAGGCGGCGCGGCTGTCGCCTTCCGGCACGCCACGAGCCCCCGGGGCGGCTGGGCGAAGGCCATGCGGCGACCCGGCCGGAGGTTCGCGCAGCAGCCGGGTGCAACCCCCTCGCCGAGGATGCTGCAGGCGACGGTCGTCACCTCGACCCCGAGCGCCCCGAGCCAGCCGGTGCGCGGCAAGGCCGCCCCCGTGCGGCCCGTGATCGAGGCGAAGGTCGTCGAGGAGCCGCTCCCGGCCCACCTCTCGGTCCAGCCCGAGGCCCAGCCTGCGAGGCAGCAGCACGCCACTGGCGTACGTCCGGCGAAGGGTGGCTGGTCCAGCCGGCCGTCCTCCTCGCCGCGTGAGCCCCGCGACGTTCCCTGGAAGGGCGGGGCGCCCTGGCAGGCCCGGCAGGAGCCGGAGCAGCCAGCTCCGCCTGCGCCCCCGGCTCCGGCCGCCGAGACCGCCGCCGCTGCACCGCCGCCTCCGCCGAAAGCCCAGCAGGCCCGGCCAACTTCGCCACCCCCTCCGCCTCCTCCGCCTCCGCCCTCGTCGGCCCCGGAGGTCCAGCAGCCCGCCCCGCAGGCCGCACCGAAGCCCGCCCCGGAGCAGCCCGCGCCCAAGCCCGCTCGGCAGCCGCTCTCGCACGCGGTCAGGCCGGCGGTGGTGATCGCGCCGGAGCCGACGTTCGACGACGTCGACGAATGGGACGACGCCGAAGGATGGGACGACTTCGACGATGCGCCCTCGGGAGGTACGCGTCCCAGGGACAATCAGGACGAGCAGGGGATGCCTGACCAGCGTCCGCAGAGTGTGGACGACTACCGCAAGCGCCTCAACGGCGACGACGCACCCAACGACGGAGGAACCGCATGAGGCGGCCGCGAGCGGAGCGGGCCTACGGGCCTGGCTTCGAGAAGCCCAAGCCGGGACGCAAGAGCGTCTTCGGCCGGGGCGGCGACGACTCGAAGGGCGCCCGTGAGCCCAGAGGCGACAACTGGGCGCTGGAGGAGGTGCGCGGTCACCTGACCTTCACCAGCGACCGCATCATCGCCTGGTACCTCGCCGAGCCGCAGACCTGGTCGTTCCGCGCCCACTCCGACCTCGAGGCCCTGATCACCGACCAGGCGAGCCAGCTGGCCGACCTGGTCGGCAACACGATCCACGGCCGGGTCACCACCCGCCCCTATCCCGTACGTCACTGGGCGCACGCCGCGTTCGCCAACGCTCCCGACCCGCAGCCCGGGTTCGAGGAGATGATGGCGCGCAACCAGGCCCACATGGCCGCCCACAGCCAGGCCGACAAGCTCGTCTACTACGGCGTCGACCTCGGCCGGCGTGATGCCACGGTGCGGACTCTGGCGAAGTTCTCCGCGAGCGCGGCCGAGCGCGAGATGGCCGCGATCAGCGAGCGCCTCGACACGGTCAACCGGGTGATGTCGCGTCCGGGCTTCTCCGCGCGCCCGGCGCTCGGTCACGACATGGAGTGGATGATCGCCCGTTCGCTCTCCCTGGGCGCCAAGATCCCCGTGCCCGAGCCGGGTGAGGCCCAGCAGAACTTCCTCGACACCGACGACATGGCCGAGTGGTTCGAGTCGGTCGCCTGGTCGGCCGAGCCGCTGGCACCGACCGTGCAGGTCACCAGCAGCATCGGCGGCCGCCAGGAGACCAGCCACGTGTGTGTGCTGACGGTCTCCCGGATCGGCGACATCGAGGTCCCGGAGACCCACGCGCCGTGGATGGCGAAGACCGACGCGCTCGGCTTCCCGGTGGAGTGGTCCTTCCGGGTCGAGCCCCGCTCGCCGGAGGACGTCTCCCGCGAGATGGCGTCCCTGACCCGCCGCATCGACGGCCAGGTCAGCCACTGGTCCGAGGACCACGGCAAGCGGCCTCCCAAGCAGCTCTCCCGCCAGGCCGGCCGAGCCGCCGACGTCGAGGACGAGATGCGCTCGGAGTTCACGGGCCTGTCCACCCGCACCAGGGGCTGGTACCGGATCGCCGTCACCGGCCGCACCGAGGCAGAGGCGCTCGACAAGGCGCAGAAGGTCGTCGACCTCTACCGGCCGCAGATCAAGATCACCCGCCAGCTGGGCCAGTACCACCTGGCTCGCGAGTTCGTCCCGGGCGAGCCGCTCGCCTCGACTGCGCACGCGCGGAAGTTCCCGGTCCTCAAGGTCGCCGCCGGGCTCCCGGCGGTCACCGCGGAGGTCGGCGACAAGCGCGGCTTCTACCTGGGTGAGACCTCTGCGATGGCGTCCCGGGCCGTGCTGATGGACCCGTGGTACCTCACCGAGGTCATGGAGCAGGCTGGCCTGATCCCGCTCGTCGGCACGCCCGGTTCCGGAAAGTCGACCCTGATGGGCGTCGTCATCTACATGTCGATCCTGTCCGGCATCCACGGCGTCGCCATGGACCCGGCAGGCCGGCTGCAGCGGCTGATGACGCTCCCCGAGATCGGCGGCGGCGTCTTCAACGGCCGACAGGTCCCCGCCCGCGCCCGCAGCGTGGACGTCCTCGGCGGTCGCCCAGGGTCCCTTTCGCCGTACGCCGTAGTCCCCGACCCCAACCCGGAGCTGATCCGCGCCGAGGCGATGTCGGACCACGAGTTCGCCGAGCGGCTTCACCGGGAGCGGTCGGCCGCCGTACAGCAGCGCCGCGACCTGACCGTCTCGGTGCTCCGTGCCTGCCTCCCGGTCGGACTGGCCAACAACGAGGAGGTGCTCAAGCGCATCCGCGCCCGCGTCATGGAGGCGCAGGCCGACCGCGGCGCCGACACCTCGACGATCGTGAAGATGCTCTTCGAGGGCGACGGCGGTGACCACGAGATCGGCCGCGAGCTCGCCGCCGCCCGTGAGCGCGAGCTCGGCCGCCTCTTCTTCGGGAACGACTTCCTCCAGTCCGACGAGGAGCTGAAGGGCACGCCGTTCACCTTCTACAACCTCAAGGGACTCACCACCCCGCCCGAGCACGTGCCGCGCGAGGAGTGGAGCGCCGAGGAGCAGATGGCGCGCCCGATCATGACCCTCGCCGCCTGGTCCGCGCTGCACCTGATCTACCGCAGCGACCCCAACGATCGAAAGCTGTTCGCGCTCGACGAGGCCCACGAGATCACCCAGGCCTCCGGCGGCACGGGTCGCGCCCTCGTCCACAAGCTCTCCAGCGACTCCCGCAAGAACAACTGTGCCGCGCTGGTCTCCACCCAGAACGCCTCCGCGATCCTGGGCTCCGACATCAACAACTTCGTCGGGGCGGCCTTCGTGGGACGTACGCAGGACGAGTCCGCCCAGCGTGACGCGCTCAAGCTGCTCGGCAAGCCCGAGGGTCTCGGCTACGAGTCGATCCTGGCGCGGCTCTCACCGCGCACCAGGCGCGGCGACGAGCAGCTCGGCTACCGCGAGTTCATCTACCGCGACGGCCTCGGTGGCGACACCGGTCACGGCGGCATGGAGATCATCAAGGTCACCCTCAACCACCACCCGGGTCTGCAGGAGGCGCTCAACACCACCGCCGACCCCACCCGCCGCGTCAGCCGAGCCATCGGCGGCGAGCCGACCGACCTTCCCAAGACCGAGCTTTCCGGGGATGGGATCGGCTGATGCCGGCGCGCCCCGCTCACCACAGGACAGCCCTGCGCCGTAGGGCGGCTGCCCTGGTCGTACTCGTGGTTGCTCTGCTGTCCGTCGCCGGACCGGCGGCGGCTGCGGGGCCGAAGGGGATCGACATTCCGATCCCGTTCGATCCGACGGGTGGGCTCTCGGGTGTGAGCGATGCGTGCAACAACCTGGATGCGCCGATGCCGGCCTCTCCCTATGGGGACGGCAGTTTCATCGTGCGGATGACGGCGTTGGGGGCGGCGTCGAAGGCGGGTACGGAGCTGAACGACCCGGAGGAGATCAACGACGAGCTGGACCCGTTCCGCAACAAGGACGAGGTCTCGCTGGAGTCGGCCTACGGGACCACGCCGCAGTGGTGGACCTATGACAACGGATGCACGGGGCAGTTCATCGCGGGGGCGGGGACCTCGATCGGCAACATCATGCTGGAGATCTCGGGGATCCTGCCGAACTGGTCGCACGCGTTGTTGAACGCGGTGATCGGGGAGAACTCCTTCCTCAAGGCGTTGGACGACCCGATCGTGGCGGCCTCGGAGGCGGTGACCAATGGGGTGTGGGCGCCGTGGGTGAGCGTGGTGCTGCTGCTGGTGGCGGCGACGGTGATGATCCGGGCGCGTGATGGCCGGTTCGCGCGAGCGGTCACGGCGGCGGGCTGGGCGCTGGGTGTGCTGGTGGTGACCTCGTGGCTGATCCAGTACCCGGTGGAGTCGACCAAGCTGGTCGATGACGGGGTCCGGTCGGCGACGGGGATGATCGCGACCGGGTTCAACGACGGCCGTACGGTGCCCGGCGTCAACGACGACAAGTTCGGTGAGACCGACGCGGTCAAGGCCGTGGACGGCCAGATGGACGAGGTGGTGCGCTCGACGCAGTACCGCACCTGGCTGGCCGGGGCGTTCGGTGATCCGGACTCGGCCACCGCGAAGACGTACGGGCCGCGGGTGTTCCGGTCGACGCACTTCTCCTGGCAGGAGTACGACACCTACCGCAAGGACCCCAACGGCGAGGGCAAGAAGGTCCTCGAGGCCAAGCAGGACGCGTTCAAGGAACATGCCGAGGCGGTCAAGAAGTCCGATCCGGTCGCCTATGAGTACTTCAAGGGTGAGCACTGGTCCCAGCGGGCGACCACGGCGCTGGTGAACCTGGTCGTGGTCGTGGTGGTGTGTGGATTCCTGCTGGTGGCCGGGTTGGCGATCCTGTTGTCGTTCGCGTTGATCCGGTTGATCGTGCCGTTCGCGCCCGCCGCGGGGGTGTTGTTCATGCTGGACCACACCCGCGACGCTGCGGTGGCGATGCTGAAGCGGGTGGTGGGCCCGTTGGTGATGGGCCCGATCTACTTCCTGGTCGCGTTGTTGCTGCTGCGGCTGGACTCGGCGATCTTGACCTCGACGATGTGGTTCGTGCTGAAGCTGGGGCTGATCGCGGTGCTGACCGTGCTGGCCTGGCGCCTGACCCGACCCGCCGCCTACGGCATCCCACTGCCTGGCATGGGCCGGCTCACTTCGATGCTTTCCTCGTACGTCGGCACCCGGACGGGTGCCGAGGCCGGGGTCCGCGACGCGGCCGCCGACCGCCCGCCCGTCCCGGGCGGTGGCCCGGCGGGCACCGGATCGGTCTCGAGCCCCGGCGGCGTCTACATGCCCGGCCACGAGCTGACCGGCAGTCGACCGACGATGACCGCCGAGCAGGTGCCCAACCAGGGGCCGGTGACGGCCGCCGGAGCGCTGGGCGCCGGGGCGAGCGCGAGCAGCACACCGACGTACGCCCTGGGGTCCTCGATGAGCGGCGAGGAGGGTGAGCGAGTGGCCGGACAGTGGTTCGACTCGCGCTCCGTCGAGCGCGACGAGCCGCCCTCCCGCGACGAGGCGCGCCCAGGGTTCGCCGCCGGGCAGGTCTACAACAACGACCGCCCCGAGGCGCCGAGCCCGGTCGACTACACCGCCGGCTCCTACGCCGACCGCGAGCCGGAGCCGCGACAGTCTCCGGTGGCGGAGGCCAACGTCGACTACGACGCGGACGGCAATGCGGTCTTCGTCATCTACTCACCGAACGGGAACCGCTCGGTGCCCGTCGACAACGGTCCGAGCTGGTCTGAAGGAGGAGCCCGGTAGTGCGGTCGACAACGACGCGTGGTGTGCTGTGGGAGGTCATCGCGCCGGTGCTGAGGTGGCCCATGAGGTCGCCGTTCCGGTTCTTCTCGGTGGTTGTCGGCATCGTCTTCGTCATCTGGCTCATCGCCCAGTGGAGCGACGCTCCCGACGCCGAGCCGGCCGCTCAGCCCGAGCGGGGTTCCGCGTCGGCACAGCAGAGCGCCTCCGCGTCCGGCTCGCCGGCGCCCGTCCCGGACCCGACTCCTCTGGCGGTCAAGTTCGTCGCCGCCTGGGCACGTCCCGACCTGACCACCGACGAATGGTGGGCCGGGATCAACGCCGCCCGCCCCGACGAGTCGCTGGCCCAGGCTCTGGGCACCACCGACCCCGCGACCGTGCCGGCGACCAAGGTGGTCGGCGCCGCGAAGGTGCTCGAGCAGACCGACGGAGAGGCACGCGTCGAGGTCACCACCGACGGTCCCAAGGTCATCGTCTACCTGACGCTGGTCGACAACGTCTGGTACGTCGCGAACATTCTTCCAGGGGGATAGGCGATGTGGATCTTCAAGGCGCGTCTGATCTGGGGGATCGTGGCCGGAGCGGCCACGCTCGTCCTGGTGGTCACGGGTGCCTTGGTGATCCTCATCGGTGGTCTGGCGAGCACCGAGCAGAGCACCCAGGACCAAGCCGAGTCCGGCTGTGTCGGCGGCACCAACGCGGTCCAGGCGGGCAACCTGGGGCCGGACGGTGAGATCCCCGAGGGCAGCATCGCCGGGTTCAACACCGAGCAGATCCAGAACGCCCGGACCATCGTGGCGGTCGGCAAGCAGTCCGGCGTACCTGCCTACGGGTGGGTGATCGCGCTCGCCACCGCGATGCAGGAGAGCACCCTGCGCAACCTCGACTACGGCGACCGCGACTCGGTCGGCCTCTTCCAGCAGCGCCCGGTCTCCGGGTGGGGTTCGGTCGCCGACATCATGAACCCGGTCAAGTCCGCCCAGGCGTTCTACGGCGTGGCCGCCCACACCGGCAACACCGGTCTCCTGGACATTTCGGGCTGGCGGAAGATGCAGGTCACCGCGGCGGCGCAGGCAGTGCAGCGATCGGCGTTCCCACTGGCGTACGCCCAGCACGAGGACGAGGCGCGGGCGCTCGTCGCCGCCCTCGCCGACGGGGTCTCGGCCGCCGATCTGTCGGCCACCGCGACCGACGTGTCGTGCACGATCGGCATGGCTGGGATCAGCACCAGCGTCGTACGTCCCATCCAGGCCGGCCTCGCGACGGACAACGACAACTACGGCAACTCCGGCTCCAACTGGGCCAACATGCACACCGGCAACGACTACTCCTCGCCGTGCGGCACGCCCGTGCAGGCGGCCCACGGCGGCACCATCGTGATCGAGTCGGGCGGCAGCTGGGGCTGGTCGGGACGCTGGCTGGTGAAGGTGCAGACGGCGCCCGGCAACCTGACCACGTGGTACGGCCACATGCAGTCGCTCTCGGTGGCCGCAGGTCAGACGGTGAAGGCCGGGCAGGTCATCGGGCAGGTCGGCAGCGAGGGCAACTCGACCGGCTGCCACCTCCACTTCGAGGTGCACCCGCACGGCGGCGGCTACCTGCAGGACCAGGTCGACCCCGCGGCCTGGCTGGACAAGAACATCGGCAAGACCCTCGAGGGGACCAAGCAGGTCGGCGCGCTGCCCGGCGCGGGCCAGCCCGGCGCCTCCCCGGCCGCCGTCTCCGGCCCGCAGGTGCGCCTGGCGCAGGCCAACATCAAGGTCTCCCTGTCCCGCTCGAGATACCGCTCCGACCTGGCCAAGGTCATGAAGCACGGGCCCGACTTCGTCTCGTTGAACGAGGCCCAGTCACGTTCGGTCTCCGACCTCTCGGTGCGTGGCTACGGCACCTACCGCGCCTCGGCGGGCGAGTACGGCACCCGCAGCCAGGCCCTCAGTCCGGTCGTCATGTGGCGCACCGACCGCTGGGTCGCGGTCGACAAGGGCACCGTCCAGCTCACCCAGCCGGTCACCGGCGTCAAGAACGACAACAGGTACGCCACCTGGGTGGTCCTCGCCAGCAGCGACGGCTCCGGGCGCATCTCGGTGATCTCGACCCACACCATGACCTCGCCCGCCAACAGCCCGCAGGCGCGCCAGGACGAGGCCCAGCGCGGCTTCGCGAAGCTGGCGGGGCTGGCGCAGGGACTGCAGAAGTACGGCCCGGTCCTCGTCGCCGGCGACCTCAACTCGCCCTACCCGCGCAACGGCGGCAACGGGGACCCGTGGGGTCCGAAGCCGTTGATGACCAAGGCCGGGATGACCTCCTCCTTCGAGACCCTCGGCGCGCCCCCGCAGGGCTGGGCCACCCACGACGGCGGCGGCACCATCGACTGGCTCCTCGGCTCGAGCTCCACCGCCACCTCCACCCGCCACGCGACCTTCAAGCTGGAGTCCGACCACCACGGCCTGGTGGGCGACTTCAACATCCGCGGCCAGTAGCGCCTGCGCCACGTGTAACACGTCGTTCGTAGGACTACTCGCCCTATTGGAACGACCGGATAGTCCTACGAACAGCGTGTTACACCGCGCGGACCCCACCGGCCCGCCGCGCGATCCCACCTACCGCAGGGGATAGCGTTGACCTCATGAACGACGCGGTGGAACGGGCTGAGAGCACCGTCGCCGCGATGGCGGAGTGGCTCGCCGGAGGCGGGCCGGAGCACTGGGTCGTCGAGACCTCGGGGTCCACGGGCAAGCCCAAGCGGGTGATGCTCTCGCGGGAGGCCGTGAAGGCGTCGGCAGCGGCGTCGGCGCGACGGGTCGGGGCGAGCGGGCAGTGGCTGCTGACGCTGCCGGAGTCGTACGTCGCCGGGGCCAACGTGATCGCCCGCTCGCTGCTTGCGGGGTTCGAGCCGGTGATCGCCGCCGCCCACGGTTCCTTCGCCGAGGCAGCGGGGACGATGAACGACGGGCCTCGGTTCGTCTCGATGGTGCCGACCCAGCTGCACCGGATCATCGAGTCGGGCGGGGACGACCTCGCCGCGCTGGCCGGGTTCCACACGCTGCTGCTTGGTGGCGGCCCGATCGACCCGTCGCTGCGCACCAGCGCCGAGAACGCCGGGGTCAACGTCGTCGCCACCTATGGCTCCGCCGAGACCTGTGGCGGGTGCGTCTACGACGCGATGCCGCTGGACGGGGTCGGGATTGCGATCGGCACCGACGGCCGGGTACGGATCAGCGGCCCGACGCTCTTCGACGGCTATCAGGACGACCCCGAGCAGACCGCGAACGCCCTGGTGGACGGCTGGTTCCTCACCTCCGACGCAGGCACCCTGGACGAGGACGGCCGGCTCCGGATCCTCGGTCGGGTCGACGACATGGTCATCACCGGCGGCGTGAAGGTGCCGGCGGCGCTCGTCGCCAGAAGGCTCCGCGAACACCCCGCGGTCGAGGCCGCGGAGGCCCTCGGCGTCCCCGACGAGGAGTGGGGCCAGCGGTTGGTCGCCTTCGTCGTCGGCGACATCGACGCCGCTGACGCCCGCGACTGGGTCGCTGCGGAGCACCCCCGCTCCTGGGCGCCACGACAGCTCGTCGCGCTCGACGAGATCCCGCTCCTCGGCAACGGAAAGCCTGACCGGCAGGCCCTGCTCGCGCTGGCCACGACCAACGAGGCGGAGCCCCGATGACCGACCATCCGCACGTCTTCGCCCTTCCGATGACGACCCGCTTCCGTGGGATCACCGAGCGCGAGGGCGTCGTCTTCGCGGGCGCAGGCGGGTGGGGCGAGTGGTCGCCATTCCTCGACTACGACACCCCCGAGATCGAGCCCTGGCTGCGCTGCGCCGAGGAGGCGGCCGCGGGGGACTGGCCGACGCCCGTGCGCGAGACCGTGCCCGTCAACGCGACAGTGCCGGCGGTCGGTCCGGAGCGTGCCCACGAGATCGTGACCCGCTCCGGCTGCACGACCGCCAAGGTCAAGGTCGCCGACCCGGGCCAGAGCCTGGCCGACGACATCGCCCGCGTCGAGGCGGTCCGGGACGCCCTCGGCCCGGCCGGCAAGGTGCGGATCGACGTCAACGGGCTCTGGACGGTCGATGAGGCGCTCGCCGCGATCGGGGTCCTCGACCGAGCCGCCGGCGGGCTCGAGTACGTCGAGCAGCCCTGCCCCACGGTCGAGGAGCTCGCCGACGTACGCCGCAAGGTCGAGGTCCTGATCGCCGCGGACGAGTCGATCCGGCGGGCCGCGGACCCCTATCGCGTACGCGACCTCGAGGCCGCCGACGTGGCGGTGCTGAAGGTGCAGCCGCTGGGCGGCGTACGCGCCTGTCTGCGGATCGCCGAGGACATCGGGCTGCCCTGCGTGGTCTCCTCGGCGCTGGAGACCTCGGTCGGGATGGCCGCGGGGATCGCGCTCGCGGCCGCGCTGCCGGAGCTGCCCTACGCCTGTGGGCTCGGCACGGTCTCGATGCTCACCGACGACATCGCCGCCACCCGGCTGCTTCCCTCCGGTGGGTTCCTGCCGGTGCTCCCGGCCTCGCCCGTGCCCGAGCGCCTGCTCGCCGACCCGGCGCTGGGGGCCGATCCGGAACGTACGGAGTTCTGGCGCCGGCGCCTGGCCGATGTCCTCGCCTACCGGGAGACCCTCCGATGACGGGAGCACGCATGGCCACCGCAACTGAGCTTGCCCGGGCGGTCGTCACCGCGCTCCTCGAGGCGCGGGTCACCGACATCGTCATCGCGCCCGGATCACGCAACGCGCCGCTGTCGTTCGCCGTCCTCGACGCGTCGCGAGCGGGGCTCGTACGCCTCCACACCCGGATCGACGAGCGCTCCGCCGGCTTCTTCGCACTCGGCCTGACCAAGGTCGGCTCGCGCGCCGCGGTGATGTGCACGTCCGGCACCGCGGTCGCCAACCTGCACCCGTCGGTGCTCGAGTCCGCTCACGCAGGGGTGCCGCTGGCCATAGTCACGGCCGACCGGCCGGCGCGGCTCCGCGAGACCGGCGCCAACCAGGTCACCGACCAGGTCGGCATCTTCGGCCGGCTCGTGGAGACCCTCGACCTGGCCGGGGCGCCCGACGAGAACGACATCGCCGCCCTCGACTCCGCACGCGGCCCCGTCCACTGGAATCTCCAGCTCGACGACCCGCTGACCCCGCCCGACCGCTGGCAGCCGGGAAAGATCGAGGCCCGCCCGGCCCCGGCACGTCCGGAGCTGCTGATCCACGAGTCGATCTCGACAGGCGCCGGGACGCCGCACACGGTCGTCGTCGCCGGTGACGACGCCGGCCCGCCCTCCCGGGTCCTCGCGCAGGACGGCGGCTGGCCGCTGCTCGCCGAGCCCTCCTCGGGTGCGCGCACCGGCGACAACGCCCTGCGCTCCTACCGACTGCTGCTCGAGTCACCGCTCGCCGAACGGATCGAGCGCGTCGTCGTCTACGGCCACCCGACCCTCTCCCGGCCGGTCGCCAACCTCCTCGCCCGCGCTGACATCGAGGTCATCGCGGCCCCGGTCGAGGGTGTCTGGCCCGCGCGTCCGTTCCGGGTCGACCGCACGATCCGCACCCGGCTCCACGTCGAGGGCGAACCGGATCCGTTGTGGCTGGAGGAGTGGCGCGAGGCCGACCGCGACCTCGGTCGACGCGTGGACCGGCTGCTCCACGAGCAGCAGGAGATGACGGCGTACGACGTCGCCGGCTGTGTCGCCCGCGCCCTGCCCGACGGTGGGCTGCTGATGCTCGGCCCCTCCAATCCCGTACGCGACCTGGACCTGATGATGCGGCCCAACCGCGTCGGCGGGCGACGGAAGGTGCTGGCCAACCGCGGCCTGGCCGGCATCGACGGCATCGTCTCCACCGCGATCGGCGCCGCCGCCGGCCGCGATTCGTCGACGCGCGCGCTCGCGCTGATGGGCGACGTGACCTTCCTGCACGATGCGGGCGGCCTCCTGCTCGGTCCCGAGGAGGTCCGTCCGGACCTCACCATCGTCGTCGCCAACGACGACGGCGGCTCTATCTTCGCCTCCCTCGAGCAGGGCGCCGACGACTACGCCGACAGCTTCGAGCGCCTCTTCGGCACCCCGCACGGGACCTCGCTCGAGGCGCTCTGCGCGGCCCACCGCATCCCGCACCTCGCGGTCACCAACGTGCCCGAGCTCGAGGCCGCCCTCGCCTCCCCGAACGGCGGCATCGAGGTCGTCGAGGCAGTGGTCTCCCGAGACGGCCGCCGGGAGCTCGACCTGGCCATCCGCGCCCTCGCTCGATCCTGAGCCGCCGCCCCGGTCGGCCGTGGCACAGTGTGCCCGTGACCGAACAGCCACAGTGGCCGGGCGTCGTGCCCTACGTCGAGTACTACACCGGCGCGAAGCGCATCCTGGTGCTCCACCTGACCAGCGGAAACAAGATGCTGGCGAACAACCCCGGCAAGCTGCCGCCGATCGCGAGCATCGACGGCCGCCAGTACGTCGTCTACTGGGGCACCGTGTCCTTCGAGATCCCGGCCGAGCGGGCCTGCCACGTCAGCGTTCACGTCGAGGGCAACTCCCTCCAGCAGGCCGCCACCGTTCTGCTGGCGCCCGGCGCGGAGCCGGTGCAGCTGACGTACGCCACCCACTACACCTCCGGCGTCGGGACGCTGACGCTGTCGTGAATCAGCGTTCGTCGACCTGAAGAATGTCACCGGGCTGACAATCGAGTACGTCGCAGATGGCGGTGAGCGTCGAGAAGCGGATCGCGCGCGCACGGCCGTTCTTGAGGATGGACGCGTTGGCGAGTGTGATTCCGATACGGTCGGCGAACTCGGTGAGCGTCATGCCGCGTTCGTCGAGAAGAGTGCCGAGGTGCACCCTGACGCGATGGTCGTCGGTCATACGGTGAGAGCCACCTCCTCCTGCAATGACACTCCTCGGTGCATCACGCGACTGAAGGTCAGGGCACAGATTCCCAGGACGAGCGGCGCCCAGTCCGGGCCGCCGATGCTGGCGACTTCCAAGGTCCACGTCAGGTCGAGCGTGGGCGCAGCGGCAGAAGCGATGAAGATCCCGTTGCCGATGTCGGTGCCGATCGGGCCGATGATCGCCATCCCGATCAGAAACCATCCAAGGGCGCGCAGCATCCGGGCCGGTTCTGCGGTGAAGATGCCGTCCCGGCGGGCGACCTGGATGGCCCGGCGAGCGAACAGGCACCCTCCACCCAGGAGTATCAGGCCGAGGATTGGCCCGATCGATGCAGCCCACTGCATCGCCCAGCTCGGATGAGTGGTGCAGAACATCGTTCCCGACGACTGAACGCTCGAGCCTGGCTTGGCGAGGGGCTCACCGGTTGCATCGCCCTCCGAGCCTGTCATGAACGAGTCGGCCTCGACACAGACATGGTCGGAGAACCGGAGCACCCCGGCGTTCTCGGCCTTCCCGAACAGATGAAGGACCGTGATCACCACGCAGAACAGGGCGAACGCGACGATCAGCGCGAAGATCAGGTCGACCAGGGTGCTCAGCGGCGCGAGCGGATCGCGTTCTCGGGCGGGTCTCGGATCACGTGTGGGGTGCGACACGTTGGCTCCTTATTGTTTTTCGATGTTGTCGATAAACGATAAGGCGCGACCCGTCGGGCTGCCCCGTAATCGGAAGATTTCCCCACGTTGGCGGAGATTCCCACTGCTCCGGAACGTGGGGCGCCTCAGCCGGCGTGGGGAAATCTCCGTTGCTGTGGGGAGATCGGGGACCTCAGGCCTGCCAGTAGGGGTCTCGGCCGATGAAGCCTAGGAGCTGCTCCTGCGGGGTGGCGTCGGCCGGGACTTCGACCCTGGGACCGAACTGGCCGGAGGCGCGCATCGCGTCCTCCATGGCCGCAGCGCCGGCGAGCATCGCCGCAGCACGCTCGGCGCCTAGGTCATAGTCGCGCCCGAGGGCGCGGGACAGGTCCCAGGAGTGCATCCAGATGTCGGGCGTGTAGATCTCGGACAGCGCCACGTCGAGCGGCTTGTCGCCCATGTGCGGGTTGGAGATCATCCGGCCGGCGGGGTCGTCGAAGAGCCCCTGGATGTCGGCGGTGTGCGTCTTCCAGGCGGCGACCGGGTCCGCGGCGATGTCTATCGGCGCCAGCTCCAGGCCGGCCGACCCGCGAAGGAAGTCGCGTGGCCACTCGATCAGGTGGGTGACGACGTCGAGGGCGGTCCATGCCGCCACCGGGCTGGGGCGAGCCCAGTCCTCGGCGGCGGCGGAGCCGACGACCTCGGCGAACCGTGCCGCGTCGTACGCGTGCTGCTCGCTCATGCTCAGACCGGGGGCGTTCACGAGAGCTCCGCGAGGAGCTCGTCGAGCTGCTCGTAACCCTCGAGGACGCCCTTCTCCATACCGCTGGCCATGATCGCGGCCTGGGTCTCGAAGGACTCTACGACGCTGAGGCCGGTCAGCCGGGTGCGTCCGCCGGGGAGCGGCTCGAGCGTGAGGAACTCCAGCGAGGCCCCGTCGGGTGCGCCGCGCCAGGTGAAGGTCTGGACGATGCGCTCGTTCTCGCGCACCTCATGGAAGCTGCCGAAGAACTGGGTGAACTCGTCACCGTCGCGTTCGGCGGAGTAGGCCCAGGAGCCGCCGGTGCGGAAGTCCCACTCGGTGATGTTCATGTCGATGTCGCGCGGGCCGAGCCACTTGGCGTACAGCTCCTTCTCGGCGTGGGCGCGGAAGACGAGCTCCGGGGGAGCGTCGAACTCGCGGACGATGGTGATCGTCGGGGTCTCCTTGGAGGCCTCGATCGTGGTCTCGTGCTTCGTGGTGGTCATGATGCGTCCTCTGCTCGTGATGATTGTCGTGATGGAGTGCTGTCCTGCATCTCGGCGAGGAGTGCGTCCAAGCGCTGGTAGCGCTCCTCGGCCTGCTGCTGATATCTCTCGATCCACTTGGTCATGAGGTCGAACACCTCCGCTTCGAGACGTACGGGCGCGCGGCGCGACTCCCGGCTCACCAGGCCGGCATCTTCGAGCACCTTCAGGTGCTTGGAGACCGCCTGGAGGCTGACGTCATAGGGTGCCGCCAGCTCGCCGACCGTCGCGTCCGCGGACGAGAGCCGGGCGACCAGGTCGCGCCGGGTCGGGTCCGCCAGTGCCGCAAAGACTCGGGAGAGTCTGTCCTCGCTCATCTCGTACTCCTCAACCATTCGGTTGACAATGAGGCTAGGCTGCCGCGTCTGAGTTTGTCAACCATCAGGTTGAGTAACTTGCTTACCAGAAAACATTCCCCGGGGGACATCGGTTGCGGCACCATGTTTTCCCAGTGCAAGTCTCCTCCTCGGGAAAGGCCTAGCCCCCATGAGTCCTTCGCGCCGTAGATCCATGAGAGCGACCGCTGTAGCAGCCGGTCTCCTCCTTGCCATCTCCCTCTCCCCGACCCAGTCCGCCGGCGCCGCCGAGAAGGACGACCGCCGTCTCACCCAGAATGCGAGGTCCCACGGCGTCACGGCGGAGCACGGCGCGTACGTCGGCTGGTCGACGCCCGGCTCGAAGGCCACGGGCGGCACCGCCAACGACACCCCGATCACCGCGCAGGCGTCGGTGTCCGGCATCGACGTCTCCGGCCACCAGGGCAACGTCGACTGGGCCTACTGGTGGGGACAGGGGAAGCGGTTCGCCTACATCAAGGCGACCGAGGGCACCTACTACCGCAACAGCACCTACTTCCCGCAGCAGTACAACGGCTCCTACAACCAGGGCTTCATCCGCGGCGCCTACCACTTCGCCAACCCGTCCGACTCGGGCGGCGCGGCGCAGGCCGACTACTTCGTCAACAACGGCGGCGGCTGGTCGGCCGACGGGAAGACCCTTCCCGGGGTGCTCGACATCGAGTACAACCCCTACAGCGGCGGCACCTGCTACGGCCTCTCCCAGGCCTCGATGCGCTCGTGGATCGCGGCGTTCCTGGACCGCTACCGCGCCCGCACCGGCCGCGACGCGGTCATCTACACGACCACCGACTGGTGGACGACCTGCACCGGCAACACCTCGCAGTTCGCCGCCGCCCACCCGCTGTGGATCGCGCGCTACGCCAGCTCGCCGGGCACCCTGCCCGCCGGCTGGGGCTACTACACCTTCTGGCAGTACACCTCGTCACCGTTGGACCAGAACACCTTCAACGGGGCGTACGACCGCCTGCAGGCGCTCGCGCGCGGCTGATCCTTCCGGGGTGGACCCCCGGCCCTCACAGACCCAGCTGGGTCTTCCAGGAGCCGAGGCCCGGGGTCCACTCGAAGACCCGACGCTCCGCGATCAGCCCGACTGCGAGGAACGGGTCGTCGTCCAGGGCCTTCTCGACCGCGGCGACCTCGCCCTCGAAGACGAGCAGGCCGGAGCCGTCGGAGGTGGGGCCGGAGAGCAGCAGGTTGGGCTGGCTCGCCAGGAACTCCCGGTGGGCGCCGAGGTGCTCGGCGCGTACGTCGGGGAGGTCGTTGTAGGCGTACAGAACCGCGACGAGGGCCATCAGAGGTCAGCCCCGTCCGCGAGACGTACGTAGCCGCGCTCGGCCGGGATCAGGTTGCCGGCCTGGGTGTCGAAGACCCCGGAGCCGAACTCGGAGTAGACCCGGTCGTGGATCGCGACGGTCTTGGAGGCGCCGACGGAGCGGGCGAAGTCGATCAGCTCGGCCGAGCGAGCCCACGGCGCGGAGACCGGCAGGAAGAGTACGTCCACGGCCTGGCCGGGACCGTCGAGCGCGTCGCCCGGGTGGAAGATCTTGGTGTCGCCGGCCTGGATCAGGTAGCCCGAGTTGTCGAAGTGGGGCATGTCGGCGTGGATGACCGCGTGCTTCTCGTTGATCGCGGTGACCGGGAGCCCGGCGTCGAACGACTGGCCCGGCTCCACCACCGTGGTCCGCTCGTGCACCGCGGGAGCGCCCTTCTGGATCTGCGCGGCGACCGCGCCGATGGTGTAGATCGGGGCGTCGCTGCCCTCCAGGAGCGCCGGGTTGTAGTGGTCGGGGTGCTCGTGGGTGATCAGCACCGCCGTCGCGCCGTCCAACGCCTCGGGCTCGGCGAACACGCCCGGGTCGACGACCACCACCGCCCCATCGTGCTCGATCCGGACACAGGAATGGCCGAACTTCGTGATCCTCATGCCGCCGAATCTATCGCGCGTGGACTAGACGTCGGAGCGGACCATGTTGGCGAGCCACAGGCCGAGGAAAGCAGGAAGGAGTACGCCCCAGCCCATCTGCACCGCGGAGTCCTCGGGCAGCGCGATCACGCCGATCATGGCGATGGCGCTCGGCAGCGCCCCCGAGACGATCGCGATGCTCGTCTCGACGGCGGGATGGTTGCTCCGGGAGTAAGCGAGGTAGAGGCCCATCGCCGCGGCCGCCACGGCGTAGAGGATCGTCAGCACCGCGGCGATGACCAGCAGCTTGTAGGCGCCCGGGGCATCGTCGGGACGGTCGCCCAACCACGCGATCGCCGACCAGAAGCCGTAGCTGTCGCCGTCCTCGCTGTCGTCGTGGACGATCCGGTACGCCGGCACCGAGATCATCGCGACGATCAGGACCGGAACCACGAGCAGCTGCGTACGTGCCAGCCGGTCGGCGGTCTCCTCTCCCTCGCGCAGGGCTGAGCGGATGAGGCCGTCCGAGTTGTCCATGAACGGAGGTTAAGACAATGCGTCCCGAATGGGGACGAACTTGGCCTGGGTCTCGGCCAGCTCGGTCGCCGGGTCGGAGCTCGCCACGATGCCGCAGCCGGCGAAGAGGCGGGCGGTGCGGTCGTCGATCATCTCAGCCGTACGTAGCGCGATGCCCCACTCGCCATCGCCGGTGGCGTCCATCCAGCCGACCGGGCCGGCGTAGCGGGCACGCTCCATCGACTCGATCTCGGAGATGAGCTCGACGGCGTCCTCGCGCGGGGTGCCGCCGACGGCAGCCGAGGGGTGCAGGGCAGCGGCCAGATCGAGCGAGCTGACCCCGTCGCTGGCGACACCGGTGATGTCGGTGGCCAGGTGCATCACGTTGGGGAGCTTGAGCACGAACGGCGCGTCGGGCACGTTCATCGAGGAGCAGTGCGGCTCCAGTGCGTCGGCGACCGACCTGGCGGCGTACTCGTGCTCCTCGAGGTTCTTCGAGGACTCGGCCAGCGATGCGGCGAGGGCGTGGTCGAGGTTCTCCTCGCCGGTGGGCCAGATCGTGCCCGCGAGCACGCGGGAGGTGACCAGGCCGCGCTCGCGACGTACGAGGAGCTCGGGGGTCGCGCCGAAGAGGTCGTCGACGTGGAACGTCCAGCAGGTCGGGTACGCAGCGGCCAGCCGCCGCAGCACGGCGCGGATGTCGATCGGGGCGCTGGCCGCGGCCAGCAGGTCGCGGGCGAGGACGACCTTGTCGAGGTCTCCGTCCTGGAGCCGGGCGACGGCGTCGGCGACGATCCGCATCCAGTGCTCGCCGTCGACGTACGCATCGGCGAAGACGACGTCGCGCGGCGCCTCCGGCTCGGGCATCGGAGTCAGTGGAGGAGGGGGTGCGGCGGCCGGGCCGACGGTGGTCACCCAGGCGACGTCGCCGCGCTTCCCGACGACGACCGCGGGCACCTTGAGCACGGAGAATCCCGGCAGGTCCGCGAAGGCGAAGGAACCGAAGCCGACCAGGCCGGTGCCGGGCTCGCCCACGGGGTCAGAGACCGTCGAGACCGCGGCCAGCTCCTCGAACCACTTCGCCGCGTGCGCGAACCGCTCCGGTCCGGACGTACGGATCTCGGCGGCGGTGCCCCAACCGACCAGGCCTTCGCCGTGGCGGACCCAGGACAGAACGCGCCTGCGGGCGGGCAGCAGCGCGAGCAGGTCGTCGAGCGTCTCCGACCCGGCATCGAGTGCCACGGTGGTGGCTACCAGGGAACGCTGCTCAGACTCATCCACACCCCCAGGGTATCGGCGTGGTGTCGGCGAGGACGAGTCGAAGTGATGTATGGCATCCGCCCCAGTTGCCATTCATCACCATGTGGGTTGTAGCGTGCGCTTGCGTGAGTACCAACAAAGAGCAGTCGTTCATCGCAGAGAACGGCATCACCCTCGGCATCATCGCCTTGGCCCTCTTCGTCGTGCTGGGCGTAGGCCTGCCACGGTGGGTTGGCGACTCCGAGTCCCACTCGAGTGCGAAGATCACGCTCCCGGAGACTCTGTCGGGCGGCTACAAGCCGGCGGACAAGAAGTCCTCCTACGATCTCGACGTGATCAAGAAGCAGGGCGCGTCCGAGGAGCAGCTGGACCTGTTCATCAAGCAGAACGCGGCCAGCTCGAAGACCGAGGACCGCAACGTGTCCGACGCGCTCGGGTTCTCGATGGCCTCGCGCACCTACATCACCAAGGACATGAAGAAGTCCGTGATGGTCCGTGCCTTCGCCGGTGACGGCAGCGCCTACTACGGCGGTGGCGAGGTCTCCAAGGTGGGAGACAACGTCTGCTACTCCAGTGCCGACCAGCAGACCGGTCAGACCCAGGCGACCTGCTCGCACGCGTCCAACGACCTGACCGTCCAGGCGACCGCTGCATCGAAGAAGGACGCGGCGAAGTACGCCGACGAGATCTTCGAGAAGCTCGCCTGAGTTCGGTCCCGGACGCAGACCGAGACAGAATCAGCCCGTGACCCGAGCAGATCTGGACAAGCAGCCCGGCGAGGTTCGTCGGATGTTCGACGCCGTGGCCAAGCGCTACGACGTGACCAACGACGTGCTCTCGCTCGGCCAGGACCGACGCTGGCGACGCGAGGTCATCAAGGCCGTCGACCCGAAGCCGGGCGAGCTCGTGCTCGACCTCGCCGCCGGCACCGGCACCTCGTCCCAGCCGTTCCTGGACGCGGGCGCCGAGGTGGTCCCGACCGACTTCTCGATCGGGATGCTCCAGGTCGGCAAGGAGGCGAAGCCCCACCTGCCGTTCACGGCCGGCGATGGCACCAAGCTGCCCTACCGCGACGCGACCTTCGACGCGGTGACGATCTCGTTCGGCCTGCGCAACATCGTCGACCCTGCGGCCGGCCTGCGCGAGTTGCGCCGGGTCACCCGCCCCGGCGGCCGGATCGTGGTCTGCGAGTTCTCGCACCCGACCTGGAAGCCCTTCCGGACGGTCTACGTGGAATACCTGATGAGGGCCTTGCCACCGGTCGCACGAGCGGTATCGTCCTCCCCGGACGCCTACGTCTACCTGGCCGAGTCCATCCGGGCATGGCCCGATCAGGCAGGCCTCGCCGCCATGCTCTCCGCGGCGGGTTGGCAGGCTCCGACCTGGACGAACCTCTCGGGTGGAATCGTCGCACTTCATCACGCAACCGCTTGATCTCTGCGAAAGTTCAACTATGACCACGACGTTGCCATGGGACGGCATCTTGATGCCTCGCGAGGCCTACGGACCCGCAGCGGTCAAGGCCAGGGACTCACTCACCGACGCGGCCGCACAGGGCGACTGGCGCCGCGCGCTCTCGCAGGTGCGAAACGACTACACCGTCGGCGTCAACACCTGGAAGATTGGCGGCGAGTCGATGTTCACGCCGCTCCACCACGCCGCCTACCTCGGTGCGCCGCGGGAGACCGTCCAGGAGCTGCTCACGCTGGGTGGGGTCAGGTCCCTGCCCACCGCCCACGGTGAGACGCCCTACCAGCTCGCCAAGCGACGCGGTCACGACCACCTGCTCGACATGCTCGACCCCTACTTCCGCCCCGGCACCCCGCTCGGTGACAACCTCGAGAACGTCAACCTGCACGTGAACACGACGCTCGCCGAGCTGACTGCCGAGTTCCGTGGCGAGCACCAGCTGCGTACGTTCGACGTACGGCTCATCTCCGAGGAGGGCGGCCCCGACGAGGCCTGGTTCACCGCCCCGGGGATGTACGGCGGCATCCGGATCGGCATGTTCTGGGGCCGTGCCCACCTGGAGTACAACTCCCGCATGGGCGACTCCTACGCCGTCGTCGGCCCGGAGGGATCGGCCTACGTGAGCCGTTCCAAGCGCGCCCTCCCCGCCCTCCCCGGCCGCTGATCAGTTCCTCGGTAAACCCCTCGGGGTTTCCGGGTTTTCGCTGTACGCCAGCCCATGGTCGGTCACACTCCGTCCGTGGTGCACTCATGGACCGTGACCCGGGAGGGTCAGCGGCAACTCATTCGGGCGGCGAGAAGGGTCTCGCTCTGGACGCGAGGAACGCTGGTACGTCACGTCCTGATCGCCGTCGGGTTCTGGTTGGTCCTCGTCGTCCCGTGGGTGCTGAACGACGATTCCAGAATTATCGGCAGGCTGGACCGGATCGGGCTGTGCGTGCTTGGGGTGGTTGCTCTCGTGGTTTCTGTCATGTGGCTGATCGCCCACAGGCCGACCATCGCCAAACAGATCGTCGCTGCCTATCCGGTCGGCAAGGTCGCCTTCTCCGAGACGGATGACCGCGGATTCCGGATTGCCCATGCTCTCGGGGAGACCTCCTGGCGCTGGGACCAGATCGGCAGCGTGCGGAGCAACGCCGATGTGCTCGGCATTCCTGATCGGTTGGTCGTACGCCCCGACCAACCCCCGCCTGGGCTGATGCCGCCGTCGAGCGTATGGGTGCCTCGCGAGCTCCTGGCTGACACAGTGCTCCTACGCCTCGGGCTTCCGGTCGTCGGCAAGACGCCGGAACGGACGCAGGATGGGTTTCCGCGCGGTGTCGCGGTCACGGCGCCACGCACGTGGCTCGTGACGACTGCCTCTCAACGCAGTCTGGCGCACGGCGCCTGGTTGGCGCTGATCCTCGAACCGAAGATCCTGACAGTGCAGATTCTCCTCGCAGCCGGGGCAGTGGGGCAGACGGTCTTTGCGGTCGGGATGGTCCTGGACGGGTATGACATGGAGTGGGCGACCCTTCTACTCCCGGCTCTCTTCGCCTGGAACATCTGGGCGTCCTGGTGGACATCGCGTCGCCAGATCCGAACTCTCTTCCCCGTCGGATTCAGCGCATCGCTGCAGATCGAGGACGTGGGCATGCGGGTGCTGACTGCACAGGACGAACAGGTGATCCCGTGGAGGATGTTTCAGGAGTCCCGGATTCGGGGAACCGCCTTCACCTATCCGAACCCGGTCCAGTCGATGGCTCGCGAGACCATTCCAGCGCCGTTGGTTCCTGATGACGTCTTGAGGCGGCTCGGATGCCGCCAGGTCGGCACACAGCTTGCGGCGTCGGAAGGTGTTCCCGCAGGCCAGTGACTGCGTTTGGCGTGGGCTGGGCGTTCAGTTGCCGACGGATGAGAGGGTCAAGGCATGCCTGACGCTCGCGAAGACTTGATCATCGACCTGAACCCGCTCCCGGACGAGATCGGCGGCCGGCTGAGGGCTCAACTGGAGTTCATCGCCGAGGCCGACAAGCTCAAGACGATCCTGCGCGCCTCGCCGTTGGCTGCGGCCGACCGGCGTGAGAACGACGCCGAGCACTCCTGGCACCTGGCGCTGATGGTGCTGCTGCTGGCGGAGTACGCCGACGAGCCGATCGACGTCGGGCACGCGATCAAGCTCGTGATCATCCACGACATGGTCGAGATCTACGCCGGGGACAGCCCGGTCTTCGACCCCGCCGCGATCGTCGACCAGGTCGAGCGCGAGATCGCTGCCGCCGAGCGGCTCTTCACGATGCTGCCGCCGGATCAGGCCGGTGAGATTCGCGCCCTGTGGGACGAGTTCGAGGCTGCTCAGACCCCCGAGGCGCGCTTCTGCAAGGCGATGGACCGCCTCGAGCCGATGCTCCTCAACTGGCTCAACCGCGGCGGCACCTGGGGCATGCCCGGTGCCACCGAGTCCACGGTCCGTGCACGTGAGGCCGGCGTCGTCGCCGCGTCGACCACCCTCGGTGCCGCTACCGACGCCATCGTCCGTGCGGGTCTAGCCAAGGGCTGGATCCGCCCCGACCCCGACTGAGCCCAATCCCGCCGAGTCGGCGCGTCCTGACGCGAGATCAGGTCGAGTCGGCTCGTCATAACGAGCCGACTCGGCAGGCCGGGGCCCGGCGGTCCCATTGGGTGATCAGCAAACGGGGATATTCCCTCCTGGGTATCCAGTACGCTGTGGCGACTTTGGGCTGCGGGGACGCTGAGGGAGCCGCTCGTGGACGTGGATGTGGTGCCGGGATCCGTGACGCACTGGACCGTCACGATCGACGATCAGCGGCGGCTCAAGTCGGCCATGGTGGGGATGCGGCTGCGAAGCTGGGCCTACTGGGTCCTGGCGTTGGGTCCGCCCGTGTTGCTGATCGGTGCCCTCTTGTTCGGCATCCATGATCCGAGTCTTGGTCCGGGACTCGTTAGCGGGGCCGTCGAACTCGGGATGACGGTCGCTGTCGGAGTCGTCATTCTAGCGTTCTCGCTGACGACGCCGCTGTGGATAGTCTCTCGCCGAGTGGAGCGCGAGTTTCCTGTTGGAGCCACTCTCGTCGCATGGGCGACGGAGAGCGGGTTGGGCATGCGTACGCTCAGGCGACTCGCCTTCTATCCCTGGTCGCGGCTGACGCAGATCGAGGCGGGGCCGGTGCTCGTGCGGTGTCGGCAGGACGGTCCGAAGACGCTGGCCGTACCGGCGTATCTTCCGGCCGGGCCTGATGAGGTGGCGCGGTCGGTCGACTTTCCGGCCCAGCTCATCGGGCCGGCGATCAGACGCGAGTTGGCAGCGAGGGCAGGCCGGGGGTCGGCGGAAACCCCGGTGCTGAGGGAGCCGATCGTCGTCGATCGTGTACTGCGGTGGCGGCTTGTCCGGGCGTGGCTGCGGGCGCAGGTCGGCATTACGGGATGGTTGCTCCCGACCGTGCTCGTTCTCAACATCCCGCTCTTGCTGGCCGGTGGCTCCTACCGGATGATGGCCCTCTGGTTGGTGATCGTGTCGCTCAACCCCCTCACCTGGCTGCTCTCCGGGGAGGGCCGGATGTCCGGGATGTACCCCGTCGGCGCCAGCGTCGTCGGCTCGATGGGCCAGTGGCTCGAGATCCAGGGACCGTGGGGAAGCGTTGCCTGGCCCCCGGGGTGGTTGAAACTGCGCCGGCTGACCAAGCACACCGTGACGTACGAGATGGTGCAGGTCGGTCCCGACGGAAGGCTGGCGACACAGACCAACGTCGACAAGCGGATCATCGTGATCCCTCGAGCCTTCCTCGACGCGCCGACCCCGGCGGTCAGCGCCGAAGTCTGATCCCGCCACAACCCCGCCATGGCGTGATTCTGCAGGCGTTTGCCGCCGGATGCGGCGCGCATTTCCACCATGGCGCGAAAGTGCCGCGCGCCATTTCGGCAACCCACTTGCAATCCGCCGCAGGAGTGGCAGGATGTGAGTTGGCCCACATTGTGATTCCATTCACAAAGTCTCAAGAAGGGGTGGGTCGCTCAGGGTAGGAGGCGAGATGGAGCTCTACGTGCCGGTGCTCGCGTTGGCGGGACTGGCGACGCTCTTCGCGGTCGGTTCGGTGATCATGAGCTCGGTCGTCGGACCGAGCCGCGCCAACCAGGCCAAGGCGGATCCCTACGAGTGCGGGATCGAGGCCACGCCCCAGGCGCTGGGCGGTCGCTTCCCGGTGAAGTACTACATCACCGCGATGCTCTTCATCATCTTCGACATCGAGATCATCTTTCTCTACCCGTGGGCCGTCAGGTTCGACGCGATGGGATGGTTCGGCCTCGCGGAGATGGGCCTGTTCCTGCTGACGGTGTTCGTGGCGTACGCCTATGTGTGGCGCCGCGGCGGATTGGACTGGGACTGACATGGGTCTCGAAGAAAAGCTCCCGAGCGGGGTTCTGCTCACGACCGTCGAGGGCCTGGCGGGCTACTTCCGCAAGGCCAGCCTCTGGCCGGCGACGTTCGGACTGGCCTGCTGCGCCATCGAGATGATGACGTCGGGCGGCCCGAAGTACGACCTGGCCAGATACGGCATGGAGGTCTTCCGGGCCTCGCCGCGTCAGGCCGACCTGATGATCGTGGCGGGCCGGGTGAGCCAGAAGATGGCGCCGGTGCTGCGCCAGATCTACGACCAGATGCCCGAGCCGAAGTGGGTGCTCGCGATGGGCGTCTGCGCCAGCAGCGGCGGCATGTTCAACAACTACGCGATCGTCCAGGGCGTCGACCACATCGTGCCCGTCGACATGTATCTCCCCGGCTGCCCGCCGCGTCCCGAGATGCTGATCGACGCGATCCTCAAGCTCCACGACAAGATCCAGGGCGGCTCGCTGGGCGTCAACGCCGAGCGCGAGGAGGTCGCCAACGAGACCGCGGCGCTGCGCCAGCTGCCGCTGATCGACCAGACGGGACTTCTGCGGTGAGCGACCAGAACAGCGGCCAGAACAGTGGCATGTTCGGGGTGGCGGACACCGGCGACACGAGCGGCTACGGCGGTCTCACCCGCCAGCACGCGATGCCGAGCCGCACCAGCGACGTCGGGGTGCAGCCCTACGGTGGCTGGTTCAAGGAGATCGCCGACGCCCTCGCCTTCACCGAGGCGGAGGCGGTCATCCACCGCGGCGAGCTGACCTTCCACGTACGCCGCGAGCGGCTGCTCGAGGCCCTGCAGGTGCTCCGCGACGAGCTGCGCTTCGAGCTCTGCTCCGGCGTCTCCGGCGTGCACTACCTCGCTGACCAGGGCAAAGAGCTGCACGCGGTCTACCACCTGCTCTCGATGACGTACAACCGCCGGGTGCGGGTCGAGACCTCGGCCCCCGACGAGGACCCGCACGTGCCGAGCGCGGTGGCCATCTACCCGACGCTCGACTGGCACGAGCGCGAGACCTACGACATGTTCGGGATCGTCTTCGACGGCCACCCCGGACTGACCCGGATCCTGATGCCCGACGACTGGCCTGGCCACCCGCAGCGCAAGGACTACCCGCTCGGTGGGATCCCGGTGGAATACAAGGGCGCGACGATCCCGCCGCCGGACACTCGCAGGAGCTACTCATGACGACCACAGAGGACGAGGGACGTACGTTCACCGTCACCGGCCAGGACTGGGACGAGCTGACCGACGCCCTCAAGGACGTCAAGGACGAGCGGATCGTCGTCAACATGGGCCCGCAGCACCCCTCGACGCACGGGGTGCTCCGGCTGATCCTCGAGCTCGAGGGTGAGACGGTCACCGAGGCGCGTGCGGGGATCGGCTACCTGCACACGGGCATCGAGAAGAACATGGAGTACCGGTCCTGGACGCAGGGGACCACCTTCGTCACCCGGATGGACTACCTCTCGCCGATCTTCAACGAGACGGCGTACGTCCTCGGGGTGGAGAAGCTGCTCGGCATCGGCGCCGAGGTGCCGGAGAAGGCCGACGTCATCAGGGTCCTGCTGATGGAGCTCAACCGGATCTCCTCCCACCTGGTGGCGATCGCGACCGGTGGCATGGAGCTCGGCGCGCTGACCGTGATGACGATCGGGTTCCGTGAGCGCGAGCTGTGCCTGGACCTGTTCGAGTTCATCACCGGGCTGCGGATGAACCACGCCTACATCCGTCCCGGCGGCGTCGCCCAGGACCTGCCAGACGGCACCGTCGCGCGGGTGACCGAGTTCATCGAGCTGATGAAGAAGCGCCTGGAGGAGTACGCCGCTCTCTGCAACGCCAACCCGATCTTCAAGGGCCGCCTGGAGCAGGTCGGCTACCTCGACCTGGAGGGCTGCCTCGCGCTCGGGCTCACCGGCCCGATCCTGCGTTCGACCGGCTACCCGTGGGACCTGCGCAAGACCCAGCCCTACTGCGGCTATGAGGACTACGAGTTCGAGGTCATCACCTGGGACACCTGCGACTCCTACGGCCGGTTCCGGATCCGGCTGGCCGAGATGTGGGAGTCGCTGCGGATCATGGAGCAGGCCCTCAAGAGGCTCGCCGATCTCGACGGCGCCCCCGTCATGGTGGCCGACAAGAAGATCGCGTGGCCCTCGCAGCTCTCCGTCGGCCCCGATGGCCAGGGCAACTCCCTCGACCACATCCGCCACATCATGGGCGAGTCGATGGAGGCGCTGATCCACCACTTCAAGCTGGTCACCGAGGGCTTCCGGGTCCCGGCCGGCCAGGCGTACGTCGCGATCGAGTCGCCGCGCGGAGAGCTCGGCGCCCACGTGGTCAGCGACGGCGGCACCAAGCCCTACCGGGTCCACTTCCGAGACCCGTCGTTCACCAACCTTCAAGCCACGAGCGTGATGTCCGAGGGCGGCATGGTTGCCGACGTGATCGTGGCGATCGCGTCCATCGACCCGGTGATGGGAGGCGTCGACCGATGACGCTTGCTGCTGAGACCTACGACGAGCTGCGCGAGATCGCGGCTCGCTATCCCCAGGCCCGCTCCGGGCTGTTGCCGATGCTCCATCTGGTGCAGTCGGTCGAGGGCCGGGTCACGCCCGAAGGGATCCACGCCTGCGCCGAGGTCCTGGGCCTCACCCCGGCCGAGGTGAGCGGGGTGGCGACGTTCTACACGATGTACAAGCGCCATCCCGTCGGCACCCACCACGTCGGTGTCTGCACCAACACGCTGTGCGCGGTCATGGGCGGCGACGAGATCTTCGCCTGCCTGCGCGAGAAGCTCGAGGTCGGCAACGACGAGACCACCGCTGACGGCGCGATCACGCTCGAGCACATCGAGTGCAACGCGGCCTGCGACTACGCGCCGGTGGTGATGGTCAACTGGGAGTTCTTCGACAACCAGACCCCGGAGTCGGCCTCGCAGCTGGTCGATGACCTGCGCGAAGGGCGTGAGGTCGTGGCCTCGCGCGGCGCCCGGATCACGAGCTGGCGCGAGGCCGAGCGGGTCCTCGCCGGCTTCGAGGACGGGCTCGTCGACGAAGGGCCCGCGGCCGGGTCGGCGTCGGTTGTCGGGCTGGAGCTCGCGCGCGAGCACGGCTGGGCCGCGCCCGCCGACGCCCACGGCTCCGCCGACGTACCGGAGGAGCTGCCCGAGGCCGTCGAGGTGGCCGACACCCGTCGCGCCGAGTCGGAGACGATCGCCGAGGAGGCGTCCGATGACTGACACTCTGACCCCGGTGCTCACCGCCAACTGGGCCGACGAGCGGGCCTGGACCCTGCCCGCCTACGCCGAGCAGGGTGGCTACGACGCGCTCGACGTCGCTCTCGGGATGGCCCCCGAGGACGTACAGACGATGGTCAAGGACTCCGGGCTCCGCGGCCGCGGTGGCGCCGGGTTCCCGACCGGGGTGAAGTGGGGCTTCCTGCCGCCGCCCGACCCCGAGAACCCCAAGCCGCGCTACCTGGTGGTCAACGCCGACGAGTCCGAGCCAGGCACCTGCAAGGACATCCCGCTCATGATGGCCTCGCCCCACACTCTCGTCGAGGGCGTGATCATCTCCTCCTACGCCATCCGCGCGGAGCGTGCCTTCATCTACGTACGCGGCGAGGTGCTGCACGTGATCCGGCGGCTGCAGGCCGCCGTCCGTGAGGCCTACGCGGCCGGCCACCTCGGCACGAACATCCACGGCTCCGGCTACGACCTCGAGCTGGTCGTGCACGCCGGTGCCGGGGCCTACATCTGTGGTGAGGAGACCGCGCTGCTCGACTCGCTCGAGGGGCGCCGCGGCCAGCCGCGGCTGCGGCCGCCGTTCCCGGCCGTCGCCGGTCTCTACGCGAGCCCGACCGTGATCAACAACGCCGAGTCGATCGCCTCGGTGCCCGCGATCGTGAAGAACGGCGCCGACTGGTTCGCCGCCATGGGCACCGAGAAGTCGGCCGGCGTCGGCATCTTCTCGCTCTCCGGGCACGTCAAGAAGCCGGGGCAGTACGAGGCACCGCTCGGCATCACGCTGCGCAAGCTGATCGAGCTGGCCGGCGGCGTACGCGAAGGGCATGAGCTGAAGTTCTGGACCCCGGGTGGCTCCTCGACGCCGCTGTTCACCCAGGAGCACCTGGACGTGACGCTGGACTTCGAAGGGGTGCAGGCGGCCGGCTCGATGCTCGGCACCCGCGCGCTGCAGATCTTCGACGACTCCGTCTGCGTGGTGCGCGCCGTGCTGCGCTGGACGGAGTTCTACAAGCACGAGTCGTGTGGCAAGTGCACCCCGTGCCGCGAAGGCACCTGGTGGCTGGTGCAGGTGCTGGAGCGGCTGGAGAAGGGCGACGGAAAGCCTGAGGATCTCGACCTGCTGCTCGACCAGTGCGACAACATCCTAGGCCGCTCGTTCTGTGCGCTGGGTGATGGTGCGACGAGCCCGATCACGAGCTCGATCAAGTACTTCCGGGACGAATACCTCGCCCATCTCGAGCAGGGTGGCTGTCCCTTCGACGCCAAGAAGTCGACCGCATGGGCGGAGGCAGTTCAGTGACCGATGTGACCGTCAAGATCGACGGCGCCGATGTGACGGTGCCCGAGGGCACGCTGGTGATCCGGGCGGCCGAGGAGGCCGGGATCGAGATCCCGCGCTTCTGCGACCACCCGCTGCTCGCGCCCGTCGGCGCCTGCCGGCAGTGCCTGGTCGACATCCCCGACGCCGGCAACGGCCGCGGCTTCCCGAAGCCGCAGGCCTCCTGCACGATCCCGGTCGCCGAGGGCATGGTGGTGGAGACGCAGAACTCCACGGCGGTGAAGGCCCAGCACGGGATCATGGAGTTTCTCCTGGTCAACCACCCGTTGGACTGCCCGGTGTGCGACAAGGGCGGCGAGTGCCCGCTGCAGAACCAGGCGATGTCCCACGGCCAGGGTGAGACCCGCTTCGAGGGGACCAAGCGGACCTTCCCGAAGCCGATCAACCTCTCGCCCAACGTGCTCCTCGACCGTGAGCGGTGCATCGTCTGCCAGCGCTGCACCCGCTTCGCCGCCGAGATCCCGGGCGACCCTGGGATCGCGCTGATCCAGCGTGGCGCGCAGCAGCAGATCGGCATCGCCGAGGACAAGCCGTTCTCGTCCTACTTCTCCGGCAACGTCATCCAGATCTGCCCCGTGGGCGCGCTGACCTCGGACGACTACCGGTTCCGGGCTCGGCCGTTCGACCTGGTCTCCACCCCGAGCGTCGCCGAGCACGACGCCTGTGGCGCCGCGATCCGCATCGACCACCGCCGCGGCAAGGTGATGCGCCGTCTCGCCGGCAACGACCCGGAGGTCAACGAGGAGTGGATCTCCGACAAGGACCGGTTCGGCTTCCGCTATGCCGTCCGTGACCGGCTCACCTCGCCGATGGTCCGTGAGGACGGCGAGTTCCGGCCGGCGTCCTGGCTCGAGGCCGTCGCCGTCGCCGCCCAGGGTCTGACCGGTGCCGGCTCGGTGGGCGTACTGCCCGGTGGCCGTCTGACACTGGAGGACGCGAAGGCCTACGCCGCCTTCGCCCGCACGCTTCGCACCCCTCACATCGACTTCCGCGCGCGGCCGCTGTCGGAGGAGGAGACCGGCTTCCTGCGCTCGCGGGTCGCCGGGACGAGCGTCACCTACGCCGACCTCGACGCCGCCGACCATGTCGTTCTGGTGGGCCTGGAGCCCGAGGACGAGGCTGGGACGCTCTTCCTCCGGCTGCGCAAGGCCAACAAGGCGGGGCTGCGGATCACCACCCTGAGTCCGTACGCCTCGGAGGGCTCGCGCAAGCTCGGAGCCGAGGCCGTCCTGACCGCTCCCGGTGCTGAGAAGGACGCGTTGTCCCAGGTCAGCGGGGTCACCGAGGCTTCGGTGATCCTGGTCGGCGAGCGGCTGGCGAACAGCCCCGGCGCCTACACCGCCGCCGCCGAGCTCGCCGACCGCACCGGCGCCAGGCTCGCCTGGGTGCCGCGTCGTGCCGGCGACCGCGGTGCGGTCGAGGCAGACCTGCTGCCCGGTGAAGGTGGCCTCGACGCCGAGGCCATGGTCCGCGCCGGCCTCGGCGCCCTGGTGGTCGCCGGCGTCGACCCCGACGACACCGCCGACCCCGCCGCCTTCCTGGCCGCCCTCGACCAGGCCGGCTTCGTGGTCAGCCTCGAGCAGCGGGTCACCGCCGTGACCGAGCGCGCCGACGTCGTACTCCCGGTCGCCACCGCCTCAGAGAAGGCCGGCACCTTCGTCACCTGGGAAGGCCGCCGCCGCCCGTTCCCGAAGGTCTTCGACAAGCCCGCCGCCTACTCCGACGCCGAGGTCCTCGGCCACATCACGACCTCGCTGGTTGGGGCCACTCCGTTCAGACCCGCGAGCGCAGCGAGCGGTGTCGAAACCAACACGGCTTCATCGAGCGTGGCAGGGGACCGTGTTGGTCTCGACACGCCTCCGCCTAGCGGCTCCGGCGGCTCGACCGACGGGGAAGGCTTCCACTTGGCGACCTGGCGACTGATGCTCGACAACGGGACGCTTCAGAGCGGCGACAAGGCGCTGGCCGCGACCGCGCGACCGGCGTTCGTACGCATCCCGGCAGCGCTCCACGAGGAGATCGGTGACGTCGTGACGATCACCGGGGACCGGGGGAGCTGGACACTCCCGGCGCTTCCGGCTGAGCTGGCCGACAACACCGTGTGGGTGCCGACGAACAGCTTCGGCCGAGGCGTCTGGGCGGACCTCGCGTCGCCTGGCTCGACGGTCACTGTAGAGGGAGCACAGCAGTGAACGGGTTGGAGCAGTTCGGCCAGGACCCCTGGTGGATCATCGCGATCAAGGTCGTGCTGGTCTTCGTCGTCTGCGTCGTGCTGACGCTGTTCAACATCTGGTGGGAGCGCAAGGTCGTGGCCCGGATGCAGCACCGCATCGGGCCTAACCGGCACGGGCCTTTCGGTCTGCTCCAGTCGCTCGCCGACGGCGTGAAGCTGGCGCTGAAGGAGGACCTGACCCCGGAGAAGGCCGACAAGATCGTCTTCATCACCGCCCCGATCCTCGCCACGGTGCCGGCGTTCGTGACGTTCTCGGTGATCCCGTTCGGTCCGGAGGTCAATCTCTTCGGCGTACAGACGCCGCTGCAGCTGACCGACATGCCGGTCGCGGTGCTGTTCGTGATGGCCATCGCCAGCATCGGCATCTACGGGATCGTGCTGGGCGGTTGGGCATCGGGCTCGACGTACTCCCTGCTCGGTGGCCTCCGAAGCAGCGCCCAGATGATCTCCTACGAGGTCTCGATGGGCCTGGCGCTCGTCACCGTCTTCCTGATGGCCGGCAGCCTGTCCACGAGCCAGATCGTCGCGGCCCAGACGGACTGGTGGTTCGGCGCCCTGTTGCTGCCGTCCTTCGTGATCTACTGCGTCTCGATGGTCGGCGAGACCAACCGCGCGCCGTTCGACCTCCCCGAGGCCGAGGGCGAGCTGGTCGGTGGTTTCCACACCGAATACTCCAGCCTGAAGTTCGCGCTCTTCTTCCTGGCCGAATACATCAACATGGCCACCGTCAGCGCGCTCGCCACCACGCTGTTCCTCGGTGGCTGGCGGGCCCCGCTCGGCCTCGGCACCGTCTGGGCCGGCGCCAACGAGGGCTACTGGCCGGTGCTGTGGTTCTTCCTGAAGATGTTCTTCTTCATCTGGGTCTTCATCTGGCTGCGCGGCACGCTTCCGCGGCTTCGCTACGACCAGTTCATGTCGCTCGGCTGGAAGGTCCTGCTGCCGGCGAGCCTCGCCTGGATCGTCGTCGTCGCGGTGATCAAGATGGCCGCGATCCAGGGCGGCTTCAGTCCCAACTGGATCCTCTTCGGCTTCGGTCTGGCCGTCACGGTGGTCGTCGTGCTCGGCTTCCTCAACCGGCTTCCGGAGAAGGAGGCCCAGGTCACCAAGCCAACCGGCGGCTTTCCGACGCCCACCCTGCCGCAGGGCGGGGCGGTGCGGGGTGCCGCGCAGCCGCTGGTGTTCGGACCGCCGGCCGTGCAGACAGCCACCAACGGCGTACGCATTCTTCCGTCTCCTGAGGAGGCCAAGTGAGCAACGACGACCGCTCGTTCAAGGAGCGTTTCTGGGACCCGGTGAGCGGGTTCGCGGTGACGTTCGGGACGCAGTTCAAGAAGCCGGTCACCGAGCAGTATCCGCAGCAGAAGGAGCCGACCGAGGAGCGCTTCCACGGCCGGCACCAGCTCAACCGGCACGCCGACGGCCTGGAGAAGTGCATCGGCTGCGAGCTGTGCGCGTGGGCGTGCCCGGCCGACGCGATCTACGTCGAGGGCGCGGAGAACACCGAGGAGGAGCGCTACTCCCCGGGGGAGCGCTACGGCCGCGTCTACCAGATCAACTACCTGCGCTGCATCCTGTGCGGGCTGTGCATCGAGGCCTGCCCGACGCGGGCGCTGACGATGACCAACGAGTACGAGCTCGCCGACACCACCCGCGAGAGCCTGATCTATGAGAAGCAGGACCTGCTCGCGCCGCTCGAGGACGGGATGGAGGCGCCTCCGCACCCGATGTTCCTCGGCAACGACGACACCTCCTACTACGCACCGGAGCCCAAGGAGCCCATCCGATGAGCTTCGTGATCCTCGCCTCGGTCATGGTGATCGCGGCGATGGGACTCCTGTTCGCGCGCAAGCCGGTGCATGCCGCGCTGTCGCTGGCGGTCGTGATGATCGGGCTGGCGATGATGTACGCAACGCTGGAGGCACCGTTCCTGTTCGCGGTGCAGATCGTGGTCTACACCGGCGCGATTCTGATGCTGTTCCTGTTCGTGATCATGCTGGTCGGCGTCGACACCTCCGACCGGCTCAAGGAGACGATCGCGGGGCAGAAGGTGCTCGCCGTCATCCTCGGGGTCGGGCTGGGCGCGACGCTGATCGCAGGCGTCGGTCAGGCGAGCATCGCCACGATGCGCGGGCTGGCCAGCGCCAACGAGGGCGGCAACGTACAGCGCCTCGCCGACCTTCTCTTCTCGCGCTACGTGATCGCCTTCGAGGCGACCAGCGCGCTGCTCATCACCGCCGCGATCGGCGCGATGGTGCTCGCTCACCGTGAGCGGATCGACCCGAAGCAGAGCCAGACCGACCTGGCTCAGCAGCGGGTCGCCGACTACGCGAAGAGCGGCAAGCACCTCGGCCCGCTGCCCCCACCGGGCACCTTCGCACGGCACAACAGCAACGACACCCCGGCGCTGCTGCCGGACGGGTCGCAGAGCACGAAGTCGGTCCCGGCCATCCTCGCCGGCGGTCGTGCGGACGAAGGAGAGGACGCATGAGCGAGCGTCAGCGAGCGAGTCATGGGATCAACATGCCGCCGCGTTCGTATGATGGCGCTTGCGCTACGGAGGCGGCGGCATGACAGACAACACCACGGCGTACGTCATCCTGTCCGCCATCCTCTTCACGATCGGCACGATCGGCGTGCTGACCAGGCGAAACGCCATCGTCGTCTTCATGTGCGTCGAGCTCATGCTCAACGCGGCCAACCTGGCCCTGGTGGCGTTCAGCCGGATGCACGGCAACCTCGACGGGCAGGTGACCGCGTTCTTCGTGATGGTCGTCGCGGCCGCTGAGGTGGTCGTCGGGCTGGCGATCATCATGACCATCTTCCGCACCAGAAACACGGCTTCGGTCGACGAGCCAAGGATGCTCAAGTGGTGAACCCTGTCGAGGCCAGCGGCGTCTTCTCGCTGATCTGGCTGGTCATCGCGCTGCCCCTCGCCGGTGCGGCCCTGATCCTGATCGGGCGCCCGCTGGCGCCGGCACTCTTCGACCGGATCGGGCACTGGCTCGCGGTCGGGCTCGCGGGTGCTTCCTTCGTGCTGTCGCTCGTCCTCTTCATCGCCGCCCTCGGTCGTGACGAGGAGAGCAGGCAGGTCGTCCAGCACCTCTACACCTGGTTCGACACGGGTGATCTGAGCGTCGGGTTCGACCTCCTCTACGACCAGCTCTCCAGCCTGTTCCTGCTGCTCATCACCGGTGTCGGCACGCTGATCCACGTCTACTCGGTCGGCTACATGGCCGACGACCAGCGTCGCACCCGGTTCTTCGGCTACCTCAACCTGTTCCTCGCCGCGATGCTGATGCTGGTGCTGGCGGAGAACTACGTCGGCCTCTTCCTCGGCTGGGAGGGCGTCGGCCTGGCGTCCTACCTGCTGATCGGCTTCTGGCAGCACAAGCCGTCCGCGGCCGCCGCCGCCAAGAAGGCGTTCGTGATGAACCGGGTCGGCGACATGGGGCTCTCGCTGGCGATCGCACTCTGCTTCGTCACCTTCGGCTCGACGTCGTTCTCCGCGATCGACATCGGCGACACCACCACGACCACCCTCAATTGGCTCGGCATCCTGCTGCTCATCGGCGCCTGCGGAAAGTCCGCCCAGGTGCCGCTGCAGGGCTGGCTGCTGGACGCGATGGAGGGCCCGACTCCGGTCTCGGCCCTGATCCACGCGGCCACGATGGTCACGGCGGGCGTCTATCTGATCGTCAGGTCGAGCGCGATCTTCGACGCAGCCGAGGCCGCCTCGACCGCCGTCGTGGTCGTCGCCCTGGTGACGATCATCTGGGGTGCCGCGATCTCCTGCGTGAAGGACGACATCAAGAAGGTCCTGGCCGGTTCGACGATGAGCCAGATCGGCTACATGATGCTGGCCGCCGGGCTCGGCGGGCCGGGCTACGCGTTCGCGATCTTCCACCTGCTCACCCACGGCTTCTTCAAGGCCAACATGTTCCTCGGCGCCGGGTCCCTGATGCACGGCATGAACGACGACGTGAACCTCAAGCACTACGGCGCCCTGAGCCGGGCTCTCCCGGTCACGTTCCTCACCTTCTCGATGGGCTACCTGGCCATCATCGGGTTCCCCGGCTTCGCCGGCTTCTGGTCCAAGGACAAGATCCTCGAGGTCGCCTTCGCCGAGAGCTGGCTGGTCGGCATCATCGCCCTCTTGGCCGCCGGTGTGACGGCGTTCTACATGACCCGCCTGATGATGCTCGCTTTCTTCGGCCGCAAGCGCTGGCCCGAGGGCGTACATCCGCACGAGTCGCCGCGGATCATGACCGGTCCGCTCGTCGTCCTGGCCGCGCTGTCGGTTCTCGGTGGTGTCTTCGCGCTCGGCGGCTGGATCGAGCACTGGCTCGAGCCCGTGGTCGCGATCGGCCACGCCGAGCACCACGGTCCGCTCCCGGTCTGGGCGACCTCCGTCCTCGCGGTGCTCGTCGTCGCGATCGGGGTCGCTGCCGCCGGGTTCGTCTTCGGGCGTCGCCCGATCACGACCGAGCCGACTCCCTACCTGCACGTCCCGCACATCGAGGACGTCGTGGTGCCGCCCGGGATGGCGCTCACCCGCGGCGCCCTCGCGACCGACAAGTACGCCGTCGACGGCCTGATGAGCGGTGGCCCGATCGCCCTCGCGGCGATCGCCGGTGAGCTCCGCAAGACACAGACCGGCTACGTACGTTCCTACGCCCTCTCCGTCCTCGGCGGGACGGTCCTCGTCGCCCTGGCCCTGATCGTGGTGAGCTGACTTGCTGACAACCCTCGTCCTCGTCCCGTTCGCGGGCGCGCTGATCACCGCGGTGATGCCGGCCCGGCCCAAGGCGTGGGCCTTCGGCTTCGCGATCGCCACCCTGATCGCCGGCATCGTCACGATGTTCACGGCCCCCGACACCGATCTGGTGTGGATCGAGCCGCTCGGCGTCCACTGGGCGCTCGAGATGGACGGCTTCGGGAAGCTGATGGTGATGCTGACCGTCGTCCTGGTGCCGCTGGTGATGGTCGCGGCGGTCAAGGACCACGACAAGCGCTGGTACGCCTGGGCGCTGGCCCTGGAGGCCTTCGCGCTGCTCACCTTCACCGCCGGCGATCTCTTCCTCTTCTACATCGCCTTCGAGGCGACGCTGATCCCGGCGTACTTCATGATCGGCCAGCACGGCGGCCCCAACCGGGCCCGCGCCGCGCTCAAGTTCCTGATGTTCCAGCTCGGCGGCGGGCTGGTGCTGCTGGGTGCGCTGATCGGCTTCTTCGTGGTCTCCTCGGAGGCTGGGTCGCCGTCGTACCTGATCAGCGACCTCGCCCAGCTCGACATCGGCACCACCGCCGAGCGCTGGATCTTCGTGGCGATGTTCATCGCGTTCGCGGTCAAGGCGCCGCTGTTCCCGGTGCACACCTGGCTGGCCGACACCACCGAGCAGGCCACCACGCCGACCTCGGTGCTCCTGGTGTGCGTCCTCGACAAGATCGGCACCTTCGGAATGATCCGGCTCTGCCTGGGCCTGGTGCCGGAGGCGTCCGCCTGGGCGACACCCGTGGTCATCGTGCTCGCGCTGATCTCGATCGTCTACGGCGCAGTGCTGGCGATCGGGCAGGACGACCTGCTCCGCCTGATCGGTCTGACCTCGCTGTCGCACTTCGGGCTGATCACCCTCGGCATCTTCGCGGCCACCCGCGAGGGCCTGGTCGGGTCGATCCTCTACATGGTCAACCACGGGGTCGCGACCGCGGCGATGTTCCTGATCGCCGGGTTCCTGATCGCCCGCAAGGGCACCGCCTCGATCTCGTCGATGCGGGGGATGGAGAAGGCAACCCCGGTGCTCGCCGGCACGTTCCTCATCGCCGGTCTGGCGACCGCCGGTCTGCCGGGCCTGAGCCAGTTCGTCTCCGAGATCCTGGTCCTGATCAGCGCCTTCGACTACCACTGGCTGGTCGGCGTCATCGCGGTCACCGCGATCGTGCTCGCAGCCATCTACGTGCTGTGGGCCTACCAGCGGATCTTCACCGGACCCGCTCAGCTCTCCAAACCGGTCCCCGATCTCAATCGGCGAGAGGTCGGCGTACTCGTTCCGCTGCTGGTCGCCCTTCTCTTCTTCGGCTTCGTCCCCGGACCGCTGATCTCAGCGGCCCAGCCGGTCGTGGCTCCTCTTGTTGATGTCATCCAGGCAGGTGAGTGACGCGATGTTCGAGTCCCCCGGAATTTCGTACGCCACCCTCTGGCCCGTCCTGCTGGTGCTGGGCGTCGCGTGCGCCGGCGTCGTGGTGGAGGCCTTCGCGCCGCGTGCCGCGCGGTTCAACACCCAGGTGTCGCTGGCGTTGGCGGGCCTGGTCGCCGCTCTCGCCGGGACCGTCGCCGTCGGCGCCGGGTCCAGCCTCGGCGCCTCGACCGGCGAGGGCGCCCTCATCGTCGACGGCCCGGGGGTCTTCTCCCAGGGACTGGTGCTGCTGGTCTCGCTCGGCGGTGTCGCGCTCTTCGCCGAGCGCCGCCTCGACAACGGCGTGAGCGCCTTCGCAGGTCAGGCCGCGGCCCTGCCGGGCACACCGGCCGAGCGCACCGCGTCCCAGCGGGGCCTGGAGCACACCGAGGTCTACCCGCTGATGATGTTCGCGGTCGGCGGGATGATGCTCTTCTGCATCTCGGGCGACCTGCTGATGCTCTTCGTCGCCCTCGAGGTGCTGTCCCTGCCGCTCTACCTGCTGACCGGGCTGGCGCGTCGCCGCCGGCTGCTCTCCCAGGAAGCGGCGCTGAAGTACTTCCTGCTCGGCGCGTTCTCCTCCGGCATCTTCCTCTACGGTCTCGCGCTGGTCTACGGCTTCGCCGGGTCGATGTCGCTGGCCGAGATCGGTGAGGTGGCGGCCGAGGACGGCTCCAGCCCCCTCCTGCTCCTCGGCATCGGCCTGATGGCCGTCGGCCTGCTCTTCAAGACCGGCGCGGTGCCCTTCCACTCCTGGACCCCCGACGTCTACCAGGGCGCTCCGACGCCGGTCACCGCGTGGATGAGCGCGGCCACCAAGATCGCCGCGTTCGCCGCGATGCTCCGGCTCTTCTACGTCGCCTTCGGTGCCGAGGGCGACATCTGGCGCCCGGCGATCGGCGTCATCGCCGTGCTGACGATGCTGCTCGGCGCCTCCTTCGCGGTGGTCCAGACCGATGTGAAGCGGATGCTCGGCTACTCCGCCGTGGCCCACACCGGCTTCCTGCTGACCGGCCTCCTCGGCGTACAGACCGACGCCTTCGGCTCCACCCAGGCGGTGCTCTTCTACCTGACCGCCTACGGGTTCGCGACTCTCGGCGCCTTCGCGATCGTCTCCCTCGTGCGCGGGCCCAACGGCGAGGTCAACTCGCTGGACCGCTGGGCCGGCCTGGGCCGCTCCAACCCCTGGGTCGCGGCGACCTTCGCCGTCTTCCTGCTCTCGATGGCCGGGCTGCCGCTGACCGGCGGGTTCATCGGCAAGTGGGGCGTCTTCGCCGCCGCGCTGGGCGCCGGTCAGTGGCCCGTCGTCGCGGTCGCGATCTGCTCGAGCATCATCGCGATCTTCTTCTACGTACGCGTGATGATGCTGATGTTCTTCACCGATCCGCGCGAGGACGCGGCCGCGGTCGTGACCCCGTCGTACGCCACCACCGTCGTGATCGCACTGAGCGCTGTCGCCACCGTCTTGTTGGGTGTAATTCCGGGCCCTGTGCTCAGCCTGTTGGTGGATGCGGGAGGATTCATCGGGTGAGCACCAGCGCACCCACCGACCGAGCCCCTGAACTCGCCCTCCCGATCACCGATCCCGAGCTCGAGCAGCGGCTGCGCGCTCGGCTGGCGATCGTGGAGGAGAAGCTGGCGGGCTACGCCCGCAGCAGCTCTCCGTTCGTCACGGAAGCGGCCTCCCATCTGCTGGAGGCCGGCGGCAAGCGGTTCCGGCCGTTGCTGGTGCTGCTGGCCGCCGAGTACGGCCCGGACACGCTCGCCGACGAGGTCATCACCGCCGCCTGCGTCGTCGAGCTGACCCACCAGGCCTCGCTCTACCACGACGACGTCATGGACGAGGCGCTCGTGCGCCGCGGTGAGGACACCGCCAACGCCCGCTTCGACAACCACGTCGCCATCCTGACCGGCGACTTCCTCTTCGCCCGCTCCTCCGAGCTGACCGCCCAGCTGGGCCCGGAGGCCGTACGCATCCAGGCGGCCACCTTCGCCAAGCTCGTCGAGGGTCAGATCCTCGAAGGCGTTGCGCCGCCCGAAGGTGTCGACCCGGTCGACCACCACCTCGAGGTGCTCGCCGGGAAGACCGGCGTCCTGATCGCCACCTCGGCTCTCTACGGTGCGCTCTTCGCCGGCGCCGACAAGGAGATCCAGGACGCGCTGCTCGCCTACGGCGACATCGTCGGCGTCGCCTTCCAGCTCTCCGACGACATCCTCGACATCGCTTCCGACGAGTCCGGCAAGACGCCGGGGACCGACCTCCGTGAGGGCGTCCCGACGCTCCCGGTGCTGCTGGCTCGCCGCTCCACCGACGCCGGCGACGCCCGGCTCCTGGAGCTGCTCGACAGCGACCTCACCGACGATGCTGCTCTGGCTGAGTGTGTCGGTCTCCTCCGCGCCCACCCGGCGCTGGCCGAGGCTCGCACCTACGTCCAGTCGCGCGCCGAGGAGGCCAAGGCCGCCCTCGCGCCGCTGCCCGAGGGGCCCGTCCGCAAGGCCCTCGAGGCCTTCGCCGACGTCGTCGCGGTCCGCTCCGTCTGAGCCGAGGCGCGATATTCGGTAAAGGGTTTCCGGCCCCTGGCAGTACCGTTGCGACGTGAATGAGCAACGGCGTGGAGTGATGTTCGGCGCCGCTGCCTACATCATGTGGGGAGCGTTCCCGCTCTACTTCCCGCTCATGGAGCCCGCCGGGGCCTGGGAGATCCTGGGACACCGGATCCTGTGGTCGCTGGTGGTGGCCGGAGCACTGGTGCTGATCGTGGGGCGCCGTGCGCAGGTGGCCGCGATCCTGCGCGACGGGCGCAAGCTCGTGTTGCTGGCTGCGGCTGCGGCGGTGATCTCGATCAACTGGGTGACGTACATCTGGGGCGTCAACAACGGGCGGATCGTGGAGACGAGCCTGGGTTACTTCACCAACCCGCTGGTCACGATGTTGATGGGCGTGATCATCCTGCGCGAGCGGATGCGGAAGCTGCAGTGGGTGGCGCTCGGGATCGCGTTCGTGGCCACCATCGTGCTCACCGTCGACTACGGCCGGCTGCCGTGGGTCGCGCTGATCCTGGCCTTCTCCTTCGGCACCTACGGGCTGCTCAAGAAGAGCGCGGGGGTCGGGCCGTTCGAGTCGTTGGCCGTCGAGACCGCCGTGACGGCGCCGTTCGCGCTGGCCCTGATCATCGCCCTCCAGGCCACCGGCAACGGCACGCTCTTCGGTCACGGTGCCCTCCACGTACTCCTCCTGATCAGCCTCGGCGTCATCACCGTCGTGCCGCTGGCCTGCTTCGGCGCGGCCGCCATCCGGGTCCCGATGGTCACGATCGGGCTGCTCCAGTACCTCGCCCCGATCCTGCAGTTCGCCGTCGGCGTCTTCATCGCCCATGAGGCGATGCCTCCCGGCCGCTGGGCCGGCTTCGCGATCGTCTGGATCGCCCTCGTCATCTTCAGCGCCGAGGCCATCCACCACCGCCGCAAGGTCCTGCGGACGCTCGTGACCCCGCCGAGCACGACAACCGTCTAGACCCCCGCCGAGACGTCACCCCCGCCGGCCGAGACGTCACTCAGGTCGGTCGAGATGGCACCTAGGTCGGTCGAGATGGCACCCAGGTGCCATCTCGACC